>JAINDK010000136.1 GCA_019931185.1 Bryobacter sp. CoA8 C33
CCATAGCTGTACTCGACCGGCCCCGAGATGTTCGGCCCTGCTCTCCTCGCATGGATTTCGGTTCTTCACACCTCGTCCCAAGCCCGGTGAGCATTAGTAGATCCCAAAGGACCGCGCCGTCGCAAGTTGCGGCCAACAAGCGGGCGGCGGGCGGCGGTGCCTCGGGGCTATGGTTTGATCATGCCCGATATGACGGGTTTGGGAGTACGCGGCAGTTGCTGAGCGCGGCGGGTGTGGTGACGGATACGTTTGCCTTCGATGGGTTTGGGAATCCTTGATTCAGCGGTAGTTTCCCGTGTGACCCAGGGAATATCGGCCGGGTTGGGGGAAAACGCATAGGCCATGAGGGCCGCGGCCGGTCTTGATGCGTTCGACGAGTTGGCCACTGGTGGTGTCGAAGGCGTAGATTTCGTGGTGGTAGCGTCCGGAGACCCAGAAGAGCTTGCCGTCGGCCGAGACGCCGCCCATATCGGGAGAGCCGCCGCCAGGAATGGTCCAACGCGCGACGAGCCTGCGCGTGGCGAAGTCCATGACGGAGATGGTGCCTTCGCCGCGGTTGGTGATATAGAGCTGGCGGGTGTCGCGGCTAGGGTACAAGCCATGGCAGCCCTTGCCGGTGGGGATGAATGCGGTCTTGGTGAAGCTATCACCATCGATGACATGCATGCCATGGGCGGTCATGTCGGCGACGTAGAAAGTGCGGCCGTCCGGGCCGACACGCGTGTCCTGGGGCATGGCGCCAGAGTCGAGCCTGATCGAGCCGATGACTTCATGACGCAGCATGTCGATTTTGAGCACCTCGCCGGAGAATTCGCAACTGGCGATCAGATAGCTGCCGTCAGCGGAATAATCGGCATGATTGACGCCCCGGCAGGGCACCTTGATGGACTTGACGAGTTGGAGCGTATTGGGATCACGGAGATCGATGCGGCGCAGCCTTTCGGCCATGATCACCATGTACTTGCCGTCGGGGGTGTAGTACATGTTGTAAGGGTCGGCGACGTGGTGAATGGTGAGCAGTTTGCCGGTGCGGGGGTCGATTTCGGCCAGAGTATCGTTGAGATCGTTGGTGGCGAAGATGCGCTTCATGTCCCAGGACGGAACCACATGCTGGGGCTCGACATTGCGGCCGCGGCCGACACGCAATTTTTCGATGAACTGCTTTTGGCCGGGGTCATAGACCCAGACGGTGTTATCGCGGGTGTGGGGAATGAAGATGAGGGAAGGTTGGCCTTCAAGGCCGGGCTTCCATTTTCCGGCGGTGGTTTCCGAGTAGATGTTACCGGGATTGAGAACGGGGGGCATCTGCGCGAAGAGCGCGGTTGCCCCCAGAAGCAGTACAGCAAGATACATATTTACAGCGTGAGAGAGGCTTGGGCGTTGTCGTTGGCTTCCTCGGATTCGGGGATGACGCCGGCGCTGGCGACCATATCGCCTTCACTGAGATTGACGAGGCGGACGCCCTGGGCGCTGCGGCCGGACTGGCGGATGGCGGCCGATTCGATGCGGATGATCTGGCCGTCCTTGGTGATGATCATGACGTCGGAATCTTCCTTGACAGGCAGGGTGGCGATGACCTTGCCGGTCTTGTTGGTGACCTTCATGTTGATTACGCCTTTGACGGCGCGGCCAGAGTGGCGGTAATCGGCGAGCCGGGTGCGCTTACCCATGCCTTTTTCGGAGATGGCGAGCATGAGGGCGTTTTCGTCGACGACTTCGGCGGCGATGAGGTAATCGCCGGCTTCGAGGCGCATGGCGGTGACGCCGCGGGCCTGCCGGCCCATGGAGCGGACCTCGGACTCGTCGAAGCGCACGGCCATGCCCTCGTGGGAGGCGAGGAAGATCTGGTTCGAACCGGTGGAGATCTTCGCCGAGATGAGTTCATCGGTGTCGTCGAGGGTGCAGGCGATGATACCGCGGGCCATGGGGTTGTCGAACTCGGTCAGTTCGGTGCGCTTGATGACGCCAAACTTCGTGACCATGACGATGAATTTGTCAGCGGTGAAGTAGCGCACGGGGAGGAAGGCCTTGACCTCTTCGTCGGGCTGCAGGTTGATGAGACCGTTGATGTTCTTACCCTTCGAGACGGTGCCGGCATCGGGGATGTTGTAGACCTTGAGCCAGTAGACGCGGCCTTTGGAGGTAAAGATGAGCAGGTAGTCGTGAGTGGAGGCGATGATGAGGTGTTCGACTACATCCTCGGCGCGGGTACCCATGCCGATGCGGCCTTTGCCGCCGCGGGACTGGCGGCGGTAGGTATCGACGCTAGTGCGCTTGAGGTAGCCGCCGCGGGTGACGGTGACGGCCATATCCTCGACCTGAACGAGGTCTTCGATATTGATATCGCCGGTGTCCTCGATGATCTGGGTGCGGCGCTGGTCGCCGAAGTCCTTGATGACGTCCTTGAATTCGCCTGAGATGACGCGCTTGAGTTTGGCTTCGCTCGAGAGGATCTCGAGGTATTCAGCGATGCGGCGCTGGATCTCTTCGAGCTCATCGAGGATCTTCTGTTGCTCCATGCCGGTGAGGCGCTGGAGCTGGAGTTCGATGATGGCCTGGGCCTGACGTTCGCTAAATTCGAATTCGGCGATGAGGGAGTCGCGGGCTTCGCGGGGGCTCTTGGCGGCGCGGATGAGTTCGATGACGCGGTCGAGATGATCGAGAGCCTTTTTGAAGCCGAGCAAGATGTGTTCGCGTTCGCGGGCCTTGCGCAGCAGGAATTCGGTGCGGCGGCGGACGACTTCCTTGCGGTGCTCGATGAAGAGCTTGAGGATATCGAGCAGTTGCAGTTCACGGGGCTGGCCATTGACGATGGCGAGCATGATGGCCCCGAAGTTGGTCTGCATCTGGGTGAGCTTATAGAGCTGATTGAGGATGACCTCATGGTGTTCGCCGCGTTTGAGCTCGAGGACGATGCGCATGCCTTCGCGGTCGCTCTCGTCGCGGACATCGGAAATACCGTCAATTTTCTTTTCGTTGACCAGGGCGGCGATGTCCGTGATGAGCTTGGCCTTGTTCACCTGGTAGGGGATCTCGGTGATGATGATGCTTTCGCGGTCCTTGCCGAGCTTTTCGGTAAAGGCTTTGGCGCGCATCTTGATCGAGCCGCGGCCTCTCGCGTAGCAATCGTAGATACCGGCGCGGCCGAGTATGAGGCCGCCGGTGGGGAAGTCGGGGCCGGGGATGATCTGGAGCATCTCGGCGAGGCTGAGGTTGGGGTTATCGAGCAGGGCCAGGAGACCGTTCATAACCTCGGTGAGATTATGAGGGGGGATATTGGTGGCCATGCCAACGGCGATGCCGCCGGAGCCGTTGATGAGGAGATTGGGGATGACGGTGGGGAGGTATTCGGGCTCGACTTCGGAGTCGTCGAAATTGGGTTTGAAGTCGACGGTTTCCTTATCGATGTCCTCCATCATGGCGGCGGTGATCTTGGCCAGGCGCGATTCGGTGTAGCGCATGGCGGCGGGAGGATCGCCATCGATGGAGCCGAAGTTTCCCTGTCCCTGGATGAGGGGGTAACGGAGGGAGAAGGGCTGGGCCATGCGGACGAGGGCGTCATAAACGGCGCCTTCACCGTGGGGATGGTATTTGCCGAGGACGTCGCCGCAGACGCGGGCGCACTTGCGGGTGGGGCGGTTCCACTGCAGACCCATTTCGTTCATCGAATAAAGGATGCGGCGATGGACGGGTTTGAGGCCGTCGCGGACATCGGGCAGAGCGCGCCCGATGATCACACTCATGGCGTAATCGAGATAGGAACGGCGCATCTCATCCTCGATGTTGATCGGGATGTGATTCTTCGGATTTTCGCCGAGAGGAAGCTGGGCGGCAGGATCATTACCACCGGGGCCGTTGCCGCCCGGGCCCTGAGGGTTTTCTTTATCGTTTGCCAAGCCATTATTTTAGCATTTCACTCAATGTTTATGGGGGTTTACGGGTAGAATAGCAGGCGATGGGGGCCTTGCTGCTCGGGATTCTGCTGGCTCAGGCGGACCTGTATGAACAGGGGACTGCATTATTGCGGGCCGGCAGGGTAGCGGAGGCGGAGAAGGCTTTTCGGGCGCATTTGGCGGCAAAGCCCGGGCATGTGGAGGCGCGGGCGAATCTGGGGGCGGTGCTGGCGCGCAAGGAAGATTATGCGGGAGCAATCGAGCAATACGGGCGGGCATTGCGTCTGGCGCCGCAATTGAAGGTGTTGCATTTGAATTTGGGGCTGGCGTATTTCAAGGCGCGGCAGTGGGAGGAGGCGATCCGGGAGTTTAGCCGCTATCTGGCGGCGGCTCCGGGGCAGAGGCAGGCGATGCAGTTGCAGGCGCTGGCGCTGATGGAGGTGGAGCGATACGGGGAGGCGGCGCGGGCGTTTGAAGGGTTGATGCCAGGCGATGTGACGGTGCAGTTGGGATTGGCGACGGCATATTTGCGCAGCGAGCGGGTGGCGGAGGCGCAGAAGATTCTGGGGCCGTTGCTGGAGCGCGGGGATTCCGCCGAGGTGCTGCTGACGGTGGGGCAGGCTCTGATGGCGGAGGACCGAGGGGAGGAGGCGCTGGCGGCGTTTCTGAAGGCAAGGGGGATTGACGCGAAGTTGCCGACGCTGGGTTTGCATATAGGGTCGGTTTATTGGAAGAAGAAGGAATTTGTGAGGGCGATCGCGGAGTGGCGGGAGGAGCTGAAGCAGCATCCGGAGAATGCAGAGGCGAAGTTTACCTTGGGGGCGGGGCTGGCGCAGAGCGGGGGCGATAAGATAGAAGCCGAGAGATTGCTGAGGGCAACTTTGCGGCAGAAACCGCGGCATGCCAAGGCGAATTACCAACTGGCGAAGCTGGTCTGGCAGAGCCGGAAGAGCGGGGAGGCGGCGGTTTGTCTCGAGAGAGCCGTGGCGGCGGACCGGGATTACCGGGAGGCTTATTATCTGATGGGCACCGTGTATACGGGGCTGGGAAGAAAGGCGGAAGCGGCGCGGGCCTTCGCCGAGGTAAAGCGGCTTTCGGCCAAGGAATTATCCACGCAGCAGGATTTGTTTTCGGAGCAGCGCTAGCGCTGGGGTGTACGCCGTGCCACAGCGAGAAAGTGGCCGAGCAGGGGCGAAGCCGGCACGCGCAGACGCTGAAGGCCTATGACGGGGAGGGATTCGCGGGCAAGCGGCTAGTGGAGCGGGGCGGGGCGGTGTATGAATTTGACACGCGGGGGGTGAGGATTGAGCGCGGGGGCAAGTCGCGATTCTATGCAATCGATTGGTTGTTTGGGGCCGGCCATTTCGCGCGGACGCCGGTATTGCGGTGGGGAGGGCAATGGGTGGAGCAGCGGCTGAGCTGGTATGCGGAGACGGGGAAGCTGAGTTTGAGTCCGGGGCATCCCTTGCGGCCTTCGAGTACGTTTGAAGAATCCTTGGGGGTGCGGCAGAGTGAGCGGAACGCGGAGCGGTGTTTTGGGTGTCACAAGACGGGAGACCGGCCGGGGGTGCATTGTGAGAGCTGCCATGGGGCGCAGGGGGAGCATCCGGCGAAGGCGGGAATCCGGCGCGACCGGAGCGTGGAGGCATGCGCGGTTTGTCACCGGTCGCCGCTGAAGGAGTATGCCAGCGCGACGCCTGAGGTGGACGATCCGATGAGCATCCGGTTTGCACCGGTGGGATTGATGGCGAGCCGCTGTTACCAGAAGAGCGCGGGGCGATTGGACTGCGTGAGTTGTCATGATCCGCACGGGAAAGAGAAGGCGAGCGGGAACCATGACGGGGTTTGCCGGAGCTGTCATGTTGAGCGGGCTCGACCGGGCGAGTGTCCACGCAGCGCGAATTGTGCGGGGTGTCACATGCCGAAGGGGAAACCGGCGCCGTATTTGGAGTTTACGGACCATCGCATTCGGAGGCCGTGAGGAGGGGGCGATTGGGTTCGAAGCTGATTTTTTGAAGGAGGGGCGCGAAGCCGGGGCCGGGAGGCTGGCTTCGCGCGGGGTTGAATGGGTTTTCGGGGCAAAGAGGGGGTTGGCTAAATTGGCTTCGAACCGCAGTTTTTCGTGGCCTCGGCGCGGCGCAGGGAGTGGAGGCGGGATAGGGAAGGTTCGAAGATGGCGGTGAGGCGGACGCCGTCGGTGGCGGATTCGGGGTGTTGGGGGATGGCTTGGTGGACGGCTTCGTTGATGCGGGCCTGGATGATTTCCGAGAGGCGGCGGCGCCAGGCGGCGTGGATCGAATGTAAGCGTCGCTTCAACCTTTCAATTACCCACAAGTCCAGCACCGATGAGGACGCCAAGTTCGATGTCATTGAGTCGAGACATACCGCGCCACATGACCGTGTTTCCCGGTGGGGGATCTTTGGCCCTGGCCAAGTAGCCTCCCATCCGGGCAATTTTGGTGAGATAGGAACCAAGAGATGCCGGTTGGCACTGGTGGCCTGTGCGGTCCGGTACCAAACGATCAAGCACGCGGGTTTCAAGCTCCGTTAGGGCGATGGTAGGTGGACCGGTTGGCGCAACGCGGTTCATCATCGTCATCCAGAAGATGCGCCAACTGAGAATGCAGAACACCGCGATCAGGTTCACGATCCGTTCCGAAGCTCGTAGCTTGGTCTCCTCGGCCCGGCAGCCGGATTTCAGGATTTTGTGGAAGGTCTCGATCTTCCACCGCATCGCATACCAGGAGAGCTTTTCCAGAGCCTCAGCACGGGAGCGGACCGGCATATTGGTGATCAGCTTCCAGGCGATGGCGGGTCGCCCGGGTGGGGCGTTTCGTTCGTGCGGGTGGATCACCGTGAGAGTCAGAGACGGATACTTTTTCTGCTTTCCAATGGGAGGGAAGACTTGCAACCGCTGGTATTTGACTTCAAGGGAAGCCCCCGACACGCGTCCCTTGCCATCACGAACCTGGACCTGATGAGCGGCCTTTACCTTAGCGTCCTTCATGGCCGCCGAAATCGTTTGCTTGCCATCGACGGCGAGACGGTCCACGCAGGTGCGGATGAGAAATCTTGTGTTCTCGGTTTGGGCCGTGCAGAAGAGCTCGTAGATGTCGCTCTCCCGGTCCCCAATATGTACGCATCGGCCGGCTTTCCCCAGCAACTGCGTGGACAGCTTCAGGTTGTCCAACCAGCGAACGCTCTCTTTCTCTTCGATGGGGACCCGCGTGGGGTTGACCGTTCGCTTCAGCGCATTGGTTCCCTTGAAGCGATCCCTCGTCCAAAACTGGATCGCACAAAGGCCTAGCGGCAAGCCGTCGATGGTGACGGCAAGGCTGGAGTGCATCAAAATCCCACGCACTACATACGGTTGTTTCCCTCCGCTTTTGAAGCCCTTATGCAGCATCCCAAGTTCTTGCGCCGATTCCCCGTGGAACGTAAATTCCGTGGTGTCGTGCAGGATCAGACCGTCAGATGCCGCGGCACGCTCCTTGGTGGCCTGGAAATGGCCTGCCAAAATTCGCTCTTCGTCCACTTTGGGGTTCGAGAGGAAACGATAAGCCGCCTTCGTGCTGGACCAATCCTGGCAGGCCAGCGG
>JAINDK010000067.1 GCA_019931185.1 Bryobacter sp. CoA8 C33
CCGTTGGCCCACGCCTCCAGGGTCGTTCGCTGTTCAGCGGAGAGTTCAATTGGCGGAGCAATGCGCATGAAAGTCCAGCACCTCAATTGTAGAGGCGTCGGAAATTCGATACTGGTTACCATTAGCGAAGCACTACACTAGTACACCGCGAAACAATAGACGGCATTTGACCCACCCGGCGACAGGCAGTATTCGCCGTTTTCAAGCGGCTCCTGCACTTCGAGCCGGAACAGGCCGCTGCCGATTGAATCGAGCGAAAGGCGCAAAGGCCGGGGTGAGTTTTTCTTCGGCTTCTGTGGCAGCATCAGTTGCCGCTGGCCTCCCTTGACCTCCATCCGATACAACTGCATCTGCTGGACGTTCAGTTGGTTAACCTTGATAATGAAAGAAGGTTCTGTAAGCGGAGTTCTTGCCGTCGCGGCCGCGCCTGGGACCGTATATATGGTGTCGCCTTTGGCGGATTCGTCCTTGGCTTCGCCGACATCGGTGGGGACGAGTTTGTTGGCATGACGGATGTGAGGAACATCAGCCTTTTCCGGTACGGGACCTTTGTACGGCTCCTGAGACAGCAATACAAACAGGCTCAAGCCAGGGAACAATAGCAGTAAACGGGTCACGCTCATGATTCTAACTCCAGTTTAGGGTTCTACCTTAAGGTCAGCGGAAAACGCACCGACAGTGTAATGACGGATTTCAAATCGTCGATGTTTACATCGAGAAGGGTTAATTGTGTCTCGAAGGCTGAAATTCTACGATTTGTTGGATCGTTTGCCCTTTGCTCTTTCTTTTCGCTCAAAGGCATGGCTCGCCGCGCTGATCAGCTTTCTGATCCCGCTGGCGGCGGTGTTGTTTTATGTGCTCTCGCTCGCCGGACTCCGCAAAGAGCACCGGAGCGAGTTGATCATCGTCATCGCTCTGGCCGGCGTATGCGGTTCTTTCTTTGCCTTTTGGACCATAACCAGTGTTTTGAGGCCTGTGTATTATGTAGCAAGCCAATTGAAACACTTTCTCGATCATCAAGGCCCGGCGAACTTGCCGATTCACTACCGGGATGAGGTGGGCGGCCTGATGGCGAATGTGAACGAGTTGACGCGTTCCCTCCGGGAGGTGCTCGCCCATTCCACGCAAACCAGCCTGCTCGATCATCTGACGGGCGTCTACAACCGCCGCAGCGCGGAGGAGCGGCTGCGCGATTCCATTGAGCTTTGCCGCATCCGGCAGACAACCATCAGTCTGGCTGTGATTGATATCGATCATTTCAAAACGCTCAATGACTCGCGCGGACATGCTTTCGGTGATATGGTTCTAAGGCAGATCGCCGAACTATTCCGTACAAATCTGCGCCGGACGGATTGGATTGGCCGCTGGGGCGGAGACGAATTCGTCATTCTCATTCAGGGCAGCGAGCCGGAGGCGTTGGCTTTGCTTTCCCGGATCCAGGAATTAGCAAGGCACAACATGATTATCGCTCCAGATCAAAGCGCTCATAAGATCACTTTCTCTTGTGGAGTGTGTGAATGGCGCGATACGATGGACACCGCTATGCTTTTTGCCCGGGCCGATGCAGCGCTCTACGCGGCCAAGCACGGCGGCCGGGATCAGTTACAGACCTTCCAGGAAGTGAACGCAGCGGCGGCGGGCACTGTAACGCCAGGACGCACACGGATCTGATACTCTGCGAAACATGAATCGTCGCAGCCTCTTCACAGGCGCTCTGGCCGGAATGGCCGCCTGCGCTCAGGATAAGAAACAGAATCGCTTCAACCAGCCGACGGGATACCGGGATACGCCCGTGCTGCCTTATCAACGTTGGCGGGTCCATGACATCGACCGGCCGAAGCCGGCGGTGGTGACACCCTCCACCACCGCTGGCGGGCCTCCATCTGATGCGGTTGTTCTGCTCGACGGCAAGGATCTTTCGCGGTGGACTTTCCGGGGGAAAAAGGACCGTCCAAAGTTGGATTGGAAGCTGGAGAACGGCTACATGGAAGTAGTGCCCGGGGCCGGCGACGCAGTCACGAGGGAAACTTTCGGCGACATGCAGTTACATATCGAATGGTCCGCGCCAACGGAGATCTCCGGGGATTCGCAGTGGCGCGCGAATTCGGGCGTGCTGATCATGGGCATGTATGAGATCCAGGTTCTCGACAGTTACAACAACCCGACTTACGCCGATGGCCAGGCTGGCGCCGTTTACGGGCAGTACCCGCCACTGGTCAACCCGATTCGCAAGCCCGGAGAATGGAACGTCTACGACATCATCTGGGAAGCCCCGCGATTCCAGGGGGAAGATCTCGCGCGCCCAGCCTATGTATCGGTGATTTTCAACGGCGTCGTCGTGCAGCACCGCAAGGAAGTGATCGGCCGCATGGCGCACCGCGTAGTCGGCAACTATCAGGCGCACGCCCCCGAGATGCCGCTGGCGTTGCAGGACCATGACGTGCCCGTGCGCTACCGCAATATCTGGGCGCGCCGGGTGAGCTTTTCCTAGGTTGCCGCGCCAGCCCGTTTGAGTCTGTGCGCCACCGGGGCGGGATTTGCGACAATCGGCGGATATGCCGCCGTTGCGCTCTCTCTTTGTCCTCGCTCTCTGCTGCCTCGTACTTCCGGGCCAGCGCCAGCTGACCTCGCCGAAGGATTCTTTTGGCCACAACGTAGGTGACGACTACTTTCTGGCGACTTACACTCAATACGAATCCTATATTAAGCAACTGGCCAGCGAGTCGGACCGCGTCCGGCTGGTCGATATGGGGCGGACCGAAGAAGGCCGCATCCAATACATGACGATTGTCTCCGCGCCGGAGAACCTGCGGAACCTCGACCGGCTGAAGGGTATCTCGCGCCGCATGGCCCTGGCCGAAGGCCTCAGCGAGGATCAGGCCCGCGCTCTTGCCAAGGAGGGTAAGGCGGTGGTTTGGATCGATGGCGGGTTGCACGCCTCGGAAGTTCTTGGCGCGGCGCAATTGATCGAGATGACTTGGCAGTTGGTTTCCCGCAACGATGAAGAGACGCTGAGGATGCTGCGGGACTGCATTGTGCTGCTGGTGCATGCCAACCCGGACGGCATGGAGTTGGTAAGCAGCAATTACATGCGCAACCCCGAGCCGGCCAAGCGCCGGTATACCCCGGAGCGTCTCTATCAGAAGTACGTCGGCCACGACAACAACCGCGACTTCTTCATGAGCACGCAGAAGGAGACGCAGAACATCAACCGGCAGCTCTACATCGAGTGGATGCCGCAGATTCTGTACAACCATCATCAATCCGGTCCGGCAGGCACAACTCTGTTTTGCCCGCCCTTCCGCGACCCCTCGAGCTACCTCTTCGACCCGTTGATGATGATCGGCGTCGACCAGATCGGCTCGGCGATGCACGCCCGCTTCGCCGTCGAAGGAAAAGGGGGCTTCACGACCCGGGAAGGCGCCAATTTTTCCGTTTGGTACAACGGCGGACTGCGCACGACTTCTTACTTTCACAACATCATCGGCATCCTAACGGAATCAGCCGGCAACCCGACGCCAATGGACATCCCCTTCGTACCCTCGCGCATGCTGCAAAACAAGCAAAATCCCTTCCCCATCGCACCCCAGGCTAAATGGCGATTCCAACAGGCGATCGATTATTCCATCAGCGCCAACCGAGCCATCATCGATTATGCTTCGCGCCATAAGGATGACCTGCTGTTCAATATCTACCGCATGGGCAAGAACTCGATTGAGCGCGGCAGCCGGGACAACTGGACGATTACGCCCAAGCGGCTGGAGTGGCTGAACGAAAGGCTCGCCAAGGAAGGCATCGTGAGCGGCGAGGGCCGTCAGGGCGGCACCGTGCCGATGCAGTACTACCAGGAGTTACTGAAGCCAGAGTGGCGAGACCCGCGCGGCTACATCCTGCCGGCCGACCAGAAGGACTTCAACACAGCACTGAAGTTCACGCAAACCACGTACTGGATGGGGCTGACGATTCACCGGGCGACGGCTGATTTCGAAGTGGGCGGCCGGAAGTACCCGAAAGGCTCCATCGTCTTCAAGACCAACCAGGCCTTCCGTCCGCATCTGCTGGACATGTTCGAGCCACAGAACCATCCGAACGATTTCCGCTACGCGGGCGGGCCGCCGATTCCTCCTTACGACAGCGCCGGCTGGACGCTGGCCTACCTGATGGGCATCCAGTTCGACCGGATTCTCAATGATTTCAATGGTCCCTTCGAACGCGTGAATGGGATGGTCGAGATTCCAGCGGGCACGGCGCCAGCCTCGAGCGCGGCCGGCTATCTGCTCAGCCATCAGCTAAACGATTCCTTCGCGGCCATCAACATTCTGCTGGCGGCGGGTGAAAGCGTTTACTGGCTCAAGGGCGGCAACGGCGCCGAGCCGGGCACGATCTACATTCCGGCCAAAGCGGGCACGGCGGGCAATGTCGCCCGTGCCGCGCGCGAGGCGAAGGTGGAGTTCCGCGCCGCCTCCCAAAAGCCGTCCGGAGAAGCACTGAAGCTCAAGCCGGTGCGCATTGGACTGTGGGACACCGTCGGCGGTTCGATGCCCTCGGGCTGGACGCGATGGATGCTGGAGCAGTATCAGTTTTCCTTCGAAGTGGTTTATCCGCCGACTCTGGATCAGGGCGATCTGAAAGCAAAATTCGATGTGCTCGTCTTCGTGACCGGCGGGATCTCCGAGCGGACTCGCGGCGGCGGCATGATGATTGGCGATTCTCCGAATCTCCAACCGCAGTGGCGGGAGCGGTTGGGCCGGGTCAGCCGGGAAAAAACAATCCCACAGATCAAGCGCTTTCTCGAGGCGGGCGGCACGGTTTTGACGATCGGCTCCTCGACGGCGCTCGCGCAGATGCTGGAACTGCCGGTAGGGGATCACCTCACCGAAAAGCTGGCCAACGGCAAAGAGCGCAAACTGCCCAGCGAAAAGTTTTATGTTCCCGGCTCGGTGCTGGAGGTGGCAGTTGACAATACCCACCCTCTCGCTTACGGCATGGACAAGCGGGCTGACATCTTCTTTGACGACAGCCCAGTCTTCCGTCTCAAGCCGGAGGCCGCGCTCGATGGCGTCAAGCCCGTGGCCTGGTTTGCCTCCCCGCAGCCGCTGCGCAGCGGCTGGGCCTGGGGCCAGCACTATCTCGAAGGAGGCGTCGCCGTCGCCGAGGCCAAGGTAGGCGAGGGAAAGCTGCTTTTGTTTGGCCCGGAGATCAACTTTCGCGCGCAACCGCATGGCACCTTCAAGCTGCTCTTCAACGGCCTTTACTACGGCGCCGCGGAGCAAGCGCGCATCGACTGATCCCATTCCTCGAGAAACTGGCGCGCATTCACAATGCGGACCACGGGCCATTCTCGCGGGTAGTCACGCAGGTTTCCGGTAATCAGGTACTGGGCGCCAGACCACAAGGCCGCTTCCAGTACGAGATCATCATCGGGATCGCGCGCCAGCTGAATCGGCTGGCCATCTGGGGCCGGCACGGCCAAGCGCCGCAAGGCAGCCATCAGTTCCTCGGCGGCGGCGGACAGGCGCGCGAATTTCGGCCGCCGCAACACCTCTTCATATTCAGCCCAGAGTGCGGCGCTGGCCGCCATGCGCAACTTGCCCTCGCGGACCAGCCCCACGAGACGGTCTTCGTTTCCACCGGGCTTCCAGCAGGCCGAAATTAGTATGTTGGTATCGAGGACGACAAGCATGAAAGATGATCTCGGCGACCGCATCAAACGTTTTTACGAAGACGCGCTGCGGATCCACGTGCCGCGGCAGACCCATGTCGTGCTCCGCATTGACGGTCGCGGATTTCACCAGTTTACGCGGGGACTCGAGCGTCCGTACTGCCGTCGGCTGGCCGATGCTCTCGATGCGGCCGCCCTCGCACTGTGCCAGGAAATGACCGGTTGCCGCTTCGCCTACGGCCAGAGCGACGAGTATTCGTTCCTCTTAATGGATTGCCAGAGCGAAAAGAGTCCCCTCTGGTTTGATGGCAACCTCCAAAAAATCGTCTCCGTCGCCGCCAGCTTTTTCACCGCCGCGTTTGCCCGCCAATTCGCCTCGCCGAAGCTGGCGAGCTTTGATTGCCGGGCCCTGGTCATCGCCCAGCCGCGCGAGGTGGAAAAATACTTCATCTGGCGGCAGCTCGACGCCTCCGCCAACAGCCTGAACATGCTCGCCTCGGACCACTACTCGCACAAGGAATTGCTCGGCCGCGGCGAGGCCGAAAAGCATGACCTGCTGCACGCCAAAGGCATTAACTGGGCCAGGCAGCCGGCCGACTTCAAGCGCGGCCGCGCGGTGCGGCGCGCGCCGCAAGGGACTTGGTTGATCGACCATGACATCCCCGTTTTCCATCGTAAATTGTCTTACCTGCGTGCCCAATGGCCGGCGCCAATGGCGCCCGTGCTGACGCCGTGATCCTGCTAGACTGGCATTTCGAAGCAATTGAGTGCTCTTCCCCGTTCGTTTCCTCATTCTCGCCAGCTCCAGTGCCGGTAACTCCGCCTACATCAGCGATGGCCATACCCATCTGCTCATCGATTGCGGCCTGTCGCGCCGCGAATCTTTCGCCCGCCTCGAGGCCCAAGGCATAGACCCGCACTCAATCGACGCCGTGGTCGTGACTCATGAACACACCGACCACGTAGCCGGGTTGGGCCCGATTGCCAAGAAACTCCGCAAACCGGTTTACCTGACAGCTCCCACGGCGGCGGCTCTCGAGCCCGGCTGCGGCGAGGAATACTTCCAGTCTGTTGCCGCCGGATCCTGTTTCGACATCGGCTCTTTTCGCGTTCAGAGCTTTTCGCTGCCCCACGATGCCAGCGATCCGGTCGGCTTCGTTTTCGAATCCGCGGGGCGCCGCGTCGGAGTCTGCACGGACCTTGGCTACATGCCCGATTCGATCCGCTTTCATTTGAAGGATTGCGGACTGATTCTGCTGGAGTCCAATCACGATCTGGAAATGCTCAAGGTCGGGCCCTACCCCTGGAGCCTGAAGCAACGCGTCATGAGCCGGCGCGGACATCTGTCCAACGACGTCGTCAGTCAGTTTATCCTTGACGATCTATCCTCTTCGACAAGCCGCTTGGTGCTCGGCCACCTGAGCGAACAGAACAATCTGCCCGCGCTCGCCTATATGGTCGCCGCACAGGCTATTACCCGGCGGGGTCTGACCGGCGTCGAGCTCAACGTGAGCGAGCCGCGGCAGGCTTCCGCCGTTTTTGAATTTTAGGTCAATAAATATGATTCAACGCTACACCCGCCCGGAAATGGGCCGCATCTGGTCCGACCAGAACAAGTATCAATGCTGGCTCGATGTCGAACTGGCTGCCTCCGAGGCGCTCGCCCATCTCGGGCTTGTACCCGTCGAGGCCGCAACAGCACTGCGGGCCCACGCCGGCTTTTCTCTCGAGCGAATCGCGGCCATCGAGGCCGAAGTCAAGCACGATGTCATCGCCTTCACCACCGCGGTCGCCGAAACGCTCAAACAAAAAGGTCAGGCCGAGCACTCCCGCTGGCTCCACTACGGCCTCACCTCGAATGATGTGGTCGACACGGCGCAAGCCTTGCAGATCAAGCAGGCAAGCACGCTGATCCAAGCCGGTCTTGGCCGCCTCCTGGCCGCGCTCAAGACTCGCGCCTTCGAACACAAGAACACCATCCAGATTGGCCGCACTCACGGCGTACATGCCGAGCCCATCACTTTCGGCCTGAAGCTCGCCAACTTCCATGACGAATTGAGCCGCAACGCCAGCCGCTTCGCTCGCGCCGCCGAAGAAATCCGCGTGGGCAAAACCTCCGGAGCCGTGGGCGCCTTCGCCCACCTCTCGCCAGAATCCGAGGAACTGATCTGCGAGGGCCTGGGGCTCAAGGCGGCCCCCGTGTCAAGCCAGGTGCTCTCGCGCGACCTCCACGCCAACTATATTGCCGCCCTCGCCCTCGTCTGTGCCACGCTTGAGAAGATCGCCCTCGAGGTGCGCCATCTGCAGCGCACGGAAGTACGTGAGGCCGAAGAACCCTTTGCCCCCGGCCAGAAGGGCTCTTCCGCCATGCCCCACAAGAAAAACCCGATCGTATGCGAGCAGATTTGTGGCTTGGCTCGCGTGGTGCGCTCGAATCTGCAAGCTGCCTTTGAAAACATCGCGCTCTGGCATGAACGCGACATCTCGCACAGCTCAGTCGAACGCATCATTCTGCCGGATTCGACGATCCTAACTGACTATCTGCTGGCCAAGACATCCTGGCTCGTCGAGGGAATGAAGGTCAACGCCGACCGCATGCTCGCCAATTTCAACGCTACTCTCGGCATCGTCTTCAGCGGCCAGTTGCTGCTCGATCTTGCCGAGGCCGGCATGTTACGCGAGACCGCTTACCGCCTGGTGCAGGCCCATGCCATGCAGTGCTGGGAATCGGGCGTCAGCTTTCATAGCGCTGTCGCCGCCGACCCGGAAGTGCGGCAATATCTGAGCCTCGATCAGCTCGAGGAAACGTTCTCGGCAGCACGGCAGTTGAAGAACATCGATAAGTTGTTTAACCGCGTTTTTGCTTAAGGCATCATTCGGTTCAGGTCGCGAATGTCGAAGGCTATAGGCTCCGGGGAGATGAGCCGCTTGGCGGAGATCGCTTCCTTTGCCAGTGAACCGTCGGGATTGTGTTCGTGCGTCTTGCCGAGGATGTGGTACAGCTCGTGGGCCAGAACACGCCCCAGAGCGCGACCAAGCAGCCGGTCAGCCTCTTTACGCTCCTCCCCCCACATCGCCCCAGCCACCGCGCGAGCGATCCGGTCGCAGGCCACCTCGGCAAAGGGCAGGATCACACCATCGGTCGAGTGCGTCCACGCAAGCGGCCCACGCTCGTCCATAAACGGCGTCAATCGTTCCATCGTGCAAGTGCCCTTCAAACGCACAAGCACGACATCATCGAAATTTTCATGGCTCACCGATTCCTCTCGAAGTCGAACGTCGAGCTTGCGTCCCGCGTTCTTCATGATCTCATTGAGTTCTGACTTCAGTTCCGCAAGGGCTGCGGCGCTCGCTTTGCCTTCAACAGAGAGCAGGACCGTCAGATTCGGCAACGATTCCGCGGAGAGAACGGATTGAAAACACGCACTGAGCGCGAATAGGGCGGTCAACAAAGATCGCATGTGGCGTACTGGGCCTCACCAAATGAAGATACGAATTAAATCCAGCTTCCGTTACTTTATTTATCGACTCGAACGATTTTTTCTATAAGCAATTTACCCTGTTTGGAAAATACTCTGTTCCCTCACTTCAATCAATCCACCCCAAAACGGCAATCTGCCCCGGTCTTTCCGGTGATAGCATGAACAGTAAAGAAACCCTCCCATTATGAGTTCCCGCCGTATCTTCTTGATGGGCGCCATGGCGGCCCCGCTCCTGCCGGCTGCCAAAAGCCCCAATGATAAAGTCCGCGTGGTCACCCTCGGCGTCAATGGCCGGGGCAAGGACCATATCGCTGGCTTCATGCAACTCAAGGATGCGGAAATCATCGGCATCTGCGACCCCGACGGGGATCTGCTGGCCAAGCGCGCCGACGAGTTCCAATCGAAGTACGGCAAGAAGATCAAGACCTACAAGGATTTACGCAAGGTTTACGAAGATAAGGATGTCGATGCGGTCTCGATTGCCACGCCCAACCACTGGCACTCGCTGGCCACCATCTGGGCCTGCCAGGCCGCCAAGGACGTCTACGTTGAAAAACCCGGCAGCCACAACATCTTCGAAGGCCGCAAAATGGTCGAAGCCGCCAGGAAGTACAACCGCATTGTGCAGCACGGCGTGCAACTGCGCTCGAGCGAAGCCCTCCAGGAAGCCGTCGCCCTCCTGCGCAAGGGCATAATCGGCAATGTCTATATGTCCCGCGGACTGGTCTTTCGCTGGCGCCCCTCGATCGGTAAGAAGAACCCAGAACCGGCGCCGGCCAATTTCGACTACGATCTGTGGGAAGGCCCGGCTCAACACGTGCCCTTCAGCCGGCGCCATGTCCACTACAACTGGCACTGGCATTGGGAATGGGGCAACGGCGACGTCGGCAACCAGGGAATCCACGAGACGGATCTGTGCATGTGGGGCCTTGGTGTCGACACCTTCCCAGAACGCATCACCTCTCTCGGCGGTAAATTCACCTTCGACGACGACAAAGAAACGCCTGAGGTCCAGACCTCGCTCTACCATTACCCGAAACAGAAAAAGATGATCCAGTTCGAGGTTCGCCACTGGATGACAAACGATGAGGGCGGCGCCAGCGTCGGCAATATCTTCTATGGCACCGAGGGTTATCTCGTCGTCAAGGGCTATGACACCTTCGAGACCTTCCTTGGTCAAAAGAAGGAAAAAGGCCCTGCCCGTAGGGCTGGCGGCGACCACTTTCAAAACTTCATCAAGGCCGTCTACAGCCGCAAGACCAGCGATCAGAACGGCCCGGTGGAAACCGCTCATCTCTCAAGCGGTCTCGCCCACCTCGGCAATATCAGCTACCGCCTCCAGCGCCAGTTGACCTTCGACCCGGTCAAGGAGAAGTTCGTTGGCGACGCCGAGGCCGACCGCATGCTTCGGCGTAACTACCGCAAGCCCTACGTGGTGCCCGAAAAGGTTTGAAGTCCCTCCTAGTGTAGTGCTTCATAAATAGCGACCACAATCAGGATTGGCGCATCTTTATAATCGAGGAGCCGGATTCCCGATGCGAGTTGCGCCCCAAGTTGAACTGACCACCGATGAAAAAGCGACGTTGGCGGCCTGGGCCACCGGGCGCA
>JAINDK010000094.1 GCA_019931185.1 Bryobacter sp. CoA8 C33
AGGAGCTGACTGAAAATGCTGGATACTTGAGCCATGGGCGGTTTCCTTGCGGGGTAGAGATGTGTTCTTGCAGGAACTTCTTTACACTAACAGCAGGCCGCCCTCATGCTCGACTTAGGAAGCTAATTTGGACACGAGTGGCCCGTAACTGATCCACGCAATTAGCAAAAAGAAATAGCAGAAAAGAATGAGACGAGAAATCACGGTTGTCCGTGCTCCACTGAGCTGAATTCGATACAGGGAATCATTCGCTTCATTGAAACAAGCGTTATTCCCCGCACAATAATGTCACCCATTACATTAAAAGTTATTCGAATGTACCCGAAGTATCTGGACAGTGAATCAATCGTCAAGCAAATGTACGCTCACTCGCAACAATGCCGTGCTGACACAAAAATGGATTCCACTTCGCCTCTTCCCCCACCGTCGTCTCCGGCCCATGTCCCGGATAAATTTCCGTCTCCGGCGGCAACCCCAACAGTTTCCTGCGTATACTCCGGATCAGCGTCTCCAGGTTCCCTCCCGGCAGAACCGGCCTTGCAATCGATCGCCGGAGCAACGTATCCCCCGCCACCACCCGCTTCTCTTCCGGAATGAACATCGATACACTCGCCGACGAATGCCCCGGCGTCTCCAGCATCTCAAGCCGCAGCTTCCCCAGCTTGAGCACCATCCCTTCCCGTAACTCATGCTCAATGGCCGCCATCCGCGGCGCCGGCAGTCCCAAAAGCCCCGCCTGCCGGCCTACACCTGCATACAACTCAGCCTCCCCCGGATGCATCCATGCCTCCACCCCCAGCGCCTCCTTCACTTCCGCCACCGCCCCCACATGATCGAGATGCGCATGCGTAATCAGCACCCCCTTCACCTTCACCCCCAACTCCTCCACCTTCGCCAGAATCAACCCCGGCTCAGCCCCCGGGTCGACGATAAACGCCTCCCTCGTCTCTTCATCGCCCAAGATCGAACAGTTCTGCTGAAACAAAGAACCTACCGGTACAATCGCGTGAATCATAACGTCTGACTAGAGAGGCGATATTCCCGGCTCAAACAAGTCATCTGGACAATCAACTATTTTTTGTGGACACCTACCTGAAACTTTGATTAGTCAATCAGCGGTGGCGCGAAGATACCGTCACCCGCAACACGGCCTTACTAACGCAAGAACGGATTCCACTTCGCCTCTTCCCCCACTGTGGTTTCCGGCCCATGTCCCGGATACACTTCCGTCTCCGGCGGCAACACCAGCAGCTTCCGGCGAATACTCCGCAGCAGCGTCTCCAGGTTCCCTCCCGGCAAATCCGTCCTACCAATCGAGCGCCGGAACAAGGTATCCCCCGCTACCACCCGCTTCTCTTCCGGAATGTAAATCGACACACTCGCCGGCGAATGCCCCGGTGTCTCCAGCATCTCAAGCCGCAGCTTCCCCAGCTTCAGCACCATCCCTTCCCGCAACTCATGCTCAATGGCCGCCCTCCGCGGCGCCGGCAGCCCGAATAGAGCCGCCTGCTGCCCTACGTTCGCATACAACTCCGCCTCCCCCGGATGCATCCATGCCTCCACACCTAGTGCTTCCTTCACCTCCGCCAATGCTCCGACATGATCGAGATGCGCGTGCGTAATCAGCACCCCCTTCACCTTCACCCCCAACTCCTCCACCTTCCCCAGAATCAACCCCGGCTCATCCCCCGGGTCGACAATAAACGCCTCCCCCGTCTCTTCATCGCCCAAAATCGAACAGTTCTGCTGAAACAAAAACCCCACCGGCACAATCGCGTGAATCATACACTGTGATTATGGAACTACTGATTCAGGCCATCCCAGCATGGGCCCATATTTTCTTCGCCATCGTCATGGTCGGCGGCGCTGCGGGTGGCGCTTACTTGAATGCTGGCGGGATCTCCCCCCTTGCGCGTGGCGGCGTCATCGGCGCCATCGTCACACTCCTCACCAGCGGCATCGTTCAGATGTTCACCGTCATGCCCGGCGCCCCCAAGGGCTGGCACATGTGGTTTGGCATCAAGTTCCTGCTCGCCCTTCACGTCTTCGCCATGATGTTTCTTCTCACCAAGGCCGACGCCACCGACGCCAAGCGCAAGCGCTGGCACTTTTCCCTGCTTACCGGCGTCGCCTTGGTCGTCGCCATCGGTTCTTACCTCGGCAGGCTGCGCGGAGCCTAACTCCTACCATGCAGGGCTACCAATCCCTCCGCACCGCCGCCGCCTGGCGTGACACGAGTTCCCGCGGCCGCATCCTCGCCCACGGCGAGGATAACGCGCGACTGCTCCACGCCATGTGCTCGAATCACATCCAGGGCCTCAACGACGGCCAAGGTTGCTATGCCTTCTTCCTGAGTGCCCAAGGCCGCATCCAAACCGATGCACACATCCTCAAGTGCGGCGCCAGCTTCCTCATCGACACCGAGGCATCCACCCACGCCCTTCTCCTCGCTCACCTCGACAAGTTCATCATCGCCGACGACGTGACGCTCGAAGACCTCGCCACGAGCCATTACGAAATCGCCTTCGAGGGCCCGGGCGCCCTCGACTCAGCCGCCGCCCACTCCATCCCGGTACCCAGCGAAGCCTACGGCGTCTTTCCCTACCAGGGTGGCTACATCGCCCGCCTCAACGAGACCGGCTTCGACGGACTGCGCTTCATTCTCCCCCTCTCCGTCCCGCGCCCCGGCTTCCTGGCCGAATACCCGGAGGCTGACCTCGATGCCTGGGAAACGGTCCGCCGCGAACAGGGTAAGCCGCGTTTCGGCGTCGAGATTCTTGATCGGCATCTCATCCAGGAAACCCGCCTGCTCCATGGCGTCCACTTCAAAAAAGGCTGCTATCTCGGCCAGGAGATCGTCGAGCGTGTCCGCGCCCGCGGCGCTGTCCACAAAGGCCTCGCCGCGCTCACGATCGAAACCAGCGAAGTCCCCTCCGTGCCAGCCGACCTCTGCGGCGGCGGAGATCAAGCCGGCCAACTCCTGGGCGTCTCCTACTCCCCGGCCGAAGGCAAGTGCGTCGGCATCGCCTTACTCGGCATTGACTACCTCAAGGGCGGCAAGCATCTTACCTGCAACGGCCACCTCGCTACTCTCCGCGCTTCCAGTGCATTCGCGACCTTGTAGCAGCCGCCCCCTCGCCCCGCACCGTCATCCCGATCTGCCGCGTATCCAGCAGCGCCGCAAAGGCCCCTTCATGCACGCCGTCCGGCAACTCCACGCTCTGCACCCCAACCCCCAACAAACGCAGCGAATCCAACATCTCGTGCAGCCCCTCCAAATCCAAATCCCGCATCTCGCTCAAGTCCAGTTCTAAATCAAACGACCGGCCTAGGCCCACTCGCATCGCCTGCTCAAATTCCGCCACCCGCCGCACCTCCCGCACATCGTTGAGCATCAACCCAAACCGCGAAAACGGCGCCCCCTGCTCGGCTCCCACCGGTTCCCGCATCTTCTCAAGCATCGCTACCCACCCCTCCGCCCACCCGCTCTCTAGCACCGGCAAGCAGATTTCCCAACCGGCCGCCTGCGTCCGCAAGCCCGGCAATACGTTGCCCCGCCGGCTGAACCGCGCGAAAAATTCCTTCGCCCCCTCCCCATAAGGCCGGCTCTCTATGCTTTGCACACTCGTCACCCGCGCCCGCCGCTCCGGATACAGTTGCTCCACAATCTTCCCTAGATTTGTCCCCACCTCGATGGCATTCACCACGATCTCCCGCAATCCCGCCGGCCGCGCTCGCGCCACCAGCACCGGATTCGGAAACAGCGGCGTCGTCCCCGCCGTCGCCGGCGCTACATGCAACAACCACAGCCCTGTCGCCGCCCGCACCAACAAATAAAAGGTGTCCCCCTGTACCGGATCCCCCACCAGCGTCCCCACATAAACCCGCAGCTTCTCCAACCGCAACAACGGAAGCCGTCCTGCCAGCTTGCTCCCCCCCGCCCGGGCTCCGCCCGTCTGCAAAACCATTTCCGCAATCGCCACCGCCTCGCTCGGTGATACAGGAGCCAGCAGTCCGCCCGGATTCATACGCCCTCCTACAACTTCAGACTTTTCAGATAATTCTTGAAAGCCCCTCCCAGGTCTTCCCGCTGCAACGCAAATTCCACCGTCGCCTTCAGAAACCCTAATTTATCGCCCGCATCGTAGCGCTTGCCATCAAACTTGAAACCGTAGATCGGCCGTGATCGCAGCAAGTGCCTCAGCCCATCGGTCAATTGGATCTCCCCGATCGCCCCCGGTCCTGTCTCCTCAATCGAGGTGAAGATCTCCGGCGTCAGTACATAGCGCCCAATGATCGCCAGGTTCGATGGCGCATCCTCCACCTTCGGCTTCTCCACCAGATTTCTCACCCGGTACAATCGGTCCTTCGTGCCGTTGTGCGGCACCGGCTCGGCATCCACCACCCCATAGCTCGAGATCATCTCCCTCGGCACTTCCATCAACGCCACCACACTCGCCCCATAAAACTCATACACATCGAGCAACTGCCGGATGCATGGCACTTCGCTGTCGATCACATCATCCGCCAGTACCACCGCGAACGGCTCGTTGCCCACCAGTTCCTTGGCCCGCAATACCGCATGCCCCAAACCCAGCGCTTCCTTTTGCCGCACGTAGCACACATCGATCATGTCCGAAATCGACCGCACCGCCGCCAGCAGATCCTTCTTCCCCTTCGACTCGAGCGTATGCTCCAGCTCAAAGCTCACATCGAAATGATCTTCGATCGCCGACTTGCCGCGCCCCGTCACGATGATCATGTTCTGGATCCCGGAGTGCAGCGCCTCCTCCACCCCATACTGGATTATCGGCTTGTCCACCAGCGGCAACATCTCCTTCGGACTTGCCTTCGTCGCCGGCAGGAACCTCGTCCCCAAACCAGCCGCTGGAAACACTGCTTTCCGCACCTTTGCAATCATCGCTTTTATTCTACTTAACAAGGATTGAGAATTTATTTAGTTTTTGCAGCACTTAGCCATTGCAGTGCATCTCACTTTCGGATAGAACTGATGGGGAACATGACCGACCCCCGGGTCGAACTCGCGATTCAGCTGTTTCAGGACGCCTACCAGATGCAGCTCCAGGGTGAACTGGACGTCGCGATGGACCTTTATCAGAAGTCAATTCGCTTGCATCCGACGGCCGAGGCTTACACCTTCCTCGGCTGGGCCTACCGCTTTCAAGGCCGACTCGACGACGCCATTCTCGAGTGCAAGCACGCCATCGAGATCGACCCCACCTTCGGCAATCCCTATAATGACATCGGCGCCTATCTCATCGAGAAGGGTCAAATCGATGACTCCATCCCCTGGCTCGAAAAAGCCACCCGCTGCCCCCGCTACGACAGCTACCACTTCCCTTGGTACAACCTCGGCCGCGCCTACATGCAAAAAGAAATGTACCGCCGCGCCCTGGATTGCTTCCAGATGGCCATCGATATCGAACCCGACTACAACATGGCCAAACAGGCACTAGCCAAAGTTCGCCGCCTCATCCACTAATCCGGCACCCCGTTCCAGCCCTAAGTTATACACCTCAAGGTGGTGTACTCCCCCTCCCAAATTTCCCTGGTTTTGAGCCCAGCGAAGAAAATATGATTTTTTTGCAACTCCGCGCGTTGACATTCGTCTAAGGGCGATCTACCCTTCGATTAGCCCATTGTTTTCAAGCGATGTAGACGCAATTTCTTTCTCATTTTCCTTTTAGGGAGGTTCTCGGATGACTTTTCAAGTCGGCGAAAAAGTGGTTTATCCCAACCACGGTGTCGGAACAATTGAAAACATTAGTATTCGATCCTTCGGAGCACAAAATGAGCGTTTTTACTTGCTCAAGCTTGCCTACAGCTCCATGACGGTGATGGTCCCCTTTAGCCACGCCGAAGGAGTGGGTCTTCGCAAGGTCACCAAGAACACGGAAATTGCCAAGGTCCTCAACTTCCTCGCTACCGGAATGCCTCGTTGGAACCCCGACTGGAAGCACCGCTTCAAGGAAAATACGGAAAAAATGAGTAATGGCTCGCTCAGCGCGATCGCCGAAGTTTTCAAAACTCTGCTCCTGATCCAGGGCGACAAGCCCCTTAGCTTCCGCGAAAAAAAGATGCTCGAGCGCTCCCGCCAGATGCTCCTCGCCGAAGTCGCCATCTCCCGCTCCCTGTTGGAAAAGGATGCCATCGACCTGCTCGACCGTTCTCTCCAGAAAGCTAAGCTTCGTTTTCCAGAACCGATCTAGTCCCACCTTCTATCTCCCATCCTCTCAAAGCCAGCTTTTTCTTAAGCTGGCTTTTTCTTTTCGCCAGCTGTACCGGATCTCACTCCCCTTGGGCCGAAGAAACTTTCTGCGCCGCCCAATTCCCTCCTCCGGCCTTGCGCCCCCGTGCCAAGTAAATAATCTTGTGCTCGTAGCGCGCGGGCAAGGCGGGTAGCAGGTAAACCGAAGCGGAAGCTTCACGGGCAGCCGCGAGCGCCGATACTTTTTCCACGCGGCCCGCCACGGTCGCATACACCACCGGCGGTTTGAACAATTCGTAGGCAAACAGGGCCACGGTTGCCAAAAGCAATATGCCGGTCATTGCCTGTATCACCCGGTTGAAGTCGATTTGCACTAGGTTCATCGCCGAAATTCCCCTTAGAAAAAGTTGTTTTTCCTAAGGAGTATCGGGAGAAAACCGCAGTGGGATTAGGGTAGTCCTCAGTGAATTTTCACCGGTGGCACCGGAACACTCTCTACCGGCGCGAATAAACTAAACGTGAACAAGGCGTTGGCATTCGCGATCGTCACATACTGTTTGCCCTCCACCATATAAGTAATCGGCGAGGAGTAAATTTGCGCTCCCGTCTGATAGTGATACAAATGCTTTCCCGTCCGCGAATCCAGCACGATCAGATGCCCGTCGTCGTCACCGGAAAAGAGCAAGCCGCTCGCGGTGCCCGTTAAGCCCGCCCACATTTCCGCCTTACCTGTCATCGGATACTGCCAGCGCAAATCCCCTGTCAGCGGATCAAACGATCGAACAAAAAACTGTCCCGGCTCATTCGGCCGCGGCCCGGCCCCGCCGCCAGCAAAGTTCGTACCCGGCTCAGGTTTCTTCGATGAGCTCGTATAGATGTCGCATTGCTCGAGAACGACCACGCTCAGCAGACCCGTGGCCGCGTTCCAGCTCTGGCTCATCCAGTTTGTCGCCCCTCGCACTCCCGGGCACACACGGTTGCCCTCCGGCGTCGGATTCTTGTCCGGATTGGGAATCGGCCGCCCGTTGGCGTCAATTCCCTTGGCCCAGTCGAGTTTCTGGATCAGCGGCTGCGAGCGCAAATAGCGCCCCGTCTCGCGATCAAGCACATAGAGAAATCCATTCCGGTTGGCGTGAAACACCACTTTGCGCGGCTTTCCTTCCCAGTTCACCTCCACCAACACCGGCCAGCTCTGCGCGTCCCAATCATGCCAGTCCCCAGGCGTGAACTGAAAGTACCACTTCATCTTCCCGGTGTCGGCATCAATCGCCAGCAGCGAACAACTGTAGAGATTGTCACCCTTGCGGTCCCCGCCATAGAAATCCGGCCACGGATTTCCCGTCGTCCAATACAGCGTGTTTGTCTCGGGATCAAAAGTACCCGATAGCCACGTAGCCGCTCCGCCATATTCGATGTAATCGCCCCAGGTTTCGCTGCCCGGCTCACCCCGCTTCGGCACCGTGTAAGTGCGCCAGACCTCCTTGCCGCTCACCGCATCGAGCGCCGCCAGATAGCCGCGCATTCCCTCATCTCCGCCCGCCGTGCCCACAATAATCTTATCGCGAAGCGCCACCGGCGCCGCCGAGCAAAACACCCCGTCCTTGATGTCGCCGTACTGCTTGCGCCACGCCAGACCGCCCGTCCGCCGGTCGAGCGATACCAGATGACAGTCCGCCGTCGCGAAATACACCTGATTGCCAAGAATCGCCGCCCCCCGGTTCACGGCCTCCTTCTTGGATTGCGTGTCGTTGTACTGCCAGATCACGCGTCCGCTGCGCGCATCAAGCGCATAGATCGCGTTCGTATTCGTGTAGTACATAACCCCCTCGGCCACGACCGGCCGCGCCCGCAGCCCCTTGGCTCCCGGCACCTGAAAAGTCCACTTCGGCGTCAGATTCCGGGCATTGTCCGGCGTGATCTGCACCAGCGGCGATAGCCCGCGACCCTGATAATCCCCGGCGTAAGTCAGCCAGTTCTCATTCGGGCTCTGCCGCAGAGCCTCATAGCTCACCTGCGCCTGCAGCGCGGCGGCAAACACAAGAGGAAGAAACAGTTTCATGGGGCCATCCTTATTGGGGACTCTGCTGGCGCAGAAAACTGACTAGATTGGTAATCTCTTCCCGGCTCAGGCGGGCGCCATAATCACCTGGCATCGCTGAGGTGGACTGCAAATCCAGCGCCTCCACCTGCTTCATGTCGAGGGTCCGTAACGTACCGTCTTTTAGTTGCAACTGCAACTGATAGTTCGTCCGGTCCTTGACGAGTCCGCTCAGCTTCGCCCCGTCGCGCAAGACCACCTCGGCCCGCTCAAACCCGGGCGTGCGTTCATAATCGGGCTCGAGGATCGACCGCCGTAATTTGGGCAGCGTCGAGCTTCGCCCCACATTGGAAAGATTCGGACCTGTAAATCCCCCCTTGTCTCCAATCCGGTGGCAGGCCGAACACCCGGCGCGGCCCCAAAACAGCATCGCTCCCGCCGCCGCCGCCCCCGGCGCTTTCATTTCGATCGCCGGCGCCGTCAGAGAACGGACAAACGCAGCCAGCTCCCATCCCCGGTCTTCCGGCAGCTTGGCCGCCGGCATGATCCCAACTCCGTTCTGGATCGTTTTAAACAGCATCTCGTCGCTCATCGGATGCCACGCACCCCGCTCCACCAAGCTCGGCCCTCGCCCACCCATGCCCTCCGGGCCATGGCACCCCGCGCAGCCCCCGGCGTAGATTTTGCGCCCGGCTTCGATTCGCGCCGCATCTCCCATAAAGAGATGCCGCGCCTTCTCATCATCCTTGCCGTGCTGGGCCAGCGCCAGCACTGGTACTAAGATCCCAATCAGTTTGCCCACGGTACTCGGATTCTACACCCACCACGCTGCCCGAGGCGAACTGCCCAGCCCGCTTGCCCAGGCTGTCGCCCATGCCCAGCGTCCGTCTCTTTGCTCAGCCCGCCTCCCCACAGCAGCACCCAACCCGCTGCCGGCCGCAGCTCCAATTCACAACTCTTCACCCTTTCCTCCTGATAGAGTAACGTCCGAATGGCCGGCCACTCTTCAGTTCACCTTCACAGCAAGTAAACTAAAGAATCGCCTCCACCCATTCGCCAAGGCAGGCTATAAAGTTCATGGCGCTGTTCGCCGATTCCCCCCTTGGGCAAAGTGGATTGGGAGTAAATGGTTCTTGAGTCATCTGATTCCGAGAGATGTCCTAAAGTCGATGATTGCCTCGCGGGCTTCGAAGATCGAAGATCCCGTCGAGAAGCTGCGTTTCCTCAAAACCACGGAAAAGCGCTTCAGTCAAATCGAAGATCTTCTTCTTAGCCCCCATTTCTGGTGGTTAAGCAATCGCAAGATTTGGATCACTGTCGCCTTCCTTTTGCTGATTCCCACGCTGTCCCTGCTCCGCCGGTCCCCGCTTCCGGTTATCGACGCCTCGGCCGTGGCTGGCGGAAAACTGTCCACCGTCCGCCCCGCTCCGGAAGTACCGCTTGAGAAAGCCTATCTCATCGACAACCGCGGCGGCGTGGAAACCTGGTCGAATGGTCTTCATATTGAGACCCGCTTCACCACCAGCAACCGTCCGCGCGAGTACTATGTATGGAATCGCAACGCCCCACAAGCCTCCTTGTCCCGGCTTCCCTCTCAACAAGCCGCCGGCATCGTTTATCACACGACAGAAAGCACGCTCGAGGAACTCGAAGAAACACAATTACGCCGGCTCAAACTCCTCGGCGAATCGCTGCTTCAGTATGTCCAGAAGGAAAAGGCCTACCACTATGTCATTGACCGCTTTGGCCGCGTCTTTCGCGTTGTCGTCGAGTCCGATGCGGCCAATCACGCCGGCAAGTCGACTTGGGCCGATGAGGAATGGGCCTATATCGGCTTGAATGATTCCTTCCTCGCCATCTCTTTTGAAACACAAACTCGCCCTGGCGATGAGTCCCCCGAGATTACCCAGGCACAAGTTGACAGCGGCCGCATGCTCACCCGTATTCTACGCAGCCGCTAC
This sequence comes from Bryobacter sp. CoA8 C33, assembly GCA_019931185.1. Taxonomy (GTDB): domain Bacteria; phylum Acidobacteriota; class Terriglobia; order Bryobacterales; family Bryobacteraceae; genus Bryobacter. The sequence goes on from JAINDK010000094.1 coordinate 10,229, forward strand.
GCTATCCGCGCCTCCAATTGCGTCACCCACGCGCAGGTTTCCATCAATCCCTCCAACTTTCAGATTGGCTATCACACCGATTGGGCCGGCAATTTCCCCTTTGAAGCCATGGGTCTGCCCGACAACTACGAGCTGCCTCTGGCCAGCCTATTCCTGTTTGGCTTTAGTTATGACGGCACTTTCTTTGCCGCAACCGGGGCGCGCATGTGGAAAGGAGTCGTCTCCAGTGAAGACCTTCTGCGGTCCCGGGCTGGAAAAGATTCCATTTCTGTCGCGCAGCTCCGCACCCAGTTGCGCAACCAGTACCGCCGGTTGAGCGCCTTGTTGCCTGAGAGCAACGAGCCGGCCGGCACAACCGATTCGCGTGCGAGCAATCCTCGCCAGGAGAACCCATGAAACAAACCCAACAAACCCCCGCCATCGGACTCGATGTCGGCACCAGCCGTATCGTCGCCGCCGTGCAAAATGGCGATCAGTTCCTGTTCAAAAGTCAGTTGAACGCCTTCGTCGAAGTTCCCTGGTCGAAGATGACCGAGGCGTCGCTGAAGCGCGAAAGCGTCCCCTTCGTCGTCTCCGGTGAGGGCTTTGAGAAGAAGATAATTGTGCCTGGAAACGAAAGCTCGCGCTTCGCCGACTTGCTTCAGTCTGAAAGTCGCCGTCCGATGAACCGCGGCGTGCTCAATCCAACCGAACCCGAGAACGCGATCATGCTCAAGCAGTTGATCGAAAACCTCACTGAGGGCGTGCGGAGCCCCGGCATTCCTGTTTATTACAGCGTTCCCGCCGCCCCGCTCGGCGCCGAGGAAAACCTCACCTACCACGATGCCTCGATCGCCCAAATCCTGCGGGAACTCGGCTGCGAGCCCACGCCCATCAACGAAGGCCTCGCTGTCGTCTTCAGTGAATTGGAAGAAACCAATTATTCCGGCATCGGCATCAGCTTCGGCGGCGGCCTCGTCAACGTCTGCTTGAGCTACCTCGCCGTCCCCGTCCTAAGCTTTAGCGTCGCCAAGGCCGGCGATTATATCGATTCCTCGGCGGCCTCCATCACCGGCGAGCTCACCACGCGCATCCGCCTCGCCAAGGAAGAGTCCTTCCAACTCAATGGCCCCTTCCATGACAAGCTCCATCAGGTTCTCAACGTTTACTACGATGAGGTCATTCGCGCCGTTTGCTCCGGCCTCAAGGAAGCCTTCTCCAACTCCCGCAATATCCCCAAAATGGGCCGCCCTGTTCCCATGGTCCTCTCCGGCGGCACCACCCTGCCCAAGGGCTTCCGCGACCGCTTCGAAAAAGTCCTCAAGGAACTCGACTTTCCCCTGCCCCTTAGCGAAATCCGCATGGCCCAGGCCCCGCTCAACTCAACGGCCAAGGGCGCCCTCGTCGCCGCCCTCGCCGAAATGTAACCCAGCGCCTCAAGTCCAAGAACCTTCCGCCCGCCGGCCACACGCCGGCGGGCGTTGCTTTTACTGCCTACTTCCGCACGCGCAGCTTACCCCCGTTGGCCGCAACTTTTCCCTGACGGATCACGACATGCGGATTGCCATCGGGCCCACTGGCCGGAACCGTGAGATGGATCCGGTAAAGTCCCCCGAAGCCCAGCGTCAAACCCGCGAACTGAATGCTCGCGGGCTGTCCCTCTATCGTCACCACCGGCCGGATCTGCGCTTGTCTGAGCGGTGAGGACGGCGCGAAATCATCCCCCTGGCTCCCTGCTCCTCTCCCACGCACTGCTCTCCCATAACCAGGCGCCTTCAACGCAATCCGCTGGCAACCTTTCTCAAAATCGGCTCCCTAGCTCCTCTTCGATGACAAGGATCGCCTCGGCGAGTTCCTCCGCCGCGGAACGCAAGTCCTCCCGCGCCTTCACACCGGCAATCCGCTCGCGCTCACTCCCCCAAGTATTCCCATTTTCTTGTTTTTCTTTCTTCCCCGCGGCCTCACCCCGATCCCCAACCCCGTGGAACAACCCGCATGCGGCAATCAAGCAAAACCACTCCGGCCTTCCCGGCACCCCATGCAACCGGCAAATGAAGATTGACTGGACTCTGGTGGGCCCTGCTGGATTCGAACCAGCAACCAAAGGATTATGAGTCCTCTGCACTAACCGTTGTGCTAAGGGCCCTCCTGATTTCTTTCCTATTGTCTCAGGAAATTCACCAAACCGCGCCTGCCCCCCGGTCATATAATCTTTCCAGCAGGCCCTGACGTCTCTCACCGACATGCCGTTTGTTTTTCTCGCATTGCTGGCCGCCGCCACCCTTCCCGAAATGATGTCGGAAGCCGAACGCCATCTCCAGGCCGAACGCTTCCCCCAGGCGCAATCCCTGCTCGAGCAAATCCTTGAGCGCGATGCCAAATACGTCGAAGCCCATTACCGCCTCGGCTATGTTCTCTTCCGCCAGCGCAAGCTCACCAGCGCCCGCCTTCACCTTTCCGCCACCGTGCGGCTCGCCCCGCCCGCCCACCATGCCCGCTACTTCCTCGGACGCATCGCCCTGTTTGAAAACAAGCCCCTCGAGGCGATCTCCTGGTTCCAGCCCATCGCTGCATCCGGTGAAACAGTCTTCGACGTTCACTCCCAACTGGCCGCTTCCCATGCCGCCGCCGGACAGCCCCTCCCGGCCATCCCTCTGCTCAAGCGCGCCTTGGCCTCCGCCCCCTGGGATGGCTCACTTTACTTCCGCCTCGGGCAACTCTACCAGCAAACCCGGCGGCCGGAGTTGGCCCGCGATGCCTTCGAGAGCAGCCGGCGCCTCAAGAATGCCGACCAGCAGGATGTCGCCACCCTCATGCAAACCGCCACCGCCCTCACTGCCGGCAATCGCGACCAGGCGCGGCAACTCAGCCAAAAAATCCTCAACCGCTCCCCGATCGATCCCAACGCTCTCGTCGCCCTCGGCGTACTCTATGGCGAAGCCGGCATCGCCGCCGACGCCCTGCTCGCCTTCGAGCGCGCCGCAGCCACCGATCCCGCTTTCTTTCAAGCGCAGTATAACCACGGCCTCGCCCTCCTCAAATCCGGCCAAACCCCCTTGGCCATCCCGCCCCTCCGCCGCGCCGCCGAACTGCTGCCGCAATCCTTCGACGCCAACCTCGGCCTCGGCCTCGCCCTCGTCATCGAAGGCAATTACCCCGCCGCCATCGCTCCGCTCGAAAAAGCCCGCCAGGCCGACCCCGCTCACGCCCGCGCTTCTTCCCTGTTGGCCACGGCTTACCTCCGTTCCCAACAGGCCTCCCAGGCCGTCCCCCTGCTGCGGCAGGCCGCCACCGCCGCCCCCAGCGATTCATCCACCGCCCTCCTCCTTGTCGAAGCCCTCAATGCCGCCGAGAAACAGGAAGAAGCCCTCCAGGCCGCCCTCGCGGCCCGCGGGCGCTTCCCCTCCCTCCCGCAAGCCCACCTCGCCGCTGCCCAGCAGTTCGCCCGCCTCGGTCAATACCAGCAAGCCCGCCCCGCTTTCGAAGAGACCCTCCGCCTCGCCCCGGGCCTCCCGGAAGCCTCCCTCGGCCTCGCCGACACCTTGCAGAAAAATGGCGCCCACCCCCAGGCCCTCGATTTCTACCGCGCCGCCCTTTCCTCCCCTTCCACCTCCCTGGCCGCGCGCCTCGGCCTCGCCCGCAGCCTCGGCTCCCTCCGCCGCTTCGCTGAGGCCAGAGACCTCCTCGAACAGGGCTTGCCCACACACCCCAACGATCTCACGCTCCGCCTCGAACTCTCTCGCGTCCTGCTCCGCCTCGGCCTCCCCGAATTGGCCGCTGAACAAACCCGCCAGATCGAAGCCCTCCGCTCCGGACGTCCCCAGTGATCTCCCTCTTCCGCCACCTCCTCCTGCTGCTGGCCTTCGCCCAAGCCTCCGCCCCCGTCCGCTTCGTTGACATCACCACCAAGGCCAACCTCAAGGACATCATCGTTTCCGGCGGCCTCAAGAAACGCTTCGTCCTCGAGGTCAACGGCAGCGGCTCCTGCTGGCTCGATTACGACGCCGACGGCCGCATGGATCTTTACCTTGTCAATGGCGCCACCGTGGAGCAACTCCAGGGCAAACAGCCCCCCTCCACCACCAATCACCTCTATCGCAACAACCCCGATGGCTCCTTCACCGACGTCACCCAAATCGCCGGCGTGCCCGGCAAAGGCTGGGGCTTCGGCTGCGTCGCCGCCGACTACGACAACGATGGCCATACCGATCTCTTCGTCTCCAACTTCGGCCACAACCTCCTCTATCGCAACCGCGGCGATGGCTCCTTTACCGACTCCACCGCCAAGGCCGGCCTCGCCGGCGATCCCATCTGGCATGCCGGCGCCACCTTCGGCGATTACAACCTCGATGGCCACCTCGATCTATTCGTGCCCGGCTACCTCGATTTCAATATCGCCCGGCCCGAACTCCGCTCCTGTGAATACCGCGGCCTCAAGGTCAACGCCTGCGGCCCTCTCGGCTATGCCGGCGCCCCTGACTCCCTCTACCGCAACAACGGCGATGGCACCTTCTCCAATGTCACTACCTCCGCCGGCGTCGCCGACAATAAGCTCCTCTTCGGCTTCCAGGCCGTCTTCGAAGACTTCGACAACGACGGCTGGCCCGATCTCTTCGTCGCCAACGACTCCCACCCCAACCTCCTGTACAAGAACAACCGCGACGGTACTTTCACCGAGCTGGGTGTCCCCGCCGGCGTCGCCTACAACGCCGACGGCAAGGAAATGTCCAGCATGGGCGTCGCCGTCGGCGACTACAACAACGACGGCAACACCGACCTGTTCATCACCACTTTTGCCAATGACAACTACGTCCTCCTGCAGAATGAGGGCGCCGGTCTCTTCACCGATGTCTCCTTCCCCGCCGGCGTCGGCGAACCCACCATTCCCTACCTCGGCTGGGCCAGCTTCTTTCTCGACTATGACAACGACGGCTTCCTCGATCTGCTTTGCGCCAACGGCCACGTCTACCCCGAAGTCGACGGCGTCCTCCGCGAATCCTACCGCCAACCTCTCCAACTCTTCCAGAATCTCCGCAACGGACGCTTCCGCGATGTATCCCGCGATACCGGCTTAACCGCTTTCGCCAAACAATCCGCCCGCGGCGGCTCCTTCGCCGATATCGACAACGACGGCGATCTGGATTTCGTCGTATCCAACATCGATTCCTTGCCCACCCTCGCCGAAAATCGCGGCGGAAATCAGCAAAACTGGTTGCGCATCGTCCTCCAGGGTCAAACCTGCAACCGTATGGCTGTCGGCGCCAAAGTCAAGGTCACTACCCCCAACACCGTCTCCTACAACCGCCTCCGGGCCGGTGAAAGCTACCTGTCCTCCGCCGACCCCCGCCTTCACTTCGGCCTCGGCAAGGAATCCACCGTCACCGTCGAGGTCCAATGGCCCGGCGGAAAAACCGAGGTCATCCCCAACCTCCCCGCTAACCAAACCGTCTTCATCCGCCAAGGACAAGGCAAGGTTGCCACCGGGATCAAAAAAATTCCCTAATCACGCTTGCAATACAAGATTAATCTTTACAGAGGCATTTTCTTGAAATAGTATTTTTCTATTATCCCAGGGGCTTGCCTCTGGTGGATCGCTATAGGAGTCCCTGAATGCCTCTGTTCCGCGCAATTTTTACCGCCCTTGTCTGCTGCCTGCTTCTGTCCCCTGCCTCCCTCTTCGGACAAGCCACCACCCTCGGTTCCATCGTCGGACAGGTGGTCGACCCCTCCGGCGCCGCCGTGCCCGGTGCGCAGGTGCGCGTCATCAATGCCCAAACCGGGATCGCCCGCGAAACCACCACCTCGGAAAGCGGCAACTTCTCCGTTCTTTCCTTGATCCCCGGCTTGTACAGCACGGAGGTCACGGCCCCAAACTTCCGCAAGCAGGTCCAGGAGAACCTGAAGCTGGAGGTCGCCGGCGCTATCTCCTTGACCTTCCGCCTCACCGTCGGTCAGGTCACCGAGTCGGTTAGTGTTACCGCCGAAGGCGAACTGCTCAAGGCCACCGAAGGTGTCATCTCCACCACCATCGACAACACAAAGGTGGTCGAATTGCCTCTAAACGGACGGAACTTCAATAACCTCGTCCGCCTCACTCCCGGCGCTACGCGCGGCGCCAACGGCGGCGGCCCCACCCTCAACGCCCAAACCTGGGCCGTCACCGGCAGCCGCAGCGACAACGCCAACTATACCCTCGATGGCACTTTCAACAACGGCAGCTTCTTTAAAACCGCCGCCATCGCCCCCTCGATTGACGCCATCTCCGAATTTAAAATCCAGACCAACATGTCGGCCCGCTTCGGCGCCGGCGCCGGCGCCAACATCAACGTCTCCATCAAATCCGGCGGCAACGAATACCATGGCACTCTCTACGAGTTCCTCAGAAACTCCAAGATGGACTCCCGGGAGTACTTCGCCGCCCGGCGCCCCGACTTCAAGTTCAATCAGTTCGGCTTCACTCTCGGTGGCCCCATCCGCATTCCCAAGCTCTACGACGGAAAAAACCGCACCTTCTTTTTCTTCAACTACGAAGGCTTCCAACAGCGCCGCGGCGCTGTTCAGATCGGCACCATTCCCAACGCTGCCTGGAAGGGGGGCAACCTCTCACGCAACCTCGATGGCAATTCCGCCATGCCCGCCATCTTCGATCCCTTCACCGGCGCTCAGTCCGGCGTCAACGCTCAGGGTCAGGCCGTCTTCACCCGTCAGCCCTTTCCCAATAACCAGATTCCCACCTCCCGCGTCCCCGCTTATGCCCGCGCTTACATGAATCTCTGGTTCCCCGATTCCTTGAACCCCCTGGCGCTCAACACCGGCAACTACACCAACACCACCGGCAGCGCTCGCGAGGACAATCAAACCCACACTCGCGTCGACCACAAGTTCTCCGACAACAACAATTTTTTTGCCCGCGTTTCCTGGTCTGATATCTTCCAGCGCGATCCGCGTAATTTCCCTAACGCCAACGGCGCTACCTATAACAAGTACTTCGGCGTCACCATCAGCGATACCCACATCATCGACCCCCGCTCCATCATCGACTTCCGCCTCGGCTACCTCCGCGCCGATCTCGGCCAAGGCCCCCTCCACAAATTCATCGATGCCTACCGCTCCGCCGGTCTGCAGAACGTCCCCACCAACTTCCGCAACTTCGACTTCCCCGTCAATTTCAACATCGCCGGCCTCACCGGGCCCAACAACGGAAACCTGATCAACGGCCCGGACTTCACCTACCAAGGCTCCGTCTCGATGACCAAGATCATCGACCGGCACACCCTCGCCTTTGGCTATGACTACACCCGCCTGCGCACAATTCACGATTCCGTGTTTCTGAATTTCGGCTTCAACAACATCCCCACCGCCGATCCCCAAAACGTTGCCGTAACCGGCCATCCCTTTGCCAGTTTCCTGCTCGGCACCGTCAATGAGGCGGGCCGCATCACGGGTGAAGCCGACCTCGACATTGACCAGTCCCTGCATCACTTCTGGGTCCAGGACGACATCAAGCTCACCAGCAAGCTCACCGTCAACGTGGGCTTGCGCTACGAATACAATGCTTGGCCCCACCACCGCCGCGGCCGCATGGGCGGTTTCGACATGAATGCCGGTCAGTTCTACTGGACGGCTCAAAATCCAATCACCGGCCAGCCCGCCAATGCCCCGCGCACCATCGCCAATCCGCAGCGGCTCAACTTCGCCCCCCGCATCGGCTTCGCCTACCGCATCATGCCCAAGACCGTCATTCGCAGCGCTTACGGTATTTTCTACAACGCCAACTTCGGCTGGGAATGGTCGACCGGCCGCGGCAACTGGCCCTTCTCCCTTTCCGACAACCTCACCGGCCTGAACATCGCCGGAGTGGCCCCCACGCGCGCTGACCAGCTCTTTGGTTCCTTCAACCCCGCCCTCGTACAGCCCAATGCCCAGCACACCATCGCCCGCGACCTCCAAACCCCCTACATGCAAAACTGGAACTTCGGCGTCGAGCACCAACTCACTCAATCCCTGCTGCTCGAGATGAACTACCAGGGCGCCAAGGGTACCCACCTGTCCAGCTTCCTCAGCACCAACGATCCGCCTCCCGGCCCCGGCGCCCCCAATCCCCGTCGCCCCTATCCCCAGGCCGGCGCCCTCAGCGAACTCAAAACCATCGCCACCTCCAAGTACCATGGGCTCACCGCCAAGGCCGAACAGCGCATGTACAAGGGCCTGACATTCGTCGCCTCCTATGCCTTCCAGAAAAATATTGACCTCAACTCCCAGTTCGGTGGCACCTCACCCCAGGACAACCGCGACAATCGCGCTTCCATGGGCCCCTCCGACTTCGATCAAAACCACGTCTTCAATACCGGCTACAGCTACATGCTGCCAAATTTCGGCCTCAAGGGCCCGGCCAAGGCCCTGCTCGGCGGCTGGCAGACCACCGGCCTTTGGACCTTCGAAACCGGCCGGCCTTTCAATATCACGCTGCCTTTTGATAACGCCAACGTCGGTGCCCGCGGTAACTTCCAGCGGCCCAACCTCGTCGGCAACCCCTTCCCCAGCGGCTGGACCCCGCAATACGGTCCCGCTGGCCTCTATTTCAACACTGCCGCCTTCGCCGCCGCACCACAGTTCAGCTTCGGCAACCTTGGCCGCAATGCCCTGCGCGGACCTGGCTTCCGCAATTTCGATCTCGGCGTCTTCAAGAACTTCTCCATCCGTGAACGGATCCGCCTGCAATACCGCGCCGAGCTGTTCAATGCCTTCAACAACACAAACTTCTCTAATCCGGGCGCATCCTTCGGCACTCCCAATTTCGGCCGCATTCTCGGCACGGCAATCCCGCAGCGCTCCATTCAGATGGGTCTGAAGTTGTACTATTGACCGTTTGCAACCGCTGCTAATCCTCCCCTGGCTGGCCGCCGGCCTCGCCGCCCAAACTCTGCCTCCCTCCGCGCTTGCCCCTCAGACAGGGCAGGCGCGGGACTTCTTAGCCGCCGAGGCGGCCTACGAAAAGGAAACCCAGCTCCGGCCCTCGCCCCTTGCTTGGCAGCGCTTAGGCCTGTCACGCCATCTCCAGAACAAGTTTGATTCCGCGATCCCCGCTTTCCGCTCCGCGATCCAACTCGATCCCGCTCTATGGACTTCCCACCTCTTCCTCGGCATCTGCCTCTACCGGACCAATCGCTTCGAAGAAGCCGAATCCTCGCTCCAAATCGCCAACCGCTTGGCCCCGCCTCGCGACCCCGGCCGTGACGATCTCGAATTCTGGCTCGGCGCCACCCTGGTGGCGCGGCGTAATCCCCTCGCCGGTCTCCAATTTCTCGAGCGCCTGCTCACTCGCAATCCCAAGCACACCGGCGCTCTGGAACTCGCTACCCGCGCTTACGCCGAAGCCTCCATCGCGCTTTGGAATGATGTGGCCGAACGGGATTTTGAATCCCCCGCCGGCTGGGAGGTCCACGGCCATGCCCTGCAGAGCGAAGGCAACGCTTCCAAAGCCATTGAGGCTTTTCGCCGCTCGCGCCAATTGGCCCCACACCGCCCCGGCCCGGGCCTCGCTCTCGGCTTCCTCCTCCTCCGCGAGGGCAAGCCCCAGGAGGCTTTCACTGTCCTCGCCGCGGAGGCCAAGCTGCCCGCCTCCGCTCCCGAAGCTCGCTTCTACGCCGGCTTGGCCGCTATGCAACTGAAGAACTACCCGGCCGCCATCCCCCTCCTCCGCGCTGCCGCCAAGAACCGGCCCGCTAACCCCGAGATCCCCTTGGCGCTCGCCCAAGTGTACTTGGCCCTCGCCCAGCCCACTGCCGCCGTCCCGGCTGCCCAGCGCGCCGTGGCGCTCGCCCCGCGCTCCCCCGCCGCCCACGAAATCCTGCTCGCCGTCCTGGAACTCGCCGGCCTCAGCCCGGCGGCGGCCCAGGAACGGCTACGCTGGCAAAGCCTCCCGCCCCAACCCTGACTGCTTATTCCTTGCCCGCTCGCGCTCTCCGCTGCTCGAGCAACCCGCGGTGCCGCGCCAGCGCCTCCTGCGCTTTTTCCTCTTGTCCTAAATCCCGGTACACTCCGCTCAACAGGTAATGCACTTGTTCATCCTCCGGCTTCGCCCGCGCCACATACTCCCATTCCCGCCGCGCTTCTTCATTGCGGTTCAGCTTCCGGTAAGCCTTGCCCAAGTCCCTTCGCGCCTCGATCGATTCCGGCATCGACGCCCTCGCCGCCTCCAGCGGCCCTAGCGCCCGCTCCTCCTCGCCACTGCTCATCCAGGCCTGCCCCAGCCGTAAGTTCGCCATGCCATGATGCGGACTCAGCGCCAACTCCCGATTCAGTTCCCCAATCGCCGCCTCCAACTCCCTCATCTTCCAAAGCACATTCCCCAGCCGGTAATGCAGCCCCGGCCGGTCCGCTTCGAGCTTGGCCGCCTCCCGGTACTCCGCCAGCGCTTCGGCAAATTGGCCCAGCCTCTCATGGCGGTCCCCCGCCAACTCACTCAGCCCGGCCGACCGCGGAGCCGCTTCCCGCAACGCCTCCAGCCGCGACTCCGCCAAGCCCCGCAACAACTTCCCCGCCTGAAACCGTACCTCCGCGCCCGGCTTACCCGCCAACGCTTTCCCCAGTTCCTCGAGCGCCTCCACACGCCGCTGCTGCTGTAGAAACTCCCGCGCCCGCGCCAGCCGCGCCTCCGCGCTCAGCGGTGGCGTCTTCACCGCTGGCTGTCCTTTTGCGCTCATGCCAAGCAGGCACGGCAGCGCCAGCAAGTAAATCGTTTTCTGCCTCATCGGGATGCCGGAACTGCCCAACATATCATTGCCGGCCCCTTCCCGCTCGCCCCGCTCCCTGACAAAACTTGCTATCTCTGAATGTGGATGTTGATTCCCAGCCGGCGCCGGCAGACCATTTTCTTCAGCATTCTCGGTATCCTCCTGGTCACCCTCGCCGTTGCCCTCAATATCGGCTGGGTACTGCTCAACTGGCGTACCGGCATCCTCTTCGTCTTCGGCATCATCTTCTTCCTACTCCTGATCGCCGGCATGGTCTTCAACACCATCTTCCTGCTCCGCGAAATCCGCAAAAACGAGCAGCACGACGCCTTTCTCAACGCGGTTACCCACGAGCTGAAAACCCCCGTCGCCTCCATCCGCCTCTATCTCGAAACACTCGACAGACGCGAGATCCCCGCACCCAAACGCCAAGAGTTCTACCGCATCATGCTCGACGATACCGACCGCCTCCTCGGCACCATCGAACAGGTGCTCGAGGCCAGCCGCGTCGGCGGCCGCGGCGGCCGCGGCAACCAGCCCGTCCCCCTGCTCGACCTTGTCAACGACTGCGCCAGCATGGCCCGCCTCCGCCACCACATCGAGGACGAACGCCTCCGCATCGAACGGCGCCTGCCCACCGGCGACACCGCTATTGTCCGCGGCGACCCCCAGGAACTCAAAAGCGCCGTCAGCAACCTCCTCGACAACGCCATCAAGTATTCCGGCAACAGCATCAAAGTCACTCTCGAGCTCGAGCGGCTCGATGGCAACCGCGTCGCCCTCCGCGTCCGCGATCAGGGCATCGGCATCCCCCCCGCTGAACTCAAACGCATCTTCGGCCGCTTTTACCGCATCCCCGGCGTCATTTCCCAAAAGATCAAAGGCACCGGCCTCGGCCTCTTCATCGTCCGCAGCGTCGCCCGCAAACACGGCGGCCGCGTCTATGCCGAAAGCCCCGGCGCCGGCCTCGGCAGCACTTTCACGCTTGAGCTGCAAAGCGAATTCCAAGCCAAGGGAGCTTCCGCCTGATGCGCGTTCTCGTCGTCGAGGATGAACAACATCTCGCCGAAGGCCTCCGCTTCAATCTCGAAGCCGAAGGCTTCGAGGTCACCGTCCGCGACAACGGCGAGGACGCCCTCGCTGCCTTCACCGGCGCCTCTGCTCCCTTCGATCTCCTCATCCTCGACGTCATGCTGCCCGGCATCGACGGCTTCGAGGTCATCCGCCGCCTCCGCGATGAACGCCATTACCTTCCCACCCTCATACTCACCGCCCGCGGCCGTCCCGATGACGTCGTCAAAGGCATCGCCGCCGGCGCCGACGATTACCTCGCCAAACCCTTCGATCTCGGCGTCCTCATCGCCCGCATCAAGAGCCTCCTCCGCCGCCGCCAATGGTCCGCCGAAAAAGCCGCCCTCCCCCCCAATCAGACCGTTATCAACGGCCGCAGAATTGACTTCAATACTCTCGAAATCGAAGTCGACGGCGAACGCCAGCCCCTCACCGTCATGGAAGCCAACCTCCTCCGCTACCTGCTCGAGCGCGAAGGCCAGCCCGTCAGCCGCGCCGAGATCCTCGACAAGGTCTGGCAGGTGCAAAGCGATACCGATACCCGCGCCATTGATAACTTCATCGTCCGCCTCCGCAAGTATCTCGAGACCGACCCCACCCACCCCGAATGCCTGCTCACCGTTCGCGGCGTTGGCTACCGCCTCAACCGCGTCTAGCCGTAAACTTCCTTCACCGTATCGAACAGACGATCGAGATCCGACCGCCTCGTGTGTATGTGGCTCGACACCCGTATCTTTTGCCCCCGCAGCGTCCAGATTTTACGCTCACCCAGCTTCTTCCACAACGGCTCATAATCCCGGCGCTCCACCTCAAAGGCCACCATCCCGCCATACAGCCGGTCATCGACCGCCGTCAGCACCTTCAGATACGGAATTGCCCGCGCCCGCTCCGCCGCATACCGCGCCAGATAATGTATCCGCGCCCGCATCCGCTCCGCCCCCACCTCGCCAATAAACTTCAGCGCCTCCAGCATCCCCTCGAGCTCAGCCCGGTTATTGCATCCCAACTGCATATACTTCAGGGCATCCTTCTGGTTCCGCCAGCCTTCCACCACAATCGTCGGCCACAGCCGCGACTGAAAGCTCTCCCGCACATACAGCACCCCGCAACCCGGCGGCGTCAACAACCACTTGTGCAAACTGCCCGCGAACACATCGCAGCCCAACTCATCCAGCCGGAACGCTACCTGCCCCGGCATGTGCGCCCCATCAACCACCGTGATCACGCCCCGTTCCCGCGCCGCCGCGCAAATGCTCGCCACCGGAAACATCAGCCCCGTGTGCGTCGTGATGCCCGAAAATGAAAGTACTTTGGTCTCCGGCCGGATCGCCCCAACCACCGCCTCGTGTATCTCCTCGGCGTTGCGCGGCGGTACCGGCACAGGCGCCTCGCGAATCCGGATTCCCTGCCGCGCCTGCTTCAACTGCCAACAACCCCGCCCCGATGGATGTTCCTGATCCGTGATCAGTACCTCATCGCCCGGCTTCATATCCAGCCCGTTGGCGATCAGACTCATCGATTCCGTCGCATTATGCGTCAGCGCGATTTCCTCCCGCCGCGCCCCCAGAAACTTCCCCAGCGCTTCGCGATGGCCCTCCATCGCCTCGTAGCCCCAGCGCGGATACTGCTCCGTCGCATATGATGCCCCAAGCGAGAGGTATTGATTCGTCGCCTCCACCACTCGCCGCGGCGCCGTCCCCACGCTCCCCGTGTTCAGATAGGCCCGCCAGTCCGGCAGTAAGAAGTGCTCGGCCCGGAATTTCTCCCAGGCGGCTTCATCCTCGACCGCCGGGCTCAAAGCTGCAGGAGCTAGGGCGGCATGGCGCAGAAATTGACGGCGTAGCATCTATGAGACAATGTAGATTCTCGCACGGATTTGTATGAGTTCTATGGAAAACACCCGGCCGCTTTCCCCGGAAGATCCTCAGGAAACAGCGGAAACCCTGGCAGACACTGGCTTCGGCGATATTCTTCGCGATTTCGAAACACAGCAAACCACCGAAGCCGATGATTCGCCTCGCGGCTTGGTCAAGGGCCACGTCCTTCGCATCACCCCCGACGGCGTCGTCATTGACATCGCCCGCAAGCTCGAAGGCCTCCTGCCCCTCGATCTCGTTCAGGGCCGTGACGGCGAAGTGCTCGTCCAACTCGGCCAGACTCTCGAGGTCGCCATCGCCGGCCGCACCGACGACGGCGGCTACTATCGCCTCTCCGTGCAAAAGGTCGAAGCCCCCAAGGACTGGTCCGGCATCGAGCAGGCCTTTGAATCGAAATCCGCTGTCTCCGGCAAGGTCCTCGAAGTCGTCAAGGGCGGCCTGCGTGTCGAGGTCGCCGGCGAACGCGCCTTCCTGCCCGCCTCCCGCTCCGGCGCCCGCGACGTGGCCGAAATGGCCAAGCTCGCCGGCCAGACCATCGAGTGCCGCATCACCAAGTTCGACAAGGAAAAACAGGACATCGTCGTCGACCGCCGTGTTCTGCTCGAGGAACAGTCCGCTCAGCGCAAACAGGAAGCCTTCGCCGCCCTCGCCGAAGGTCAGGTTCTCGACGGCCGCGTCCGCACCCTCACCGACTTCGGCGCCTTCGTCAGCATCGGGGAAGTGGATGGCCTCCTCCATGTCAGCGACATCAGCTGGACCCGCATCGGCAATCCCGCCGACCTGCTCACGGAAGGCGACACCGTCCAGGTCAAGATTCTCAAGATCAACCCCGCCACACGCAAAATTTCCCTCGGCATGAAGCAACTCCAGCCCGAGCCCTGGGCTCAGGCCGCCGAGCAGTTCAGCGTGGGCCAGCGCCTCTCCGGCAAGGTCATGCGCTTGGCCGAATTCGGCGCCTTCGTCGAGCTCCTGCCCGGCATCGAAGGCCTCGTGCGGCTCATGGACCTCACCTGGGATAAGCGCGTACGCAAGCCCGGTGATGTCGTCCAGGTCGGCGATGTCGTCGAGGTCCAGATCCTCGACCTCAAGATCCCCGAGCGAAAGATCGGCCTCGGCCTCAAGCAGTTGGTCGAAGACCCCTGGGCCGCCGCCAAAGCCAAATACCCCATCGGCTCCATCGTCGAGGCCCCCGTCACCGACCTGCAGAATTTCGGCGCCTTCATCGGCCTCGGCCCCGGCGTCGAAGGCATGGTCCACGTCGCCGACATCACCCGCCAAAAACGCATCGATCACCCCAAGGAAATTCTCAAAGTCGGCGACATCATCAAGGCCGCTGTCACCGAATTTGAAGTGGACCGCCGCCGTATCCGCCTCAGCATCAAACAGCTCGAGCCCACCAGCGCCGACCACTTCATCGCCGAAAACAAGGTGGGCGATCTCGTCACCGGACGCGTCAGCGATGTCAAGGAAGGCCGCGCCAAGGTCCAACTCGCCGAAGGCGTCACCGGTTCCTGCCCCTTACCGCGCGACAAATCCGCCACCGAAACAACGGCCTCCTCCGGCAAAGTCGATGTCAGCTCTCTGTCGGCCATGCTCAACGCCCGCTGGAAGGAAGGCGCCGGCGCCGATACCAGCAATAATCTGGTCCGCGTCGGCCAGATCCGCCAGTTCCGCATCACCCAGATGGACCCTCAGCTCAAACGCATCGACGTCGAACTGGCCGATTAAACCGTAACAGGTTTTTTTTCCTTCCCGAACGTGACAGAATCGCGGTTGTCGCGTCCCTGTTGTTGGTGAATGCTCAGCTTACCGGGCAGGGAGCCCTTGTGGCTCGGCTCCGCTTGCCCGTCAATCAATCCCCTATGGATGAAGCCGCCCTGATTCGCGCCGCGCAGGCCGGCGACCAGCAGGCCTTTGCCTCCCTGGTTGCTGGCTACGACCAGCAGGTCTTGCGCTTGGCCTACAATCTCTTACGCTCCCCGGAGGAAGCCGCCGACATCTACCAGGAGGCCTTCCTCCGCGTACACCGCAATCTAGCCAAGTTCCGCTTCGACTGCAGCTTCCACACCTGGCTCTACCGCATCGTTACCAATCTCTGCCTCGATGCCCTGCGCAAGAAAAAAGTCCGTAAGGAAGAACCCGCCGTCGTCGAAACCAGCGATGGCCCGCGCGACCGTCTCGAAACGGCTCCCGAGCAACGCGCCGACCTCGACCCCCAGCGCAAGCTCCTCAGCCGCGAATTGCGCGAACGGATCGAGGCCGTCCTCGCCGGTCTCACCCCAAGAGAGCGTTTGGTTTTCGAGATGCGCCACTTCGAGGGTATGCGTCTGCGCGCCATCGGTGATTCCCTCGGTACCACCGAGGAGGCCGCCAAAAACTGTTTGTTCCGCGCCACGCAAAAGATGCGCGCCGCCCTCGGAGATTTCCTATGAATTGCGATCAGCTCCAGTCCCGCATCGATGCATACATCTACGGTGAAATGGACTTCCACGAGGAAGAACAGTTCGAAGTCCACGCCAGCCAGTGCCAGGCTTGCCGCCATCAAATCGAGCAACACCGCGCCATGCTGCGCCTGATCAGCGAAGCGGAAGTCGAGCCGCCGCGCGCCCTGCTCGACCAGTGCCGGGCCGGTCTGCGGCAGTCCTTGGCCGCCTCCAGTCCCAGTCCCGGCCGCTGGCGCACCCGCCTGGCCGGCTGGCTGCCCGCCTGGGGGCCCGTCGCCAGGCCCGCTCTCGCCTGCGCCCTGCTCGCTCTTGCTTTCTTTGCCGGCCGCGAGGTCGAACAGCGCCGCGGCCTCATCCCCGCCGGTCTGGATCTCGCCCGCGTCCGCACCATCCAGGGTACCGGCAACGGCATGGTGCAAATCGTCCTCGAAGAACCCCACCAGCGCACCATCGAGGGCGGCCTCAATGACATCGACATCGAACGCGCCCTGCTGGCCGCCGCCCGCCAGGCGCCCGATCCCGGTATGCGCGTCGAAAGCGTCGAGCTCCTTCGCAACCGTTGCAATCGCGACGACATCCGCAAGGCTGTCCTTGCTGCCCTCGAACAGGACGAAAGCCCCATCGTCCGCCTGCGCGCCCTGGATGCCCTTCGTCCCCACGCCCGCGAGACTGAAGTCCGCCAAGCCCTGTCCCGCGTCCTCGCCCGGGATAGCAGCCCCAATGTCCGCGTTCAGGCCATCGACCTGCTTATGGACCGCTACCCGGCCGATATCGTCGGCACTCTCCAGGAAGTCATCCGCCGCGAAGAGGACGAGTATGTCCGCACCCGCATCCTCCGCGCCCTGAGTCAGGTCCGCGCTTCTCCCGGGGTTTTCTGATATGCCGCCGCTTCAGCCCACCCAATCCGCCCACCCTTCGCGACCAACCCGAACCAACTCCGTCTTTCCAGTTATGAGACTACTTTCCTTTTCCGTCACCGCCACCATGTTCGCGGCCCTGGCCGCCCTCGCCCCGGCCCAAATTGTCCTGCCCGATTCCGAGCCCGCGGCTCTCCTTAGCCAAACAGCCCCCGCCCCCCCCAATCCCCCTGCGCCGCCCGCCCCCCAACCCCCCATGGGCGAAATCGTCCGCCTCATGTCGAGCAACGGCAGCTACCTCGGGGTCGGCGTTCGCGACGTGGACTCGGACCGCAAGCAGGCCCTGAATCTCAAGGAAGAGCGCGGCGCGGAAATCACCAGCGTCGAGGAGAATTCCCCGGCCGCCAAAGCCGGCCTTAAGACCGGCGACGTGGTCCTCGAATTCGCCGGCAATCGCGTCGAAAGCATGGAACAGTTCATACGGCTCGTACGCGAGACCCCGGCCGGCCGCGAAGTGAAAATGGCCGTCAGTCGCGCCGGCAGCCTCACCACCATCTCGGCTCGCCCCGAGTCCGCCCGCAGCCGCCTCGAGCGCTCGATCCAGGTCCGCATTCCCAGCTCCGGTGAAATCCGCGCCATGGTCCATGGCTTTGACAGCCCCCGCGCCGCCATGTACTGGAAGTCCAGTCAGCTCGGCGTCGAAGCCGAGTCTGTCGACTCACAATTGGCCGAGTTCTTCGGCATCAAGCAGGGCGTCCTGGTCCGCTCCGTCAGCCGCGAAACTCCAGCGGAAAAGGCCGGCGTCCGCGCTGGCGATGTCATCGTCCGCGTCGAGGAAACACGCGTCAGTTCGCCACGTGAAGTCACCACCGCCGTGCGCGAAGCGCGTGCCAGCGCGAGGACCGTCAATTTGACCGTCGTCCGCGAAAAGAAAGAACTGGCCCTTAAGGTCACCTTCGAGGACCAACCGCCTCCCCGGGCCCCTCGCGCCCGTACTATCCAAAATAAGTTCCAGTAGACGGACCTTGCCTGTTTCATGTTTTCGTCGTGGCCCTTTCCATCTTGATCAGGAACTCAATTTCGGGCTTGGGGATAGAGAGGGCTGCTGAGATTTTGGCGCTGGTATCCCCACGTCTTACCATCTCAATCGCTCTCATCTTGGTGCTGCCGGCCCAAAGCGAGACCGCCCCGGGCGCGGCCTTCGTCCGTAGCGGAAAACTAACCTCGGCCTTCATTGGCGCCTTGTGCCCCAGCGTGGCGTCTTCGCGTCGCACCGTCTGGATCAAGCGGCTCCGCTGTTCTTCCACCTGAAAACGAATTTGCTCGATTTCCTTGCGCCAATTCCGGTCCTGCCGCCGCATCTGCACCCTGGTCTCAAGCCACAGATACAAACTCGTCAGCAATCCCAGCGCGAGGAGAAAAATTGCAATTTGAAATTCCATCCATCACTCCTAGTTCACAGTGCGCAACCGGTCCTGCCGGCTGACGATTTGTTGGATTCTTACACCGTAGTTGCCTTCCACCACCACGACCTCACCGCGCGCAATCACGCAGTTGTTTACGATGACCTCAACCGGCTCGGAAACGGCCCGGTTCAATTCCACAATCGAGCCTGAACTGAGCTTCAATACCTCCTTCAGCGGAACCATGGCCCGGCCAAAGCTCACACTTACCGGCAACTGGACATCGAGCAATAGGTCGTATTGTGGCAGGGGCGCACCCCCCTGGCTTCCTTCCGCCGCCAGTGTCGCCGCTTTCGCCGCCGATGCCTCCCCATTCGGCTGCAACAGCGCCTGGACCAGCTCCGGGCTGACCTGCACCATAATCCTGGCCTCTTGTTCCCCCATGGGCAGCCGGTAACCCCAACTGTCCCAGCTTTCCTCTGGCGTAACCCCGGTCTCGCTCCCACTCGACTCCCACTTCTGGCCAGCAAAACCCGATAGGTCCTGACTGAAGGCGGAAGCCGTTTGCATCAATGTTTCCAGAAACGTGCTTTCGAGCGTGGCATCATCCAATTCATCGACGCCGGCCGCTTCAAGAACTGTTTTCCCGAATAGCTGCCAATCAGCCGGAGCGGCGAAGATTCGCAACTCGATTCGCGGTCCGGCAGAAAAATGGGACGTCCAGCCCAAAAGCTTCTCGCCCACACCCAGTTGCGCCGTCATCGGGAAGTCGGAAACCAGATGACAGCGCTGCGAAGTTCCAATCATCGCCTCAAGCGCTTGCACCACACGCGACAGCAGACTCTCCTTGAGCTTACCGACTAATTCGTCGCGATGAATGTTCGGCTTCATGGGTGGGGTACTTTCTTAGCTGCCCTTCACCACCGGCCACCGCTTCTCAAGATACGAGCGCAGCCGCAAAACCGCCTGACTCTTTAGCTGCGAGATCCGGGACTCGTGCAGGTTCACCACTTTCGAGATTTCCCGCAGCGTCAGTTCCTTTTGGTAATACAGACTGAGTACCGTCCGCTCGATCTGCGGCATTCGTTGTATCGCCTCGGCCAGCAGCCTTTCGAGCTCGGATCGCTCCACCAGATTCGAGGGCCAGTTCTCTTCCTTGTCGGCGATGAATCGCAGCAAATCGCGATTCTCTTCATCGCCGCCTCCCGATTCGAGGCTGCCCAGATTTACGCCCCGCACCTCCACCAGCCAATCATGGTACTCCTCGATCGTGATTTTTAACTCAAAAGCGATTTCTTCTTCCCGCGGCGCACGCTTCAAGCGCTGTTCCGCTAACGATATCGCTGCCTCGATCTGCTTGGCCTTCTTGCGCTGCTGCCGCGGCGCCCAGTCGAGCCCACGCAAACTGTCGAGAATCGCACCACGAATCTTGTATTCGGCATACGTCTTCAGCTTTACGTTCAAGCTCGGGTCAAAGCGGTCAATCGCCTGAATCAGCCCCAGGATCCCGGTCGACACCAGGTCCTCGAGACTCACACTCTCCGGCAGACGTTCATGGATGCGGCGGGCGATCAACCTGACTTGCGGCAGATGCTCGAGGATCATGCGCTCCCGGTCTTCCACGCTTTGGACTGTCTGCGTTGGCGAATAATACATTTCAGGTTCGTCTCCGATGGCTTGCTCGTTTTCCGGTTTCATCTGCCGCTTTCCTGGGGAACTGCTTCATGCTGCGCTGGTCCTCGACTCGTTGCCTTGCCGGCTCACTGAGCCAGAATCGGACCGGCGAAATCTCTCGATTATCGATTCAATCGCTGCCCGGGCCGCTCCCCGGCCCTCGGCCGAACCGGCCGCTGGCGCAAATCGTGTCCGCACCGGCCCGCTCCCATCCCGTCCCGCTTCCGGAATATCCAGCGCGGCTGCTCGCTCCATCACCTGACCTGCCTCCTGCAGGTCCTCTGGGACCGAGCGGCCCGTCCCGCACCAGCGGATCGCCAACCCGCGTAACTCCTCGAGGCCCTCTCCGCTCAGATCCATCCTTGCCTCGTCGAGATGCGTCGGCAGCAGAAACTCCGGCCGCAGGCTGCGATAGCTCTGCCAGCAACGCCTCAGATAGCCTTCCGAGTAGGTGCTCGAGAGCACGAGATGCACTTCCGCGCGCCGATGCGCCCCAAGCAACTGCATCATTTCTTCCTCGCCATGGCCCGTGCCTTCCAGGGCAGGCGTATCCACGAGAACCAGCTCTTCGCCTTCCCATTCCGCCAATACCGCTTGAAAGTCCGCAAGCCGGTCCACCATCCGAAAATTCAGCCCGCCAATTTCGCAATAGGCGCGAACACTGTCCGTCGCCCCGACCCGGCTGCCGTCCCAACTCAGGATCGCTGGCCCCTTCCCCCCTTGAAACTTGCCCTGTATGGCGATCTTCGCGCAGCAAGTGCTCTTGCCAGCTCCGCTAGGTCCCACCAGGAAGATCAAGCGGGTCTGCTTCGCCCGCCGCTTCACCGTCTCCTCCCGCGGCGGAATTCGTGCTTCACCCGGCTCCAGCTTTTCCGGCTCGACCGCTACCGCGCAAACCACTTCATAGCGCCCGAAATGTCGAAATTCAGCCGGTGATTCACGGGTATTCAGTATCAACGCTTCTTGCCCCATTTCCTTGCTCGCGGAATGGAGCGCCAACTCGATGCTTTCTGCGTAAAACGATTTGATTCTCACGTTGCCGGATCCTCTCGCCTAGATCTGCCCCAGTGAATTCACCGGGATTCCGGATGCAATCTCGGAATGAGAGATCACATTCAGGTTTGGAAAAACCGGTTCCGTCAGTTGGCGGACAAAGAATCGGGCATTCGATCCCGTCAAGATCGTGGCGCTCGACATCGGGTTCTCAAAAACTTGCCGCAGTCGCTGCAACAGTTCCCGTACTCGCGCCGGCGGCGCCGTCAGGTGGCTGCTAAACTCTCCATGCTCCACCGCACTTTCCAATTCCTGCTCCAGTTCGGCGTTGAGCAGCCATGCATTCAACTCATTGCCCGCCGTCAACAATTGCTTGGTAATCGTGCGCCGGATCGATTGGCGGACAAACTCGGTGATCAGAGTCGGATTCCGCGTCATCGCCCCACCCTCGCTCATCGCCTCCAAAATCGAAACGCCATCGCGAATCGAGACTCGCTCTCGCAATAGATTCTGCAAGATCTTCTGCACGGTACTTAGCGGTAGCAATTTGGGGACCAAATCCTCAACCAGCTTCGGCGTCTCTTCGGCAACCCGATCGACATAACGCTTGGCATCCTGTCGCGTGAAGATCTCCGCCGCGCAACGCTTCATCGTTTCCGAGAAATGAGTCCCCACGATACTGGCCGAATCAACAACCGTGCATCCCTCAAGTCTTGCCGTTTCAATGTGTTCAAGAGGCACCCACAGGGCATCCAGTTGAAAGGCCGGCTCCTTGGTCACAATCGCCCCGAGCCCGCTCAGTCGCTCCACCACCCCGGTTTGGTTCCTCTCGTGGGCCTCGCCCGGCAGCAGCGCCAGTTCAAAACCACGTTTCATTTCGAAACGCGCCATTTCATTGCCCTTCACTAAAATGCGATACTCCGGCGCCTTCAAAGTCAGATTGTCCGCCACTCGCACCGCCGGCAGGATAAACCCGAGATCCGACGCCATCTGCCTCCGCACTCCGGCAATTCGCTGCAATAATGTGCTCTGGCTTCCCCCTTCCACCAACCGCACCAGACCGAGCCCCACCTCGACCGCCACCGCGTCTACCTTGAGCAGCCCCTCAATGCTCTCCTTGGCCGCCGCCGGCCCCGCCGGACTCGCCGGCTCAACTGGCAAATTCTCTTCGACATGCCGCTTTTCCATCATTTTCTTGGCCGAGTAGACCGCCACCGCTCCCAGGGTCAGAAACGGCAGCTTCGGCAAGCCCGGAACCAGCGCCAGGAACAACAGCACGAAGCCCGCCAACCCGATCGGCTCGGGCACGGTAAACACTTGTCGCCGGATTTCGCTGTCCAATTGCCCCTCACTGGCCGCCCGCGTCACGATCAAACCGCCCGCCAGCGAGATCATCAACGAGGGAATCACGGTCACCAGTCCATCGCCAATCGTCAAAATCGTATAGGTCTCAAAGGCCCGACCCAGATCCATGCTGTACTGAAACACCCCGATCAGGAACCCCGCGATCACATTAATCAGCAGAATGAGTATCCCTGCCACCGCGTCACGCTGTGTGAACCGGCTGGCGCCATCCATTGCTCCATAAAACTCCGTCTCCTGCGCCAGCTTCTTGCGCCGCAGTTTCGCCTCCGCCTCGTCAATCAGACCCGCGTTCAGGTCGGCGTCGATCGACATCTGCTTACCCGGCAGGGCATCGAGCGTGAACCTCGCCGTCACCTCCGAGATGCGCACCGCGCCATGATTGATCACGACATACTGGATTCCCACTAGCACCAGAAACATCACCAGCCCGATGATGAAACTTCCTCCGACAACAAATTGCCCGAAGGATTCAATCACGTCTCCCGCCGCGGACGTACCCAGGTTGCCGTTCATCAGAATCAGCCGGGAGCTCGAGATATTCAACGCCAGGCGAAACAGCGTCAACAGCAGCAGCGAAGAGGGAAAGATCGAGAATTCAACCGGCTTCTGAATGTACATCGAGACCAGCAGCACCAGCAGGCTGATCGCGATGTTAAGGGAAATCAACAGATCCAGCAGCAGCGGCGGCAAGGGCAGGATCATCGCCATGATGATTCCCAACACCGCTACCGGCACGCCGATTTCCGCCCTTCGCAGCGCCTGCCAGTTGAAGACCGAAGGGGGGCCGGCCGCCGCCGCGCCGCCGCCGGGACGCCCGCCGGACACCGGCTTCCGCGAGAGAGGGAGTGAGGGATTCATTTCGTCTTACCTAACGGGCGGTACTCCGCCCAAGAATGCGATACACGTAAGCAAGCACTTCCGCTACCGCCCGGTACAGGTGCAGCGGAATCTCCTGGCCGGCCTCAACCGACTTGTAAAGCGCCTGCGCGAGCGGAGGGTTTTCAATAATGGGAATCTCTTTTTCGAGCGCAATCTTGCGGATGCGCAGCGCCGTGTGGTCCACGCCCTTGGCCAGCACTAGGGGCACCGTCATCTCCTCGGCTTCGTAACGAATGGCTACGGCATAGTGCGTGGGGTTCGTGATCACCACGGTCGCCTTCGGCACCTGCGACATCATGCGCCTGCTGGCGAATTCCTTCATGATCCTGCGGATCTTCGCCTTCACCTCGGGATTGCCGTTGCCTTCCTTGAACTCCTCTTTCAATTCCTGCTTCGTCATCTTGAGTTCCTCTCGGAACTTCCGCATCGCCAATCCAAGATCCACCGCTCCCACCACCACGAAAAGCAGGCAGGCGAGCTTGCCATAGTCCGCCAGTTGCCGTCCCTGCTCAAGCCACTGCGCCAGAACCGGCATCCGCGCCAGAAAGGAGCACCAAGCAAGCAGTTCAGCCCCATTCATCCACAGCACAGTCGCGAACAGCAACAGTATCAGCCCCGCCAAGGCGAGCGACTTGAGCCCTTCCCGCCACTGGGCCTGAAGCCGGTTCAAGCTGAAGATTTTTCCCAAATCCGGCTTGAGGCGCGACAGGCTGAAATAGCCTTGGCTAACCACCATCTGCGCCGCTAGCCCCGAGCCCGTCGTCGCCGCCGCCGCCCAAATCAACTGACTCAGCGTTTGCCGCGCCCGCTCGAGCGCCGGGTTCAACATCGCCTCGCCCAACCTTGGCGCGTCAAACGCCGAGCTAAGCCACATGCGCCACTGCTCGAGCGCCAAACCCGCCTCGCCCTCAAGACTCTTGAAACAATAAAACGCCACGACGAACTGAACGGCCGCCACCAAATAGCGGCTCGAAACTATCCTGCCTTCTTCCCGCGCTTTCTCCAACTTTCGCGGTGTTGCCTGTTCGGTTCTCTCTCCCGTTTGGCTCATCGGCCGCCCCCTTCCCTGAGTGCTGCCAGCGCTCCTCCTGCCAATCTCGCTTCTATCAAATGAAGACTCGCCGTCGACACCCAGAGCAGCAACAGTGTCGCCAGCCACTTCAGCGGAAAAATCAGCACGCTGACCTGAAACCGCTCCGCGAACTTGCCGGCCAGCGCCGAGGCCAAATCAAGCAGAATCATACAGGCCACATAGGGCGCCGCCAGTCTCAATCCCGTCTCAAAGCTGAAGCCCAGCACCTGCTTCATCACGCTCAGTCCCACACCCGATTGCCTCATTCGCTCCCAAATCGGATCCGCTTCGAGCAACGCCGCCAAGAACTCCAGATGCACGCCGCCAGCCAGCAATGTCAGCAGCAGACAGAATTGCACAATCGCCAGCAGCGAGCCGCTCTCGGTGTCGTTGGTGGGGTCTATGATCGAGGCGTAGCTCAATCCCGATTGCACGCTGGCCAGTTGCACGGCCAGTGCGCAGGCCTCGAGCACCAGGTTCCAAAGCAAGGCTACGAATAGCCCCGTAATCAGGTTCCTCCCCGCAAGCCCCCAGAAGCTCCCCATGTCCAACGCGGCCGCCTCCCCCGGCCAGCGCGCCGCGAAGCAGGCCGCCGCAATCATCAAACCCAGCGCAACCCGTGCCGCCGCCGGCATCTGCTTCATCCCCGGCAGGTGCAGAATACTAACCGCGCTCACCGCCCGGATCAATTCACCGGCAAAAATCAGCGCCGCCCGCTCCAGTTCGCTTGGATTCACCGGACAATCCTCGGAATCATGTCCGCCGTCCGCGTCACGAATCCCCCCATCTGGTTCAGCATCCAGGGCAGAAGCAAGAGAAAGGCAAAGGCGCATACCGTGAAGCGCGGAATCGAGCTGAAGCCCGGATCCTGAATCGAGCTCGCCACCTGGATCAGATTGAAGATCACGCCGACGATCAGGCAAATCCCTAGCAGCGGACCAGCAATTAATATCGCCGTGAAAATCGTGTGGCGCACGATTTCCACCGCCAGCGCGGATTCCATCAGCGTGCCACCTCGAAAGATTTCATCACCGCATCGAGGATCACCGACCATCCGTCAGCAAGCACGAAAATCAGGATCTTGAAGGGAGCCGACACCATCACCGGAGGCAGCTGAATCATGCCCAGGGTGACAATCACCGCCGACACGATCAGGTCCACGATCAAAAAAGGCATGTATAACAGCACGCCGATCTTGAAGGCACTCTTGAGCTCACTCAGCATGTAGGCGCCCGCCACCACCGGAAAGCCCAACTCCGCCGGACTCCGCGGCGCGGCCGCGCGCGACACCCGCAGCATCAGCCCAATCTCTTTCTCACCAAGATAAGGCAACATATAGGACTTCATCTGCTGGCCGCCCGTGCTCAAAGCCTGCTCTTCACTCAGAGCGCCACGGTTGTATGGCAGCACGGCCCCCTCATAGATCGACACCAGTTGCGGGGAGATCGTCAGCAGCGTCAACATCCCCGATAGCGCGATGATCACCTGGTTGGAAGGAACGGTTTGCGTCCCCAACGCCTGACGCAGAAAGTGCAGGACCACGCTAATACGCAAGAACGGCGTCAGCGTCACAAAAGCCACGGGTACCATCGCCGCCAGTGTTAGCTGAATCGCCATCTTCAGCGGCGTGCTTCCCGCCTCCGCCGCCGCGCCGCCGCCCTGGACAGGAATCGCCAGCAGCACACAAATTGCTAGTAGCTTCAGCATCAAACCGTCTGCCCCTTAACCGCCGCCCCGGCCGGCCCCACCTCGAGCGGCGCCATCTGCCCAGCTTGCCGGCTTGTCCATAGCACGAATTGTTGCCGCCGTCCTTCGCCTTCGATCTCGATCACCCGAAGCATCTCTCCCGGCCCTAACCACCGCTGGCCGCGAATTTCGATCTTCGCCGTCTGGGAGCCTTCCGATCCAGGCCCCGCAAGAGCCCCGCGCAGAAGGCCTAGCCATCCCCGCTGAAACGCACCTGTCATGATGCCTCCGCCGTCAGATCCGTCACTCGCACTCCCATCGAGTCGTCGATAATCACAACCTCGGCGAAAGCCGCCTGTACTCCTCCGACGAAAAGATCGATGTTCTCCCCCGCCGACCGGTTTAGCTTGATCACCGTCCCCTCCTCAAGGGCTAGAATCTCGTAAATCGTCATCGTCTTCTCATCTAGGACTGCCTCAACCTGCAGCGTCATATCCAGATAGGGCTCGAACTTCTTGACCAGGCTCATTCGTATTCGCCCTCATTCTCACTACCGCTTGAGATTGATCGTTTCCTGGCTGATCTCATCCACCGTCGTGATCACCCGCGTATTGGCCTGATAGCCGCGCTGCAAGACGATCAGTGAGGTAAACTCCCGGGCAATATCGACCGTCGAAGCCTCGACTGCCCCCCCAATGATCGTGCCCCGCCCCCCCGTGCTTGGGATTCCAACGGCAGGCAGCGCGCTCCGCTCACTAAGCTGAAAAGCGTTGTCACCCACGGCAACCAGAGATTCCGGATTCCGGATCGACGCCATGGCCAGTTGTCCTACCGCCGTTTGTACCCCGTTGGAGTACTGCGCCAGCACCCGGCCACCATCCCCAATTCCCACCCGGATCAACTGCGCCGACGGCTCGCCGTCCTGCGAATTCGCGCTCACCGCCGACGGTTGGGCGAACTGCGTGATACGCGGCGTTGTCCCGTTATACAGATTCCACCGCAAATTGATATCCGCGGCGCCATTGGCCAACCCTGAAATGGCGAACACGATGTCCGTGAGCGAGTCCGGCGAGGTCAGCTTCCCACTATTGCCGAATTGCAATGTGCCCGTCTGCGGCGCAACCGGCGCGGTAACGCTCGAATCCGGTATCGTAATGCTGTAATTCCAGGAATTCGCCGTTGTCGATTTCGTGAAGGTCACCGACACTACATGGCTGCTGCCCAGCGAGTCGAAAATCTCGATCGAGGTCCGGAAAGTGTCCGCTGGCGGCCCGGCCGATGCCGCTGCATTCAGATTCATATCAAACTGAAAGGCCGTCGAAGGCCGTGGCGCTTTGATTGAGCCGACCGGCACGACAATGTCTCCCACCGGTCCGTTCGTATCCAGGCGTCCTCCACTTTCCGTCCAACCCTGCACCCGGTAGCCTTTACCCGTTAGCAGGTTACCCGATTTGTCCACCACCAAATTGCCGCCACGAGTGTACAAGGTCTCCCCTTGACGTCCTTTCAACAGGAGAAATCCGTCCCCCTGGATCGCCGCATCCAGCGCTCCCGAACTCGTCTGAATCGCTCCTTGCGAAAAACTTCGCAACGTCACCGGACGGCCCACCCCGAAGCCAACCTGCGTCTCCCCAAGGCCGGCCCCCAACGATTGCGTCACCAGGTCATAGAAGGAAACCGTGCTCGACTTGAATCCCGGTGTATTCAGATTGGCAAGATTGTTGCCGACAACATCCACGGCTGTCGCGTGCGCGCCTAATGCCGACAATGCGGTTGAAAATGATGTAAACATAGACTCCTTTACTTCTCCTCGAATCCCTTAGCCCTTCGCAACGGCATCCAACGCCGAGATTTTTTCATTCATGGTCTTCAATTGGCTCTTGATGTCGACCAGTTGCTCCACCCCGGTAAACTGGCTCAATTGCGTCAAGTACTGAATACTGTCTCCCGGCTTGGTCGGATCCTGATTCTTGATCTGCGCAATCAGCAACTGCAGAAATACCTCCTTGTTCGCAAGGTCGTTCGGATCAACCGTGCTGTTCTTCTTCGGTCCGCTCGCGGCGCTTCCCGCAACTCCCGCCGGATTGATGCCAGGCAGACTCGAACCGCTTGCGCTTGGCGTGGTTATCATTTTTGGCTCCTTTTCTCGGCTGCGGGCTCAAGCCCCCAGCTGTTCAACAAATTCATCTCTCCAGGTCTCTTCCCGCTCGGGATGGGGCTCTTCCGGATCATCCCTTCGCTCGCCCCGCTGCCGGGGCGAATCCTCAAAGCTGAAGCCGGAACTGCTCCCGTTCTGGTTCATCAAACTCTCGCGTATGTTCTCGAGCGCCGCCCCGCCGGAGGCCAACGTCTCAATCGGCCTTACAAGCTCAGTTGCCCCTTCCCCACTCCGTGCCGCCATCACCGGCTCGGATGCTTTCGCCGACCAATTCTCCCCGCGTAATCGCTCCATCAAGGACGGCATCGCGCTTTCCACCTCACGCTGCAAGTCGAGGCTCGGAGAATGAATCTGCAAAGTCAAATCGTTCCGCTTCTGCTCGAAAACAATGTCGAGATGCCTCCTCGCCCCTCCCGCGTTCGCCTCCGAAAGCGGGATCCGAATCGCAATCGTCTTCTTCTCCTGTGAAACAGGCGGCCCAGGCAAAACGAAGTTCTCCTTTTCGACCCGCCGCTGCCCCGAAGTTATCTCCGCCGCCTTCGGACGCCCCTCGGAGGACTGCACCCGCGACGAAATCACCTCCCCCCGGCCCTCTCCCACCACCCCTTCCCCGGCCACCGGCTGCATCCCCTCAGGACGCGCCTCCTCCCGCTTCCGCGCCTCCACCACCCAAGCCGCAGCCTCCTGCCCTGCGGACTCCCTCTCCCACTCCAAATGCTCCTCACGCACCGGCCCCCCAACATCCGCCCGCGTCTCTTTCCCCGCCAGCTTGCTCTCCCCGCTTTCCTCCACCGCGCCTGCACCCCTCACCGTCGATTCCCCTTTTCCCTCTCCCCTATCTTCCCTTTCCGGCTTCCACAAACCAGCGCGCCAATTCCTTTCCAGTTCAAGCACGGTCCGAAATGGCGCTGCCTCTTGCTCCCCTGCCGCCTCGGCCTGCTCGCGCGCAACTCCCCGGCCCTCCGGCAGAATTCCCTCCGCCGGCCTGTCCACTCTCGTCTCGACCTTCTGATCCTCGATCGGCCCCGCCAGTACCACCCCGGCCGCAATCTCTTTCCGCAACCCCCGCGATTCCCGCTCCACCCCACTCGCCCCATCCAGGGAGACCCACACCGCAGTCCCCGCGCGGCTTTCCTCCGCACCCTCTCTTCTAGCGGCAGTTTCCTCCCCTCCCTCGCTTCCCGCTCTCGCCTCTTCTATGGCTTCCATCCCGGCCGAGAATACATCCAACCCACCCTGGCTTGGCCTCTCCGCCGTGGCCCCTACCACCCCGCCCCACATCTCCGCCACCCGCCGCGGTTGCTCTTCCCCCTCACGGCCGGTAACTTCCTGAATCTCTTCGCCCTCCCCCTCCCAGGAACCACCCGCCGGCAGACTTTCCGGCAGCGGTTGCAGTTGCTGTTGCAACAACATGGCCCATACCGTCAATAACGCCGCGTTCGACTCCCCCGGCGCCCCCTCTTCGATACCCGCCGCCTTGGCTTCCCGCCCCTCGCCAGCCACCTCCACGGGCATCGCCGTAAATCCGAAATCCATTCCCATCATTGCCTGCATCTCGTACCTTTCCCTTGCACGATGCGTGCCAAACCCCTCACCCCCCTTGGCAAACGAATTGCTCACCCACCCCCGGAGCAATTCATGGACCTCACAACCAGTATTCTCGCCAGCGGGTTGCGTTCCCGCGCCGAAACCCTCGATCTAGTGGCCAATAACCTGGCCAATAGCGGTACTCCCGCCTTTAAATCCGAGCTCGAACGCTATGCCCTTTACGGCTCCGAGGAGGCTCTCAGCGCCAACGGCGGCCCTGATTTTTCAGCACTTTCCCCCGATCTACGCAAAACCTGGATCAACTTCGGCCAGGGAGTGCTCGAGGAAACCGCGCGCGGCCTCGACCTCGCCCTCCAAGGCCCCGGCTATTTCGTCACAGAATCGCCAGACGGCAATTTGTTGACACGCAATGGCAGCTTTCAAATCGGCATCGACGGCCAGCTTCGTACCAAAGAGGGATTCAAAGTGAAACTCACTCTGCCCGATGGCCAGCCCCTGCCCCCCAACTTCCGCCTTAACCCGAATCAGTCTCTCCTATTCGACCGAGAAGGCGTCCTGCGCCAGAACAATCTCCCCGTTGCCCGCCTCGACCTGATGACCATCGAGGATGGTCAAAAACTTGCCAAACAAGGCAATTCCTATTTCTCTCTCTCCGATACCGCCGCCCTCAAAAAAGCCGCCCAGATCGAGGTCCACCAAGGCTGGCTCGAGAAGTCCAACGCCGACCCCACCTCCAACAGTATTCACTTGATCAAAATCTCCCGCCAATTCGAAATGCTGCAAAAGGCCCTCCAATTGCACAGCGAAATGGGGAAGCGTTCCACCGAAGAGGTCGGACGCGTTTAGGAAAACATTATGATTCGTGCTCTTTATAGCGCCGGCTCCGGCATGTCGGCCCAACAACTGAATGTCGACAACATCGCTCACAATCTCGCCAACGCCAACACGGCCGGCTTCAAGATGCGGCGCGCCCAGTTTCAGGATCTGATGTACCAGAGCCTCGTGCAGCCGGGCGCGGCTGCCGGCGCGCAAACCAACATCCCCAGCGGCCTCCAGCTCGGCCTCGGCACCCGTACCGCCTCGAACGAGATCGTCTTCACCCAAGGTGACTTTTCCCTCACAAACAATCCTCTCGACCTCGTCATCCAAGGCAAAGGCTTCTTCCAGGTCCGCCGCCCCACCGGGGAAACGGCCTTCACCCGCTCCGGTTCCTTCCATCTCGACCGTGATGGCAATATCGTCACGCAGGATGGCGAGGCCCTTGAGCCCCAGATCACCATCCCCGCCGAAGCCCAGGGCGTGACGATCGGCTCGGATGGCACCGTCAGCTTCTCTCTCCCCGGCCAAACCGCTACTCAAATCGCCGGCCAGATCCAGATCGCTAACTTCCCCAACCCCGCCGGCCTCAACAGCATAGGCCGCAATCTCTATATGCCGACAGACGCCTCCGGCGAAGCCCAGATCGGCATCCCCGGCGGCCAGGAAGGCATGGGCTCTCTCCTGCAGGGCTACGTCGAGCAATCCAATGTCAGCGTCGTCAGCGAATTCATCAACCTCATCGTGGCCCAGCGCGCCTACGAAGCCAATTCCAAGATCGTCCGCGCAGCCGACGAGATGTATCAGCAGGCCAACAACGTAACGCGCTAATGCCCATACTCCTGCTCCTGCTCAGCCTGTCCGCGGCGCCGCCGTGCCTCGTGCTCAGCCATCCCCAAATCCGCGCCGCCGATCTCGCCACCCGCATCGACGCCTTCGCTGCTCTCCCGCCCGAAGCCTCGATCGGCGCCTCCCCCAGCTTCGGCTCCCAAAGAACTCTCTCGGCCGCTCAACTGCGCCAGTTCGCTATCAGCCTCGGCCTCAGCGCAACTCCCGCCTGGCCCGACTTGTGCGTCTACCGCGCCGGCGCCTCTCTCAACCAAATCCGCGTCACCGAAACACTCCACGAGGCATTCCAAAGTCTGTTCGGCTTTGACTCGGCCGCCAGCGGCCTCACCATTCTCGAAACCCGCCTCGGTCCCGCTCCCCCCGGCCAGATCATCCTCGAGCGCCAGGGCCTTCAATTCCAATACTCTACTTCAACCTATCTCTGGCAGGGCCGCGTGCAATTGGACCAGCTCTCCGGCCCCCTCACCATTCGCTTTCGCCTCCACGCCCGGACCACTCGCCCAGTAGCCACCCGTCCCCTCACCGCCGGCCATGTGCTGGCCGCCTCGGATTGGCGGCTCGAGGATTTCCCCGTCCGCCCCGAACTCAACCAAAAGGCTCCCTTACCCACCACCCTCACCGGCAAGGTCCTCCGCCGCTCTCTCCCGAAGGCAAGCCCCATTTCCACTCAACTGCTTACCGAGCCGCCCCTCATCGAGCCCGGCGAAAAGGTCGAACTCTGGAGTAGTGCCGGCCAAGCACGGATCCGAACCGAAGCTACCGCCCGCGGCAAAGCCCGCCGCGGAGAATCCCTCCTCGTTCGCATCCATGAAAACCAGCAACTCGTCCGCGCCGTTGCCGTCGATCCCGGCCGCGTCGAGATCCAGGCTTCCCCACGAGGTACAAAACCGTGAAACGCTTCCTCCTCCTGCTCGCTTGCCTCCTACCCGCCCCGGCACAAAACGCCCCCGGCTCCGCTTTCTCCGAAAGCGGCCGCTACAGCGATCTCGCCACCGACCTCCGCTCCCGCCGCGTCGGCGACATCATCACCATCCTCGTCTCCGACCGCCTCACCGCCTCAAGCCAAGGCGCCTCGGCCTCCTCCCGCTCCTCGAGCGCAAACGCCAATGTCACCCGCTTCCTGGGTCAACCAGGCCCCCTCGGCGCCCTCCCCAATCTCGCCACCCTCTCCGGGGAACAAGCCCTCGACAGCGCCGGCAGAACCAACCGCTCCAACGTCCTGACCACCACCCTCAGCGGCCGCATCACCGAGGTTCTCCCCAACGGCGACCTCGTCATCCAGGCATCCAAGGAAATCGGCGTCAATTCCGAAAAACATAAGATCCAGATCCAAGGCATCATTCGCTGGAATGACCTCAACTCCGCCAATCAGGTCCGCAGCGACCGCATCGCCATGATGAACCTCCAGCTCAACGGCAAGGGCATCGTCTCCGATGCCATCCGCCGTCCAAATTTCCTCTATCGCATGCTCCTGAGTCTGCTTCCATTCTGATGCTCTTACTTCTTCTCCTCTGCCTCCTCTCAATCCCCTCCCCGGCCGCCGACAGCAAGCCCATCCGGGTCAAGGAACTCGTTGCCCTCGAGGGCGCCCGCGACAACCAACTGCTCGGCTACGGCCTCGTCGTCGGCCTCAATGGCACCGGCGACAAACGGCAAACCTTCTTCTCCACCCAAAGCCTCGCTTCCATGCTCGAGAAGATGGGCGTCCAAGTCAACCCAATCCAGATCCTGGTTCGCAACATTGCCGCCGTCATGGTCACCGCCACCCTCCCCCCTTTCGCTCAAAACGGCACCAAGCTCGATATCACCGTCGCCGCCATCGGTGACGCGCAAAACCTCCAGGGCGGCATCCTCATCCAAACCCCCTTGCGCGCCGCGAATGGACGCGTCTACGCCGTCGCCCAAGGTCCCCTCGTCACCGGCGGCTTCGTCGCCGGCAACCGCGGTAACTCCCAAACCACCAACCACCCCACCGTCGGTAGGGTCATCAATGGCGCCATCGTCGAATCCGATGCCCCCTCCATTGCTCCCGGTGAATCCCTCAAGCTCCAATTGCTCAAGGCCGATTCAAGCGCCGCCGCCCGCATCAGCGCCGCCATCAATCGCAAATTCCCCCGCCCCGCCGGCCAACCCTCCATCGCCTCGGCAGCTAACCCCGCTCTCGTTACCGTTCAAACCCCAACAGAATTCCGCGGACGCGAAGTCGAGTTCTTTTCCCTCATCGAAGATCTCGCCGTCCCCATCGACCGCCTCGCCAAAGTCGTCATCAACGAACGCACCGGCACCGTTCTCCTCGGCAAGGACGTCACCCTCCGGCCCATCTCCATTCTCCACGGCTCCCTCTCCATCGATATCTCCACCTCCTTCGTCACCAGCCAGCCCGAACCCCTCAGCCAAGGCCGCACCACCGTCGTGCCCCAGGTCGGCGTCGGCGTCAAGGAAGATAAAGCCAAATCCATCTCGCTCGGCGCCGGCGCCAGCGTCGATGAACTCGTCCAGGCGCTCAAGCAAATCGGCTCCACGGCCCGCGACGTCATCGCCATCCTCCAAACCCTCAAAACCGCCGGCGCCCTCGAAGCCGAAATCGAGGTCCTCTAGCCATGAACCCCATCCAGTTTCAGCCCTCCCCCCTGCGCAACAACCCCAATCCAGCCCCCCCGGATCAGAAACTCAACAACGCCCTCCAGGAATTCGAAACCCTCTTCGCCTCCACCCTCCTGCGCACCGCCCGCGAGGAATCCGGCTCCGGCTGGCTCGGCTCAAGCTCCGGCGCCGGCAACGACGGCATCATGGAATTCGCCGAACAGCACATCGCCCGCGCCCTGTCTTCCCAAGGCGCCCTCGGCATCGCCAAAACGATCCAGACCTCCCTCGCCAAACGTGATCACCAAGCCCCCGCTCAAGCTCCACGCACCGCCCGGATCGCCGCCGTCAACTCCGGCAACACCTCAAACAAATCCGCGCACAAACCATAATCCGCCACCTCAAAGATCGGTGCATTCTCATCCCGGTTGATCGCCACCACCGTCTTGGCCCCCTTCATCCCCACCAGATGCTGAATCGCCCCCGATAACCCCACCGCCACATACAACCGCGGCGCCACCGTCTGCCCGCTGCTGCCCACCTGCCGCTCCATCGGCAACCACCCGTTGTCACAAATCGGCCGCGACGCCGCAATCTCGGCCCCCAAGGCTGCCGCCAAGTCCTCAATCAGACCCAGGTTCTCCCTCTCCTGAATCCCCCGCCCCACACTCACAATCCTCTGCGCCGTGCTCAAATCCACCGCCCGCTGCGCCTCGCGGAACCTCGCCTCCGGCCGCTGCCTCACCTCTCCCCCCACCTCCGGCATCTTCTCCACAATGCTCTCCACCCCATCCCCCACCCCATACGCTCCCGCCTGCAGCGAAACAAACACCGGCTCCCCCACCGCCCGGATCTCCGCATTCAACTTACCCTGAAACAATTGCCGCGTCGCAATCACCTGCCCCTGCTCCACCCGCATCCGCGTCACATCCGGAATCAACGCCCGCTCAAATCGCGTCGCCAGCTTCGGCGCATAATCCCTCACCTGATACGTGTGCGGAAACAACACATAGCGAAATCCCTTCTCCCGGATCAACGCCTCCAGTCCCGCCGTATAGCCATCCGCCGTATACTCCCCCTCCGGCTCCACGCTATGCACCGCCAATCCCAACTCCCCAGCCAACATCCCCGCCGCCCCCAGCGTCTCCGCCGATAACTTATGCCCCGCCTCAAGCACCGCCAGAATCCCGCTCATAACACCCTCGCCTCGTTCTTCAACTTCTCTACCAATTCCCCCACTCCCCCCACCATCTGCGTCTGCTTCAACCGCGGCGGCGGATTCACCCCCAACACCTCATAGGCCGGCCGCAACTCCACCCCCAAATCCCCCGCTCCCACCACCTTCACTTCCTTCGTCTTCGCCTTCTTGATCCCCATCAACGTCGCATAACGCAGCTTCTTGATCCCGGATTGAATCGTCAACACCGCCGGCATCGGCATCCCCACATACTGATACAAACCATCCTCCAGTTCCCGCTTCACCCGCAACACACCCTCCCCGATCTCCACCTGCATCACGATCGTCCCATGCGGCATCCCCAACAACTCCGCCATCACCACCCCCGTCTGCCCCGCGCCCAAATCGTCCGACTGCAACCCCGTCAAAACCAAATCCGGCCCTTCCCCTCGCGCCGCCGCCGCCAGCAATCGCGCCATCGACAGCGTATCCCATTCCTCCGGCGCCTCCACCTCGATATGGATCGCCCGGTCCGCCCCCTTGGCCAGCGCCTCCCGCAACGCGCTCCCCGCCCGCTCCGGCCCCGCGCACATCACCACCACCTCACCCCCATGCGCCTCCCGCAACTGCAACGCCTCCTCAAGCGCATACGCGTCCGGCTCGTTGATCTCGTACTCCAAACCGTCTTCCTCAATCCACTTGCCGCCCGCCCCAGCCACAAACTGCGAATCCCGCGCCGCCACTTGCTTGATTGCCACCAGTATCTTCATCCGAACCTCAATCCGTGTAGCGCTTGAAGATCAGACACCCGTTCGTGCCCCCAAATCCAAAGGAATTGCTCAACGCCACATCAATCTTCATCGCCCGTGCCGCGTTCGGAATGTAATCGAGATCACACCCCTCCCCCGGCTCCTCCAGGTTCATCGTCCCCGGCGCGATCTGGTCCCGCACCGCCAACACCGTCACCCCGGCCTCGAGCGCCCCCGCCCCGCCTAACAAATGCCCTGTCATCGCCTTCGTCGACGAAACCGGGATCTCATACGCTCTCTCCCCCATCGCTGCCTTGAATGCCCGCGTCTCAATAATGTCCCCGGCCGGTGTCGACGTCGCATGCGCGTTGATGTAATCGATATCGGCCGGCGTTACCCCCGCATCCTTCATCGCATTCAACATCACCCGCCGCGGCCCGTCGCCATCCTCGCTCGGCGACGCCATATGAAACGCATCCCCGCTCATCCCGTAGCCAATCATCTCTGCCAGAATCTTCGCCCCCCGCGCCTTGGCATACTCCAACTCCTCGAGTATCAGAATCCCCGATCCCTCCCCCACCACAAATCCGTCCCGGTTCTTGTCCCACGGCCGCGAAGCCCGCTCCGGATCCTCATTCCGCGTCGACAGCGCCCTCATCGCCGCGAACCCCGCCACACTCAACGGCGTACACGCCGCCTCCGATCCCCCCGCGATCATCGCATCCGCGTATCCATGCTGAATCAGCCGGAACGAATCCCCCACCCCGTGCGCCCCCGACGTACATGCCGTCGCCGTCGCCGAGTTCGGCCCCTTGGCCCCCGTACGGATCGACACCTGCCCCGACGCCAGATTCACAATCGACGCCGGAATAAAAAACGGCGACACCTTCCCCGGCCCCCCCGCCAGCATCTTTTCATGCTCGCGCTCGATCACCTCGAAGCCGCCAATCCCGCTCCCGATGTAAACACCGATCCGGTCCGCGTTCTCCGCCGTGATCTTCAGCCCGCTCATCGCCAGCGCTTCATCCGCGGCCGCGATCGCCAGGTGCATGAACCGCCCCATCTTCTTTACTTCTTTTTTGTCAATAAATCGCGTTGGATCGAATTCCTTTACCTCCCCGGCAATCTGGCACGCATGCTGCGACGGGTCAAATAGCGTGATGCGCGCAATGCCACTCTTGCCCGCGCGCAACGCCGACCACACCGTCTCCGTGTCGTGACCGACCGAGCAGATCAACCCAATACCAGTGACTACAACTCGCCGTGGCAAGGGAAAACGCCTGTCTTACTTCTTCTTTTTGTTTTCGATGTACTCGATGGCAGCCTTGACCGTTGTGATCTTCTCGGCATCTTCATCCGGTACATCGATCCCGAAGGCTTCTTCAAAAGCCATCACCAGTTCGACGATATCGAGCGAGTCCGCTCCCAGATCGTCGACGAACGAAGCCGTATCGTCTACCTGCGCCTCGTCCACACCCAGCTGTTCCACGATGATTGTTTTTACTTGTTCTCTTACGTCCATTGCAGTTTGTCTCCGATTTTAGCAGAGCTATGCTGTGGAAATGCGAACTCTTCGCGCTTTTACCTTCATCCTGCTCGCCGCCGCCTTCCTCCCGGCCTCCCCCAACCCCCAACGCGCCGGCTGGATCGAGGTCCGCCTCGAAGGCTCCCCCCGCCAAATCGGCCGCCAACACGCCCTCGCCCTCGCCCCCGAAATCGAAGACGGCCTCCGCGCCATCCAAACCATCATCCTCCACGACACCGCCAAGGACTGGGCCTTTTACCGCACCGCCGCCCAAAACATCCTCTGGCCCCGCATCGAATCCCAATACCGCGAAGAGCTCGAAGGCCTCGCCGAGGGCCTCAAACAAAAAGGCTCCCCCCTCGACCTCTGGGACGTCGTCGCCCTCAACGGCTGGATGGAATTAGCCTGGTACTACGTCCCTGTCTACAACAAGAAACACGGCCTCCCCACCCCCGCTTCCGTCGCCGCCCCCGAACACTGCTCCGCCTTCCTCGCCACTGGCTCCTTCACCCGCAATCGCAAAATCGTCATCGCCCACAACGCCTGGGTCGATTTCGCCATCGGCCAGCGCTGGAACATCATCTTCGACATCCGCCCCAAACAAGGCCAGCGCATCCTCATGGACGGCTACCCCGGCCTCATCCATTCCGGCGATGACTTCGGCATCAACTCCGCCGGCATCGTCCTCAGCGAAACCACCATCTCCGGCTTCGAGGGCTTCGACGAAAACGGCATCCCTGAATTCGTCCGCGCCCGCAAAGCTCTCCAATACGGCAAATCGATCGACGAGGTCGCCACCCTGCTCCGTACCGGCAACAACGGCGGCTACGCCAACGCCTGGCTCATCGGCGACAACAAAACCAACGAAATCGCCCGCCTCGAACTCGGCCTCAAAAACGTCCACCTCGAACGCACCCGCGACGGCTTCTTTGTCGGCTCCAACTTCCCCGTCCACCCCCGCCTCATCGCTGAAGAAGCCCCCGGCTTCGACCCCAAGGACCTCTCCTCCTCCCCCACCGCCCGCCGTCTCCGCTTCGAACAACTCATGGCCGACCACAAAGGCAGCATCGATCTCCCCCTCGCTCAAAAACTCATGGCCGACTCCTACGATTCCTTCGACCGCCGCGATCAACCCAGCGAACGCACCCTCTGCGGCCGCATCGACCTCTCCCCCCGCGGCAGCGCCGGCTGGCAACCCCCCTTCGGCCCCAGTGGCGCCGTCCAAAACAAAGCCGCCGACTCCAGCCTCATCGACCGCATGGCCCTCACCGCCGCCTACGGACCCCAGTGCGGCCCCGCATTCCGCGCCACCGATTTCCTCACCGCCCACCCCGAATTCAACTACCAGCAACCCGTCCTCCGCGACATGCCCCCCCAGCCCTGGACCCGCTTCCCCTCACCCCGATAAATTTATTTCCGCTCTCCCGTAACCTCCCACCCCTCGCCATCGACTATCAATCATATCCCCGTTATGAAGGCGGATGCCTTGAACATCACCCCGATATTCAGGACATCCGCCTTCGCTATTTCCCCTCTACTTACAACTTACGGCAGCGCCATCAAGTAACTGGTAATCGCTTCATTCTCCGCGGCCGTGAACTTGTAAGACGGCATCGTCGAATCCGCGTCAAACTTCTGCGGATCCAGAAAGTGCGCCTTCACCCACTCCGCCTTCCGTCTCTTGGCCAATCCATTCAGCGGCGGCCCGTTGTTCATCCCCGCCCCGTTCACCTGATGGCAAATCCCGCACTGGTTCTTCTGATACAGTAGCGCCCCCTCCCAGGCAAACTGCGGCACCTCGCTCATCTTCGCCGCATTCTGTGGCGTCAGCTTCACCAGAAACGACGCCAGCGCATTCATCTCGCTCCCCTTCAACGCCATCGTCGCCATCGGCAAGCCCGGCTTCTTGAAGTGCGCAATCATCCACGCCGTATCCCGGCTCACTCCCCCCGTCCCTAGATTCGGCCCCGCCTTGCCTTCATCCGCCAGCCCCAGCGTGTGACACTGCCCGCAGTTCTCTTTTTGAAAATACCCCACCCCCGCTAACTCCATCGGCGTCAACTCCACCCAATCCATCGGCCCCATCGCCTCGGCGATCGCCGCCTCCCGCGGCGTCTCGGCAATCGCCGCCGCCGTCAGCCCGGTCCACCCCACCGCCGCCAGCACCACCACCGCCATCGCCGTCGTCCGCCGCCCCACCCGCACCACCGCCCCCCGGTCCAAAAACGGCGCCGCGAACAAGCCACCGATCGCCAGCCCCGGCAACACCACCGTCGCCACCAGCTCGAGCGGCCCCTCGCAATACTTCAACAACTGAAACAGAAACT
Organism: Bryobacter sp. CoA8 C33; assembly: GCA_019931185.1. Taxonomy (GTDB): domain Bacteria; phylum Acidobacteriota; class Terriglobia; order Bryobacterales; family Bryobacteraceae; genus Bryobacter. The sequence continues at coordinate 49,997 of JAINDK010000094.1, forward strand.
GAAAATACCACTCCGGCCGCGGTATATAGGTCGTATCCGTCGGGTCCGCCAGCCGCCCCAGCGGCGCCTTCGCCACCACCGCCAACGCAAACAACACCGCAAACGCCCCAAAGATCGCCACCGTGTCCTTGAATACCTGCTTCGGATAAAACTTCTGCTTCGGCAGCGCCTCATCCCCCGGCTCCGGCGCCACTCCATGCCGCCTCACCAGATACACGTGAAACACAATCATCAGCGCCGTCAGCGCCGGCAAAATCAACACATGCGCCGCATAAAACCGCGCAAACGTCACCACCCCCACTCCCTCCTCGGCCCCCATCAACCGCAACGCATACGGCCCGATCCCCGGCACCCCCGCCGCGATCTGCGTCGTCACCACCGTCCCCCAATACGCCCGGTTATCCCACGGCAACAAATACCCCGTCAGCGCAAACGCCAGCGTAAACAACAACAACACCACCCCCGCCATCCACGTCGTCTCCCGCGGCTTCTTGTACGCCCCCCACACAAACACCTGCACCATATGCAGCACCACCACGATCACCATCGCCGACGCCCCCCAGTGATGCAATCCCCGGATCAGCGCCCCCCCCGTCAGCTCGTTCATGATGTACCGGATGCTGTGATACGCCTCCCCCGGCGTCGCCCCATAGTTCAGCCCCAACAAAATCCCCGTGAACGCCTGCACCAGAAACAGAAACAGCGCCACCGACCCGAATACCTGATGCCACCCCGCGCTCGCCGGAATCTCCTCCTCGAGAAAATGCGCCACCCCCGAGATCAGCCCCGTGCGGTCTTCAATCCAATCGACCAGCGGCTTCATCCTTCAGGCTCCCTTCTTCTCACCGGCCGGCTTGGCCGGCTCAATCGTCCCGATCAACAGCCGCGTCCCCTGCACCTTCACCGGATACCGGTCGAGCGGCCGCGGCGCCGGCCCGTTCAACACCCGCCCGTCGATCGCGAAATTCGTCGTATGGCACGGACAGATAAACTCATTCTTCGCCGCCTCAAAGTGATACGCACACCCCAGATGCGTGCACATCGGCGAATACGCCACCACCTCGTTCTCCGACAGCTTCACCACCCACGCCGTCGCCTTCTCCGTGATCAGCTTCCAGCCATCCTTGCGGATCCGCTGAAAACTCACCTCCTCCGGCGCCCTCATCTTCAATTGATTCAGATCCACCGCATCCACATACCCCCCCGGCGCCACCGTCCGCGCCGGCCTCAACAAATACACCAGCGCCGGCACCCCCAGCCCACCCGCGATCACCGCCCCCAGTATCTCCGTCGCCCGCGCGAAAAACCCTCGCCGCACCATCTCGTTTGTTCCAGCCATAGCTGTCAAGAATTATATAGTTATCACCGCCCCGCCCACTCCCTCGTCTTAACAAAACCTCATCTCACCCGCCGAAACGCCACCACCGCGTTCAACCCCCCAAACGCAAACGAATTCGACAACGCCGCCTCAAACCGCTTCTCCCGCGCCACATTCGCCACCACATCCAGCGCACAATCCGGGTCCGCCGCCTCAAAGTTCACCGTCGGCGGCATCACCCCCCGCCTCATCCCCTCAATCGTCGCCACCGCCTCCAGCGCCCCCGCCGCCCCCAGCCCATGCCCGTGCAGCGACTTCGTCGAACTCGCCGCCACCCCCTCGCCCAGCACCGTGCGGATCGCCAGACTCTCCGTCGGATCATTCGCCAGCGTCCCCGTCCCATGCGCATTCACATACCCCACCTCCTCCGGCTCCATCCCCGCATCCCGCAGCGCCATCCGCATCGCCGCCATCGCCCCCTCCGCCTTCGGCTGCGTAATGTGATGCGCGTCCGACGACAGCCCGAATCCCGCCAACTCCGCCAGAATCTCCGCCCCCCGGCCCCGCGCATGTTCCTCCGTCTCGAGCACCAGCATCCCCGCCCCCTCCCCCAAACTCATCCCCTTCCGCCCCAGCGAAAACGGCCGGCACACATCCGGACTCACCACCCGCATCGCCTCCCACGCCTTCAAAAATCCAAACACGAACGGCGCCTCGCTCCCCCCCGCCAGCGCCACCTCCGCCGTCCCCTGCCGCAACAACCACAGCGCCTGCCCGATCGCATGATTCGCGCTCGAACACGCCGTCGAGGTCGTCAATACCGGCCCCTCCACCCCATGCTCCAGCGCCATCAGGCTCGCCGCCGAATTCGCCATCACCTTCGGAATCGTCAGCGGATGCACCCGCGACTTCTGCTCCCGGTACACATCCCAATACGCCGCGTCCTCCATGTGCTTGCCCCCCACGCAACACCCCGTTAGAATCGCCGCCGTCCGCGGCAGCTGCAGCCCCGCCTGCCCCAACGCCTCCCGCGCCGCCAGTAAAGCGAACTGCGCATTGCGGTCCGCCATCAAGACATGGTCCTTGCCCAGATGCTCCTCCGCCCGGAACCCCCCATACTCCGCCCCCGTCGTGATCTTGATCTGCGACGTGTCCAGCGTCCGCAACGCCCCAATCGCCGTCCGCCCCTGCTCGATCCCCTCCCACAACGCCTTCACCCCCAGGCCATACCCCGTCACCGCCCCCAAGCCCGTTACAACAACCTTTTTCATTCCCCCACTCTACAATAAACCCCATGGATCTCCGCGCCTTTTCTCCCGCCGACCACCAGGCTTGCCTCGATCTCGCCGCCGCCCGCTCCCCCCTCTTCCCACCCCGCCTCGCAGCCTTCCTCGCCCACCCCGCGGATTTCTACGTCCTCGCGCACGACGGCCTCATCCTCGCCTGCGGCGGCTTCTCCCTCTCCCCCAACTCCCCGGAGGCTCATCTCCACTGGCTCCTCGTCTCCCCCTCCCACGAACGCCAAGGCCTCGGCCGCTACCTCACCATGTTCCTGCTCAAACAAATCTCCTCCCGCGGCCCCATCTCCCTCGTCCACGCCTCCCTGCCCCCTCCCTTCGAAACCTTCCTCCTCAAACAAGGTTTCCACCCCCACCCCGGCCACCTCTACACCAAGAAACTTACCGTCTGCCCCTAGGCAGCCCCCCAGCCCGTTTTTACGCGATGACGTGCTCAAAAAAACCATCGCAGCATCTCAACTGCTCCGCCATAGCCTTGAACCTTCAGGACAACGGTCTCCCTCGCCCCAGATCGCGGATTCCTCCGGCAGTGCCGAAAAAAGGCGCCATTGGATAGAACACCGGGAATCCTCCTTGGAACTTCGTCTCCTGCAATTGATGCCAGATCCGCCCCCGCAACCCATGCCGCGCAGATCCCAAAACGCGCTCACCGCCTCCCCCGCCGGCACCGTCACCGATCGTCCCGCCAGCCCCCACACCACGCAGTCCCCACCCCCGCCCATCTCCGGCGGCCCCACCAGAACCATGTCTTCTTCGTAGACGCGCATCCTCTCCCCGCTCACATTCCGCATCTCCGCCCCGATCCCCAAATCCGCATCAAAATTCGCCTGCCCCTTCGACAGTGTCACTCGGATCTCAAATACCCCCTCTTGCCCCCACACACAACAAACCCCCAACACCACCACCCACCACAGTCCCGCCATCACTCTTCGCATCGGTCGCATCATACGCCCCACCCCACCCCGCGTTAATCCACACTTCGCTCGCTAATATCGATCCCGGATTGTGAACGCAAAGCTTTTGGAGAACTCTCTTCTGCACGGAATGAGATTTCAACTTGTTCTTGATGGCTCCGTTGATAGTAGTGCTGTACTCGTCATAGCTTCCGAAATTCCTCATGAGTTCCAGACACACCTTTGGGTCTTTCGGAAGCTGTTGGATGCTTGTCGGGATCTTGGATAATGAAGGGCTTGAGGGAGACTTAGCGGTGCTCTTGTCGCCACTGCCGCTCCGGAACACGGTGAAGATAAGCCCGATTCCGCCCATTCCCCACGTAAGCGCAACCCTCCGTGCCAACATAGCTGAGACACTACCGGTCTCACTAATTAGAGAGCAGGGCGGAGGAGCCAACCGCAATGAACAAGCAGTACAGGAATGGTCTAGCCTCGGCGTTGGGGGCCGGGGAACGGAGTGGAGGCGAGCGG
>JAINDK010000051.1 GCA_019931185.1 Bryobacter sp. CoA8 C33
CCCCGGAGTCGGCCAGCAAAAGTATGCGGGCTCTTTCGGCCATGCGCACCGGCGTCTTGCGCCCGGTGGCCCAGGCCGCCAACGTCGCTTTTTCATCGGTGGTCAGTTCAACTTGGGGCGCAACTCGCATCGGGAATCCGGATCCTCGATTATAAAGATGCGCCAATCCTGATTGTGGTCGCTATTTATGAAGCACTACGCTAGAGTGCTGGCAGGTCGGCTCTAGTGTTGCCCTTTCTGCTGCACACTTCGCTTACAACACAGTAGCAATATGTGCATCTGAACATAAGAGGAGTTATGCGCAGCCCTTGATTATGTCCAGCCGGGACCACGGCGATCCCATAACTCGCCATTCGTGATGAGGTTGAGCTGTGCATAATTCGCTAAAGCCGCCGCAAGAAGCCAAGCAGTCCGCCGGTTGGCCGGTACCGCATGGTCGCCTTCATCTTTGCTGGTTCGACAAGCTTCAGCGCTTTCTCCTTCATCGCCATGTCGGCCTCCACATGGATGTGTGTTGACGCCGGGCTCTCGTATCCAAGCCAAAGAGCTACCATCGTGATGTCCACGCCTGCTTGTTGCAGGTGCATGGCCGTAGGGTGTCGGAGCGTGTGGGGCGAGATCTCACGGCTTGCTAACGATGGACAACTTGAGGCTGCCAGTGCCGTCGCGAGATTCAACCGTTCCGTTACAATGATTCGCGAAAGGGCTCCTCCTCCGCTGGCAGAAAAGGGAAACGCAGCTGGGGTCGAATCGATTCTTTTCAGCCAACGTCGGATTTAGGACGCCGTTCCAGGCCAAAGCGGAACGGCTTGATCCTTGCCTCTTTTGCCATGCAGATGGATGTTCGGACTACGCACCGGAGCAACGTCGGAAACCTTGACACGGATCACCACTGACCCGCGAGCGCCCATGTTGTAAAAGGCCGCCCCAGGAACGCGATCGCGTTTGCCCGCCCACGTTGACGAGGCCGGCGCGTTAATGACCGCTTGAACCTCCTCGTGGGATAAGCATCCGGCCAGTGGCCGTTGGTAGCGCTTCATCGGAATAGCGAGTGCACCGCTGAACGAGCGCCAGGGGCTCCGGTTCTTTCCAGGCCGCGAACTGCGGCAATGAACGCAGAGCGGCCAGCCGGGCATTCCAGCCGCGGATGGAACTCCTCCGGCTTTCTTCCAGATGATCCAGAAATGCCAGCACGAAGGGCGCTTCCAAGTCAGCTAACCCTATGCGCCCTGGCGGCGTGCCGCGCTGGTCCCGCGCAAACGCGAACAATAGCCGGAAGCAGTCGCCATAAGCCGACATGGTTTGCGGACTCGTGTGACCTTGGCGTATCAACCGGTCGAGAAAGAACTCTTCGATCAGTTTGGCAAAGCGGCTCTGCGGGGATATGACTTCCATCGGCTGCCTCCCGCCCAAAAGCGGGCAAATCGCTGTGATGCTTCACCCATCAGCTCCGAAGTTGCCGAGATATACCAGTAGGTGTTAGATACCTTGACGTGCCCAACATAAGTTGCGATTGCGTCCGCCGCGCGATCACACTGCTGATCCTGTTGTCCTCGCAATAGCGCTTTGCCGATGAATCTATGTCGCAAGTTGTGGATGCACGGCTGACACAAGCTGCCGCGGGATGCCCAGCCCAGACTCCGGCGCAATTGGGCAAAAGCACCATGCACTGTGCGACTCGCCAGGGGCCCGCCAGAGGAGTTCCGATGCTTCAACTCGGGCAGAGTGTTTTCTTGCGAGCTTCCCTACCCCTGCCGCTACAAAAAAAATCTGCCATCTCCTCCCTCAAATCCTATCGACCAACATCTACACTGCCCCCGGTTCGTCCCAATCGCCCCATGCTATTTGCCAAAACCCCTCTCCCGCCACTTACCCCACGGATGTCTGCTCGTGAAGTCGCTTTACCCCGGCTGGGCTCCTACCCTTCAAGCAAATTCGGATCAAAGCCAATTGAGCACTTGAAAATCCAAAGCTAACAAGTTGCTGAATCCCGATTCCCCTCCCGTCTACAACTCCTTCACCCGGATATTCCGGAACTCCACCCTCGTCCCATGACCCAAAAACCCGATATGCCCGCTCTTGCGCGCCAGCCCAGGATGCTTCTTCAACACCGCCTCATCCTTCACGGTGTCGAGATCGACATCCGTGATCAAGACTCCATTTAGCGTTACTTTCACCTTCCGCCCCTTGGCCTCGATTTCATTGCGGTTCCACTCTCCATTCCGCTTCACATGACCGCTCTTGGCCGCGAACACGTCATACACCGAGCCGGTCATCTGCGTCGGCTTCAGCCCCGCCCCCTTCTTGTACTTCTCGCTCTCCTCATCGAGCACCTGAATCTCCATGCCTACATAGGCCGAGTCCCCCTCGAGCGGCGCGCGGATCCCCACCCCGTTATTGCCCCCATCCCAAAGCCGCCACTCCAACCGTAGATTGAAGTCGGCATACTCTTTCTCAGTAAACAGATTCCCGCCCCCGTCCTCCGGGCACACCAACACGCCGTTCTCCACGACATAGCCTTTTCCGCGCCCCTTCACCAGCCTCCAGCCCGTCAAATCCTTGCCATTAAAAAGCTGCTTGTAACCCCGCTCGGCGGCACTCATTACGGCCGCGCCCATCAGGGTCAAACTGAGTTCTCTGCGAGTCATACTGCGAGACTATCAGATAAGCCGGATGATATGATCGGCGCATGCGGATTTGGCTCTGCCTGCTTGCCTCCCCTCTCCTGGCTCAGCCCGACGGCGCGGCTCTCTTTGAATCCCGCATTCGGCCTCTGTTTGAGGCAAAATGCCTGTCCTGCCACTCCTCTGGAAGCCAGCCCATCATGGGTGGCCTCCGTCTCGACTCGCGCGCCGAACTCCTGCGCGGCGGCAGCCGCGGCCCCAGCCTCGTCGAAGGCAAACCCGCCGACAGCCTGCTGCTCAAAGTAGTCATGCACACCGCCGGCCCTCTCAAAATGCCGCCCGGTCCCAAACTCAAGGACGCGGAAATCGCCGACCTCGCTCAGTGGGTTGCCCTTGGCGCCCCCTGGGGCCAATCGCCCCTCGTAACTTCGAAGTCCCAGAAAGAAAAACACTGGTCGCTCAAGCCCGTTCTCAACCCTGCCATTCCTTCCGTCCGCAAGCCGGCCTGGGTGCAGTCCCCCATCGATGCCTTCATCCTTTCCGCCCTCGAAACCAAAGGCCTCTCCCCCGCTCCCCCTGCCGACCGCCGCACGCTCATTCGCCGCGCCACCTACGATCTGACTGGCCTCCCCCCCACGCCCGCCGAAGTCGAAGCCTTCCTCAACGACAAGTCCCCCGATGCCTGGCCCCGCCTCATCGATCGCTTGCTCGCCTCTCCTCGTTACGGCGAACGCTGGGCCCGCCACTGGCTCGATGTCGCCCGCTATGCCGACTCCAATGGCCTCGACGAAAACCTCGTCTACAAGAACGCCTTCCGCTATCGCGATTACGTCATCGCCGCATTCAATAAGGACAAACCCTACGACCAGTTCCTCCGCGAACAACTCGCCGGCGACCTCCTGCCTCCCACCGGCGATCTCTCCACCGAACTCGAACGCTGGACCGCCACCGGCTTCCTCTCCCTCGGCGCCAAAATGCTCGCCGAAGACGACCCCATCAAAATGCAAATGGACATCGTCGACGAACAGCTTGATACCACCGCCAAAGCCTTCATGGGCCTCACCGTCGGCTGCGCCCGCTGCCACGATCATAAGTTCGATCCCATCTCCACCGCCGAATACTACGCCCTGGCCGGCATCTTCAAAAGTTCCCACACCATGGACCACCACAAGGTCGTCGCCAAGTGGCATGAGTATGTTCTCGCCCCCAAGCCCGACCGCGACCGTCTCGCCGCTCACGAAGCCCGCATCGAAGCCGAACGTAAACGCATCACGGAACTCACCAGCGCGCAAAACAAATCTCTCGCCGCCGCCGCCATGCGCCGCGTCGGCGCCTACCTCCGCGCCGCCCGCCTCTTCGAGCAATCCAACCGCATCCAACTCGCCGCCGCCGAGAAAGAGTCTGAGGGCATCGTCCTCACCACCCCCACCAAGACTTCGGAAAAACCATTCCTGGCAGAGTACACCGTCCAAATCACCCGCCCCGGTCTTTACCAGCTCGATCTCCTCAATGAAGAAAAAGGCGGTGGCACCGCCGACATCTACCTCAATGGCGTCTGGCAGCGCCAAGGCCTGCCCCCGGTACAGAATCGCGCCGCCTCGCCCGAGTCCGGCGGCTGGTCGGTCGCCCTCGTTCTCAATCTCAACGCCGGCGCCAACACCATCCGCTTCGAGCACACTCGCAGCATCCCGAAATACGGGAAAATCCTCCTCACGCCCCACTCTTCCCCCGAATACCCTCTCTCCATCGTCCAGGCCGCCAGCCGCTTCGACCTCAATCCCGGTTACCTCACACAGTGGATCGATTACTTTGACCGCTCCCAGGCCGCTCCCGCTTCCCCGCTCTACGCCTGGGAAATCCTCGACCGCGACGCCCCTCTCAGCGCCTGGGCCAACCCCGTCGCCAAGCTCTTTCCCTCCCCGCTCACCACCCCCGACGCCATCGCCAGCCACTACGAGCAACTCTTTCTCTCCGCCCTCGAACAGGGTAAAGACAGCTCCGACCCAGGCTTGAAGGTTCTCTACACCTTCCTCCACGAAAAGTTCGGCCCCTTCCGCGCTCCCGCCAACGTACGCCGTTACTATCCTGAGCCGCTGCGCGATCAGATCAAAGCCATCGAATCGACCGTCGCCGAACTCGAAAAACAAACTCCCGATCTGCCTCGCGCCATGGGCGTCCGCGAAGCAGCCAAAGCCGAGGATATCCCCATCCACATCCGTGGCAGCCACTGGACTCTCGGCAAGGTCGTCCCCCGCGGCTTCCCCAACGCCATCGAAACAGCCCACCGCCCCGCCATCGCCAACCAGTCGAGCGGCCGCCTCCAACTCGCCGAATGGCTCACCCAGCCCGACCATCCCCTCACCTCCCGCGTCATGGTCAATCGGCTCTGGCGCTGGCACTTCGGCCGCGGCATCGTTGCCTCCGTCGATAACTTCGGCCGCCTCGGCGACAAGCCCAGCCACCCCGAACTCCTCGACTATCTCGCCACCCGCTTCGTCGCCTCCGGCTGGTCCATCAAGGCCATCCACCGCCTCCTACTGCTCTCGAGCACTTACCAGATGAGCAGCGCCTACGATAGCAAAGCCTTCGAAACTGATCCCGAAAACATCTCCCTCTGGCGCATGCCCCGCCGCCGCCTCGAGGCCGAATCCATCCGCGACGGCATCATGACCGCCTCCGGCGGCCTCCGCTTTGACACCGGCGGCAGCCTCCTCACCTATAAGGACCGTCAATACGTCGCCAACACTGCCAAGGGCAGCAGCGTCGACTACGATCGCCCCATCCGCTCCATCTACGTCCCCGTCTTGCGCAGTTCTCTTTATGACGTCTTCTCTGCCTTTGACCTGCCAGACCCCACCATGTCCAACGGCGACCGCGATTCCACCGTCGTTGCCCCCCAGGCTCTGTTCATGATGAACAGCTCCGTCATGCTCAACCACAGCCGAATCCTCGCCGAGACCCTTCTGAACACTCCCAACCTCGAACCCTCCGCCCGCATCCGCCTTGCCTACGAGCGTGCCCTCGCCCGTCCAGCGACGAACCAGGAAATCGACGCCGCCCTCAGCTTCATCGCCTCCATGCAAAAAGAATGGAATGGCGACGGCAAGAAAGCCTGGCAGAGTTTCGCCAAATCCCTGCTCGCCTCAAACGAATTCATCTATCTCAACTAAAGCCATGAACCCCCACTGGAACACTCATCTCAATCGCACTCTCAGCCGCCGCGACCTCCTCCGCGTCTCCTCGATTGGCTTCCCTTCGCTCGCCTTCGCCGCTCTCGACCCCCTCGCCGTCAAGCAGCCCCACTTCCCCGCCCGTGCCAAGCGTGTCATCTTCCTGTTCATGCACGGCGGCCCTTCCCAGGTCGACACCTTCGACTATAAGCCCCTGCTCAAGCGCGACCACGGCAAGCCCCTGCCCTTCGCCCGCCCCAAGGTCGTCTCCGGGGAAACCTTTAATCTCCTCCAATCCCCTTGGGCCTTCAAGCAATACGGCCAATCCGGTGCCTGGGTCAGCGACCTCTTCCCCGAACTCGCTAAGTGCGTGGATGACATTTGCTTCGTCAAATCCATGCATGGTTCCAACTCCCGCCACGGCGGTGCTCTGCTTGAACTCCATACCGGTTCAGACACATTCATCCGCCCCAGTATGGGTTCCTGGATCACCTATGGCCTCGGCAGCGAAAACAACTCCATGCCCGGCTTTGTCACCATCTGCCCCACCCAGTCCCACGGCGGCGCCAACAACTTCGGCTCTGCCTTCCTCCCTGCCCCTTATGCCGGCACCGCCATCGGCGCTGTTGGCGTTCCCGCCCGCGACGCCCGCATTCCCTTCATCTCCAACACCGAAACCCCGCGCCCCATCCAGCGCCGCGAAATCGATTACTCGCAAACCCTGAACCGCCGCCAACTCGAACTCACCGGTCCCGATCGCGCCCTCGAAGGCCGCATCGAGTCCTTCGAACTCGCCTTCCGCATGCAGACCGAAGCCCCCGGCTTGCAGAACATCGAAGACGAATCCCCCCTCACGAAAAAACTCTACGGCCTCGACAATCCCGTCACCGAAGACTTCGGCCGCCAGTGCCTCATGGCCCGCCGCCTTTCTGAAAAAGGCGTCCGCTTCGTCCAGGTCTCCCACACCTACAAGTGGGACCAACACCAGAACCTCAAGCGCGACCACTCGCAAAACGCCGCCGAGGTCGATAAACCCATTGCCGGCCTGCTCCGTGACTTGAAATCCCGCGGCCTCCTCGAAGACACCCTCGTCCTCTGGGCCGGTGAATTCGGCCGCACCCCCACCGCCGAAGGCTCCGACGGTCGCGACCACAACCCCGAAGCCTTCACCATCTGGATGGCCGGCGGCGGCGTCAAGCCCGGCTTCAGCTACGGCGCCACCGACGACTACGGCTACTACTCGGTCGAAAAGAAGGTCCACTTCCATGACCTCCACGCCACCATCCTCCACCTCCTCGGCCTCGACCACCTCAAGCTCACCTACCGCTACGCCGGCCGCAACTTCCGCCTCACCGACGTCCACGGCAACGTCGTCCACGACATCATCGCCTAGAGCTTGTATACTCCTCCGCAGTCCTGGAAACGTCCCACCACATGAAGCTATCGGACTTCCAAAGACGAGAAGATCCCCAGATAACCAAGCTCGGCTGTATTTTGTCGATAGTCGGCATGGTTGGCTTGATAATCCTTTATTACCTGGCCATGACTTCAAGGGACTATTACTTGATTCGGGTCCTAATGGCTAAGGGCTTCGTCTTTTCTCTGCTGTTTCCGATCCTCAGGCTTCTGCAGAAACCCGCCCGACAATTAAATACCATCAGCTATCCCCCGCGAAAAACTTTTGCAGCCACAGCAACAATTTGTTCGTATTAGATGTCAGTATGCTGCGGCGTTCGTTTCTCTTCACCCCGGCCCTCCTCGCCCAAATTCGAGTCGAGGTCAGCCTCGTCAACGTCCCCTTCACCGTGCGCGATAGCAACGGCGCCTGGATCACTGACCTCAACCCTTCTGATTTTGAAGTCTTCGAAGACGGCATCCCCCAAAAAATATCCTTCTTCTCCCGCGCCGCCGATTCCCCGCTCACCATCGCCATCCTCGCCGACACCTCTGGCTCCCAGGACGACTTCATCCGGGACCACCGCCGTGACATCCGCCACTTCCTCTCCACCGTCATGACTCCCCGCGATCAGTCCCTGCTCGTTTGCTTCAGCGACACAATTCGCCTCGTTTCGCCTCCCGGCAAACAACCGGACAAACTCGACGAAGACCTCAAAAGTTACCAGAAACGCCGAAACATCAAAGACTACCCCCGTCTCGGCGAGAAAGAAATCTACGAGAACGCCTCCGCCGTCTATGACGGTATTGTTGAAACTGCCCGCTACCTGGGCTCCCTTACGGGCCGCCGCGCCATCATCCTCTTGAGCGACGGTGAAGACAACACCAGCGCCCGCAATCTCTACGATGCCGTCGAAGCCCTCCAGGAATTCGGCGTCACGCTCTTCTCTCTCCGCTATTCAGAACTCAGGAAAAACACCTGGTCCGCCCGCAACAAATACGGCCGCGCCACCATGACCCGGCTTTCCTTGGAGTCTGGCGGTCTCGATTTCGACGCCAGCGCGAGCGACGACCTGCGCAATGAGTTTCGCCTGATCGCCACCATGCTCCGAGCCACCTACGACCTTGCCTATACAAGCAGTGAATCCGAGCGCGACGGCGTCTTCCGCAAGATCCGCATCCGCGCCAAACGCCCTGGCCTCACAACCCGGCACAAGACCGGTTACTATGCCCGGCCTTAGCCGCCTCCCCATCGAATAGCCGCAAATACTGCACCAGCGGCGGCTTCGTCGGCGCCAGCGTAAATTCCACTTTCACCGGCCCCTGCTCGCAGTCGATGCGGAACTCACCCCGCAACCAGTTTTCCGGCTCGAGCGGCGCATCCGCCCTGCACCCCGTGTACTTCCCGCGCAACTCGGCAAACCGCGCCGCAATCCTCTCCCGGGGCTCATCCAGGTACAGGTTATCCGCCGCCAGCTTGTCCATCAGCTTGTCATCCCACTTGTCCCACATTTGCAGCAAGCTCTTCCGCGTCGACTCGAGCACCGGGCTCGCCGCCAGCCGCCGCGCCGGAATCGCACCCTTCTTCTCGAGCAGCCGCAGCGCCTCCATCATCGGAGCCGAAGGGCCGGAATAGGTCAAATTCGCCATCGCAAACATCCCCACTCCCCGCTGTGGCAGCCACATCATGTAGCTCCCAAACCCAGGTAATCCGCCTCCATGCGACACCACGCGCTCAAACTCACAAGTCTGCGACACCCCCAAGCCATACCCGTAGCCCCGCGCCGTCGCACCCTCGCGGCTCGCCCTCATCCCGCTCATGCGCCACACCCGCTGCATCTCCCGCAGGCTCGACCGCTTCACCGGCCCCGCCTCCGCTTCATCCCGCGCCGGCTCCGCCGATAGTTGGTATGCCACATATTTCCCCAAATCCCGCGCATCGATCAGCAATCCTCCCATCGCCCCAAATGCACCGTGCGGCAGACTCGCAATCTCAAAATACTTCCCGTCCCGCCGTCCATACCCCACCGCCCGCCGCCCCGCCGGCGCCTTGCCCGCCTCAAGCGTCGCCGACTTCAATCCCAATGGCTTCAAAATTTCCTGCTCCAGGTAGCTCTCATAGCTCCGGCCCGACACCTTCGCCACAATCCGCCCCAGGAGCCCAAACCCATAGTTCGAATACTCAAACGCCGTATCGGGCGGCGTCGAAAACGGAATCCCCCCATCCACCCACTCGCCCATCTTACGGTCCGCAATCCCTAACTGCCGGTCCCCCCACGGATTGTCCTCCGGGAACCCCGCCCCATGCGTCAGCAATTGCCGCACCGTCACCGGCGCCGAATCCCGTGTCGGCAATTTCGTTCCCGCGAACTCCGGCACCCACTTCACCACCGGATCCTCCAGACTCAGCTTCCCCGCATCCCGCAGCTTCAGAATCGCCAGCGCCGTAAAGCTCTTCGTCATCGACGCGATCCGGAACACCGTCTCGGCGCCCACCGGCGTCTTCTTCTCCACATCGCTCACGCCCCATCCCTGGACGTGCACTACTTCCCCGTCCACTACCACCCCATACACTAGCCCCGGCGTCTGACTCTGCTCAAAATACTTGGCAAACAGCGCATCCATTTCCCCCGCCAGCCCCATCACCTTTTGCTTCCTCGCCGCGTCGGCAAATTCCGGCCTCTGCCCCCATCCCAGCATCACCGCCACGGCAATCCCAATAAGACTCCTCATAACTCTCAAGTATAGTGATTAAAAGTGCTTGATCCTCTCTCCGCGGCGGTCTCCTTCGCCGCCTCCTTCGTCGCTGGCGCCATCAATTCCGTTGCCGGCGGCGGCACCCTCGTCAGCTTCCCCGCCCTCGTCTGGCTCGGCGTCCCCTCCGTCGTCGCCAACGCCACCAACACCCTCGCCATGTGGCCCGGCTCCATCAGCAGTTTTTGGGGCTATCGCCGCGATGTCGCCCAAACCCCGGCCCGCATGCTCCTGCTGATCATCCCCAGCCTCATCGGCGGCATCCTCGGCGCCATCCTCCTCCGCCTTACTCCCCCCGGCATGTTCGACCGCCTCGTACCCTTCCTCATCCTCTTCGCCACACTCCTCTTCCTCGCCCAGGAACCCCTCCAGCGCCGATTCAAATCCACCGCCTCCTCCGCGCACAATACCGCCACCTGGCTTTACGCCGCCCTCGCCTTCCAGTTCCTCATCGCCCTTTACGGCGGCTACTTCGGCGCCGGCATCGGCATCCTCATGCTCGCCGCCCTCGGCATCATGGGCCTCACCGACATCCACCAGATGAATGGCCTCAAGAACATCTTCGCCACCTGCATCAACGGCGTCGCCGCCATCTACTTCGTCTTCGGCGGCCTCGTCGATTGGCCCTTTGCCGCCATCATGACCCTCGGCACCGTCTCCGGCGGCTACCTCGGCGCCGGCGCGGCCAAGAAAATTGGCCGCCCTGCCGTCCGCCGCATCGTGGTCGCCATCGGCCTCATCATGACCGCCACCCTCTTCCTCCGCACCTGGCTCTAAGCTAATCCGCGATCAGCCGCAAATCATCCTCGAGCTCATAAATCCGGTCCTCAATCGCCTTCGTCGGCTTGCCCGCCGCCCGCACTTCGTTCAGCTTCTTCTGCTGTGCCTCGATCTTCTTCTTCAACGCCGCCACCTCGGGGCTGTCTTTGATCACCGGCGCGGACACAACCGCCACAGCCGCTGCCGCTTTCTTCGCCACACCCTTCTTCGCCTTCGTCGGGATCGTCACCTTTTCCCCAAAATCCTCAAGCAACTCCCTCTGGATCTGCAGCAACTCCGCCGACACCTCATGAAACCGCGTAATCAGTTCCTTCTTCGCCTGGTTCCGTAATTTCATCCAGTTCTGCCGGGCTTCCCGGTATTGCGCAAGTGTGTTCGACATAGGTGACAATCCCCCAGTATAGGGCCCTCCACGCCGCCAGTACCGCCCAACCCGCTTTTCTCCCTCGCGATCCCAATCCGCCCGCGGACAGGCCAGGCACTGCGGCCAGACTGCGGATTCTCGATTCAAGCTTGAACGGTCTCGAGCGAAGATTCACCCGTGGCTCAAATCCCGCACACGCATAGCTTTCTGAACTCAAGCCCCCGCCGCCATCGCATTCCCCTCCTCCACCCTCCCCCGCAATTCCGCCAGATTCTCCGGCGTCACCAAGACCACATGCGGGTTCAACCCCGTATACCGCCGCACCGCCCCCAACAGTTCCTCCCCTGGCAACTCACTCGTTGCAACTCGCAGCCCCACCTCATCACACCCCAGCACAACCAGTTCCCACTCCTGCATCACCGCCCGCGGCAGCGCCCGTCCCAATCTCCGGTCCACCTGCTCTCCATCCACCGTCTCAAACTCATACCCCGTCTGCACCGCCAGCGCCCCATACAATTGCCCCCAGCTCATCTTCCCGCGCCGCACTAGCTCCTCTCCCAGCCTCACTCCCTCGCCGCGTCCCCCCAGTGCCGCCTCCACCTCCCAGTCCTCCACCAGCCCCAGATCCACCAACACCTCGCCCAGCCTCCGGCCATAAGTATTCCGTGATTGCCGGTTCGGATAGGCATGCTCCGTTTTCAGCCACACCAGCGGCTCCCGCCTCGCGCGCGCCCGCGCATACCGATAGATAGCCGACAACGTCGCCAGCGTGTTCACCAGATTGATCCATGGGATCCGCAGCGGCGCCAACATCGCATAGCCCACTCCATAGATCCGTCCCGTGCAGTACATCCGCCAGCCGATCCGCAACGACTGCAGCGTCAATCCCATCCCCATCATCATCAACAGCGTTCCTTCGATCCGCGGCGCATACCCGCATACCCCCGCCAGCATCATCCCATTCGCCACCAAACTCAGCGGATTCCCCACCAATCCCTTGCGGTCTCTCCAAAACCAATACCGATCCCGCCACCCTCCCGGCCAGCCCACCTTCTCCCATGTCTGCAGCGCAATCCCCGTCACCCATCGCGACCGCTGCCGCACCGCCGCCCGGAAACTCCTGGGAAAATACTCCCGCGTCGCCACCGGCTGCCCATTCACCCAAGCCACCGGCAAAAAAATCTGCTTCATCCCCAATTGGTGCATCTTCAGCCCGCTTACATAGTCCTCCGTCAGGCTGTCCGGCTCAAACAGCCGGTTCGACTCCACCTCGGCCAGTTTCTCCACCGCCTCCCGCCTGTACCCCGTTCCCACCCCGCACGAGGGCGTAAACCCCTTCAACAAATTCCGGACAGGCAGATCCTTCTGTTGTGTCTCCGCGAATTCATCGCAATACACTCCATGCGTGAATTCCCACCACGGCGTCGGTAACGCCAGCACCGGCACCTGCACAAAGTCATACTCCCGGCAGTACGCATTCAACCAGCGAAACTCCTCCGGATGAATCAGATCCTCGCTGTCATGCACCACCACAATGTCAAACCGTTCCCCCCGCCGCTCTTCCACCTCGCACATCGCCTGATAGATCCAGTTCAGGTTGTCCGCCTTCGACGTCGGCCCATCATGCGGTGTCAGCGACAAATGGAAGTTCTCATACTTCGCCTCCAACTCCCGCATCACCTCAAGCGTTGCTTCGTCGTTGGGATAAGTCCCCGCGAATATGTGGTATCTCCGGTAGCGCAGCGCCGCCACGTTATGCGCCACCATCTGCGCTATCACCCCAGCCTCCCGCCACGCCGGCACCCACAACGCAATCAGCTGCTCCGGCATCCCGGCAAACTCTTCCGGCTGACGCTCCCTCTCCCGCTTCCCCACCCGTCGCAATACATAATAAAAATCAACCAGTAAGTCGTCGAGTCCGCTCACGACCATCCAGCAGGCGAGCAATAGGTAAAAAGCTTCTACCAAGACCTAATTAGTGGCCCCACCACCCCATTTTTCTCAGTTTTATTTGCGCAATAGCCGCGCCGCCGCTTCATCCACGAACCACTCCGTCGGATAGGGCGGCTTGGCCGCGATCTGGCACGGGTGCGCCCTCTCATTCGGCTTGCCCTCCAGCACATCCCATAACGCCTCCGCCTTGTCCGCCCCCGGCGCCAGAATCACCGTATGCCGCGCCGCCTTCAACACCCCCGGCATCAGCGTCACCCGGTGCGACTTGAACTTCTCCACATACGTGTTCGCCGCGATCTCATACTCATCGTCCACCAGCGGATCCCCCGGAAACAAACTCGCCGTGTGTGAGTCCGCCCCCATCCCCCGGTGAATCAAATCGAACACCGGCAACTCCCCTTCTTTCAACTGAAAATCAACCTGGATCTCCGATACATAATGCGCCGCCGCCTCCTCCGGGTAGCGTTCCCCCGCAATCCGGTTCAGATTCTCAATCGGAATCCCCGCCGGCCGGATCAAATACTCCATCGCCATCCGGTAATTCGAATCCGGGTCCTCCGGCGGCACCACCCGCTCATCCACCCAATAGAGCCAAACTTGCTTCCAGTCCATTGGCAGCTTCGCCAAATATCCGAACATCAGCTTCGGCGTGCTCCCTCCCGACAGCGCCACCCGCGCCTCGCCCCGCTGCTCAATGCTCTCTTTCATGATCCCGGCCATCCGCTCGGCGCAAGCCTGGGCCGCTTCTTCCGCGTTCGCATACGTATGTACTGTTGGGGACATCATCAACTCTTGCTAATTACCTCGATCGTTCGGGCAAAGATCGGATCTCTCTCCAATATCGCCAGTTCCTCCCGCACCAGGCGGGCTTCATCTAATATCTCGAACACACTCCTCGTCCGAAACGAATCAATGTGCGACTCCACAATCCCCTTCTCCACCCGGTCAATCACCACATCGCGCCCCCGCGATTCAAAACGCACCTCGCGTATCTGCCAGCTCCCCTCGCTCTCGCACCGCTCGCTTTCGATCTTTACCCCCGCCCCCATCACAGTCCTCAGCCACCCCTTCAAATACACCACCGCCATCGGCTCCGGCGTCTGCGTATACTTCACCACCACCCGCTCCATACTCCCCAAGAATTCCTTGCAGTCGATCCGCTCGAACACATGCGCGATCGTCTCCCGCCACCGCGTCAGCCGCGTCCACGTCAAGTCCCCATACAACCGCCCCAACTTCAACTGCTGCGCCACATACCGCACCCCCGCCTGCGGATCCCCGAGCCCCCTCGTATCCAAAATCACCTTATCCGCCATCCCCGCGATCAACCCATACGCCTTCTGCTCAAACAACCGCGCACTCCGGCACCAGAACACCACCGGCAGATCCGGCGCAATCAACCCCCGCAACACCGACGCCACATCCTCCAGATTCTTCGCCCCCGCGCTTAGCTCAATCTGCTCACAACAGATCTGTTGCCTCCTCCCAAACGGCATCCAACACTGCGCATACGCCCTCCCCTCCACCACCTCGCTCCCGTTCTTCCTCAGCTTGATCACGATCGCCCGGCTCGGATGCTCGTGCATCAACTGCGCCAGCGTCTCCCCCGCCCCTTCTTCTTCCCCCTCTTCCACTCCCAAAATAAACGTCATCGTCACCGCCCGCAGCACCCCCGCCGAACGGTCCGATCCCTCCACCTCTTCCTTGCCCAATTCCGTCCACAACCCGCTCAGAGCCTTCAGCAGTTCCTCCGGCCGGATTGCCGTTACGCTCACGGGATCCTCCATTGATGCCCACGCCGCTCCAACATCTCATCACTCTCCCGCGGCCCCCAACTCCCCGCCTCATAGTTCGGAAAATCAAACCTCCGCTCCTGCCACCGCACCAGAATCGGCTCCACCGCCCGCCAGCTCGCCTCCACCATGTCCTGCCTCGTGTACAACGTGCTGTCCCCCGCCAGCGCATCAAGCAGCAGCGTCTCATACGCCGACGGCGTCCGCGTCCCAAAGCTCGACCCGTAGTTGAAATCCATCGACACCGGCCGCAGCTTCATCCCCCCGCCCGCCGGATCCTTCGATTGAAACCGCAAACTGATTCCCTCATCCGGCTGGATCCGCAGAATCAGCAGATTCGGCGCCGCCAGCGGCGAATCCTCCGCCCCCGGGCTCGTGTTGAACAGCGACAACGGCGCCGCCTCAAACCGGATCGCGATATCCGTCACCCGCTTCGGCATCCGCTTGCCCGTCCTCACATAAAACGGCACCCCCGCCCACCGCCAGTTATCCACGAAAAACGTCACGGCCGCATACGTGTCCGTCTGCGCCTCCGGGTCCACCCCCGGCTCCTGCCGGAATCCCAACACATTCTCATTCCCAATCCGCGCCGGCCCATACTGCCCCTTCACCGCGTGGCTGTCCACTTCCTCCGGCTTCAGAATCCGGATACTCCGCAGCAGCTTCGCCCTCTCATCCCGCACCGCGTCGCTGTCAAAATACGGCGGCGCCTCCATCGCCACCGTCGCCATCACCTGCAGCAGATGATTCTGTATCATGTCCCGCAACGCCCCAGCTTCCTGGTAATACGCCCCCCGCCCTTCCACCCCAATGCTCTCCGCCGCCGTCACCTGCACATGGCTGATGTACTGCCGGTTCCACAACGGCTCAAAGATCGAGTTCCCAAACCGGAAGGCCAGCACATTCTGCACCGTCTCCTTGCCCAGGTAATGATCGATCCGGTACACATCCTTCTCCGCCATCACCGCGCTGATCCGCCGGTTCAGCTCATCCGCGCTCGCCAGATCCTGCCCGAACGGCTTCTCAATCACCACCCGCCGCCACCCGCCCCCGCCATGCACCGCCATCCCCGCCGCCCCGATCTGCTCCACCACGCCCGCATAAAAACTCGGCTGCGTCGACAGATAAAACAGCACGTTCCCCCCCGTGCCCCGCTCCCGCTCAATCTCATCCAATTGCTCTTTCAACGCCGCGTAACACTTCGGGTCCCCCAGATCCCCCGGCACATAGAACAAGCCCCGCGCAAAGTCCTCCCACAACGCCGCGTCAAACGGGGAGTTCTCGATAAACTTCTCCACGCTCACCCGCATCTTCTCGCGAAACTGCTCATGCGACATCGCCGTCCGCGAATTCCCCACGATCGAGAACCCCGGCGGCAACTTCCGCTCATACGCCAGCCGGTACAGCGCCGGCAACAGCTTCCTCATCGTCAAGTCCCCATTGGCGCCAAAAATCAACACACTACACGGGGGAATTCGCCGCTCAAAACGCAATGCATCATGAAACGGGTTGGCAGAACCAGAACTCTGCGGCATGAACTCTAGAGCATAGCAAGCCTTCGCGGGTAGCGCGATACACTAAAAAGGTCTATTTATGAGTAACCGGAATTCTTTCGGCGCCGCCTCTACCCTCTCCGTCGGCGGCCGCGACTATCAGATCTTTCAGCTCTCCGCCCTGTCCCGCGCCGGCTTCGCCCTGCCCCGCATCCCCGTCTCGATCCGCATCCTGCTCGAGAACCTCCTCCGCTTCGAAGACGACCTCACCGTCAAAAAATCCGACATCGAATATGTCGCCTCCTGGAAGCTCAACGCCCCCGCCCAGGAAATCAACTACCGCCCCTCCCGCGTCCTCCTCCAGGACTTCACCGGCGTCCCCTGCGTCGTCGATCTCGCCGCCATGCGCGATGCCCTCAAGAAAATGGGCGCCGACCCCAAACTCGCCAACCCCCTCATCCCCGTCGACCTCGTCATCGACCACTCCGTCCAGGTCGATAACTACGGCGCCAAGGATTCCTTCGACCTCAACGTCCTGCTCGAGTTCCAGCGCAACCACGAACGCTATGCCCTCCTGCGCTGGGCCCAAACCGCCTTCCGCAACTTCCGCGCCGTACCCCCCGGCACCGGCATCGTTCACCAGGTCAACCTCGAATACCTCGCCCCCGTCGTCTTCGTCAATGAAGAAACCTCCCAGGCCTACCCCGACACCCTCGTCGGCACCGACTCCCACACCACCATGATCAATGGCCTCGGCGTCGTCGGTTGGGGCGTCGGCGGCATCGAAGCCGAAGCCTGCATGCTCGGCCAGCCCATGTCCATGCTCCTGCCCGAAGTCGTCGGCTTCAAACTCCACGGCAAGCTCGCCTCCGGCGCCACCGCCACCGACCTCGTCCTCACCGTCACCCAAATGCTCCGCAAGCGCGGCGTCGTCGGTAAGTTCGTCGAATTCTTCGGCCCCGGCATGCCCGCCCTCTCCCTCGCCGACCGCGCCACCATCGCCAACATGGCCCCCGAATACGGCGCCACCATCGGCTTCTTCCCCATCGACTCGAAGAGCCTCGATTACATGCGCCTCTCCGGCCGCCCCAAACACCTCATCGAACTCGCCGAAGCCTACTACAAGGAACAGGGCCTCTTCCTCGAACCCGGCGCCCCCGAACCCGAATTCAACGATGTCCTCGAACTCGACCTCGCCAGCGTCGAACCCTCCCTCGCCGGCCCCAAACGCCCCCAGGACCGCATCTCCCTCTCCGGCGTCAAATCCAGCTTCCTCTCCTCCCTCACCGCCCCCCCCAAACAAGCCCCCCTCACCATGCACGGTGAATCCGCCACCATGCCCGAAGGCGCCGTCGTCATCGCCGCCATCACCTCCTGCACGAACACTTCCAACCCCAGCGTCATGATCGGCGCCGGCCTGCTCGCCCGCAAAGCCGTCGAAAAAGGCCTCTCCTCCAAACCCTGGGTCAAAACCTCCCTCGCCCCCGGCTCCAAGGTCGTCACCGAATACCTCAACGACAGCGGCCTCATGCCCTATCTCGAAGCCCTCAAGTTCAACCTCGTCGGCTACGGCTGCACCACCTGCATCGGCAACTCCGGCCCCCTCCCCGAACCCGTCAGCCAGGCCGTCGCCGACAACAATATGGTCGTCGCCGCCGTCCTGTCCGGCAACCGTAACTTCGAAGGCCGCGTCAACGCCCAGGTCCGCGCCAACTACCTCGCCTCCCCGCCCCTCGTCGTCGCCTACGCCATCGCCGGCCGCGTCGACATCGACCTCACCACCGAACCCCTCGGCCAGGACCCCAACGGCAACGATGTCTTCCTCAAGGACATCTGGCCCTCCCAGGATGAAGTCAACGCCGCCGTCCACCAGTTCGTCACCGCCGCCCAGTTCGAACGCGAATACGCAAGCGTCTTCGAAGGCACCCCCCAGTGGCGCTCCATGCAAACCCCCACCGGCGACCTCTTCGCCTGGGACCCCTCCTCCACCTACATCAAACACCCCCCCTACTTCGAGAACATGAAGGACCCCAACTCCCCCATCGAAGACTTCCGCGGCCTCTACACCCTCTGCCTCCTCGGTGACTCCATCACCACCGACCACATCTCCCCGGCCGGCTCCTTCAAAAAAGACACCCCCGCCGGCCAGTACCTCACCAGCCTCGGCGTCGCCCCCGCTGACTTCAATGGCTACGGCGCCCGCCGCGGCCACGACCTCGTCATGACCCGCGGCACCTTCGCCAACGTCCGCCTCAAAAACGAAATGCTCCCCGGCGTCGAAGGCGGCTTCACCAAACACATCCCCTCCGGCGAACAAATGTCCATCTACGACGCCGCCATGAAGTACAAAGCCGCCAACCAGAACCTCATCGTCATCGCCGGTAAGGAATACGGCTCCGGCTCCTCCCGCGATTGGGCCGCCAAGGGCACCAACCTCCTCGGCGTCAAAGCCGTCATCGCCGAAAGCTTCGAGCGCATCCACCGCTCCAACCTCGTCGGCATGGGCGTCCTCCCCTGCGAGTTCCTCCCCGGCGAATCCCGCCTCACCCTCGGCCTCACCGGCCTTGAAACCTTCGACTTCTCCGGCATCGCCGAAGCCGTCCATGGCTCTAAACTCTGCACCGTCACCGCCACCGCCCCCGACGGCTGGCAGAAGGTCTTCACCGTCAAGATCCGCATCGACACCCCCGTTGAGGCCATCTACTACCGCAACGGCGGCATCCTCCCCTATGTCCTCCGCCAGATCGCCAAGGCCCCCGTCGCCGCCGCCAACTAGCCCACCATCCCCCCCACAACCCCCAAAAGAGTGACAGCCCGCCTGTCACTCTTTTTCTTTTGCCCCCTCCCCCTCACCCCCGCGGCCAGGCGCCCCCCCACGTCCTCCACCTCACACTCTCCCCCTCCACCGGCAACCACCTCATCCGCGCCCCAAACAACGCCAGCCCCAGAGCAAACACCAGATCGTCATGCGCCCCCAACGTCTCCCACCGCGGCCCCCTCTCCCCCCTCACCTTCCTCATCCCCCTCATCTCCGCCTCCATCTCGCTCCACCCCTTCACCCCCGCCGCCACTCCCAGCCCCTCCACCTCGAGCGCCCTCTCCACCCCCAACAACAACTCCGCCCGCGGCGTCGGCCAATACCCGCTCCGGTACCGCCCCTCTTGCCCCCCCGTAATCACCACCGGATACAACTCCCCCCGCAACTGCTTCCGCCGCAAATTCTCACTCACCACCATCCCCAACCCCGTCGCATCCACCACCGTCGTCACCGTCTCCCCATCGAGCGCCCGCGCATTCGTCAGCCGTTCCAGCTCCCGCGCCACCCCCTCATAGCCCACCCCCAGCCGCAACCGCTCCACCAGACACACCACCAGCTTCCTCTCCCGCCGGTACTCATACGTCACCGCATCCCGCTCCGCCGTCGCCACCACCCTCTGCTCCACCACCACCACCGCCGTATGGTCCACCCTCTGGCCTAAATCCACGCCAATATGAAAACTCTTCAGTTCACTCACTGCCTTTGCCCTCTTCCCGTTCAATTCCCTCGCGGTTCTTCACCACCTCCCTCTTTTCTCCCTCCCCTCCCCCCCTCTCCCCCCGCCCCTCCCTCCATCCCCCTCAATCCACACCACTTATTTTTCTCATTTCC
>JAINDK010000091.1 GCA_019931185.1 Bryobacter sp. CoA8 C33
CGACCCCCTCGAGATGCAGAACCTCATCGATTCCCCCGCCCACAAATCCATCGCCCTCGAGATGAACAAAAAACTCTTCGCCACCCTCGAGTCCACCGCCGGCCTCTATATCCCCCTCAACCCCGACCGCACCCTCAACCAATCCAACCTCCGCAACCCCGACGCCTCCCGCTCCGCCCCCTTCCCAGACTCCTTCTCGAAACCCTAACCCACCCCGCGCACACCTCTTTCTTTCCTCACTCCGGCTCAGATCGCCGCAAGATCAAGCAAAACGAAGGGAGCCGCACCGGCGCGACCGGTGCGGTTCCCTCCGCGGCCATCACCGCGAAAGCGCATCAGCGATGATTCTTGCGTGGCGCCGAAGCGCCGGAAAGCTGTGGACCGCGTAGTCTTCCCCGCGAACCAGCGCCCCCATCGCGTAAACCCCCGGCATACCCGCAAGCTCTAGCCCCTGGGTAAGGAAGCCACCGATCTCCTGGTCGCCGATCTGGTAAGCCTTCGCCCAACCTTCATCGAGTAATTGGCGAATGAGCGGGTTACTCGACTTCGACAGCTCGTACTGCGGGCCCGTCGCCACGACGAGGTGCCCTGCTCTAATGTCGACTGGCCCCCCCGGCAGAAGCGTTAACGAGCCGGTAACGCCGCGGTCGTTAATGCGAATGACGCCGTCACCAACACTCCCGACGCGGACTTGGCCCGCCTTCATGGCCTCGAGTACCCAGCGGGCCGTCGCGGGTTGCATCGCGTGACGGTTAGTGTAGTACGCCCGGACCAGTGACCTGTCTTTGAGGAACTCCAACTTCGCGTATTCGTCGAGCGCCCGCCAAATTTCGGGGGCGAGAAGGCCGAAGGCATCGACCGCTTGCCGCCAACGTGGCTCGTTACGCGCCGCCTTCTCGATCTTGACCGCCAGATCCGCAACCGCATCTGGCGGGGTGATCGCTAAAGCCGCTAAGTCGAAGTCCGGGTCGAACGCGCAAACCACCGGGCTGAAGCACTGCCGCAGTAGATCGAGCCGGGTGATCCTCCCGCGGCGCAGATAAGCTAAGACGTCGCGCAGCTCTTCTTCGAGTTCCGGTGGGGCCGGGCTCGCTAGCTGCACGGCGCTAAGTTTGCCGGTGCGTGAAATTAGGTAGATCGGGGCCTCGTGGCGCTCTACCTCGATGAGGTGCCGAGCGATGTCGATGCCGCTCGGCCCGGTCCCCACCACGACCACCGGCTCGTGCGGCCGAATCCAGCGCGCGAACTCAGTCGAACCGTTGTAACAACTAACCCGCCATGCCCCCGATAACTCCACCTGCACGTTACGCGGTAGTTGTGGTGGCGGGTTCCCACTGGCGAGTATAGCCGCTGAACCTCTGATCTTCCGCCCCGTGCAGCAGCCTGCAACGAACCCGTCGACGAGGTTACCGTCGAGCCGCGTGACTTCCTCCCGGCGGAAAGTTACTTCGACCCCCGCTTCGGTTAATTGCCTGACCGCCTCCGCCTTGACGTGCGCGCCGTAGCGGCCTAGGTCCGCGCGAAGCGGCGGGTCCGCCTCGGCGCCCCCGTAACGCGAAAGAAACTCCCGAAAGGGTAATTGGCCCGGTATATCGTGAAGCTCCGTCCGCATGTTCACCCGCAGCGACGGACTCGGATCCGAGTGGGGCGAGCCGCCCTCCGGGTGCACCGCTTTGTCGATGACCACGATGTTCTCGAAGTTGACTCTTCGGTTGGTCCGGGCGCGCTCAGCGAGCCGAGCCAGAAGGTGAATCGCCGCCGAAGCACCGCCGACGACCAGTAGCGTCTTTTTCATGCTCCCAGTCCACGAACTGGGGGGAGAAGCACATAGCGACTTAAGGAGAATCTTGAGAGAATGTCGGGAGAATGAAGGAAATTTGGTTCGGGCCTGAGGGGGAGAAGAGATTTCGACTGTCAGTAGATGCTCATGGGGCCGCAACTGCGCTCCATGCGCTGGACAAGGAAATCACCCCGAGAAGACAGGTTCTCGAATTGTTGGCAAAATTTGTCTTCCACCCGGAGCAATGGTTTGGCGGCGACCGTAAGGGCCAGTATAGGAGTGACGTTAAGGAAATCCGTGCACTGCTGGGGCATTTTTCCGCCATCGAAAACCAGCGCTCGATGGGCTACCGCTTCGCCTGGAAGCTACATACGCCACCCCTCAACCAGCCTCGCGGCGTCCTCCGCGCTCTCAATGTTCCGGAATGGAAACTGGCGCGCGAAGGCGCACTCAACAAACTCAAGTCTGCATTGCTGCGTCAAACAGATGACGGCCAAACCACGCTCCTTACCGCCATGGCCGGAACAGGAGGAATCGGAAAATCGGTACTCGCCCAGCTCGCGATGGACGACATTGAAATACAGCAGCGCTTCCCCGACGGCATCATCGCCCTGACCATCGGACGCGAACCCACCGTTCCCCAGGTGGAATCAGAAATCCGGCAAATCCCCAAAGCGCTGGGGGAAAGCCCCCAGGGTTGGGAATGGAGTACGGCCCGCGAAGAGCTCGAAGCGATCTTCGCTACTAAGAAAATTCTTCTCGTCCTTGACGACGTGTGGGACCACAAAGACCTCACTTGGCGTCCGCGGATCCTCGGTCAATCCGCCATTCTCATCACAACGCGTGACTCGGAGGTTGGCGCCGCTTTTCCCGGTCTCCAATTGGTCGAGGCCGACTACCTCGAACCCGGCGAAGACCGCGAACTCCTCGCGCACCATTCCGGAATCCCTGTCGAGTCCTTACCTCCAGCTTCAGAACGCATCCTGCATCACTGCAACCGCCTCGCCTACGCCGTTTCAATGGCCGGCTCTATGGTGGAAACACCGGAAATGTGGAATGCCGTCGCGGAAGCCCTCGAAGAATCACGCATTCACCAGATTGGCATCCCAAGGGAAGATACGCTGCATCGCAATGTTTACGAAGTCATCCATACCTCGGTTGAGTTTCTCGCCAAAACCGATCCTGAGTGCCAGCAACGTCTCCTGCAATGCTCCGTGTTTCCCGATGACACCGCGATTCCCGAATCCGTATTCGCGGTTCTTTGGGATACCCATGGTTCGGATTACCACATCACTCTCAACCGGCTGGCCAAAAGACACTTGCTCACATGGCAGCACGGTGTTGTCACCTTCCATGACTTGCAGATGGATTACTTGCGTTCTCGCACTGCTGAAGCTAAGCCAACAGCCCATGCGCGGTTTGTAAACAACTATCAAAAGCGGTGTGGACAACCTGCCGACTGGGCGCTAGGTCCCAACGACGGGTATTTATTTCAAAATCTCGTCAACCACCTTTGGCAAGCAGGGCGCGGCGAAGAAGCTTCTATGCTGGTGCACCGCCTCCCCTGGCTGGAAGCAAAACTCAAACATACCCATATCAACGCTCTTCTTGCCGATTTCTGTGACCACGATGCAAACGCCCCCCTCGCCCGGGGAATCCGGCAGGCCGCCCATATTCTCGAACGGCATCCTGATGTCTTGGCTCAGCAGATTTTGGCAAGAGTAAGGGATCACCGCAAAGTTGAAAACCTGCTTACGGAGTGCCGCGAGCGAAAGGGGCTGCAGCCCCAACAGCCCTCTCTGGAGGCAGATCCAGCCTTGATTCGCACGCTGGCGGGCCACAGCCGCCTGGTGCTGCACGTCGCGCTCACGCCCGACGGGCAGCGTGCGCTTTCCGCCTCCGCCGACAACACGCTCAAGCTGTGGAACCTCGAATCCGGTGAGGTGATTCGTACGCTGACGGGCCACAGCGGCCCGGTGCTGCACGTCGCGCTCACGCCCGACGGGCAGCGTGCGCTTTCCGC
Source organism: Bryobacter sp. CoA8 C33 (assembly GCA_019931185.1). Taxonomy (GTDB): domain Bacteria; phylum Acidobacteriota; class Terriglobia; order Bryobacterales; family Bryobacteraceae; genus Bryobacter. Next base: position 3,804 of record JAINDK010000091.1, read on the forward strand.
CTCCGACGACAACACGCTCAAGCTGTGGAACCTCGAATCCGGCGAGGTGATTCGTACGCTGGCGGGCCACAGCGACAGGGTGCTGCACGTCGCGCTCACGCCCGACGGGCAGCGTGCGCTTTCCGCCTCCTACGACAACACGCTCAAGCTGTGGAACCTCGAATCCGGTGAGGTGATTCGTACGCTGACGGGCCACAGCGGCCCGGTGCAGCACGTCGCGCTCACGCCCGACGGGCAGCGTGCGCTTTCCGCCTCCGACGACAACACGCTCAAGCTGTGGAACCTGGAATCCGGTGAGGAGATTCATACGCTGGCGGGCCACAGCCGCCCGGTTTGGCACGTCGCGCTCACGCCCGACGGGCAGCGTGCGCTTTCCGCCTCCGCCGACACCACGCTCAAGCTGTGGAACCTCGAATCCGGTGACGAGATTCATACGCTGGCGGGCCACAGCGACTCGGTTTGGCACGTCGCGCTCACGCCCGACGGGCAGCGTGCGCTTTCCGCCTCAGATGACAACACGCTCAAGCTGTGGAACCTCCACTCTGGAGAAATCATCGCCACCTTCCACGCCGACGCAGCGATATACCGCTGCGCAGTCGAAACCAATCGCATTGTCGCGGGCGATGCCTCCGGTCGTGTCCACATCCTTCTCATGCCAACCTCTCCCCCAAGCCAACCCCAGCCACCGCAGTAACGCCATGCCGCACGCCCGTCGACTAAAACGCCGTCAGCATAGCCCGGTGCACAATCGCATAATCAAACTCAAAACGGCTCTTTCAACCACAGTCCACAAGAATTCGCCACCGCCCTCAAACACCGCCGTTGGGGCGTCCCGCCCCTTCTCCCACTCCTCTTCCTGGCCTAAAATACAATCACAGGAGACAAACTACGTTGGCGACCGAACTCTACTGGGCTAAGGGCCCCTGGCCCGGAAAGCTGGCAATGTCCCCTCGCCCTCGCGGCGGCGAATGGCTCGAGGATGAAATTTCCTGCTGGCATCGTCAAGGCGTCGATACCGTCGTGTCCATGCTCACCCCTCCAGAAGAACAAGATCTCAACTTAGTGAACGAAGCTCCAACCGTTCTTACACAAGGCCTGCACTTTCACTCACTGCCGGTACTCGACAGGCAAACACCAGACTCACTTGGCCCCTTCATCACTGTCTTGGATCGCCTCAATGCCGAACTGGCGGCAGGCCGAAACCTCGTCATTCATTGCCGCCAAGGCGTCGGCCGCGCCGGCCTCTTGGCCGCCTGTCTTCTGATAGCCAACGGCATCGCCCCTGACGCCGCAATGCGACAGTTAACCGCCGTTCGCGGCGTGCCCGTTCCCGAAACGCAACAACAACGAGACTGGATCGACCGCTTCGCCAACCCTGAGCATTGCCTCAAAACCCGCCCGGAGGGAACCATGCTCGATGGCCACCATCGCATCGAAATCCTCCGCCAACGTGGCGAAAATGTCAACGCCCTGCCACGCGAAGTCATCGAGCGCCAATCCGGTCTCCGCTAACACCTGCACGGCCCAAAGATCAGAGTGCAATGCCCGCCACCATTCGCGCATATTGAGGCGGTCTTGATCTGCACCTCCTCGCGCACCAGGTTGCGGAAATGCTGTTTCACATTCCGGTTGTACCACTCCATTCCTTGGCCAAAATTCGCCGTCAGTGGAACGCTGTCCAGGATCAGCACACGAGGATACGCGTCGTCCAAACCACGGTATGGCTGCCAGTGGCCAAGGGAGTTGGGTCGACACCCTGATACAGGAAGCGGAAAATACGCGGCCGCTTGATCAGCACCTTGATCAGCACCTTGATTGCACTGCGACAACCACGTAGAGCAGCTAGGCCATAACACCACCCCATTCCCACAAAATCCAAATAAATTATCTCCCCTCCCCTCAATCACTTCCCCCCCATCCCCGCCATTCCCCGCTCCGCCCCATGCCACGCTCTCCTCCGTGGGAGGCCTCTCCCCGCGCAAAACTAATTCACTGGAGCAACACCATGGCTCACGCCCAACCCATCACCCTCCCTGATCTCCCCGCTCACCTCCTCGACGAGCAACCGCACGAACGAACCCAATTCCTCGCCCTCCGCCAGCGCCTCTTCGCCGAATGCCTCCCCGGCACCCACATCGAAGTTGAAACCTTCGAGCGCTACGCCTGGGCCCTCTTCA
>JAINDK010000133.1 GCA_019931185.1 Bryobacter sp. CoA8 C33
CCGACCAGCCGCCTCTTTTCCTGCCCAGCGACTCCTCCACCGAAGGACAACCCCATTTGACCAAGCAGGAAAAACTGCGTCAAAAGCGAATCATTATGCGGGTCCCCAATCCCGCTCCGGCCTAATTTGGACAGGAGTGGCAACAGATACAACCGCTAGCCCTCAATGCCGGCGAGGATAGGACACTTAAGTTGTTTTCGACATTGAGGCACGGCGAACCTCTTTGAGATCAGTCAGCGTGATCTGGGATGCTTCCCCGTATAGCTGGATGATCGTACCGGGGCCTGCGTTTGTACTGTCACGAAAGCGCAATTGAATGCCGTCCGGATATCCCCGATCGCTTGTCATCTTCCACGCGCCAATTAAGAACTTTCCCACAACAGGATCCCAGAAAGGCGATGAAATCGAGAGAGTATAGGAAGCCTGCGATTCCGATCTTGCCCGGGAGCAATTCAAAGTATCGAACTCATCCTCGATACTGATGAAGACCTGCCCGCTTTCAAACGAGAGTTCAATCAGGCCTATTCCGTTCGGCAAATCTGGATGTGCCCACATTTTCACAGCATCCAATTTTGTGGCGATTGACTTGTCAAATTGATCGAAAACCTTGCTCACATCCCAGCTCACTTTTGCGCTAGCCTAGCCGCGTCTTTGACGATCTTCACAGCCGTAACGGCCTCGCTATTACCTTCGGCTGCGAGCTTAGCGACTTCGCCCAGAGGCATTTGCTGCAACCATGTGGCAATTTTGTTGACCTGCGCCGCGCCGCCTCCACGCAACCGGACGGCATTTGCGACCTTTGTTTCAGCAAGCGGCGCGAGAGCACCGAGCACTTTAAGTGCTCCGCGCGGAAGGGGAAGCATCGCCATGGCCAAATCAGCCGTATCGCAATTTCCGGCCCCACACTGCGCAACTGCCATCGGGATCGGTGCGACAACGGAACCAAACAACATCAGGCCTTGGCCAGCGTAGTCGATTGCTGGCGCCGCCTGATTCACTCCCCTTACCATGGACCAAAATAGATCACTGTCCAGTTTTACATCCGGTTTCTCCTTCGGCTTGACATCGATTTCGAAGCACGCATCCCCATCCTCATTCAACCGCTTCACGCACTTCCGCCCATCCCGGTCCGTAAAAATCAACGGGTTGCTGCGCACATAGCTGTACAAATTCCAACTCTGCGGATCCTCCGCCCCCTGATCCGCAAACGGCGCATCCGGACTCGTAAACCTCCCTACCGGCGCACTGTAATACCGCGCCAAAAAGTTGTCCATCCCCATCCCCTCATCCCGCTCCTTCCCCGTAAAGCGCTTCGTCGACTCAGAAACAATCATTTCTCGTAAGCGAATTCAAAATCTGGGTCCAACCCAATCCCAAAGTGGCCGTCACTGTAGCGATGGGCTTTTCCAGAACAACTCTCTAGCTTGCCACGAAGCCCGTCATAGTCGAATACGAAACACGGCTTGCGCTCCAGCGAACCGCCCGGCAATAACCTCCAAGTTCCAATTGTGGTGTGTCGCCCACTACTATCCGTGACCACCTCCTCTAATCTGCCGCCCTCGAGCAACAAGAGTTCCGCCGTTCCCCACTTTGGCTTTACGGTGTATCGCCCAGGGAGGTCTGCCGGGCGCACTGTGTAGCAAGAGCAGAAAGAGAAAATCGAAACACACATGATTGAGGTCAAAATCGCTTGGGCTACTGCGCTGCGCATGGATCAGCCTCGGACCATTCAAAAATCTGCCGGACGTTATGTGCAGCTCCATTTGGACCGAATGGATTGTCGATAGCGTTGGGCCTACGTCCCAGAAGTGGACCCCAAGTTGAGTGGCCAACCAGGGAGGATACCCCAGCTATGTTGGTCACACGATACGTGACGGTTCCGTTCGCCTTGGTGATTGAACCGCCATGCCCTCCAACCTGGAACTGAGTCGAATTCGTCGGCCCAATTAACGCATGATCTAGGGAATCAATATAGGCTTCGCCATGCCCTCCATACATTGACCCCGTGGCTGGGCACCCTTTTCGGATGTATTCCCGACGGCGTCGTTGAACCGTATTGCCGCTTCGAATCTCTTGTGTCGCAGGATCATTTTGGCCATACCTGATTTCATTGGGCAACTGGCCAGTCAAAAAAAATCTTAGAAAGTCAGGATTGTTAACTTCTGGCTTTCCTTCGATCTTGACCGTTTGCGCTTTATCGGCCTGCGTCACAAGCTCGTCACCAGGGCTTGCACAATCGCCTTCAAAATTGCCGTCAGGCAATTTCCTACAAATTCCACCGTTCGGATCGTAAAAAAGAAGTGGGTTGTTCCTCACGTATGCATAAAGATTCCAGCTTTGCGGATACTCGGGATGCTGATCACGGAGCGGATCAGGACTTGTGAACCTACCCTGGGTGGCTGACATATACCGGAGCCCAAAATAATCCAGCCCCGTCTCGGCATCCCGCTCCTTGCCCGTACTGCGGGATCTTTTGCCGGAATCGTAAAAACATTCGCACAACCCCGGTGCGATCAGCGCGTTAGCGGCCGCCAGACCCCGGTGCGAGGCCAACGCAAAGCTCGCGGACCCCAGACGCGGTTTTTCGCTAAGCAGCGCGGCCTTGGGCAAGTTTGCGAGGGCAGGCAAACACAAGGCGGCTAAGCAAAGAAGCACCATTCTTGCTTGAGCTGCCATGAAGGCCAGTTTAAGTTATTCGACGTCTTCTGCTACTGCCAGGGGGGACCCTTTGCTCACCAACCTCGCTGACGAACTCCTCCTGCAGGACATCACCGAACCAATCGCCGTTCTCGGCCCTCTTTCCGATCACGAACTCCAAACCGCCTACGATCACATCCTCGAACAGTTTGCCCACGAACTTCTGATCGGCGCTCATGAAAATTCGGATTGGTCCAACGGCAAGCTCGTCATCGACACCAACTACGACCCCATCCATCTCCTCCAAGCCGTCTTCTACGCCGTCAAGTTCGAAATGCAGCCCGGGGAGTTGTGATGGGTTGCGGATGATCATCTCCATGCCCTTTTCTGGTTTTGGATTTCGCAAAACTCTCTCCAGGAAGAAGTCGTAAGCACGTAGATTTGGTCATCGCCAGAGGGATTCGATCCAATGAAGTCTTCGGCGAGGGCATTGTTTGCTTCCACATAGGCTTTCCACTCCTGGTTCTCGATTTCGTAGGAAGACATCTTGATCGTCTCGTATGCCTCTCCCCGAACCAAAAAGATTTCGACACCGAGAACAGCAATGTCGTTCGCCGTACACAACTTCACCGCCGCTAGAACGTCTGGAAACGCAAAACCCAACTCGCCGCCGATGGTTATTCCATTTGCGATCTCTGCGATTGGTCCGATAGTTTCTAGGTCACTGATCATGATCTTTAGTGGTTGGGGAGGAAGCCGGGACCAGAGACCTGGAGTACTTGTTTTGTGGTGTTGTCCACAACAACAAACTTTCCAGTTGCAGAGTTCACATATTCAGTAGCGGGTCCACCCGTCGCTTTGTTGATCACGTTGTATGCTTTGCCACTTTGAACCGTTTCGACGATCTCTTGTGCGGTCCAACCTCTCGCAGCCATCTGGCGCACAATCTTATTGCTCAGATTAGCCACGTCAACCGCTGCTGCTGCCAAACGTGCCGCCCTTGCCGCCAGCAAAGCCTCAACACCTGCGCCGACCACCCTCCCGGCGACACCCGCTGCTGCACCGATAGCCGCCTGCTTTGCAAACTCGCCGATGAACTGGTTAGAAGCATCAGCTCGGCGTCCCATTTCGCTGATGAATGCGTCTCCGTATGTGGGCGCATTCGGCAGACCTATTGAACCAGCGCCGCCAGTGCCTTCCGCAGCATTCGAGTACGTGTAGCCAATCGAATTCGTTTTGGCATCGTAAGTGAAGGAATTTGCGTCAATCGTTCCATTGACGTATGTGCCTCCCTTCTGACTACAGGAGTTGCCTCGTTCCAGTCCGACCGTTCCATCACCGTTGTTCGTGTATACGCAATCCTGGCCTGTTGGGTCCGTGAATTTGAGCGGGTTGTTCCGCACGTAGCTGAATAGATTCCATGACTGCGGATCACTCGGAGACTGGTCAAGCAACGGCGCATCCGGACTCGTAAATCTCCCCACCGGCGCACTGTAATACCGCGCCAAGAAATAATCCAGCCCCGTCTCCCCATCCCGCTCCTTCCCCGTAAACCGCACCGTCTGCCCCGCCATCCCCCCACTCTCCCGCACCACCTCCCCAAACGGCAGGTAATCATACCCCGCCGCCACCGTCCCCGTCTCCCCCGTCACCATCCGCGTCGACCCCAAATGATCCTGCGTCAAATACCCCCGCCCACTCCCCGGCCCGCCGCCATACTCCGCCTTCAATTCCCCCTCCGCCCCGTACACATACGTCACTACCCCCGCCCCACTCCGATCCATCCTCACTCG
>JAINDK010000021.1 GCA_019931185.1 Bryobacter sp. CoA8 C33
TCCGCGGCGATCGCTATAAGTACGTCCGCTACCAGGGCCTCTGGGACCTCGACGAACTCTACGACCTCCAGGCCGACCCCCTCGAGATGCAGAACCTCATCGATTCCCCCGCCCACAAATCCATCGCCCTCGAGATGAACAAAAAACTCTTCGCCACCCTCGAGTCCACCGGCGGCCTCTATATCCCCCTCAACCCCGACCGCACCCTCAACCAATCCAACCTCCGCAACCCCGACGCCTCCCGCTCCGCCCCCTTCCCAGACTCCTACAATCCGATAAGCAATTCTCATTGCAAGCACAATCCCTCCTTGCTAAATCGTTCCGCTTCAACTGATCGACAAATGTAAATCAAGTTGAATCGAAATATTCAGCATTTTGGGAGCTATGTGTCAAGTGAAGAAATACTTAAAATACAAGTATCCGCTCCGCCCTCCCCACTTACTCCCCCCTACTGCACCCGATACTCCTTCTCCTTATTCGCCTCCACCTCTTCCGGGTAAAAGTACACCGGCCTCAAATCCCCCGCCGCGTACCGCTCCGCCTGATCGCGAAAATGCGTACTCGCCGCATCCCCGCTCTGCCCCCCCGCGTTCACCGCCACCGCCCTCACCCGCGGCCCAAATTCCACGATCGCCACAAAACTGTTCCCCGACGTGCCATACATCTTCTTCGTATTCGGGAATGCCCGCGCCCCATAGCTCGCCAAGCTCCCATAGTTCCCCGACGGAAAACCCACCGCGATGCTCGGTTGCCCGTCATCAAATCGCGGCTCGATACTCGCGCGGATCCGCTGAAAGCGGTTGATCTCCCCCCACGGCGTCCGCCACGCGCCAAAATCCCGCGTCAGCTTCGCCACCGCCGCCCGCAACGCCTCCCGCCTCTGCGCCGCCTCCGCCTTCCCCTTCAGCCGCCGCAGCTCCTCCCCATAAAAAATCCCCAGCGACGTCGCCACCGACTGCGTCGACCACCGCAGGTCCCACTGCTTCAATACCGCCAGCGGCTCGGCCAGCCCCGCCTCCGGCGCCTCCGCGAAGGCCGCAAACAACGCCGGCAACTCCCCCTCAAACCACGGCAGATAACTGTCATAGGCCGCCTCCCGCAGCGACTCGATCGTAAAGTCCGTCTTCCCGCTCAACACCCGTATCGCATGAATGCCGCGCGCGTTCTCCGGATACCGGTCCACATACTTCGGATAATCCGCCGCCTTCGGGCTATCCGCCCCCGCCGCCGACCACGGCCAGTTATTCGTGTTGTACAGCCATCCATTCCGCGGGTTCAACACCAGCGGCAACTCCTTCAATTCATGCAGCCCCCGGTAATCCGTCGCCGGGTCCGCCCCATCCACCGGCTTCGACCAGTCAAACCGGTCCTCCCGCCGCGGCATGTAATGCACATGCAGATACGCGATGTTCCCCTCCGCATCCGCGAAAATCGTGTTATTCGAGGAATTCGTCCGATTCTCCGAAGCCGCCAGAAACGATTGGTAATTCGTCGACTTGATCCGGAGAAACGACTGCGTCAACGCCTTCACCGGCTCAAACATCAGCGCCGTCGCCACCCACCGTTCCCCCTGCTTCCGCGTAACCGGCCCATGGTGCGTGAAATAAGCCTTGAACCTTCGCTCCGCCTGCCCGCCGTCTCGCGTCCGGTACCCGATCCGGATCATCCGCTCCCTCACCGGCTTCGTCCCCTCCCCATGCCGGTAAACATAGCCCGCCCCCTGCCGACTCACCGTCTCCAGATACTCATCGATCGTGTCTGCCCCGGAACTCGTATGCATCCACCCCGCCTTGTTGTTAAAGCCCTGATATAGAAAAAATTGCCCCCACGTCGCCGCCCCATACGCGTTCAACCCCTCCTCGGAATTCATCTGCATCTCCGAGCGGAAATAGAACGACGTGTGCGGATTGATCAACAACAGCGCCGCCTTGTTGCGCGTCAACGCCGGCGCGATCGCAATCCCGTTCGAGCCCCGCGGCTCCGTGTCCCGCGGCAGGCTCGCCATCCCCGCCGGCGCGTCATAAAAAGCCCCCAGTTGCTTCAATTCAATCCGTTCAATATCCCCGCCAATGCTCCCCTCCGTGAACGACAAACTCATCCACGGCTCAAATCGCCGCAGCACCCTCGGCTTCACCCCCGGGTTCTTCTCGAGAAAATGGTTCAGCCCCGCCGCCCACGCCTCCATCAGCTTCTTTAACCACCCCGGCGCCTCCCCATACCGCTTCTTCAAATCCTCTTCATCGACATAGAGACGCGTCCTTAGATCCGAGCTCAGCGCCTCTTCCCCCTCCGCCTCCGCCAGCCGTCCCAGCGCCGTCAGGTAATTCTGCTCGATCCGCGGAAAATCATCCTCCGCCTGCGCATACATCGCCCCAAATACCGCATCCGCATCCGTCTTGCCATACACATGCGCAATCCCCCATTTGTCCCTCACAATCCGCGCCTGCGGCCGCGCCGCCTGATACTCAAGCACCTGCCCGTCGGCCAGCAGCTTCGCCCGCAACCGCTCATACGGCACATCCTGCACATCCATCTTGCCGTCGATCGCCAGCGCCGCCGCCGTCCCCGCCGATTGCCCCAGGATCATGAACACCGGCTCCATCCGGATCGACCCATACGCAATATGCGAAGTCGACAAACACACCGGCACCAGCAGATTACCCGCCTGCCCCTTCTTCGGCACCAGCGATCCATAAGAAATCTGATACGGCCCGTTCGTCGATACCCCGATGTCACCCTCGTTCTGCACATACCCCTCCGGCGTGATGTAGCGCTGTATGTTGTGCGAGTCGATGCTGTAACTCCCCATCCCCACCGGCTCCGGCGTCGGCCGCCGCTTCACCAGTTCGTTCTCCGTCATCACATAGCGCCCGATCATCCGCCTCGCCTCCCGCACATACATCTGCTGCGGCCAGTGGTTCGTTGATAAAAACTCGTCCTTCGCCAGCCCCCACTCCGCCATCGCCGTCCTTACATCCGCCGGCACTCTCGGGTCATTCGCGATGAAGTAAAGCCAGCCCTGCTGGTACTGTATATGCTCATCGATAATCTCCTTGCGCCGTTCATAACTCGCATTCGGATAGTCATAATTGCGCCCGATATTATCCGTCGAAAACGGCCCGTGATTGTTCGTATCCGTCTTGGCGTTCGGGATCGCGTCGAACTTCTGAAACGTCTCCCGCCACCCCGCCTCAAAAATCCGCAACAGCAGTTCGTACTCGTTCGCATCATATTTTGCCGGCTTCGGAAACGGCACCCGGTTTGCCGCCACCCGCGTCAGACACATCCGGAAGCAGTACGCCTGCACCTTATCGTCTCCCTCGCCATACTTCCCCGGCGGCGCCGTCGAGATCCGCGGCAGCACCCCGCTCGACGGATCCCCCGCGATCCGGTACGGCGAAATCGGCTTCGCCACCGCCCCAAAATGATGCCGGTGGTGCAACACCCCCGTCTGCACCCCCGCCCATTTCTCTCCATATGTCTGCATCGATTCCCGCCCCACATGAAAGTCCACCTTCGCCGCCGCCATCAGGTCCCCTTCATAAGTCGCATCCACAAATACCTGCCCCCGGTAAGTGTTCCCCCCCAGCGTCCGAATCGATCGGATCCGGTTCTCACTCATCTTCACGCCCCCCGGTGAGCGGTCGAGCCACTCATCCCGGTACACCGGAATCTTCAACTCCCGAATCCACTCCTCATACACTGCCTCGGCCACATGCGGCTCAAATATCCACATCGTCCGCCCCGTGTTGTCGAGCGCCTCCGTCCCCTGTCCCTTGTTGCCATACTCCTCCCGCTTCTGCCACCGCCACGCCTCCGGCCGCTGATAATGCTTCCATACCCGGTGATAAAACTCCCGCGACAGTCCCCCGATCACTGCCTTGTTACCTGAGTCCGTCCACCCCAGCCCCCCCGACGTCAATCCCCCCAGATGCTTCTCCGGGCACACCATCATCGTGCTCTTGCCCATCTTCCGCGCCTGAATCGCGGTCGTAATCGCACCCGAAGTGCACCCATACACAATCACATCCGCCGTGCGGGTCGCCCCCGCCAGCACAACGGCAGCAAAGAGAAAAGCAGCAAATGCGCGCATAGGTATGAGGCTACTTCATTTCACCGCTTCCGCAACCCCCAGTCCTCTCAAATGTAGTCCAATTGCAACATCAATCCACTAAACTGAGTAAACCGTGAAAGCACTCATCCTCGCCACCCTCGCCTCGATGCTCGCCGCTCCCCTTTCCGCTCAATCCACTTTCGGCACTCTCCTCGGCAACGTCACCGATTCGAGCGGCGCCGCCGTAGCCGGCGCCAAAATCAAAATCACCAACCTCGGTGAAGGCACTTCCCGGGAAGCCACCGGCTCCAATGAAGGCCTCTATGACTTCCAGAACCTCAAGCCCGGCGAGTACTCGATCGAAGTCACCAAGACCGGCTTCCGCGCCTTCGTCGTCAAACAGGTCACCCTGCTCTCCCGCCAAGCCCTCCGCGTCGATGCCCGCCTCGAAGTCGGCGAGGTCCGGCAAACCGTCGAAGTCAGTGCCGCCGCCGGCCTCATCGCCACCGATTCCCCCGCTGTCGCCTCCTTCCTCTCCCCGGAAAAAGTCGCCAACCTCCCGGCCAACTTCCGCGCCAGCACCAACACCACCCCCTACAACCTCCTCCAAACCCTCCCCGGCGTTCAGGCCGACAACGGCATCGGTCTCGCCATCCAGGGTGGCATCCCCGCCCAGTCCGAATCGAGCTCCGACGGCATCTCCATCACCGGCGTCACCGGCAACAGCCCCACTCGCAACCTCTTCCCCTCCATCGAATCCATCGCCGAAATCCGCGTCCAGGGCGTCGGCAATGCCGCCGAATTCGGCCAGCCCGGCGACGTCACCATCGTCTCGAAGGGCGGCACCAACAACTACCACGGCGCCGCCTTCTGGTATCACCAAAACCGTGCCTTCGATGCCCTCACCTTCGGCCAGGCCGCCCTTCCCGCCAAGGTCAGCAATAACTTCGGCGGCACCCTCGGCGGTCCCGTCCGCATCCCCAAACTCTACAACGGCAAAAACAAAACCTTCTTCCAATTCGCCTGGGAAAGCCTCCGCTTCCCCCGCCAGTCCACCGTCGCCAACACCATCCCGAGCCAGCGCCTCCGCCAAGGCGACTTCACCGCCGAAGGCATCACCGTCCGCGACCCCCTCACCGGCCAGCCCTTCCCCGGCAATGTCATCCCCTCCGCTCGCATCAATAGCGTCGCCCGCGCCATCATCCCCTTCTACCCCGCCATCAACATCGGCGATGGCTCCCGCCGTTCGGTCAATAACTTCATCGAAAACCGCGTCGCCAACATCGAATCCAACCAGTTCGACCTCCGCATCGACCAGACCATCAACGCCAACCACGCCATCTTCGGCCGCTATACCTGGAAGCAAAACCCCATCCTCAGCCCCAACAACCTCACCCTCCCCTCCGACACCAACAACGCCAACCACAATCAGTTCGTCGGCAGCTACACCTGGACCATCCGCCCCACTCTCCTCAACGAAGTCCGCGGCGGCTGGAGCTACGCCGAAAGCCGCACCGATTTCCCCTTCGACGGCCGCGCCTTCACCAACAGCCTCAATCTCCGCGACATCCAGAAGGACATCTTCTTCAACGGCCTTCCCAACTTCTCCATCGATCAGTACACCGGCTTCTCCAAGGGCCGCCCCGGCTTCAGCATCTCCACCAACGCCCAGTTCATCGATAACCTCACCTGGCAAAAAGGCAAGCACACCTTTAAGTTCGGCGGCGACATCCGCTTCCTCCGCGCCCAAAGCGCCCTCGGCTTCACCACCGGCAATAACTACGGCGACTTCTCCTTCAACGGCAGCTTCACCGGCAACTCCTGGGGCGACTTCCTCCTTGGTACCCCCGTCTCGAGCCAAATCGCCGTTCTGTCGGCCGACAACGACGGCCGCGCCACCCACTACAAGTTCTACGGCCAGGACAGTTGGCGCATCACCAATAAGCTCACCCTCGAATACGGCCTCCGCTGGGAATTCCACCCCGGCTACTACGACGCCGGCTTCAACATCGCCAACTTCGACCGCACCGTCCCCCGCACCGGCCGCGTCGTCATCATGACCGACCCCAAGGCCCGCACCCTCGTCGCCCCCGGCGCCATCACCAGCTTCAACGGCTGCCCCGGCCAGCCCATCAACGGCATCCCCTGCACCCCCATCGTCACCGCGCAGGAAGCCGGCCTCCCCGAAGGCCTCCGCCAGAACTACTACACCCAGTTCCTGCCCCGCGCCGGCTTCGCCTACCGCCTCGATAACAAAACCACCATCCGCGCCAGCGCCGGCCTCTACAACATGATCATCCTCGGCAGCGTCTTCTTCTCCCTCACCGGCACCGTCCAGAGCGACGTCCGCTTCTTCAATAACGTCGGCGCCAACGGCCAGCCCATCTTCACCCTGCCCGACACCCGCACCCCCGGCAGCGGCATCCGCTCCGGCGCCGTCGGCAGCTTCGAATTCCGCACCGCCAACCAGATCGACTTCCGCCCCCCGCAAATGACCCAGTGGTCCTTCAGCCTCGACCGTCAACTCTCCAACACCACCGGCCTCCGCCTCAGCTACATCGGCAACAAGAGCTCCCACATGCCCTGGGCCCCCGACTTGAACCAGATGACCCCCGACACCCGCTTCTTCTCCCAGCGGCCCAATACCGACCGCCCCTTCCCCAACTGGGGCCTCATCTTCAGCCGCGACGCCGGCGCCAACTCGAACTACCATTCCCTCCAGGCCGAACTCAATCGCCGCTTTGCCAAGGGCCTCTCCTTCACCACTTCCTACACCCTCGCCAAAGCGCTCGGCGATAACGCCGGCCCCGCCCCCGGCAGCTTCGCCGGCGAAAATGGCGGTGGCCGCGTCACCAATTCCCTCAACCGCGCCGGCGATCGTGGCGACATCTACGCCTTCCGCCGCCACCGCGCTCTCGTCAATCTCGTCTATGAGCTCCCCTTCGGCAAAGGCCGCCAGTTCCTTTCCTCCGCCCATCCCGCCCTCGACACCATCCTCGGCGGCTGGCAGTTGAGCTCCATCCTCACCCTCCAAAGCGGTCCCTTCCTCACTCCCACCGTCAGCGTCGGCGACCCCTCCGGCACCCTCGCCTCCAGCCGTGGCTCCCAGCGGCCAGACCGCGTCGGCGCCGCCACCGGCGCCCTCTCCGATCCCTCTCCCGCCCGCTGGCTTGATCGCTCCGCCTTCTTCTGCCCCGGCCGCGCCCCCGGCGCCGCCAATCAGTTCGATTGCGTCGTCGGCGTCGTCCCCGGCCGCGACGTCGCTCCCATCGGCCGCTTCGGCAATTCCGGCGTCGGCATCGTCACCGGCCCCGGCACCTTCGGCTGGAACATGGGTATGATGAAGCAAATCCGCTTCACCGAAAAACTCAACTTCCGCATGGAAGCCAGCTTCACCAACCTCCCCAACTGGAACAACTACGGCGACCCCGTCATGAACGTCAACGACAACGCCTTCGGCGTCATCCGTGTCGCCCGCGGTGTCGACTTCGGCGGCGGCCGCGTCGGCCAGGTCGGCGCCCGCCTCCAGTTCTGATGTCCTTCGCCGAACACATCGACCAAGTCCTTCCCGGCGACCTGCCCCACCGCGAGCAGGTCGTCTCCCTTTGCGCCCGCCATCTCGAGGCCATCGCCGAAATCAACCCAGTCATGAACCTCACCCGCATCACCTCCGAGCGCGAAGCCGCCATCAAGCACGTCCTCGATAGCCTCCTCCCCTGGCGCCTCTTCGCCGGCGCCACCCTCGTCGTCGATGCCGGCACCGGCGCCGGCTTCCCCGGCATCCCCCTATCCATCGTCCTGCCCGATACCCGCTTCGTTCTCCTTGAGTCCATCCAGAAGAAAAGCCGCTTCGTCGCCTCCGTCATCGAACAGCTCGCCCTCCCCAACGTCGAAGCCCTCCCCCTCCGCGCCGAAGACTGGCTCAAGTCTCACACCCCCACCCTCATCACCGCCCGCGCCATGGCCCCCCTCGAACGCGCCCTGCCTCTCTTCGCCCCAGCCCTCAAGCGTGGCGCCACCGCTCTTCTCTTCAAAGGCCCAGACCTCGCCGCTGAAATCACCGCCGCCGGCCGCGAAATCCGCCGCCACCATCTCTCGGTCACCGAAGCCCTCCGCTACGAACTGCCCGACGACGCCGGCATCCGCACCATCGCCCGCGCAGTGCTGGCATAGTACAGGTTCGGTTTGACCTGCTCCCGGAAAGTCGTACCAGCCTAAACTGAAAACACAGGAAAGGAAGACGGGAGATGAGAAAGAGCCACTACACGGAAGAGCAGATCCATCGAGCGGTGAAGCAGTTGGAGGCACTGCAAATTAAGATTACATCACCGCTTTGTCAATGCGTAGACAATGACAGCTTTACGGCATTTGTGATCTCTGATTCGAAAGCATTTGATGGTCTTTTCTGAAATTGCATTGCTACCCTCTTGTCCGATTCATGGACGCGATGAAGCACCTCCATAAGTTCACGCAAGAACTCATCGCTACCATTGAAACATCCCTGTTTTTGGAGATGCGCAACTACCTGTAGGAAATCATTTGCGATGGTTGAAGGTTTTGTTTGAAGTGAGAATTTTGGACCGATTGTTGCGATTGATTTGAAATTGCGTTCTGGAGCCAGAAACGGAACGATTAACGAATGAATCTCGGGAGGCATCTCAACCGACAAACGAAAAACATTATCAGAGTTAGCAAATGCAGTAATGATACCTGGCATAAGTTGTGATCGAAGAATAAAATTATTCAACTGTCCGTTTGGCGGGATTACTTGCGTCTGGTCTTTAGAATGCCAGCCCAAAAAATATCCCAAATTTTCTGACTTCTTAATCAACCTGGCATCCATAATTGCTACTTGAGGTGCATGAGGTGCAGGCGAAGTCCTAGAGCTGTGCGTGATCCAGGCTGGGTGTGTCAACACCGGATTGTCTTCAGCCGACGATGATACTATCGAAAACCAAGAGATTGAGCTTTTAGCGGTTGAATCGTTTTCTAATGAATATTTATACTCAAAAACATTACCTTCAAGGGGTCGCTGGCTCGAGATGACAATTGGTGCTACGAGAAATTGCGGTTGCCAGCGTATCTCTGTGTACTCTTGAGAGCTATTTGTTGATTCGTTGAGTGACTTTGGATAATAGACAACTAATTCGTCGCGTACCGCGTCAAAGAATAAGTACTGCTTTGGAGCGCTTGGATGCTGCGTGGAAGACCTCCCACTCCATCGGGGAAGATCACGAACTGTCTCAATGTTGGAGGCTCCGTTCGGGCAACTCAGCTGTCCGTTTGAGGTGGACGGAAAAAGAGCCAAAGTGATTGCTGCTATGACTATTGTTCTGCTTACCTCACCATGGCAGCAAACTTCTACTAAGAACTTTAAGTACGAGTGTCTTAAGGCTTCGACTACTCGGACTATACAGGAGGTAAATGCTCTATTGGAGGCAATGCCCATACTATTTCCGAGGCTCCAAACTGGCAATGGCGGCCTGCAAGATGTCTGATTCTAATCTATTTGTTGGCCGATTTCTCAATTCAAGGGATACGCGCTGACCAATAAACGCAATATTTTCTAGGATTTGATTAAGCTCATCGAGAAACTTGCTATTCTGAAATGTGGGATTGTTGGATCTCATGCGTTCGATTGACGCTCTAAAATCGTTTGCAATCCAGATAGGGTCATTTGTGGGAGCTTCGGTAGGGCTAAACTTAGGCCCAATAATTATTTGCGGCTTCCAGTTCGAGTCGGGGTCCTTTGCTAGCTCCAATTGCTTCCGAACTATTTCGGGTAAGTCCTGCGGCAAATCCCAGTTAAGATCATTCGAAAAGTATGCAATTGTAATGCC
This sequence comes from Bryobacter sp. CoA8 C33, assembly GCA_019931185.1. Lineage (GTDB taxonomy): Bacteria > Acidobacteriota > Terriglobia > Bryobacterales > Bryobacteraceae > Bryobacter. The sequence goes on from JAINDK010000021.1 coordinate 9,895, forward strand.
TGGAAGAAACGATGAGTTGATAGTAAAAAGTTCACTTTCGCTGGCAGGCTTGAGGCCTCTTTCATGGTTTGGAATCCGCCAGGACACAAGACGCCCTACTTGAGCTTGAATCTTCAGGGCGGGCCCATTGTCTCGCGCAGCTGTGTTCTTGGGAATATGGGCAAGTTCAGATAGCCATCTCACCTTGCCCTTCAGTTCAATACTTTCGTCGTGAGAAGCAGCAATCAAAGCAAATCGCCTAAGATCAGTCTTCGCCTTACTACCGTTTCTGATCTCGTATTGATAGCTGTAAAGGCCTTCGGTGCTTTTCGTAATGGATGTTACGATTTCGGGCTCAACGGTCGAGTGTTTGTCAAGGCGAAGCTCCACTCTTCGAAAGTCATGTGGATTTCCAGAGGCTAATTTTGCTGGATAAGTCACAACATATTGTTGAGCCGGAACATCATAAAATACAAAATATGATTCCATTACCTTTGAAGAAGTGGCAGAATTTTCCCAGAACGGTACTCTGCTGAATAGTGGAGAAATACCTGGCTGGGCTTGTCCGCAAAGTTCAGCCGTGAAAGAGATTGCTGCAAACAAGAGTTGCAGAAATGAATGAAATCGTGGCATTGAAGGTCCTTTAGTTTTGATTTTAGGCGGCTAATTCCATTCGCAGTGGATGTGTTGATAGTGCGCAGCTGGTGGCATTTCTACCTGTCCGTACATGGCCCCTCCAACAAGAACGCAATTGTTAACAAATTCGTTTGCTTTAGCATCAGGAATTGCATACTCACCACTGGGAGTTCTAACATCAACTGCTTTACCTCGTTGATGATTCCAATGACTAGGGCTCCATTTTCCCGCAATATCAAAAAGTCCGCCACGGGGGAGAGACATATCGTTCACTGCAATCTTCACTTGGGTCGGATTGGCCGCGAGGTATGCAACGGCAGTATTGTAAATGCCATAAGCAGCGGTAGACGTCATCCAGTGATTATAGGAATTGCTGTTCATGTGCTCCATTGTGAAACCAACATGCTTCCACTGTGGTTTCTCTTCAACCCAATAAATATCATCCCATCCCACCCTGTAGCTGTAATTAGAGCAAAAGCCACCTGATGCGCAGGCCTGTAGATATTCATCTTGTCCAACCATCTTTCTTGGATCGGTTGAATTTGGATAATTCTCTCTTTCGCCTACCTTTAACACTACTGGCACGCTTGCAGCCTGTAGATTTGTGCTGTATGTGTGGTACCAAGGTCCTCCCGATGTTGAGCCTGCAGCGAATGCGCTGCTTGGTGCGGGCGTTGTGTGTCGAGAAGCGGTATGTCCATTGGTATCAACGCCCCATGTTCTTGATGTAATCGTCAGATAGCATGAGCGTGGAGTGCCTCCGGGCCAGCCAAAGCATGCAGCCCATAATAGTACGGAGCTGCCTGGATTGTGTGAAGGTTGCGCGAGGGCTAGCGGTGCATTCAAATGGCTACCGCTAGAAATCACTAGAGCATACAAGAGAAATTGACGAAGGCTCATGCCTCAGTTGTACTCTCCGAAAGCGCTCTTGAAAAGGAGTATTTAAGAAAAATAATATGTATTGTGGGCTCTGCGCAGGAATGTGAAGCGATGCGGTAAATTGCTGGGAAGTGACAGAGCGGGAATTCAGCCGGATTTTGGGATGGCCTGGGTACAAGGTGTACCGGCATGAGATCGATGAAGCGAAGCGGACATTGCGGCTATGGGTGAGGCGAAAGCAAGGGAACAAGATCCTGATATGCGGGAACTGCGGGGGGCGGGCGCATCGTGTGGATGAGGTGCGAGAAAGGGAGATCCGAGACTTGCCCTGGCGGAAGTACGAGACATGGCTGGTGGTCGAGTACTACAGGGTGAACTGCGCGAAGTGTGGCTTGAGGACGGAACGTGTGGATCAAATGCCTGGGAAGGCTCCTTTCAGCAAGGACTTTGAGGACGAAGTGGGACTGGCATGCGCCTCTGCGCCGGCCCGGCAAGTGGCCAAGAGATTTGGCTTGGCCGCGAGCACCGTCCGGGCGATTGATTTGCGTTATCTGGAGCGTTGGGCGAAGTCCAGAAAGCGGCGAGTGGTTCGTCAGTTGGGAGTCGATGAGATCTATCTTGGGAAGCGGCAGAAGTTTCTGACGGTGGTGAGCGATTTGGCGACCGCCGAGCCGCTGTGGTTTGGGCCCGAACGCAAGGAATCAACGCTGGACGAGTTCTTTGCCCAGGAGTTAAGCGCGATGCAGCGGGGCCTGGTCCAGGCGGCGTGCGTGGATATGTGGGAGCCCTTCACCAAGAGCATTCTGAAGTGGCTGCCGGAGTGCAAGATCGTCTTCGACAAGTTCCATGTCATGCAGCACGCCAATCAAGCGGTGGACGAAGTGAGGCGCGCCGAGTTTTATCGCAAAGGCGGGCAGAAGCGAGGCTTCATCAAGGGGAAGCGGTGGCTGCTGTTGACCCGCTGGTTCAACCTGGACGGCAACAAGCGGCAGATGCTGAATGAACTGTTCCGGCATAACCGCAGAATGATGAAGGCCTATCTGTTGAAGGAAAGCCTGGACCGGCTGTGGACCTACACCTATGAAGGGGCAGCGAGGCGCTACCTCAACCGCTGGATCGACCAACTGAAATGGCAAA
>JAINDK010000016.1 GCA_019931185.1 Bryobacter sp. CoA8 C33
CGGCGAGTATCTTTTGCTTATAGGCAGCCGTGAAGCGGCGGCGTTGGGCGCGGGACCGGACCTCAGGGGAGGGTGGCTGTGGGTCGGCGGCGTTGGGGGCCGGGGAACTGCGCTCCGGCTCGCTCCACTCGCCTCCACTCCGTTCCCCGGCCCCCAACGCCGAGGCTAGACCATTCCTGTACTGCTTGTTCATTGCGGTTGGCTCCTCCGCCCTGCTCTCTAATTAGTGAGACCGGTAGTGTCTCAGCTATGTTGGCACGGAGGGTTCCGCCAGTCTTCCTCCCGGTGCCGGCCATACCAGACTCGGGCAAATTCGTAGACTGTCTGAATTGCTCTTACCTCTCCGCGCGGGAGAGCATGGCGGCGGGACCAAGCATCGACGGGGGACGCATCCTGGAATACCAACATCGTGCTGCACGTAAATATCCCGTTGTTCCAGGCACTGGCCATGGGTATCGGGAAGTGGACGAACAGATTCTCGCGGACCTGGTGTCGGTCGATGTGGATGGTGACAGCTTCCCCCTCGCCGTCGAGAACGGGTGAATCACCCACACCTGCGGCTTGCCGGGATGGAGAACAACCCCGTGGCAGGCAGCAAGGTCCTGGAGAGTGCTCTCGATCACTAGAGCACTGGCATCGAAGAGTTCGCACAACTTGGGCAACGATGGGGCATGGAGAGGCGCGGGACAGTGTCTTTTTCGTCATCGGCCTTGCTGTATTCGGTGGCCTTGATTCTACTGCTATTCATCAAGCCAAGTAGAGCTTAATTCTCACTCGACGGTTACGTCGATATATTGCTCACAATGGTTTTTTGCGATCACCAGAGAACCGCCGCCGAGGCCGGGCAGGTTGATGCCAGACTCAGCTTAAAAAGTTGTCTGAGGAGCCAAGCCGGGAGGATTGTAGGTTAGGACCGGGCTATTTAGCGCGGACGCAGTTTTTCGCGTCGCCGGTGGCGGCGAATTCGGTGATGTTATCGAGGGTGGTGAGGGCGATGGCGGAGAGGGCTTCGCGGGTAAAGAAGGCTTGGTGGCCGGTGATGAGGACGTTGGGGAAGGTGAGGAGGCGGGCGAAGACGTCGTCCTGGAGGACCTGACCGCTGAGGTCTTCAAAGAAGAGATCGGCTTCTTCTTCATAGACATCGAGGCCGAGGTAGCCGAGGTGGCCGGACTTGAGGGCCTCGATGACGGCGCGGGTATCGATGAGGCCGCCGCGGGAGGTATTGATGAGCATGGCGCCGGGCTTCATGCGCTCGAGAGTGGCGGCGTTGATGAGGTAATGAGTGGCGGGCATCAGGGGGCAATGCAGGCTGACGATGTCGCTTTGAGCCAGGACTTCGTCGAGCGGCAGATAGAGCACACCGCTGTCGCGGAGGGCGGCATCGGGATTGAGGTCGGAGGCAAGGACACGGCAGCCGAAGCCGAGCATGATGCGGGCAAAGACGCCACCGATGCGGCCGGTGCCGATGACGCCGATGGTTTTGCCCTGGAGGTCGAAGCCGAGGAGGCCATCGAGGGCGAAATTGCCTTCGCGGACGCGGTTGAAGGCGCGGTGGGTTTTGCGGTTGAGGGTAAGGATGAGGGCGACGGCGTGCTCGGCGACGGCGTAGGGGGAATAGGCGGGGACGCGGACGACGGCGATGTTGTGCTGGCGGGCGGCATCGAGATCGATGTGGTTGAAGCCGGCGCTGCGGGTGGCAATCAGGCGCGTGCCGCCGGCGGCGAGGGAGGCGATGACGCGCTCGTTGAGTACGTCGTTGACGAAGACGCAGACGCATTCAAAGCCATGAGCGAGACTGGCGGTGTCTTCGCCAAGGTGTGGAGTGAGGTAGTGGATGTGGTGGCCGGAGCGGGCGTTGAAGCGGTCGAAGACCTCGCGTTCAAAGCCATGGGTGCTGAAGAAGGCGATTTTCACAGGACGTCGGCGAATCCTTTCTTGAGTTGCTTGAAGACGAGGCCGCCGAGGAGGAAGGCGAGGCCGGAGGAGGCGGCGAGGAAGGCGAGTTCGCTCCAATCGGGGAGGCGGTGGGTGAGGATGCGTTCGCGGTAAGCCTTGACCAGAAAGGAGAGGGGGTTGAGGGCGGGCAGCCAGCGGAAGCGTTCGGGAATCTGCTCAATGTCGATGAAGATGGGCGTGACCCAGAACCAGAGGCTGAGCACGACGGTGACGACTTGAGCGGTATCGCGGAGGTAGACCTGGAAGGCGGCAATCATCCAGGACAGGCCAATCGAGAGCAGGCCGAGCAGAAGGATGTAGACAGGGAGGAGCCAGACGAAGTAGCTGATGCCACCATCGAAGAAGATGACGGCGATGAGGGCAATGGCGAAGGTGAGGCCGTGGTTGACGAGGGAGGAGAAGAAAACGCTGACGGGGATCATCTCGCTGGGGAAGACGGTTTTGGTGATGAGGTTGGAGTTTTCGAGCAGGGAGGTGGAGCTACGGGTGAGGGTTTCGCTGAAGAGCATCCAGGGGAGGTAGCCGGTGAAGAGAAAGAGCGTGTAATTGGAAGTGCCCTGGCCGGGAGGGACGCCCATCTTGAGGCAGATGTGAAAGACGAAGGTCCAACTGAGGAGGAGAACGAGGGGCTGGGCGAGTCCCCAGAGCCAGCCGCCGATGGAGCCGACGTAGCGGCGTTCGAAATCGCGGCGGACCATCTGGAAGAGCAGGCTGCGGCGCTCGATGAGATTGCGCAAGAAGCCGAAACCGGGCAGACCTGACATCTACTTTACAGGGTAGCGCTTAACGGGCTTTGGCGAGGGCGGCGCGGGCCTCGGCGGGCCGGCCGAGGGCGCGGTAGGCATTGGCGAGGGCGGCCCAAAGGCTTTTGTCGATGTTGGCGCGGGCGGCGGTTTCGAGGTGGGGGAGGGCGGCGGCGTGTTGTTCGAGGGTGGCGAGGGCGCGGCCGAGGGCAGCGTGGGCGACGATCAATTTGGGATCGAGGCGGAGGGCGGCGCGGTAGTGAGGGAGGGCGGCGGCGGGGCCATCGATTTTCTCGATGGTATCGCCGAGTTCGTAGTGGAGGCTGGGGTCGCGGGGGCTGAGGGAGAGGGCGCGCTCGAGGGCGAGGCGGGCTTCCGGGTAGCGGGCGGCGGACCAGAGACCGCGGGCGACTTCGCGCTCGAGGCGGTTGAGTTCCGGGGAGGGACCGAGGGCGGAGAGGCGGGCGAAGGCTTGTTTAGCGGCGGCTTCGTCGCCTGTCGCGGTATGGGCCATGCCGAGGCCATACCAGGCGCGGGGGTTGGCGGGCTGGCGCCCGGTGAGGGTGAGCCAGAAGCGGGCGGCTTCGGCGTGGTTGCCACAGGCGGCTTCGGCTTCGGCGCGGGGCTCGAGGTATTCAGGGCTATTGGCGAGGGCTTCGGCGCGTTTGAGGTAATCGAGGGCAGGACAACCCTGCTTGAGCTTGAGCAGGGAGGAGGCGGCGATGAGGTTGGCGGCGGGGTGGGAGGGCTGGAGCTTGAGGAAGGACTGGAGGGTGGAGAGGGCGCGCTGGTAGTTGTGGGCCGAGTAGAGGGCCAGGCTGAGATTGAAGCGGAGCAGGGGCTGGTTTGGGTTTGATTTGAGCTCGGCTTCGTAGAGGCGGGCGGCGTCGGCGTAGCGGCCTTGGCGCATGGCTTCGGTGGCGGGATGGGATTGGGCGAGCAGGAGTAGGAGAAGAAGAGCTAGCGGCATGGGTTTTCGAGCCAGACGGCGGGTTCGTTGAGGGCGGTGGCGACGATGTCGGGGCAGGAGTCGCCATTGAGGTCGGCGACGGCGAGCCAGCGCCACATGCGGGCGGGGGAGGAGAAGCCGGGGGCGAGGAGGAATGACTGGCCCTGGTGGTTGAGGAAGAGGGCGAGGGGTTCGCGGGCCTGGGGGCCTTTGGCGCCGGAGACGCTGAGGGCGTCGGAGCGGGCGGCGACGAGGTCGGGCCAGCCGTCACGGTCGAAGTCGGCCGAGGCGATGCCCCAGCCGGACATGGAACGGGTGAGGGCGGCAAAGCGGGTGGGGATGCCGGCGTCGGCGAAGTCCTTGCCGGTGTTTCGGTAGAGGGGGAAGGTTTCTTCGCGGAGAGCGGTATAGACGAGGTCGGGTTTGCCGTCGCGATTGAAGTCAAAGGCGGCGGCGCCCATGGCGGAGGGGCTTTTGCCGTCGGCGGGGACAGCGACGCCCCAGTCAAAGGCGTTTTCGGTGAACTTGAGTTTGCCTTGATTGAGGAAGAGGAAGTTGAGTTCGCGGTCGTTGGTGACGAAGACATCGGGCAGGCCGTTGGCGTCGAAGTCGGCGACGGCGAGGCCCATGCCTTTGCCGGGGAAGGCGGCGATGCCGCTCGACTGGGAGACATCGAAGAAGGCGCCGGCGCGGTTTTCAAAGAGTTGATTGGGGGAGGGGGGATAGAAGCGGGGGTGGCAGTAATCGGGCTGACCGCCGACGCGGCATTCGCGGTCGGCGGCGGCTGACCAGCGGACGTAGTTGACGATGAAGAGGTCGAGGTCGCCGTCGCGGTCGAAGTCGGCGAAGTGGGCGGCGTAGGCCCAGCGGCCCTGGTTGGGAAGGGTGGTGAGGGTGAAGCGGCCGCCGCCCTCGTTGCGGTAGAGGTGGAGGAAGCCGACGCCGAGGACGAGCAGGTCGGGGCGGCCGTCGCGATCGAAGTCGGCGGAGGCGGCGCCGCAGGCATAGCCCTGCTGGAGGATGCCGGATGGGGCGGTGGCGTCGGTGAAGCGGCCGCCGCCGAGGTTACGCAGGAGGCGGTGGTGGAAGGCCGGGGAGGATTTGACGAGGGAGGGGAGTTCGGCGCCGTTGGGAAAGAAGAGGTCGGTGAGGCCGTCGCCGTCGAAGTCGAAGGCGGCGAGGCCGCCGGGCATGGTACCGGGCATGAACTTGCGGGGGCCTTCGCCGGTGGCGAGGGTGAAGGGCAAGTCGTGAAGACGCCAGTCGGCCGAGAGCAGGGCGAGGCAAAGCAAAGGGATCATCGCTTCGTTCCAGAATAGAGGAATGCAACTGAAGAGCGTATCCCTGAAGATGCCGGCCGAGGCGAATGTGATCTTTGGCCAGAGCCATTTCATCAAGACGGTGGAGGATTTGTATGAGGCGGTGGTGAACACGAATCCGAATGTGGAGTTTGGGATTGCGTTCTGCGAGGCGAGCGGGGAGAGGCTGATCCGGGTGGAGGGCAATGATGAGGAGATGAAGGCGGCGGCGGTGGAGAATGCGCGGGAAGTGGGAGCGGGGCATACGTTTTTCCTGTTTCTGCGGAAGGGTTTTCCGATTCATCTGTTGAGCCGGATCAAGGAGGTGCCGGAGGTGGTGGGGTTGTTTTGCGCGACGGCGAACGCAGTGGAGGTGATCGTGGCGGAGTCGGAGCAGGGCCGGGGGGTGCTGGGGGTGATTGACGGGGGCGGGCCGCTGGGGGTGGAAGGGCCGGAGGGGGTGGAGTGGCGGCACTCGATTCTGAGGAAGTTCGGCTATAAGCGCTGAGCAGTGGCGGCAGAGAGTAGCATGGAGGGTATATGAAAACAGCCAAGATCGAGAAGCCACTCGGCTTTGACACGCGGGCCCTGCACAAGGGCTATAACCCGGAGGCGACGACGCATGCGCGGGCGGTGCCGATTTATCAATCGACTTCGTTCACGTTTGAGAATTCGCAGGATGCGGCGGAGCTGTTTGGACTGCAGAAGTTTGGCAACATCTACACGCGGATGATGAACCCGACGACGGATGTGCTGGAGCAGCGGGTGGCGTCGCTTGAGAACGGGGTGGCGGCGCTGGCGGTGAGTTCCGGACAGTCGGCACAGTTTCTGGCGATCACGAATCTATGCCAGGCGGGGGACCACATCGTGGCGTCGAGCACGCTGTATGGGGGGACGTATACGCAGTTTGACGTGAGCTTCCGGAAGATGGGGATCGAGACGACGTTTGTCGAGCCGGACAATCCGGAAAATTTCCGGGCGGCGATCCAGCCGAACACGAAGCTGATCTACGGGGAGACGATTTCCAATCCACGGGGCAACATTCTGGACATTGAAGCGGTGGCGAGGATTGCGCATGAGAACCGTTTGCCGCTGGTGATCGACAATACGTTTGCGACGCCGTATCTGTGCCGGCCGATCGACCATGGGGCGGATATAGTGTTGCACTCGCTGACGAAGTTTATTGGCGGGCATGGGACGTCGATTGGGGGGATGATCGTCGATGGGGGGAAGTTTGACTGGAAGTCGGGAAATTTTCCGCAACTGAACGAGCCGTCGCGGGCCTATCACGGGATGGTGTTTTCCGAGGCGTTGGGGCCGATTGCCTACATCATCAAGGCGCGGGTAGAGGGATTGCGGGACATGGGGCCGGCGCTGAGCCCGTTTAACTCGTTCCTGTTTCTGCAGGGGGTGGAGACACTGAGCTTGCGGATGGACCGGCACGTGGCGAATGCCAAGGCGGTGGCGGAGTATCTCGAAGGACTCCCGGCGGTGGCGTGGGTGAAGTATCCGGGGCTGAAGTCGAGCCCGTATCACGGGCTGGCCGCGAAGTACCTGCCGAAGGGCCCGGGGGCGGTATTCAGCTTCGGGTTGAAGGGAGGATTGGAGGCGGGCAAGAATTTTGTTGACCGGCTGCAGATCTTCTCGCACCTGGCAAATGTGGGGGATGCGCGCTCGCTGGTGATCCAGCCAGCGGCGACGACGCACCAGCAATTGTCGGCCGGGCAGCAGGAGGCGGCTGGGGTGACACCGGACATGGTACGGCTGTCGATCGGGCTTGAGAACATCGAAGATCTGTTGTGGGATCTCGAGCAGGCGCTGAGCTAGTCGAATTCGAAGGGTTTTTTGGGCGGGCCCTTCTGGGGGTCTGCCTTAGCCTGTTTAAGGAGTTCGTCGAATTTCTTACTTAGCACAGTGCTTTGATTGCGGGTGGCGTCGAAGCTTTTCTGGAAGGCTTCTTCGCGGCGGGCGGCTTCGCCCTTGAGGTTTTGGACGGCTTTGGCGAAGTCCTCGATGGGTGGGGCTTTTTTCTTTTCCTCGAAGGTGATGACGGCCTGAGTGACGATGTCGACCTTGAGTTTGGCCTCACAGCAAGGACAGGAGATCTCCATCAAATTTTTCATATAAAAATGCTATCGCAGACCGATACTCTACTTGAGGCAGGAGTATAACTTCGCAATGGTCCTAAAATGCATGGTGGTGGGTCCGGATCGGAATGTCACTGGCCAGCTTTTGGAAATGTTTCGGGAACTGGGTGGCATCAATGTGGTGCGGCAATTAGATCATTACCCGCACGAGCATGAGTTATTGAGGGTGTTAAGGAGTTTGGCTCCGCCGATTTTGTTTTTGGACTTGTCGAATCCGGGCCGCTGCTTTGAGATCATTGCGACGGTGCAGGCGGAATTTCCTGGGCTGCAGATTGCGTGTTTTCACCGCGAGATCGAGCCGCAGTTGCTGCTGAAGCTGATGCAGCATGGGATTCGGGAATATATGTCGAGTCCCTTCGATCCGGACGTATTGGCGGAGGTGATGATCCGGCTGCGGGATGCGGCAATCAAGAACCCGGTGATCAGTCCGCGTTCGAACTTGGTGTATTCGTTTCTGCCATCGAAGCCGGGATCGGGGACGACGACGATTGCAGTGAATGCATCGATAGCGATATCGCGGCAACCGGAGACGAACGTGCTGCTGGCGGATATGGATCTGAATAGCGGATTGATTCGGTTTCTTTTGAAGCTGAACAATGAGTATACGATTCTGGACGCGGTACGGCATTCAACGGACATGGATGAAACGCTTTGGCCGCAACTTGTATGCGGGAAAGGGCAACTGGAAGTACTGATCACGGGGAAGATAACGACTGGAGTGAGGCTGGAGCCGTCGAATGTGCGAAGCCTGATCGACTATGCGCGGAAGAACTATAAGGCGATCATGGTGGACTTGTCGGGGAACATGGAGAAGTATGCATTGGAGGTGATGCAGGAATCGCGGAAAATTTTTCTGGTGGTGACACCGGAGATACCCTCGCTGCATTTGGCGCGGGAGAAGGTAGCTTTTTTGAAGGACCAGGGGCTACAGGACAAGGTGGCCTATATATTGAACCGGCACGGGAAATCAGACTTGCTGCAACTGGAGCAAATTCGGAACCTGCTTGAAGGGGATATATACTTCACGTTTTGCAACGATTACCGGGGAGTGGGTCAATCGGTAGCGGAAGGCAAGGAAGTGAGCCGGAATTCGGAGTTGGGGCGGCAATTCAATCTATTTGCGAACAACTTGTTGGACCGGGAGGCACCGGGGGGGATGGCGAAGAAGTCTTCGAAGAAGGACTTGAGGGGGATTGGGGATTTTCTGAAGTTTGGGGTATCGCGGCTGGCGCCGGCGAGCCATAGCGAGACAAAGACATAACTTGTAAGATGAGAATCTGGTTGGACAGATGCTCATTGCCCGTTGGCTGATCGTAGTTGGATTGATGAGGGGAAGTGCGTCCGGGCAGGATTTGGCGTTGATGGGGGCGCGTGTTCTGGAGGGAGAGCGGGCAAAGCTAAAGATACCAGGGTATGCGGCGGGCGTGTACTACAAGGGGGAGATACAGTGGAGCCGGGTGAGTGGGACAGCGGATATGAAGACGGGGCGGATGGTGGGAAAAGACACGCCATTCCGGCTGGCTTCGATATCAAAACCGCTGACGGCCGTGGGGCTGTTGCAAATGGTGGAGATGAAAAAGTTGAGCCTGGGCGAGGAGGTGCGCAAGCATTGCGCGGGGTGGCCGGTGAAGGCATTTCCGGTCAGCCTGGAACAACTATTGGGGCATTTAGGGGGGGTAAGGCACTACCGGAAGGAGGACCCGGCGGATCAGAACAACACGATTCATTTCAAGTCGGTGGGAGATGGGCTGAAGAAATTCGCGGGTGATCCGCTAGAGCACGAACCGGGGACGAAATACCTATATACGACCTATGGATATTCATTATTGGGGTGTGCGATGGAGGGGGCATCGGAGATCAGTTTTGAGAAGTGGATGAAGGACCGGGTGTTTGCAACGGTAGGGATGTGCAATACGGGTTTGGATAATAACCGGGGTCTATCAATGCGGCGGGCGCAAGGCTACCGGAGGAACGCCGGGGGGGAGGTGGAGGATTGTGCGTTGTCGGACAATTCGGCGAAGTATCCGGGTGGGGGGATGATTTCGACGGCGGAGGATCTGCTGCGATTTGCCGAGGGGATTTACCGCCAGCAGCTCTTGAAATCGGAGTTGGTGGAGCAGATGTGGACCTCCGGGAAGTTGAAGACGGGAAAGATAACGGGGTATGGGTTGGGGTGGAGTTTAGGAAAGGGACCGGAGGGAGACCGGGAAGTTTACCACGCGGGGAACCAACAGGGAACGAGTACGATCTTGTATTTGCGGCCGGAGCATCAGTTTGCGTTTGTGTGGCTGACGAATTTGGAAGCGATCGAGAACCGGTTGCCGGTAGCGCGGCAGATATTCCGGATTTTCACGAGTCGGGCTGGGGCTGCTCCCTAGATTAACCGGAAAGCGGCCGATGAGGAGTTGTGGTGTTGAGTGTGTTGTTGATGCTGCTGGTCGAGGCGCAGGAGAGCAATCCGCTATCGGTGGCATTCAGCGATCCGGAGAAAGCGGGGGAGTTCCGGGCGAATCTACTAGCGGGGTGGATGGTGGTGCAGGGCTATGAAGGCAAGGCTGTGCAGGTAGAAGTGGCGGAGGTCAGAAGCGGGAAGGCGGAGGAAGGAGAGTTAAGGCATCTGAACCCGGGGGTATCGGGGTTGAGGTTACAAGAAGCGAGCAATGTAGTGACGATGGTGATGAGTTCGCAATTGCGATCGCCGCGCATCACGGTGCGGGTACCGGTGGGAACGAATCTGAAGCTCCGGTCTACGGCAGGGAAAGCAGTGGTGGTGGAGGGGGTAAGCGGGGACATCGAGATCCGCTCGACGGGGGCAACGGTGGAACTGAGGGAGGTGAGTGGAGGAGTGGTGGCACAAACGCTGAAGGGTGGAGTGACGGCAAGATTCAAGCAGGTGGATGCGGGCAAGGAACTGCGATTTCAGTCGGTGCATGGAGCGATTGATGTGACGTTGCCGGAGCAGATCCAAGCACGATTGAGGATGGAGACGCGGCGGGGGAAGGTATTCACGAATTTTGAATTGAAGAATGCGGGCAAGCGGGAGGGGAGAGTAACGGAAGGGGAGTTGAACGGGGGAGGACCGAGCTACGGCTTCACAACGGGTACGGGGGATATTTATATCCGGAAGGGGAGCTGAGGGATGAAGCGCGGGGAAAGACGATTTACTATCAAAAGAAAGAATTCGCCCGATATGGCAAGGAGAGGAGGAGGGGGATCCGCAGTCGTTTTGCAATTGTGACTTTTCTGCTAGCGGAGGCTAGCCTGGGGCAAGGTGTGCCCGTTGAGCGGTTGGATCTGAAACCGGGGGCTGCGATTAGTGAGGCGCTGCAGGAGGGCTGGAGGTGGGTGAGGTTCACGGCGGAAGATGGACTTCCGGAGGGAAATGAGCAGCAGGTTGTGGAGACGGGGGATGGGGGGATCTGGGTAAAGGCGGGGGAGAGCGTAGCGTGGTTTGATTCGTATCGGTGGCGCCGGATTGGATGCAGGGAGATGGGGGATAAAGGAGTGACGTGGCGGATTGAAGCATTGGGACGGGACCGGGTGCTGGCGACGGGAAATGGGCGGATGGTGGTATTTCAGCGGGGAGGCTGCGAGAGGGTACGGGTACGGCACGAGGGCAAGGAGTTGGCGATTCTGGCAAGCAGCCCGGATCGGGATGGGCGAGTGCTGTTGTGGGGTGCGGATCACAACATTTACAGTTGGGATGGGGTAAGCGGGACGGTAACGGAACTGTTGTATAGGGGAGGGGAGATACAGAACCAAGGAGCGGTTGAGATGAGGGGCAATCCGGTTTTCGTGGCGGGGCGAGAGGGACTGATGCGGATTGATCCGGGCGGGGCAAAGTTGGCGATCGGTCTGAGCGGGTTGGCGAAACCGGAGCAATTGCAAGGGTTGCAGATTCGGGGGCTGGCGCGGAACCGAAGGGGGCAGGGGGTGTTTGCGCTGGGCTTTCCGGAGCAATGGGCGGGGCTATGGGAGTGGAATGGAATGGAATCGGCGGTGAGGAAAGTGCGGCCGGAGGTGGGGACGCCGCGACTATTGGCGATGAACGACGAAGGGGACATCGTGGGGATGGTGAATGGAACGGAGGGTTGGCTGCGGGAGAAGGGGAAGTGGAAGCAATTGTGGCCGGTACCGGCGGCATTGCGGTCGGCATCGAGTATGAAGTTTGACAGCCAGGGAAGGTTGTGGGTGTGCACGGATCAGGGGATTTGGATGATGCAGGGAAACCTGAAGCGATGGTCGAGGCTGAAGTTCCGGTCGCCGGACGAACGGAATCGAGTAACGGCCATGCTGGCGGCGCGGGATGGCAGTCTATGGGCGGGAACGGCGGATGGGGTCCTGATCGTGAAGGCTGACGGGAGTGTGCGTACGGTGCGGGAGGCGGCAGGGCGGAAACTGGGGGTGACGACGGGGCTGGCGGAGGACCGGGAAGGGGGGATTTGGTGTTCGAGCGGGGCGACGTTCGAGGGGTTGATGCGGTACTACGGGGGCAAGTGGAAGTGGTTTGGGCCGGGGGAAGGGCTGCCGGCGACGGTATACGATCGGGTGCAAGTGGATGGGCAGGGACGGGTATGGGCGTTGGCGACGGGGAGATGGCTGCCGGGGGCGGTGAGGGGGGCATTTTTGTATCAGGGCGGGCGATTTGAGGCATGGGACGAGGCGCGGGGGTTGAAGGACCCACGGCTTTACACGGTGGCAACTGGGCCAGGAGGAGAAATCTGGTTTGGGGGGGTATCGGCGATCAGCCGCTTTGACGGGCAGCAATGGCGGCACTGGACGAGAGGGGAAGGGCTGAGGGAGAGTGCGGCATTCGATTTGGAGATACAGAAGTCGGGGGTGGTGCATTTCGTGGACCGGCGGAACGGGCTGGGGGTGATCGGGAGGGATGGGGTGTTGAAGTATGAGGCAGTGGGGGCATCGGCGGCGGCACAGGGGACGTGGGGATTGTTGCGGGACCCGGACGGGCACGAGTGGGTGAGTTCGCGAGGTGGGCTATTGCTGCGGCGGAGTGGGGTTTGGAACACAATTGGACCCGGGGTGGGGCTGGAAAATCCGGAGTTATGGCCGTTGGCGTTGTGGCGGAATCAAGTGTGCATGGGGACGGACGGGAGCGGGATCTATTGTCTGGACCGGAGCGTTCTTTCGGGGCCGGGGCCGCGGATTGAGGTATTGGCGCCGCGCATTGAAGGGAAGATAGTGGAATTGGCATGGCGGGTGACCTCCCACGTTGACGCCGCAGGGGCGGAAGGGAAGCGGGGGCGATACCGGGTGGATGGAGGGGAGTGGTCGGCGTGGAGTGAGCGGGGGCAGGCGCGGGTAAGCGGGCTGAGGTCAGGGCGGCACCGGATCGAGTTCGAAGCGATGGACTTTGCGGGAACGCGGAGCGATAGGGTGGAGGCGATCGAAGTGGGGATCGCGGCGCCAGCGTATGCGCAGCCGGCGTTGCTGATCCCGACGGCATTGAGTGTAGTGGTGGCGATGGTGGCGATTGGGATGTTTGTACAGCGGACCTATGCGCATAACCGGCAACTGGCGGAGAAGGAGGAGTCGTTCCGGGCGCTGATCGAGTACTCGTCGTTGGGGATCACATTGCGGGACCGGAACCAGAGGATTTTTTATGTGTCGCCGGCAGTACGGATCATATTGGGCTACGAGCCGGAGGAGTTGTTGGGGGACTTCCGCGGGGATCTGGTGCATCCGGAGGATCTGGCGGCGGTACAGGCGCGGATGGCGACGCTGATGGAGAATCCTGGGCAAACGCAGCGGGCGAAGGTTCGGCTGAAGCATAAGAATGGGGAGTACCGGTGGGTGGAATCGATCACGCGGAATCTGTTCGAGGATCCGAGCGTGAGGGCGATTGTGACGAATTTGCGGGATGTGACGGATTCGACGAACGCGGAGATTGCGGCGGCGGAGGCGCGGGAGAAGGCTGAGCGGGCCAATCAGGCCAAGAGCGAGTTCTTGGCGATGATCTCGCATGAGATCCGGACGCCGATGAACGGGATCACGGGGATGTGCCAGTTGTTGCTGGAATCACGGCTGAACCGGGAGCAGCAAGACTATGCGAACACGATCGCGCAGTCGGCGCAATCGCTACTGGCGCTGATTAACGACGTGCTGGACTTTTCGCGGATTGAGGCGGGGAAATTGTCGATCGAGCGGGCGCCGCTCGATTTGGCTGCGCTGCTCGAGGAGGTAGCGCAACTGATGCGGGTGAGGGCTGGAGAGAAGGGGATCCGGCTGGAAGTAACGTATCCGGGGGATGCGCCGCGGGCGTTTTATGGGGATGAATTACGGATCCGGCAAATTCTATACAACCTGACAGGGAACGCGGTGAAATTCACGCACGAAGGCAGGATCGTGCTGAAGGCGGAGATCGAATACCAATGCGGATCGCGTTACGCGGTGAAGATCGGGGTGAAGGATACGGGGATCGGGATTGCGGCGGAGAAGCTGCAGAATGTATTCAAGAAGTTCACGCAAGCGGACATTTCGACGACACGGCGGTATGGGGGGAGCGGGTTGGGGCTAGCCATTTCGCGGAGTTTGGCGGAGTTGATGGGGGGAACGATCCAGGCGGAGAGTGTGCCGGGCGAGGGGAGCACGTTCACGGTGATGCTGCAGATGGACGCGGCGCCGGAGACATCGCTGCAGCGGCGGGAATCGCCAGCGGATGGGCTGCAGCCGCTGCCGGAGCCATTGGAAGTGCTGCTGGTGGAGGACAACAAGATCAACCAGAAACTGGCGTTGCGGCTGCTCGAGCGTCTGGGGTGCACGGTGTGGCTGGCGGAGAATGGGTTGGAGGCATTGGAGGCGCTCGATCGGAGGCCGGTGGATTTGATATTGATGGACTGCCAGATGCCGGAGATGGACGGCTTTGAGGCAACGCGAAAGATCCGGGAGCGGGAGCATGGGCATGTGCCGATCATCGCGGTGACGGCGAATGCGATGGAGAGCGATTTTGAGAGGTGTCTGGCTTCGGGGATGGACTCTTACTTAACGAAGCCGATCGATTTCGCCAAGCTTAGGGAAGCGTTGGAGACATGGGGAATAGATTCCCGCGCCCCAGGAGCCATTTCGGATCGAGACGTCTCTTGACGTCCTGCATGGCTTCGATTTCGGCGGGGGAATACTGAAGGGGGAGGAAGGCGCGTTTGCGTTTGCCGAGGCCGTGCTCGGCGGCGACGGTGCCCCCGAGGGAGACGCTCTTGCGGGCGAAGTCTTCCATGAGGCGTTTGCCTTCGGCGATCAAGTCTTCGCTCGAGGGGAAGAGGTTGACGTGGACGTGGGCGTCGCCGATGTGACCGAAGATGCAGAAGGGAGCGGGAAAGCGGTCGGCGATTTGCTGGCGGTAGTAGGCGAGCATTTCGCGGTTGGATTCGATGGGTACGGCGAAGTCGGAGCCGAGCTTGGGGAAGCCCATCTGGCGAACGAGTTGGATGACGCGTTCGGGGAGAGCGTGGCGGAAGGCGCGGAAGCGTTCGCGGTCGGCTTCGTTTGAGCCGAACCAACTTTCCTCGGCCATGGCGTGTTGTTGCTCGAGGCGGTCGACCCACTGCTCGACGGTGTCTTCGGAATCGACAATTTGTTCGACGATGACGCAGGCCTGGGCGGAGGCGGGGAGGGAGGAGTATTTTTCGCGGATGAGGGCGAGGCTGGGGGAGTCGGCGTATTCGAGCATGCGGAGGCCGGGGATGGGGCGCCAGGCTTCGACGGCGTCGATGGCGGCCTCGTCGGAGGAGAAGAAGACGATGCCGTTGAGGAGTTCGGGGGGGTTGGGCAGGAGGGTGAGTTCGGCTTCGAGGATAACGCCGAGGGTGCCCTCGGAGCCGGCGAAGAGGTCGATCCAATCCATGCCGGGGGAGAGGGGATAGCCGGCGGAGTGTTTGGTGGAGCGGGGGCGATGGACGGGGGAGACGGGGAAGTCGATGGGATCGCCACGGCGGACATCGAGGAGGCGGCCGTCCATGAGGGCGACGCGGAGGCGGCGGACCCAGCGGCCGGTGGCGCCGTAGAGGAAGCTGCGGGAGCCGGAGGCGTTGCAGGAGATGGTGCCGCCGACGGCAGCCATGGTCTCGGTGGGGTCGGGGGGATAGAACTGGCCGGAGCGTTTAGCGGCGGCGTGGAGGTCGCGGAGGATGACGCCGGCGCCGCAGACGGCGAAGCCGGAATGGATGTCGAGGCGGTTGAATTTTTCGAGCGAGATGGACCAGCCGCCTTCGGGGACGCGGCCGCCGGTGAGGCCGGAGCCGCCACCGGCGATGGTGACGGGGGTGCCGCTAGCCTGGGCTTCGGCGAGGAGGGAAAGGAGTTCGGCTTCGGTTTCCGGGATCAGGATGCGTTCGGCGTGACCCTGGTAGTTGGAAGCGTCTTCGAGGTAGTTCCACATGGTTTTACTAGACTTCTAATATCACGGGGACGATGAGGGGGCGGCGCTGGGTTTCCTTGTTGAGGAAGCGTTTGAGGTCGACGCGGATTTTTTCCTGGATGACGCCCCAATCGGAGCGCTCTTCGGCGTTGGAGGCTTCGAGGGTTTTCATGACGAGTTGTTTGGCGAAGGGGATGAGGTCGCTTGAGTCCTCGAGGGAGACGAAGCCGCGGCTGATGATTTCGGGCAGGCCCTGGAGTTGGCCGGTGGCGCGGTCGATGGCGAGGACGGGGATAACGAAGCCATCCTGAGCGAGGTGGCGGCGGTCGCGGATGATCATGTCTTCGACGACGTCGCCGAGGGAGCCGGAATCGATGCAGACGCGGCCGGTGTTGATTTTTTCGCCTTTGCGGGCGCCGCGGGAATCGATGAGGAGGCTTTCGCCGTTTTCGATGATGAAGGTGGACTCCAGGCCCTTGCCTTCGAGGTGTTGGGCGAGCTTGGCATGGCGGACGAGCTGGAGGTATTCGCCGTGGACGGGCATGAAGTACTTGGGGCGGACGAGGTTGAGGATGAGGTTAAGTTCTTCGCGGAAGCCGTGACCGGAGACATGGATGGGAGGGGAGCCGCCGCTGTAGATGAGGTCGGCGCCGCGGCGGGCGAAGTGGTTCATCATGCGGCCGATGCCTTTTTCGTTGCCAGGGATGATGCGGCTGGAGAGAACGACGGTATCGCCGGGCTTAACGCTGAGGTGGCGGTGGTTGTCGACGGCGACGCGGGAGAGGCTGGACATGGGTTCGCCCTGGGTGCCGGAGACGATGCAGCAGACGCGGTGGGGTAGGGTGTCCATGATGTCCTGGGGGCGGAGCAGGACGTTATCGGGGAGATTGAGGAGGCCGAGTTCGTGGGAGATCTCGGTGGTGGCGAGCATGCTGCGGCCGATGAGGGCGACTTTGCGGTCGTAGCGGGCGGCGACGTCGATGATCTGTTGGATGCGGTGGATGGAGCTGGAGAAGGTGGAGAAGACGAGTTTCTTGGTGGCGCTGGCGAAGATTTGTTCGAGGCGGGGGCGGACGGCGCGTTCGCTTTCGCTATAGCCGGGGCGCTCGACGTTGGTGGAGTCGCTCATCAGGAGGAGGACGCCGCGCTTGCCGTATTCGGCGAAGGAATGAAGGTCGAAGTGTTCGTCGTCGATGGGGGTTTGGTCGATTTTGAAGTCGGCGGTGTGGATGATGACGCCGAGTGGGGTGGTGATGGCGAGGGCGACGCAGGCGACGGTGGAGTGGGTGACGCGGATGAAGTGGATTTGGAAGGGGCCGATGGTGATGCGGTCGCCGGCCTCGACTTCGCGGAGGTCGGCGTCCTTGAGGAGCTGGTGTTCCTCGAGGCGGCGCTCGGCCATGGCGAGAGTGAAGGGGGTGCCATAGACGGGGATGTTGAGCTGGGAGAGGAGATAGGGGGTGCCGCCGATGTGGTCTTCGTGGGCGTGGGTAAGGATGAGAGCGCGGACTTTGTCGCGGTGCTCCTTGAGATAGGCGAAGTCGGGGGTAACGACGTCGACGCCGAGGAGTTCGGAGTCGGGGAACATCATGCCCGCGTCGATGACGATGATGTCGTCGTTGTAGCGGAGAGCCATGGAGTTCATGCCGAACTCGCCCAGCCCGCCGAGGGGGATAACCTGCAATTGACCCGTTGGCATTCTGTATTTTACTTTTCTAAGGATAAACTGTCGGGTGCATGAAAATTCTGATGTTGTTTGTGATGGTGCTGGGATTGATGGCGCAGCCGCGAGGATACAAGGCGCTTTTTAATGGGCGAGACCTTGAGGGGTGGGAGGTGAGAGGGGATGGGAAGTGGACGGTGATTGAGGGGGGCGTGCTGGTGGGGCAGCGCGATGTGAACCCGCGGGACATGGCGCCGGGGAAGAAGTTTCAGACCGAGCAGGAGTTTTCGCGGTGGTTGAACCATCAGGCGTGGCTGTATACGAAGGATGAGTTTGAGCAGTATGACCTGCATGTGGAGTTCTGGACGAAGGAGCATGGGAACTCTGGTGTTTCGCTGCATGATAAGACGCGGGCGGCGGCGGCGATTGCGTTTCCGCCGGACTTTACGAAGACGCCGGCGCGGACGGCTTACGAGGTGCAGATCAATAACAACTATCCGGACCCGCATCCGACGGGGAGCATTTATGGATTTGTGGATGCGCCGAAGGAGGCGCTGAAAGAGAACCAGTGGAATGCAATGGATATCGCGGTGCGGAAGGATTCGATTGTGGTGAAGCTGAACGGGCGGGAGGTGGCGCGAATTGTGCCGGACGCGAAGCGGAGCACGAGCGGGCCGATCGGGCTGCAGTTGCATGATCAGTTTACGGTGATCCAGTTTCGGAAGGTGTGGATCAAGAAGATTTCGTGAGGGGGAGATTTTTTATCGGGAGGCGCAGGAAAGCTGCCGGACGAGAGGTGGGGATTGGGGAGCGGCTTGCAGCAGGGTGCCGTTCTTCATCCCCTTGAAGCCCGCCCAATCGACGCTATGCACTTCGTGACCGGGGAAGGAATGAGGCAATGCGACTGGCAAGCACTCGTCCAGCAAGAGCTTCATGCGATATTGGCGAGCAGCAAATCTTTGGCCTCTTCGAGAGCCTGGACGGCTTGCTCACGAGCTACGGCCGGGAACTGGTTTCGAAACTCGTCGAGCGAATAGCCGCCTTCGAGGCAGTCGATCAGAGTTTTGAAGGGCACCCGCGTTCCACGGAAGCAGGGGGTTCGGTGCATGATTTCAGGGTCAGAAACAACGACAGTGCTCTTCATGACACCTCGATTGCAGCGAGTTCAGGCTGGACCAAGCCGAATGTCCGGGGGAATGAGGCGGTGTGCTTTAGCGTCACTCGTCAAAAAATCTCTTGACTCTCCCGTGGGGGGAGGGTTTGAGATAGGGGTATGTTTGCAATTGGAGAATTTGCCCGCCTGGCGGGGGTGAGCGTGAAGACGCTGCGGTACTGGGATGAACAGGGATTGCTGAAGCCGGCGCGGACGGATGCGGCGACGGGATACCGGAAATACGGTGCAGCGCAGTTGTCGCGGCTGAACCGGATCCTGGTGCTGAAGGAGCTGGGCTTTGCGCTAAGCCAGATTGAGAAGCTGCTGGAAGATGGCGTGAGCGCCGCGGAGATGCAGGGGATGCTGCGGTTGCGGCGGGCTGAGCAGGAGGACCGGCTGCGGGAGGAGAATCTGCGGCTGCGGGCGATTGAGCAGCGGATCAGCGATATCTCGCGGGAGGGCGAGGGACTGGACGTGGTG
Source organism: Bryobacter sp. CoA8 C33 (assembly GCA_019931185.1). Taxonomy (GTDB): domain Bacteria; phylum Acidobacteriota; class Terriglobia; order Bryobacterales; family Bryobacteraceae; genus Bryobacter. Next base: position 18,761 of record JAINDK010000016.1, read on the forward strand.
CTGAAGGAGACGGCGCCGGGATACGTTGTGAGGGTGAAGGACAGGCTGGAAAGCTACGAGGAGATTGCCCGGTTGTATCCGCTGGTGTATGGGCAGTTGGGGATGAGAGCGGCAGCGGGGATTCCGATCGCCGTGTGGCACTGCGGGGCCGAGCAGAAGGACGAGATTGTGGGGGAGGCGGGCGTGGTGCTGGAGGAGGCGGTGGCAGTGGCGGCGCCGGTGGAGTGTGTGGCGCTGCCGGTGGTGCATTGCGCGAGCCTTGTGCACCGGGGGAGCTTTGAACAGTTTGCCGGGGTGTACAACCGGTTTTCGCGGTGGATTGAAGAGGCGGGGCTTGAGATCAACGGGCCGTGCCGGGAGTTGTATCTGAAGATCGGGAACCCGGTGCGAGGTGACGATGAGAGCTATGTGACGGAGATGCAAATTCCGGTGGAGAAGCGGGCATGAAGAAGAAGACAGCGTGGGAGAAGATGCGGTGCGGGAAGCAGCCGCATGTGGTGGAGGAGTACAAGGGGCAGTCGATGCTGGTGAGCTCGCCGGAGGAGGTGGAGTCTGTGATGGCGGTGATTCCGCGGGGACAGGTGATGACGCTGACGGAGCTGCGCGAGGAGTTGGCCAAGCGGCATGGGACCGATACGGCCTGCCCGATGTCGACGGCCATTTTCGCCAACATCGTGGCGCGGGCGTGGGAGGAGCGGGAACGGGAAACGGGAAAGCGCGGAGTGCCGTGGTGGCGGCTGCTGCGGGCGGATGGGAAGTTGAATCCGAAGTTTCCGGGAGGGGCGGCGGAACAAGCCCGCCGCCTGGCCGAGGAGGGATTAGAACTGGACGCGTAATCCGAGCTGGATATTGCGGGGGCCAACGTTGGTGGTGCCGGTGACGACGCCAAAGTTAGGACTGGAGATGTCGGTGTTAGCACGGGCGAACTGAGGTGTGTTCGTCATGTTGAACATTTCGGCGCGGAACTGGACCTTGAAGCGTTCGCGGAAGCGGACATTCTTGAGGATGGCGACGTCGGCGTGGTTGGTGGGGCCGAAGCGGATATTGGGAGCCCAGCGGGTCATGTTGCCCATCTCGAAGTTACCGGGGCGGGTGAAGGCGGACTGGTTGAACCACTTGTCGGGAGTGGGGTTGGAGACGGCGGCGGCCTTCAAGTCAGCGACGTTGGGGCGCTGGACCTGGAAGCCGTAGTTGGCGAGGGTGTTGGGCGCGGTGAAGCCGAGCGGGAGGCCGGAGCCGAAGCGGATGATGGAGCTGACCTGCCAACCACCGATGAGGGCGTTGGCGACGGGGTGCATGTTGGAAAGATACTTACGGCCCTTACCGACGGGCATTTCGTAGACGAGGGCGTTGACGAAGCTTTGGGGGAGATCGTGAGCGGAGATGGAGCGGTCGACGCGCTGGTTGTAGTAATCGCGCATGGTATCGCCGACCTCCCAGCCCTGCCATTCGCTGGCGTTATCGATGGCTTTGGACCACTGGTAGGTGGTGAGGAGGTTGAGGCCGCCGGAGATCTGCCAGTTGTAGCGGATGACGAGGGCGTTGAAACTGGAGCTGGCGCCGGGTGTGTCGCCGGAGAGATTGACGGCGGTGAATTGGGGGAAGGGCCGGAGGAGACGGTTGGAGGGGATGGTGCGGCCGGCGAGGACACCGGTGGGGATGACGCCGAAGAAAGGGTTGTTGACGGGGGCGTCGAGAGCGGCGCCCTGGCTGAGGAAGCTGGGGTTGAGCTGGTTGGCCTGCTGGCCGGTGCCGTAGAGGAGCTTGCGGCCCTGGGAGCCGGTGAAGCCGAACTCGAGGACCATGCCCTTGGAGATTTCGTACTGGAAATCCACCGAGAAGTTCTGGACGTAGCCGAGGGGGTGGAGGCGGGGCAGGAAGTTGACGGAGTCGCCGACCTGGGTCATGAGGCCGAGGCTGGAGCCGACGGGCTGGTTGACGCCTTGGGGGAAGGGATTGCGCAGGAGGGCGCTGGTGTTGGGATTGATGCCGTCGCCGCCGTTGGTGGAAACCCAAGTGGTGGTAGTGGCAAAGCCCTGGCTGGTGCCGCCGCCGGTTTGGGGGAAGAAGATGCCGTAGCCGCCGCGGAAGACGAGTTTGTCGGTGATCTTATAGGCGAGACCGAAGCGGGGGGCGAAGTTCATCCAACTGGTTTCCCAGGCGGTGCGCTGATCGGGGGTAGCGAAAACGAGACCGCCGCGGAGCGGGAGGCCGACGCGCTGGGCGATGGGGCTGGGGGCGTCGACGGCGAAGTTATTGAAGCGGTCATAGCGTTCGGTGCGGCCTGGCTGGGCTTCCCAGCGGATACCGAGATTGAGGGTGAGGCGGCGATTGACACGCCAATTGTCTTGCAGGTAAAGGCCGTGATAGGGGGCGGTGATGGCGGTGGCGGCATTGATGGGGAAGCTGCCACCGGCTCCGGCGCCGAGCAGGAGGCTGGCAAGACCGTCGCCCGTGGTGGTGGCGGCTTGGGCGGCGATGGGGCCGGAGGTGAGACCGCGGGTGAAGCTGAAGCTGGGGGAGTTGAAGTCGGTGTTATTGAGGCGGGCGATTTCAGTCATCCAGCCGAATTTGAGGGAGTGCTTGCCCCATTCCTTGGTGACATTGGCCTGGAGGTTGTGGGTTTCGCGAGCGGCGTTGAGCCAGCGGGGGTTGCCGATGCCGGCGTAGCCCTGCATGGAGAAGCCAGGCATGGTCTGGGCCTGGAACTGGCCGACAAGGCTCGCCGGGAGGCCGATGGAGGTAGCGTTGAAACCCTGGGAGGGGGAGACCTGATTTTCGCGCCAGCGGCCGGAGCCGAGCAGGATATTCAAGACCCAGGAGGGAGAGGGGGTGAAGGTGGCGCCGATGACGACGTGGTGGCGGGGGTTGAGGTCGCTGAAGTTAGTATCAGCGCCGCCGCCGAAGAAGATCGGGGCGACGTTTTCCTGCCAGGCTTTGGTCATGCGGCCGAAGATGGTGAACTTTTCGCTCTTGGCCCAGTCGATGCGGAGGTCCATGCGGTCGTTGACGGTGCGGGTTTTGTCGGCGAGGGCGAAGTTGAGAGTATTGGTAACAGGATCACCGGGGGAATTGGGTTGGGGAAAGAGGGAGAGGACGCGAGCGCCGACGGGGTCAAAGAGGGACTGGGGGATGGTGTTGTTGGGGAAGGCATCGCGGACGAAGCCGGGGCCATCGGGATTGGGGCGGGTGGTGAAGGGGTTGAAGACGGGGGAGAGGGTGCCGTTGGCATTGCGGGTTTGGGAGAAGTTACCCTGGCGCTGGAGAGGGGTGGGGACGTTGGAGATGTTGGTGGAGGGGCTGCCCTGGCGCATGCCTTCGTAGGTGCCGAAGTAGTAGAGGCGTTTCGACTTGGAGATGGGGCCGCCGATGGAGGCGCCGAACTGATTGCGCTGGAAGACGGGGCGGGCGAGGCGGGAGCGGTTGTTGGCCCAGGCGTTGGCGTCGAGTTTATCGTTGCGGAGAAACTCGAAGAAGGAGCCATGGATTTCGTTGGAGCCGCCCTTGGTGATCATATTGACGGCGCCGCCATCGGACTTGCCGAACTGGGCGTCGAACTGATTGCGCTGGATGTTCATTTCCTGAACGGAGTCGACGGAGGGGGAGGCGATGAGGCCGCCCCAATCAACCGCGGCGGCGGGGACACCGTCGATGAGGGTGAGGCCGGCCTGGCCGCGGCCGCCGTTCATCGAGAAGCGGTTGTGGTTCTGATCCTGGGTGGCCTGGGAGATGCCGGTGCGGACGGCGATGACGCCGGCGTTGATGTGGACGAGTTGGAAGGGGTTGCGGGCGTTGGTGGGGAGGTCGAGGACGGCCTGGCGGTCGAGCGTGACGGCGCGATTGGCGGATTGGGTATCGAGGAGAGTGACACCGGCGGAGACTTCGATGGACTGGGAGACGTCGCCGACCTGGAGGGTGATGTTGAGCTCGAGGGTCTGGTTGACGCGGAGGACGGCGTTGGTGTTAACAGCTTTTTTGAAGCCGGGGTTCTCGGCGGAGACTTCATAGCTGCCGGGAGGCAACTGGGAGAAGATGTAGTTGCCTTCGGCACCGGTGGTGGAGGTGCGGACGTCGTTGGTGGCCTCGTTGCGGGCAGTGACCTTGGCGCCGGCGATGGCGGCGCCGTTGGCGTCGGTGACCGAGCCGGCGATGGTGCCGGTGAAGGTCTGGCCGGCGAGGGTCAGAGCTGAAATCAGGAATAGAAAAAAGGTGGATAGGCGTTGCATGGATCCGGGAAAGCTCACGTGGGAAAATATATCAAAAAAATGAAAGGAGCAAGGCGGATGAGGGTAATTGCTTTATTGGTAGTGGCATGGCCGGGGTGGAGCGGGGAGGTGTACCGGCTGAATCTGAAGGGGGCGCTCGAGCGGGCGCTCGAGCAGGCGCCGGAGGTATTGCTGGGGCGGCTGGATGAGGCGAATGCGCGGCAGGGGGTGGAAGTGGCGCGGGACCCGTTTGCGCCGAAGCTAGTGATGGGCTCGGGGCTGGCGTACACGTATGGTTTTCCGATGAGCATCGAGGGATCGGCGCCGTCGGTGTTTCAGGTGAAGGCCTCGCAGAGCCTGTTCAACCGGCCGCAGAGTTATTTGCTGGCGAAGGCGAAGGTGGAGGCGCGGTCGGCGCAGGAAGCGGTGGGGATGAAGCGGGATGAAGTGATCGAGCGGACGGTGCGGCTGTTTCTCGACGCGGAGAGGGCGGGGCGGGGGCTGGAGTTGACGGCGGGGCAGATCGGGAACCTGGAGGCGGTACTCGAGGGGGTGAAGGCGCGGGTAGAGGAAGGCCGGGGGATCGCGATCGATTTGCGGAGGGCGGAGGTGAATCTGAAGAAGGCGCGGCAGAGGCGGAGGTTGCTTGAGGCGGAAAAGGGGCAGATCGAGAGGCAACTGGCGTTTGTATTGGGTTATGGGGGGGAGGACCGAGTGGAGGTGATCCGGGCGGAGGGCTATGAGTTTCAGCTAGCGGCGGGGTTGGAGGCGGGGGTGAAGGAAGCGCTTGAGCGATCGCGGGAATTGAAGAAGCTGCAGACGGACCTGGAGGCGAAGACGCTGGAGGTATCGGCGAACCAATCGGCGCGAACGCCGCAGGTGGATTTGGTGGCGCAGTATGCGTTGTTTGCGCGGTTCAACAACTTCGATCAGTATTTCAGCCGGTTTCAGACCTCGAATGCGCAGTTGGGGGTGAGCTTCAAGTTTCCGATCGTGGCGGGGCCGGCGAGCGCGGCACTGGCGGCGCAGGCGCGCAATGAGGTGTCGCGGTTGAGGGTGCGGATGGTGCAGACGCGGAACCGGATCGAGGTGGAGACGCGGAAGTTGTATGAGGATCTGGAGTTGCACCGGGAGAACCGGGAGTTGGCGAAGCTCGATCTCGAGCTGGCGCGGGAGCAGATTACGGTGACGCTGGCGCAGATGGAAGAGGGGCGGGCGACACGGCGGCAATTGGAGGAGGCGCGTTTTTTGGAGGCGGAGAAATGGATCGGGTACTGGGACGCGCAGTATCTGTACGATAAGGCACGATTGGGGGTCATTGCGGTGACGGGGGGATTGGCGAATCTGGCAAGCAAATAAACGAAACTTGGGGTAGGCTTAAGGGTTCTTACAGGTTAGCGAATGGTCCGACTATTAATCTTTATTGCGGCGGCGATGGGATGTGGAGCTGCCACGTTTGGAACGGTGACGCCGCTGACGGGCGGGGCTGTGGATATCGTGTTGGACGCGGGGCGGCAGAGGCTGTATCTGGTGGGAGTGCCGAACAAGGTAGAAGTGTATTCGATCCCGCAGCGGCGTTTCTTGACGTCGATCACGACGGACTCGCTGCCGCTGGCGGCGGCGATAAGCCGGGACGGGCGCAGCCTGTATGTAGCGTGCCACAACGCGGCGACGGTGAATGTGATCGATCTGGAGACGTTGGGGGTGGTGAACCGGATCAGTTTGCCTTCGCGGCCAGAGGGGATTGCGGTGGGGGGAGACAACCGGGTGCTGATCACGACGATCGGCACGGGGGTGAACAATGCGCAGAACACGCTGTTGCTTTATGATCCGGCGTTGACGGATAGCCGGAACCTGACGTCGCTGACATTGACGCCGCCGACGCCGGCCTCGCCGGGGACGAGCCCGACGGGGCAGTTGATACAGACGAACCGGAGTTTTTTGGCGACATCGAACGATGGGCGCTACATCATTGGGGTGAACATACCGAACACGACGACGCGGGCGGTGTTTGTGTATGAAGTAGGGTCGGCGACGATGCTGCGGTCGCGGACAGTGAACAACATTTCGAGTGTGTTGTCGGTATCGCCGGACGGGGGGAAGTTCATGGCGGGGCTGAACCTGTTTGAGACGGAGACGCTGGCGGTGCTGGGGCAGCAGAATCTGGCGAATGCGCCGTATCCGATCGCGGCGGCGGTGAACTTCAACGTGCAGCAGAATCAGGGGGGGAGCGTGTTTTCCCCGGACGGGAGGTTGGTGTATTCGGCCTTTAACATCGCGCCGACACAGAATCCGCCGGCGCGGGCCAATGTGGGGCAGTTGCAAATCTCGGACGCGGACAATCTGCTGATCACGATGGGGGTGCAGATGCCGGAGAACCTGTCGGGGAAGATGGTGATTACGCCCGATGGAGGGACGATCTTCGCGATATCGGAGTCGGGATTTGTGACGATTCCGATCGGGCAGTTGCGGAATCAACCGCTGGCGATGCCGGAGCGGACGACGGTGTTGCTGGCGAACGACCAATGTGGGGTGACGGCGAGCCAGAGGCGGGCGACGGTGCGGGTGCGCAATGAGGGGGCGGGGCGGCTGACGGCGACGGCGCAGATCTTGACGAACGTGACGGGAACGGCGGGAGTGGGGGGAGCGGGAGGACCGGGCGGGGGCGCGCCGGGCGGAGGCATTATTGTGGTACCGCTGCCGGGAGGGCCGATCACGATCCCGGCGCCACCGATTGGGGTGCCGGTGGGGGGGAATCCGAATCAGCCGAATAACCCGGCGGTGGTGAATGCATCGCCGACGGTGCAGAATGCGAATACGGCGGATGGGCCGGTGGTGACGTTTGGTTACAACAGCACGAATACGAGCCTGGGTTCGACGGCGCCGACGAGTTTTCTGGTGCAGTCGCCGGAGGCAGTGAACATACCGGCGCTGGTGCGGGTGAATCAGAACAACCGGGACGCGGAGGCGCGGGGTTTAGTGGTGCCGATCGATACGGGGATCTCGGTATCGGAGGGGCTGGTGGACATAGTTTATGACTCGACGCGGCGGCGGATTTATATTGCGAATTCGGGGCTGAACCGTGTGGAGGTATTCGATGAGCGGGCGGGGGTGTTGCAGGCGCCGATCAAGGTGGGGCAATTGCCGCGGTCGCTGGCGCTTTCGGCGGACAACAGTTTGTTGTATGTGGCGAATTCGAGCTCGGAGTACATCACGGTGATTGACCTGCAGACGGGGCGGCAAGCTGGGCGGATTACGTTGCCGCCGCTGCCGGTGTTGGCGAATGTGCCGCTGGTGTATCCGTCGCAGATCGTGTCGACGCAGCGGGGGCTGCTGGTGGTGATGAATAACGGGAGCTTGTGGACGACGATAGGGAACCAATTGCTGCCGCGGGCGACGTGGAACATATTGGGAACGGGGACGCTGTCGGCGCCGCGGACGATGGCGGCGACGCCGAATGGGGAGTACGCGATAGTGATGAACGGGAACGGGATTGTGTATCTGTATGATGCGATCGCGGATGAGATCGTACAGTCGCGGCAGATCTTCACGGGGACACAGTTGCAGGGGTACTACGGGCCAATAACGGCGGGGCCCAGGGGGGCGTATTACGTGGTGAACGGGACGGTGCTGAACCAGGCGTTGACGCCGGTTTCGACGTTCACGGCGCCGGGGCAAACGGCGACGGCAACAATACCGGCGGTGGCGGCGGTGGGGAACAATCAGTATGCGCGGTTCAGCATGCCGATCCGGGCGAATGCGACGGCGGCGGTGAATGCGGTACCGGCGGTGGAGTTGGTGAATACGGATACGGGGCAGGTGTTGCGGCGGCTGAATGCGCTTGAGGGGCCGCTGGCGCAGGTGGTGGGCAATCAGCGCACGAATATCGACGGGCGGACGATGGTGGTGGACGGCACGGGGACGAATGCGTATGTGATAACGACGACGGGGCTGAGCGTGGTGAACCTGGAGGCGATATCGTTGGCGGACCGGCCGACGATTTCCAATGGGGGAACGGTGTCGCTGGGGAGTTACACAACGGATATCGCGGCGGGGGGGATTGTTTCGATCTTTGGGCGGTCGTTTGGGGGGACGGCAACGGGGAGCGGGAGTCCGCTGCCGACGCTACTGAATGGGGTGTGCGTGACGTTGAATAACCAACCGCTGCCGTTGTTTTCGACTTCGGCGGGGCAGATTAACGCGGCGATTCCGTTTGAGCGGACGGCAGGGACTTTTCAGTTGGTTGTGCGGGATACGAACCGGAGGCTGGCGAGCGTGCCGCAGACGGTGAGGGTGGTGGCGGCGGCGCCGAGCGTGTTGGTGGACCCGGGGAGCGGGCAGGCGGCGATTTATGACCAACGGGGGCAAGCGGTGAATGAGGGGAACCCGACGACGCGGGATCAGCGGCTGGTGATATATGCGCTGGGGCTGGGGCCGACGCGGGGGACGCGGGTGGCGGCAGGGGCGGCATCGCCGGCGAGTCCGCCAGCGGAGATCGTGGGGCCGATCAAGGTGTTTTTTGGGGATAAGCGGTATTCGCAAGCGGAAGTGATCGTGGAGTGGGCGGGGCTGACGCCGGGATTCGTGGGGTTGTATCAGATCAACGTGTATGTACCGGGGGACCGGATGCGGGGGGATGATCTGGATGTGACGATCCGGGTGGGGACGGTGGAGAACAAGTTTTTGCCGGCGCTGCGGCCGACGGTAGCGGTGCGCTGAGCGGAGGGGAGGCAGGTGTATAATTCCACTGTGCGTTTTGCTTGCATTGCCATCGTGCTGATTTTGAGTTCCTGCGGCAAGGACATCAACAACAAAGAGGCTGTGAAGGAAGCCGTGATGAAGCGTCTGGCGTCGGTGTCGGGCCTGAACATGGCGGGGATGGATGTTGAGGTGACAGGGGTGTCGTTTCAAGACAAGAGGGCGGAGGCGCAGGTGGCCTTCCGGGCGAAGGGTGCGGCGGAGAACATGCTGAACATGAGCTACAAGCTGGAACGGGAAGGGGATGTTTGGGTGGTGAAGAGTTCATCGGGGGGTATGGGCGGAGGCGGGGGTACGGGCGCTGGGGGAGGGATGCCGCCGGGGCATCCGCCGGCGAGCCCAGGGGCCGGGAAGTGAAAAAGGTAGCCATACTAGGTGGGGGACCCGCGGGGGCGATGACGGCGGCGAATCTGGCGGGGGCGGGCCTCGAAACGATCCTGCTCGACGAGAAGCTGGCGTGGGAGAAGCCGTGCGGGGGCGGGGTGACGTACAAGGCGTATGAAAAGTATCCGTTTCTGTTTGAGAATCAAACGGAGAAAAAGGTCGTAACAGATTCGTATATTGGGGCGCACAAGACGGGGCCGGTGCGGATGAATCTGAACCAGCCGCTGCTGATTTTTTCGCGGAAGGCATTGAATCAGCTATTGCTGGACCGGGCGGAGCGGGCTGGGGCGCAGATCGAACAAGAGCGGGTGACGGGAATCGAGCAGCGGGAGAAGGGCTGGAGGCTCGAGACGAGGAGCGGGCGGATTGAGGCGGATTATGTGGTGGTAGCGACGGGGGCGCGGAATCCGCTGCGGGATGTGGGGACGGCGTGGACGCCGGAGGACACGATGGTGGCGCTGGGATACTACATACCGGCGACGCAAGAGCATATCGACATACAGTTTCTGGACCGGCTGGAAGGGTATATCTGGGTGTTTCCGCGGGCGGGTCATTTATCGGCGGGGATTTGCGGGCGTGGGGAGACGGCGCAGCAGTTGCGGGTGCGGCTGGAGCGGTATCTCGATGAGAAAGGGATCAACTGGAGGCAGGGGCAGCTGTATGCGCATATGCTGCCGTCGCTCGCGCGGCGGAGCTGGCGGGGGAACCGGGTATCGGGGCACCGGTGGATGGCGGTGGGGGATGCGGCGGGGCTGGTGGATCCGATCACGGGGGAAGGGATTTATTATGCGCTGCGGTCGGGGGATCTGGCGAGCCAGGTGATGGAGGCGGGGAGTTTTGACCCGGAGCGGGCGGGAGAAGAGTACCGGGCACGGATAGAAGAGGATTTTCTGCTGGATCTGGAGTTTGGGGCGTCGTTTGGGCAGAAGCTGTATTTGGGGCGGTTTTTGTTTAAGTCGATTCCGAGCTGCATCGTGGCTTATATGAGGCGATGCCCGAAGTTGTACGAGGTGATGCAGGACATTTTTTCGGGGACGCAGGACTATTTGACGTTGCGGAACCGGCTCTTTCGGAACATCAACGGAACGGTGAATGAAGCGTTGGTGAAGTTTATGTTTCAGCGGATCATACCCGAGCCGCCGGTGGGATTGCGGGCCACAGCGAGGTAAAAGAAGATGAACAAGGCAAGATCGACGGCCCTGCTAGAGAGGGCGAGACAGGTTATTCCTGGCGGGGTGAATTCGCCGGTGCGGTCATTCCGGAGCGTGGGCGGGGGCCCGCTGTTCATCAAGAAGGGGGAGGGGTGCCGGCTGATTGATGAGGATGGGAATTCGTTTATCGATTACATCGGGAGTTGGGGGCCGCTGATATTGGGCCACCGGCCGAAGTGTGTGATCGAGGCGATCGAGGCGGTGCTGGAGATCGGGACGAGCTTTGGGGCGCCGACGGAGCGGGAGATTGTGCTGGCCGAGGCGATCCGGGATGCGTATCCGACGATGGAGATGGTGCGGCTGGTGAACTCGGGGACGGAGGCGGCGATGAGTGCGCTGCGGGTGGCGCGGGGGTATACGGGGCGGGATTTGGCGATCAAGTTTGAGGGGTGTTATCACGGGCATGTGGATTCGTTGCTGGTGAAGGCGGGCTCGGGGTTGGCGACGCTGGGATTGAGTGACAGCGCGGGGGTGCCGGCGGCGTTCGCGGCGACGACGATTTCCCTGCCCTACAACGATCTGGGGGCGGTGGAGGCGGCGTTTGCGAATCATAGGGGCAAGATTGCGTGCGTGATGATCGAACCGGTGGTGGGCAATATGGGCTGTGTGCCGCCGGCGCCGGGGTTCCTCGAGGGCTTGAGAAAGATCTGCACGCGGGAAGGGGCGTTGCTGATCTTCGATGAGGTGATGTGCGGATTCCGGGTGGCGTATGGGGGGGCGCAGGAGCGCTATGGGGTGAAGGCGGACATGACGGCGCTGGGCAAGATTATCGGTGGGGGGCTGCCGATTGCGGCGTATGGGGGGCGGGCGGAGGTGATGAACTACATTGCGCCGGTGGGGCCGATTTATCAGGCGGGGACGCTGTCGGGGAATCCGCTGGCGGTGTCGGCGGGGCTGGCGATGCTGAAGTATCTGAAGGAGCATCCGGAGGTGTATGAGACGCTCGAGCGGCGGACGGCGGCCTTGTGCAGCGATGAGCTACCGGGGGTGACGGTGAACCGGGTGGGGAGCATGTTCACGTTTTTCTTCACGAATGAGCCGGTGACGGACTGGGAGAGCGCGAAGAAGTGTGATACGGCGCGGTTTGGCGAGTTTTTCCGGCACATGTTGGAGCGGGGTGTGTATCTGGCGCCTTCGCAGTTTGAGGCAGGTTTTGTGGGCCTGGCGCACGAAGATGCCGATATCGAGGCGACGCGGGAGGCCGCGCGTCAGTTTTTCGCGGTGTAGACGGCTTTGCCGGAAAGATAGGTTTCGCGGATCTTGGCGGTGATGACATCCTTGGGGGCGACTTTCATGATGTCGCGATCGAGGATGAGAAAGTCGGCGAGTTTGCCGGGGGTGATGGAGCCTTTGGTGTTTTCCTCGAAGGCGGCGTAGGCGGCATCGAGGGTGAAGCTTTTGAGGGCTTCTTGGCGGGTGAGGCGCTGATCGGGAGTCCAACCGCCGGCGGGGAAGCCGGAGTGATCCTGGCGGGTGAAGCTGGCATAGAGGCCATACATGGGATTGGGATCTTCGACGGGGAAATCGCTGCCGTTGGCGAGGGGGATGCCCATGGAGAGGAACTTGCGCCAGGCGTAGGCGCCGGCGATGCGGTCGGGGCCGAGGCGTTTTTCGGCCCAGCGCATGTCACTGGTGGCGTGGGTAGCCTGGACGCTGGCGACGACATTGAAATCCTTGAAGAGCTGGAAGTCGGGCAGGGAGACGACCTGGGCGTGCTCAACGCGGAAGCGGCGGTCGTTTTTGCCTTTGAGGACTTTGGCGAAGGAGTCGAGGACGATGCGGTTGGCGCGGTCGCCGATGGCGTGGGTGCAGACCTGAAAGGGGGTGGCGGCGACTTCGTCGATTTGGCCCTGGAGGGTTTCCTGTGTGGTGACGAGGAGGCCGGTGGTGGATTTGTCGTCGGTGTAGGGCTGCCAGAGGGCGGCGCCGCGGGAGCCGAGGGCGCCGTCGGCGTAGAGCTTGACGCTACGGACGGTGAGGTAGGGGGTGATTTCGGGTTGTTTCTTTGAGTATTCCTGCCAGAGTTCGCCGGTGCCGGCGATCATGGCGTAGACGCGGACGGGGAGGGCATTTTCGCGGATGAGTTCGCGGTAGGCGTCGCGGTCCAGGGTGGAGATGCCGGCGTCGTGGACGCCGGTGAGGCCGAGGCGGGCGGCGGATTCGGCGGCGAGCTTGAGGCGGCGTTTGGTTTGGTCGTAGGTTTGGGGAGGGATCTTGCGGGTGACGAGGGCCATGGCTTTGTCGATGAGGACGCCGGTGGGGTTGCCGGAGGAGTCTTTGATGATCTGGCCGCCCTGGGGGTCGGGGGTGTCGCGGGTGATGCCGGCGAGTTCCATGGCTTTGCGGTTGGCCCAGCCGGCATGGCCGTCGACGCGGCGGAGGTAGACGGGGCGATCGGGGACGGTTTTAGACAGGTCGTCGGCGTTGGGGAATTCCCCGCCCCAGTTGGTCTGGTCCCAATTGCGGCCCTGGACCCATTCGCCGGGGGGTAGCTTATTGGCGGCGCGTTTGACGATGGCGGCGACTTCTTCGCGGGACTGGACGAAGCGGAGGTCGAAGGTTTCGAGCATGTCGCCGAGGCTGTGCATGTGGACGTGGGCGTCGATGAGGCCGGGGATGATGGCGGCGCCTTTGGCGTCGAGGCGGCGGGTGTTGGGGCCGGCGTATTTCGTGAGGTCGCCGCCGACTGCGAGAAATTTACCGTCCTTGACGGCAAACCCATTGGCGGAGGGTTTCGTCTGATCGACTGTATACACGACGGCGTTGTCGACGATAAGGTCGGCGAACTGGCCGAAGGCATTGAGCGCGAGGAGGACTAGAATAAAAAACATGGAAGACAGTATGTCACAAGCGGCTATGGTGGTTGAGGCGAGGGCGGGGCGGCAGGCGATGTGGAAGACGGTAGCGGTGTGGGTGTCGGCGGTGGCGGTGGCGGCGCTGTTTCTGTTGGCTGGAGTGTGGAAGATGTCGGACCCGATCGAGGCGGGGGCGAAGCTGGCGCAGGCGAAGGTGCCGGGAGCGCTGAGCGAGTTTGGAGCGGTGAGCTTTGGGATTGCGGAAACGTTCGCGGCGATTTTGATTCTGATTCCGAAGTACCGGAAGGTGGGGGCATGGTTGATCGGGGGGATGCTGGTGGCGTTTATGTTGTGGGTGGGGTATTACTACGAGGCGCTGTCGGGGCAGGAGTGTTCGTGTTTTCCGTGGATCAAGCGGGCGGTGGGGCCGGGGTTCTTCGTGGGAGACGGGCTGATGCTGCTGGCGGCAGTGGTAGCGGGATGGTGGACGCCGTTGGCGCGGGAGTGGAAGATGCCGGCGGCTTTGCTGGCGGTGCTGGTGGCGGTGGGGGCGGGTAACTATGCGTGGGCGGTATCGAAGCAGACGGGGGCCGTGGCGCCGGAGAGGGTGGCGCTGGTGGATGGGAGTGTGCACAAGCTGCGGGAGGGGCGGCAGTTGGTGTATTTCTTCGATCCGCAGTGCATGCACTGTTTTCATGCGGCGCAGAGCATGGCGAAGCTGAATTTCGCGGGGACGACAACGGTGGCCGTGCCGACGGAGGTGAAGCAATTCGCGGCGCAGTTTTTGAAGGACACGGGGTTTGTGGCGAAGGTGACGAACGAAACGGAGACGCTGAAGAAGGTGTTTCCGTTTGGGGATCCGCCGTTTCTGGTGTTGATCGAGAACGGGCGGCAAAAGGCGGCGATCAACAAATTCGACGAACCGGAGTTTAGTGAGCGGCTGGTGAAGAGCGGGTTCGCTACATTGAAGTAATGAGCACAGAGTCGAAGTCGAGAAGATCAAAGAGCTCGAAAGCCAATATCTACTTCAGAACTATGGGCGGTATCCGCTGGCTCTTGAGAGCGGCAAGGGCGTGTACCTGTTCGACACGGAGGGCAAGAAGTATCTGGACCTGCTGTCGGGCATTGGGGTGAATTCACTGGGGCACAATCATCCGCGGATCACGAAGGTGATACGGGACCAAGCGGGGAAGCTGCTGCACACCTCAAATCTGTACTATCACGAGTATCAGGGGAAGCTGGCGCGGAAACTGGTGGAAGTGTCGGGGATGGACCGGGCGTTTTTCTGCAATTCGGGGGCGGAGGCGACCGAGGGGTGTTTGAAGATTGCGCGGGGGCACGGGCGGAAGATCTCACCGGAGAAGTACGAGATTATCTCGCTTGAGAATTCGTTTCACGGGCGGACGTTTGGGGCGCTGAGCGTGACGGGGCAGCCGAAGTACCGGGCGGACTTTGAGCCGTTGTTGCCAGGCGTGAAGTTTGTGGCGCGGAACGACGAGGCGGGGCTCGAGGCGGCGTTCAGCGAGCGGACGTGCGGGGTGATTTTTGAAGGGATCCAGGGAGAGGGGGGGATTCTGCCGGTGTCGGAGAGATTCTTCCATCTAGCGCGGAAGCTGTGCGACCGGTATGACGCGATTCTGATCCATGACGGGATTCAGTGCGGCGTGGGGCGGCCGGGGGCGTATTTTTCCTATCAGTTGCTGAAGGAGCCAGTGCTGCCGGATGTGGTGGCGTTTGCCAAGCCGATCTCATGCGGGTTACCCATGGGGGGGATCCTGATGCGGGACAGGGCGGCGGCGGCGATTGCGCCGGGGATGCACGGGACGACGTTTGGCGGAGGGCCGCTAGTGTGCCGGGTGGCGTTGGAGTTTTTTGATGTGCTCGAGGAATTGCAACCGCAGATGGCGAGGGTGGGCGAGTATTTCCGTGAGGAATTGCGTGGGCTGCAGAAGAAGTTCGGCTTTGTGAAGGAAGTTCGCGGGGCGGGGCTGATGATTGGCGTGGAGTTGGACATCGCGGGCAAGACGATGGTGACGGACGGCATTGAGCGGGGGCTGTTGTTCAACTGCACGCATGATACGGTGTTGCGGTTTTTGCCGGCCTATATTTTGAAGGAGAAGCATGTGGACAAGGCCGTGGGGATTTTGAAGAAGATCTTCGCGAAGTATTAAATTGTGACCGGGCGCATGGTGGCGTGGATTCCGCGGTTGATGAGGCGGAGCCACGCTGGGGCCACTGGGGCGGAAGAATATCGCGAAGATAAATATGGGAGCGGGAAGCTGAGGGAGATCGAGCTGAGGCTGGGAAGTTTGAGGGAAGAGGTGGTGGGAGCGCGGCCAGCGATGTAAGCACGGATGTTGAGGCCGATGGGATGGCTGCGGTAGGGGTGGGCGCATGGGGCTTATGTGTTGTTGGGCTTGGGGTGATGGTGTGGAGATGAGTCATGGTTCCGGGGGAGGTGAAGGCGCCCGGAGTATAGGCGGGAATGGAAATGCTGCTGGCGGCCACGTTGGTGAGGCAAGGCACGACGCGGGTGCTGTTGTTCTTGGCATTGGGGTGAATGGCGAATTCGGGGCTAGCCGATGGGGTGGAAGATCGGGATAGGACTGGCGTTATTGGGAGATTGGAGGTGATTTGCGTGACGGGGGGGAAGGAGGAATTGAAGTTGGAGGCGAGGGTGTGATCGCTGTTGAGTGTGGTGAAAGCGGGGTGCTTTTACATTTGCTTTCATTGACTGGGAGGGAAGAGGGAGCGATAAGTATCAAGCGAGGATTTGCTGGGAAGAGTTGCTTATCGGTGAACTGCTCGGGGCGGGAGGATTGGCAGCGCGGGAGTGCTGTGGAGACAGGCCCTTCCGTCTCAGACGGGGGAGAATATAGACCAAGGCACGGAAGGTCAAGTACAAAGATTCGAGAGAACCGCAACTTCCTGAGCCGATGAGGGTTTTAGTTGTGTCAGGACAGTTGAAAGGCGCGCGAAAGTTTGGAGAAGCCGCCGCCGATTTGAGCTTATGGCTGGAATAAGAACCGCAGAGCAATTCCCATTTTTCGCCGAACCGAGGAATAGTATGAGAGCAATTTTTTTTGTCACAGTGCAAGCAATGATGCTGATAGGCAATATGCTGGCGCAGACATCCGTTGAGAGTTCGGCAGGTAGTGGAATTGAGAATTCGCCATCACTTGTTGCGGAAACGGAGCAGGGGCAAGTGCGTGGAGTCATGCAAGGGAATGTTGTGACATTCAGGGGAATCCCTTATGCCGCTGCTCCAACGGGGGGGCGCAGATGGCTGCCGCCCGAGCCTGCCGCGAAACGTTCGGCAGTTCTGGAGGCGCAAGCGTTTGGTCCAGCCTGTCCGCAGCCGACTTATCCCGGTATCACAGCCACAAGCGAGGATTGTCTTAGCCTAAATATCTGGACACCATCCGTATCCGGCAACTATCCAGTGTTGTTCTGGATACACGGTGGAGCATTTGTGCAGAACTGGGGTGGGAACCGGCTGACCGACGGCGCGGCGCTGGCGGGGCGGGGAGTGGTGGTGGTCACGATCAACTACCGGCTTGGAGTGATGGGAATATTCGCGCATCCGGCGTTGAGCGCTGAACGGCCGGCGGGACCATTAGGGAATTTTGCGCTGATGGACCAACTGGCGGCGCTGCGGTGGGTACAGAAAAACATCGCCCAGTTCGGGGGGAATCCCGGGAATGTAACGATTTCCGGATCATCCGCGGGAGCGACGAGCTCGCTTTTTCTGATGACAGTGGGGTCTGCGGGAGGGCTATTTCAAAAGGTGATTGTGCAGAGCGGGGGGGCGCGAGAAGGTGTGATCAGTCTGGCGGCTGAAGAGAATGCTGGTAGTTCATTTGGGACACAACTGAGGGTGCCGAGCGGTGCGTCAGCGGCCACGGCGACTGCGCTGCGGGCGCTGTCGGCCGCAACGATAACGAATACCAATGGATTGTGGGAGTCGGCGGCAAATCCGCCGCTGTCGACCAAACCGATAATCGATGACCGCCCGACATCCAGCGCGGACGACGCGAACGCGATAATCCGCCAGGAGCCTTATGATGCGTTCGTTCCCGGCGGACCGATCCTTAAACCAGTAGCATTTCTGATTGGATCAACAGATGGCGAATCCTGCGGGCGAAGTTGTCCAGAGGGACCACTCAGCTCGGTTGCGGCAAGGGGAGTGTTCACCAGCGATCTTTCCCGAGCGCAGGCGGTAGCGGCTACCGGGGCGAAGACTTATTTGTATTATTTCCGGTTCGTACCGGGCAAATCAGGTGAATCGGCGGATCACGGGGCCTCGCTGCCATACACTTTCGGAACAACGCCGCAGCAGGATCCTGAAACGGTTCGGATTACGAATCTGATGATGGACTATTGGGTGTCATTTTTACAAAACGGCGTACCGGCAAGCGCAAGTGGTCCGAGTTGGCCGGCTTATAACGCTGAAGATCCCAAATCCATGGTTTTCTCAAACTCCGACGAGGGAGGAGTTAGCGTGTTGAAGGTGGTGCCGGAGAGTACACCGTTGCCCCCCAAACCAACTGCCACGGAAGTGTTGACAGTGGAAACGACGATTCCGTTGCCGAGTGCACCGCATGCGTTGTATTACAATCCGTCGGAAAACAAGGTGTATTCGGCGAATGTGGATGCGAACAGTGTCACCGTTATCGATGGAGAAACGAATCGGATACTCGCCAACGTGGCACTTCCGAAGGGACCGCGAGCGTTTGGCCATGACCCCGGCAACAGCCGAATTTATGTTGCGAGTTACTTCGACAATAAGGTGAGTGTGCTGGACGCGAAGACGGAGCGGATCTTGGCCACGTTACCCAGTGGAGAAGCACCGCGGGATTTCGTGTACAATCCGCTGGACCGCAAGATGTACGTTGTGAACGAGGAGTCGAACAACGTAACAGTGATTAACACTGATCGGATGGAAGTGATCACCACGGTTCCGGTTGGAGCGGCGCCGCGGGTGCTGAGCTACAACCGCGCGAACAACACGATTTACGTAGCCAATTCCCAATCCTCCACGATAACGGTCATCGACGGGAGGACGAACAGTGTGATCGCGACGGTGAATGTGGGGAGAATCCCCAAAAGTATTGCTCTGAACACACAAGACAGCAAAGTGTACGTTTCAAACTTCGGGAGCAACAGCGTGACGATTATCGATGCCGCGACAAACCAAGTGCGCCGGACGATCACGACCGGAAAAGGCCCGTCCGAGTTGTTCTACGATTCCGTGAGAAACCTGGTTTACTGTGCGCTGATCGCCGACCCCGGTCCGAATAAGAGCACCGACAGTGTGATTGTGATCGACGGGCGGTCGGACGAGACGGTGAAAACGATCCAGGCAGAGGACGAACCGATGGCTTTCGAGTCACTTACGTCACCGCACCTGCTTTTCTGGCTTAACGAATGGAGCGACAGCATATCGGTTCTCAACGGGGTATCGAGTGATGTCCTGCAGGTATTGAAAATAGGAAGGCAACCTGTGGACCTGGTTATCAACCCGGCCCAGAAACGGCTATATGCCGGAAATGGCTTGGGTAAGAGCATCACGGTGCTGCGGTGCGCGAACAGCAGCTACTGCGGCGAGGCCATAACGACGCTGCCGCAACTTTCGGGGGTGACGAATGCGGCAGGAGGCGGTGCGGGGATATTGACGCCGAATGCCCATTACTCGCTGTTTGGCTCAAACCTGGGGAGCACGCAAGGGGCCGTTTCGATTTATGACAGCGCAGGCCGCGAGCGAAGTGGGGTAGTCGTATTCACCTCCGCCGGGCAAGTGAACTTCCGAACGCCTTCTGACCTACCGTTAGGAGCAGCCGTGATTGTATTCACCCGAGAGGACGGGGCTACCGCAACGCTGAGCGCCACAACGGTCGCCGCTGACCCGGGAATATTAGCCATTGTGTTCGCGACCGGCAGCAATGCGAATCAGCCGCCGACGAGCGCGCGGCCGGCGAGAGCAGGGGATATTCTTGCGATCTTTGGAACGGGACTCGGAGCAGCTGCCAGCACAACCGCCGTATTGATCGGGGGTGTACGGGTTGTGCCGTCGTATGCGGGAGACGCACCGGGACTTGCGGGAGTCAATCAGGTGAATTTCACGGTTCCCGCGGGACTGGCACAAGGATCGGCTACCGTGTCGCTGATCGTGGGAGAAAGCACAAGCAGAGCGGTAACCATATCTATTGCGGGGAGCGCCCCTCCCCCCCCTGTATCAAACGCGGGGTTGAGGGATGAGACGATCACCGTCAATGGAGTCCAGCGCCGGTACCTTGTCCATGTACCGGAGAACCTCGGCAGTGGGCCACAGGCGATTGTTCTCGTGCTGCATGGAGGGGGAGGAGAGGGTGTGGGAGTGTCTGAGCGGGGCAGGCATCCGTTATCGGTCTTTCGGGATGTGGCGGACCGCGAGAAGTTCATAGTGGTTTACCCCGAGGGCAGAACAGGGACGGATGGCAACCCCAATTGGAACGATTGCCGTTCGGACAATCGCACGGTCAGCTCCGCCGATGACGTTGCGTTTCTGGCCGCGTTGATTGAAAAGCTTCGCGACGAATTCCGGGTGACACGTTCGCAGGTTTTCATAGCGGGCGGGTCCAACGGGGGTCAAATGACGCAATCGTTCGCCTTGCTGCGGCCGGAAATGATCGCAGCTATTGCAACAGGAGGCGCCAATCTGCCGCAGAACCCCAAGCCTGGCAGTTGTACGAGCCCGGCCAGTGTTGCGATACCCGCGTTGATGATACATGGAACAAGCGATCCGGCCATGCCATACGGGGGAGGTTGTGTGGTGAATCAGGGAGGGGCTTGCAACCGGGGGCTAGTGATCTCGGCGGAAGAGACGGTAAAGCGATGGTTGCAGAGAAACGGGCTTTCTAGCGTGCAAGCAGTGCAGACCGTGGTGGACATCGACTCGCGGGATGCGGGCCCGGCCAATCGCTTTCAGTACCGGGGGCCAGCTCCTTTTGAATGGTGGAGGTTGGATGGGGCGGGTCATACTATTCCGAGCGTGAAGGTGCGGGTTCAGCCCTCGCCGGCATCGGGACGTCAGAACAACGATATCGAGTTCGCCGAGGTAGCCTGGGCTTTCTTTCGTGGACTTCTGCCGTAGAGGTAACCCAAGAATTCCGATCTGACAATGTCCATCATGGATTGAAGATGCCCGGCCTTGATGGAGGGGCCAATTGTCCGCGGAGGGAATGGCGATAGGCTGGGCTTGGTGGCGGTCCATTAACGGGTAAGGCATGAATGATTTGACGGCGGGAGCCGAGGTCAGTAAATTGTGGTTTTTGCTTCCATCGTGAGATGCGGTAGAGGAGAGATGGTTTAAAGTAGAAGAATGTCGGGGCGTAGCGCAGCCTGGTAGCGCACCTGCCTTGGGCGCAGGGGGTCGCCGGTTCAAATCTGGCCGCCCCGACCAAAAATCCTGAAGGAAATGAGTTGGCGTGGGGCCGGAGATTCGGCCCTTTTGCCTTTTTTGATTTGCTGTTTGGTAGGGGTGTGGAGGGATAAGATCGGCGAATTTGCGTGTTGGGCCGGGGCGAGGGTTAAGGGATGGGGATTTCGTTGCTGTCGCGGCTGTTGAGGTGGAGGATGGTGAGGGGAGGTTGAGTATCGATTTGGAGCGGCGCGGTTGTAGCGCCGCTCTTTTGGTTTCGGCAGGGGAGTGGAACGCCTAGCTGTGCCGGTGGCGGATAAGAAGTAAAGTAAAGGCTGAGAGGATCAGGAGGACGGTGCCGGGTTCGGGGACTTCCGGGGAGGCGGTGGGGTTCAGAACGAAGGAAGTGAGCGCGTTGTTGTACTCCCCGATACCGAAGATCTGACCATTGTCATTAATTCCAACAAGGGCGTCCCGGAAAGCGTCGAAGGGTCTCCAGCCAGAAGAGTTAGTAATCAGCGGGAAGAGTTCGTCGAAGGCGCCGCCGGAGAAGATGCCCAGGCGGGAGGCTAAGTTACCGATGGCTTGGCCGTGGCGGTTGAGACCGAAAACCTTCTCCGTATTCAAAAACGGGCCCGGGCCATTGTACAGGGGAAGATTATCCGTTCCGTTGAATAAATACAGTTTGTTGGAGAAGGTGGCAAAGTCAAGATAAACACTGGCAAATTGACCCGAGGAATTGAGGTACTGGCCTCCGTTCAAGCCCATGCCAGAAGGAAAGGGGATTTCTTTCCAGGATTTGGTGGCGGGGTCATACAGAATCTGGCCAGTAGGGGGGCCGGGAAAGGCGCGATTCGCTATGGCGAGGATCTTGCCCTGTTCGTTAATGGAAGTGACCACCAACTGAGATACATCAGAAAACGGAAGGGGAATTACCGTGAAAGACTGATCAAAAAGATTATAACGGAAGGCGGAGACAACACCGTTTGCGATGTGCTGGCCTACGATGTCACCTTCTGAGTTGAAGGCGATGGGATAGGGAGGGAAGACAGCATTGGCATTGTTCGGATCGGCAATCGTGATTTCGGAGGCGACGCCGTTTTCCCAACGGGTGATGCGCGGAACTACCGATGGGGGGAAGTTGGGGTCGAACGGATTCGGCATGAAAACGTTGGTGAAGCCTACCGCAGAGCCGTCTTTGAGGGTAGTGGAGACATAAGATTGAGAGCCGGCCACTAAGGGCGAGAGGCTCAGGAGGCTGAAGATGTCTCCGGAAAGTGTGCCGATGGCGGGGCTGCCGGTTGGAGTAACGATACCGCCCAGATAAGGAGTGTTGTTTACTGGAGTGATATTGAAGCCACCAGGAGGACCTATCAGGAAAGTCGCACCCGGCTGAGAGCTATCAACAAGGGGTTGGATAGTGTAGGAAGTAGCTGAGAAAAGTAAGAAACTGAACAAATTGACAAGAAATACACGGGTGATTAAAGTCGCCATTTGGGGGGTAGGCTATCAATGGAGGATAGCACTGTCAATCGCGAAAGGTACTGGTGTGTCGTTAGCACGCTAGTTGTCCGGTGGAATTAACACGCTAGTTGTCCGGTCCCAACCGGGAGGGCGACGCTGGCGTAGTGGAAACGATCCAGATGTTGCCCGCCCGAGAAACGGAGCGGATGATGAAACTACAAGACGTGATCTTGAAGGCGATCGCGAAGAAGATCACC
>JAINDK010000054.1 GCA_019931185.1 Bryobacter sp. CoA8 C33
TGCCGATTTCAACCCTTTCACGGGGGTCAGCAAACCATTGCCAGCCCGCTGCCGATCGATTCTGGGCCGTTTGTGGGCCAAGAATTTTCAACTCGTGAGGCCGCTTTTCGAAACAGCGAGTTTTTCAACAAGTTCCTAGGGCTTCAGCCAGCGGTCGAACCAGGCGAAAGCCTCTTTTTGCATGTTGGCGTCGAACTTATGCGGACCATCGTAGAAACTGGCGCGGTAGCGGTCCGCCGCCCCGGCCTTGCGGTAAACCTCGGCCAGGATCCGGTCGGCACGCTCCATTTCGGGAAGAGTGAAGAGGGTGTCCTGACGGTTGTTAAGCACCAGTACCGGGTTCGGGACATTGAGACCCAGGATCTCGGGATAGTCAAGCTCGGTGGCAATGCCGGGCACGTAGCACATCCAAGTATGCGTGTAGGATTTGTGGAGCAAGTAGTCCCGCCAAGTGCACATCATGCCGACGCAGACCGAGCACTGAATCCGCTCATCAGTTCCCGTGAGCATGACTGTGCGCAGACCACCACCAGACAGTCCAGCGCAACCAAGGCGCGTCGCATCGACCTCAGGCCGTGAGGCTAGATAGTCGAGAGCGCGCTGGTCGTCATTGACAAAGACCCCAGGCCAGGTGTAGCCCGAACAGGCCAGACCCTTGGCGATCAGATGCTCGTGCGCGGCCGCAAACTGGTTGTAGCGGGAGATTTCCTCATCCGCCTCGGGATTGGTCTCCAGTTGATTATTGCGGATGACGCCCGGCACGTCGGCCCAGCGGATGCGCCGGCTGCCGAAGGCGAAGGTGTCATGGACCAGCACGGCATAACCGCGCCGGGCCAACTCGTTAGCCCAAGCCATGCCGCTGTAATAAACCTGCTGGTGGCGCACCATCGCCGGATGAGGGTCATTGGTGATGCGCGTGATCTTGCGCAAACCAAAATACTTGTTGCCGCCGTGGTCATGCAGACCGACGACTCCTGGCATTTTTCCGGAGGCCCCGCGCGGCTTCAGCAGAACGGCTTCCGTCGGCGGGCCATAGGGGAGTTGCCACTCTAAATGCTCGATATCGACCCCGTCAAATGACATCTGGTGCTGCAAAATCGCCTGTGGCGCCGGCGAGGTGGGAGGACGGGACAGCAGCGTGTGAAAGCGGGCTCGCGCCACGGGGCGCCAAGCCGACAGATTCGTATACGCGGGATGGCGGAAGGAAAGCCGCGGCGGGTCCGCCACCGACTGAGCGAAGAAATCTCCATAAGCGCCAAGCAGATTCACGGGCATGCCTCTTATGCTGTCAATAATTAGGCTCTGCGCGCAAGCTCGAGAATCAGAGATTGCATCTTGTCGAGCAACTCGCTGGCATCGAGGGGCTTGGTGATGTAATCGTCCATGCCGGCGTTCAGACAAAGTTCACGGTCTCCGGCCATCGCATGCGCCGTCAAGGCCAGTATCGGAGTGTGGCGCCCCATGGCGGCGTCCCAAAGCCGGATGCGTCTGGTGGCCTCATAGCCATCCATTTCCGGCATTTGCACGTCCATCAGAATAATGTCAAATCGGCCCTGGCGCACCTGTTCGAGCGCCGCTACTCCATTGACTGTTTCGACCACTTTATGCCCCTGGCGGCTAAGGATGCTCGCGGCCACCAAGCGGTTCACCGCGTTATCTTCAGCCAGCAAAACCGTCCAATTCATTGGCGCCTCCGGCTTCTTGGCGACCGGATAGACCGCCTTGGACTCACCCGAGTCCTGACTCTGAATCAGCTTGAGCAGATCGGCTTCCAGGATCGGCTCCAACAGATACTCCGAGATACCCAACAGTTGGCCTCGCGCTGACAACTCGTTGAGACGAAGAGAATCGGCCAACAGTACAGCCCGGCCTCGGCGCTGTTGGTGTTCCCAGAGTTCCGCCAGTCTCTCCAGGCCGAAGTCCGGATCCATCAGGAGAACATCAAAAGGCGTTTTCGGCTCAATCGCTGCTCTGGCCTCGGCAAGATCGGAGGCAAGCACGGTGGCCACCCCGCGCGCGCGCAGCACACGTCCCAGAATCTCCCGGCCCGGTGCGCTTTTCTTCAGCACCAGCACTCTCCAGATATGGTCCGGAATCACCGAATGCGTATCGGCCGAAGGCTCGACCTCGGCAAGGGGGAGAACAAACCAGAATCGGCTGCCGGATCCAAGCTTGCTCGCCATCGACATCACTCCCCCCATCAGTTCCACCAGTTGCCGGGATATCGTCAGACCCAGGCCCGTTCCTCCAAATCGGCGCGTATGCGATCCGTCAGCTTGCTCGAAAGACTCGAAAACTCCGCGTTGCTTTTCCTCCGCAATGCCGATTCCCGTGTCCTCCACCTCAAAACGCAAACGGTTTCCCTGCAGCAGGACCTTGAGGGTGACCCGGCCCTCTAGCGTAAACTTCAGAGCATTGCTCAGCAGGTTCAATAACACCTGCCGGATGCGCAACGGGTCTCCCCGATAAACTAGAGCGGTTGCTGGATCAATCTCACACAACAACTCCAACCGCTTCTCACTTGCCTGCAAAGCCACGCTGCGTATCGTGTCTCCCACCACCTCGCGCAACAAAAACGGCACTTCATCAATTTGCATTTTGCCCGCTTCAATCTTCGAAAAATCAAGAATGTCATTGATGATCACCAGCAACGACTCGGCCGAGGAGCGGGCTGTATTCAGGTATTCACGTTGTTCGGCGGTCAGTTTTGTGTCGAGCGCCAGCTCGATCATTCCCGAAACGCCATTCATTGGCGTACGAATCTCGTGGCTCATGTTTGCCAGAAAATCGCTTTTCAGGCGCGCCGCAACCTCGGCCCGTTCCTTGGCTTGCCGCAATTCACGGTTCGTTTCCCGCAATTTGCTCGTCTGCGCCGCTACTTCTTCCTCGAGCTGCAACCGGTGGATCGCCAATTGCTCATCCCGCAGTGAGATGTGCTCCAGCATGCCATTGAACGAAGTCATCAAGTGGCCCAGTTCGTCGTGGCGCTGATGCTCAATGCGCAGACCGAAATCCTCCGAGCGCGTGATCCGCGCGGCCAGATTCGCCAGATCCAGAATCGGCTGTGAAATCAGCCGCTGCAGCCGCCACGCCAGTATCCAGGACACGCATAGGGAGGCCGCCAAGACAGCCAGCGTAACCGACAAATAGCGCGAGGCCAGCGCATGCCAGTTCTCCAGACTCGCCTCGAGGTGCAGGGAACCCACGGTCTCATTTTCAAGCCGGATCGGAGCGGCCACCTCCAGCCTTTCCCCCTCCCAGGCCCCTTTCTCCGATTCCAGTGGCCTGCTAAACCGGGCCAGAACTCGGCCGCGGAGGTCCACAACACGCGCGGCAGCCACTTGCGGATTCGGATGCAACGCGCGGAGCGTGTCCTCAAGGACCCGGATGTCGTTCAGGCTCAAAGCGGCCGATGAGTTTTCAGCCAGTACGCTGGCCAATACGGATAACTCAGCACCCGTGCGCTGCCGGGCCGCGACCACCTCCACGGCGGTAAACGCAAAGCCGGCCAGAATCAGCGCCACCGCCGACGAGGCCAGCATGACCAGCCCCAGTTTTCCCGACAAGGGAAGGTGGCTGAATTTCTGCTGCAGGGCGACTCGAAACCGTTTCATGGCTTTTGCCTCACGGAGGCAGGGTCCCGAATGGTGTAGCCAAGGCGCAGGAGCTTGGAGCTGATATCCAGGCCAGCCTGAGATAGCGCACTCAAGTTGACCTCGAAGCTGAGATGGCCGTCTTCCTCAAACAACCGGACGATTCCCCCCGCTGGTAGAAAGCGAGGCGACTCTCCCATGGTCAGCACCGCCCCCTCCCGCGCCGCTGCCAGATACTCCTTGAGTTTCTTTTTCTCCAGAGTTCCCGCATAGAGCATCTGGAATGAGCGTAGTTCCCCCGCGCTGCGCGGACTGCGAACCTGAATTACCCGTCCCTGAATTGACTTGCCCGCCGTAATCCGGCCCAGGGCCTCCAGTAATCCATCATCTCCAAGCACTCCGATTGTAAGCGGTGTCTCCAAGCTGGCCGAAGGCCAGTTTGTAAAACGGGCGAAGCTCATGACCAGCGCCGCCTTCAAATCATCCTCTCGCGTTCTCAGTCCACTCACGCTGACCGCACTAGCCACGATCGCCAGGCAGCCCAGGATCCTCCTCCGCCAAGCGTGCGGGATTGTTGGCCGACACGGCTTCCCCCGCCAGCAGAATCCTGGCTTCAATAATCGCACGACCCGATTCAAATCGTGCGCTCCGACACCTGAACGGCAAACCCTGGGTGACATCGCCACAGAGGCTGCGCCCAGCAAGAACCGGATTCGTCCCCGGCTTTCCCATCCGCAAGGGAGGCTCTTCCCCCGGATGCGAAGAACTGCTGCCCGCCAAGCCATGCGGAATGAGGGGCACAAGCGAGACGGTAAAGATCTTTGTAGTGCAACATTGGCCACCGTGGAATCTATCCTTAGCAGATCGGTTCCCTTCGCGATTGATCTCTTACCGATAGCGTATCGGCGCTAGCGTTCGATGCTTGAAACAGAAGCTAAAGAATCGACTTCCTGTCCCGCCAAGCGCGATTTTGGCTTTCGGCGACAGCCGGATACGTGATCTCGCCCTGATATGTGTTGATTCCTTCAGCAATCGCCGGGGAATCGAGCGCCGCCTGCCGCAGGCCCTTATCGGCAATCTGCAATAGATAAGGGATCGTCGCGTTGGTCAGACCAAAAGTTGAGGTGTGCGGAACGGCTGCCGGCATATTTGTGACGCAGTAGTGCAGTACTCCGTCGACATAGAAGACCGGGTTGGTGTGCGTGGTCGGATGGCTGGTTTCAAAGCAGCCGCCCTGATCTATGGCTACATCCACCATGACGCTGCCCTTCTTCATCGATTGCAGCATTTCGCGGCGCACCAGCTTCGGTGCGCTCGCTCCCGGCACCAGAACCGCGCCGATTACTAGGTCGGCCTGCCTTAGCGCCTCGCGAATCGTATAAACGTTGGAGGCCAGCGTCACCACCAAGCTGTTGTAGATATCGTCGATCTCGCGCAGCCGGTTGAGATTCTTGTCGATGATTGTGACATGGGCGCCGAGCCCGACGGCGATCTTCGCCGCCTGGTGTCCCACTACACCACCGCCCAATATCACGACATTGGCGGGCGCGACGCCGGGAATGCCTCCCAGCAGGATGCCACGCCCTCCGTTCGGCCCCTCGAGGTATTGCGCGCCAATCTGAACGCTCATCCGCCCAGCTACTTCGCTCATCGGCGTGAGCAAAGGCAGGCTGCCGTCCTGTTCGCGGATCGTCTCGTAGGCTATTGCATTCACCCGGGTCCGAAGCAGCTCGCTCGTCAAATCCGGCAAGGGAGCCAGGTGCAGGTAAGTAAAAAGTCCAAGGCCAGCCCGAAAAAAAGCAGTCTCGGAAGGTTGAGGTTCCTTCACTTTCACAACCAGTTCTGCTTTCCCCCAAACCTCCGTGGCACTCGGCACAACCAGCGCCCCAGCCTCCTGGTACTCCTCATCCGTTAGTGAACTCCCAAGCCCCGCACCGGATTCGACGTAAACTGTATGCCCATGCTCGACCAGAGTGGTGACTCCGCTGGGTACCAAACCAACACGAGTCTCATGATCCTTGATTTCTTTGGGAACGCCAATCACCATACAACTGTTAGCCTAGCGGGAATTAGCCAGCCCCAGAAGTTAGTCTCGTTGCGGATCGTTCGGGCTCGACTGGTCGGCGCCAATGACGGAACCCGAATTCCCCGCCGGAATGGGAAGTGTAATGTTGGCGTCGTACTGCGGTCCTAGTCCGAGAGCGATCAGGCCACGGGAATCAATCTTGCCATCTGCTTTCCATGTCTGTTCGGTTTCGAATTTCTTGAGTGCTTCCACGCTTTGGGCGTTCCAGACGCCGGTTGCTTCCCCTTGCAAGTAACCCCGTTCAATCAGCGCCTGTTGCACCAAACGGATCCGCTCGGCCGAGGGCGCTAATGGCGCGCTCGGGCGCCGATACAGCGGACGTTGGTAAGAAACTCTTCGTCCTGAATGGCTCGACTTGGCTGTAGCTCTCGCCTTTGTGGCGGACTGCTTTGCCCGAGCGGGCGAGGCGGAGCTTGCTCCTGCCGCCAAGGAACTGAGAAGCACAAAAAAAGCCAAGGTTGTTGCAATTCGAGCAGTCAACATTCACTTCCTACATTACATAATATCGGGCGTAAGCGATACGCCCGATAGGGTTTTTCGACTCTCGCTCTCGCAATCGGTCAGGCAGCTGGCTGTTTGCGCAGCCGGTTGATCTGCTTGACCACAAGGAAAATCGTAAAGGCAATAATCAGAAACTCAAGCGTCGTTTGGATGAAATTACCATAGGCAACCACCGCCGCCCCCGCCTTCTGCGCTTCATCGAGAGTTTTCACGTCCTTGTCGCTCAGATTCAAGAACAAATCCTTGAACGCGACTTTTGCCGTCAGCAAACTAATGGGCGGCATGATGATGTCATTGACCAGTGAAGTCGTGATCTTCCCGAAGGCGCCTCCAATTACGACGCCGACGGCGAGGTCGAGAACATTACCGGACACAGCGAACGTCTT
The DNA here is from genome assembly GCA_019931185.1 of Bryobacter sp. CoA8 C33. Classification (GTDB taxonomy): domain Bacteria; phylum Acidobacteriota; class Terriglobia; order Bryobacterales; family Bryobacteraceae; genus Bryobacter. Next base: position 6,567 of record JAINDK010000054.1, read on the forward strand.
GAATTCATCCAGCATGGACATGGGACAGTTTCCTTTCGTGTGCGCTCAGGGCTTGGTGGGCTTCGGTTTCTCCTCCACCACATCGCCGAACTTGATGTCCGACTCGGCGCCAAAACGCTTGTAGTCCTGATACTTTATCGTTAACTTGATCGGAATTGCACCGGTTTCGAAAACAAGAGTGTCGGTTGAACTTGTGTAGGTTGGAAACCAGTACTTGCCATCGACCTGCTCGCGATAGGTTTCGAACTTCGGATACTGGCTGCTGGCATTGCGTTTTTTTCCCATGGGACGCCCGTAGGTCTTCACGATTTGCAGTTCCTGATCATCCACCCAGGCAACGCCGGAAAAATAGCGCCTGCCCGGCTCCACCCGCTTCGGCTTGATGGCGAACACGTAGCAGGGGACTTCATCGACCACTTCATGGCCAAGGTAGCGGACGTGGTAGCTGTCGAGGTCTTCGCTGGTCAGCACGAACGGCAATGTGTCACGCATATCCTGCAGGTCTTCGGGCTCTAGAATCAGGTTCTGCAAGGATTGCGGGGGCGCATACACAACCTTTTCCGTGCGCTTGCCCTCGATAAACACCCAGTCAGCCGTCATTTCAAACTTGCCGATGACGCGTTTGCGCGAAGGGTCCATTTCCTGCATTCGCGTCACTTGGCGGTAGATGTAATTCATCCGGGCGCGCGCGAACTCGCTCTCCTTTTGAGCGAATTTCTTGATGATCAGCTCAATTTCCTCCGGGGACGGATCCTTGAGCGTAACGGCGGCCGGCAGCATGAGCGCCCAGACCGCGAGCAAAGTGAGAAGTTTCATGTTGGCTTACCTCAGAAGATGTTTGGCGATGACGATGCGTTGCATGTTGCTGGTGCCCTCGTAGATCCGTCCGATCTTGGCATCCCGATACAGTTTTTCCACGGGATAATCTCGTGAGAACCCCACGCCGCCGAGAATTTCGATGGCCCGGCTGGCTACATTTTCGGCAATCACCGAGGCGTGATACTTGGCCATGGCGGCTTGGTGCACAAAATCCTGACCGGCGTCGCGCAAGCGGGCGGCATTGTACACAAGCAGACGGGCGCATTCGATTTCCACCGCGCACTCGGCGAGCGCGAACTGCACGCCTTGGAAGTTGCCAATCGCTTGGCCGAATTGCTTGCGCTCCCGGGCATGCGAAAGAGCGTGGTTCAGAGCCCCCTGCGCCAAACCTACCATCTGCGCCCCTATGCCAATGCGCCCTTCGTTCAGAGTCTCGATAGCGACTTTGTAGCCTTTGCCTGGTTCCCCGAGAAGATCCGCCTCCGTGACGGTTACCCCCGCCAAGTTCAACTCGCAGGTAGAAGACGCCCGGATTCCCAGCTTATCCTCCTTCTTGCCCAGCGTGAGGCCCGGCGCCGAGCGCGGCACGAGAAAACAGGCAATACCGCGGTGGCCAAGCGAGCGGTCGATCGTGGCGAAGACGAGAAACAGTCCAGCTTCGGCGGCGTTTGTTATCCACAGCTTCTGACCGTTGAGCACCCAGCCGTCCGCTGCCGCCGTGGCCGTCGTCGTCAGGGAAAACGCGTCACTGCCCGCCCCGGCTTCGCTCAAAGCATAGCTGCCCACCGTGTCGCGGGCCAGTTGCGGCAGCCATTGCCGCTTTTGCGCCGGTGTGCCCCAGTGCCGAATGGCATTGTTGACCAGCGTGTTCTGCACGTCCACGCAAACGCTCACCGACGGATCCACCACAGCCAACTCCTCGATCAGCAAAACGCTATCGAAAAAACTGCCGCCCTGTCCGCCATACTCCTCCGCGATATCGATGCCCATGAAGCCCTGCGCAAACAGTTGCCTGAGCAGCGCCGCGTCCAGTTTGGCTTCGTCATCCATACGCCGGACCAGCGGGGCGATCTCCGCCCGAGCGAAGTCTCGGACCAGGTCGCGAAACTCAGATTCCTCTTCGGATAGTACGGAAAGCGGCTGCATGTCTGCTCCCATACTAACGCTCCGCACTGTCCGCGGACGCGACCGCCGTCCCAGAACCGGACACTCGCCGCCCGGTCCGCCATGCCCGGAGAATTAGCTAAGTACTTCATTCACTAGCATTCCCGCAATCGAAACATTTTGGAGCGCTACTTGCATCTGTTCCTGTCGAAGAATTATGGACATCAAACGCGATGGCGCTGGAAAACGAAAGTGGATTCGCCGGCTTTTGTTGGGTATGGCAGTCCTGGTGGCATTCGGGGCCACCACTTTCGGCCTCAGCCGGCTCAAGCCTGCCGCCCCGAACGTTGAAGCCGCCACGCTCTGGCTGGGCACGGCCAAGCGCGGTTCCATGGTTCGTCAGGTCCGTGGCCTGGGAACGCTCGTGCCCGAATCGATTCTGTTTGTGCCCGCCACCAGTGAAGGCCGGGTGGAAAAACGTCTGCTTCTACCTGGATCCAAGGTGACTGCCGCCACCGTGATTGTCGAGTTGTCCAACCAGGAACTGATAACCGCTCTCAGCGATTCAGAGTGGGCTGTCAAGGCCGCTGAAGCGGAGATGCTCGACCTGAAGGTGCGGCTTAACCGCGAAAAGCTCGACGAAAAGGCCAAGACTGCCCACATTCAGAGCGATTTCGTGCAGGCCCAATTGACCTATGACCGCGATGTCAAGCTCTTCCAGGAAGGCCTAACCGCCGACCTCACCGTCAAACTGTCCAAGGCCAAGGCCGAAGAGCTCCAACACCGGCTGGATGTCGAACGGGAACGGCTTGCCGCCAGTGACGAGATGATCATGGCCCAGATTGAGGCCAAGCGCGTGAATATCGAAAAACTCCGCGCGGCCTACCTCTTGAAAAAGAAGCAAGTCGCCGATCTGCGCGTTCGCGCTGGTGTGGATGGTGTCCTGCAGGATCTGCCGGTCCAGGTAGGCCAGCGTGTCACCCTCGGTGCGGTGCTGGCCAAAGTCAGTCAGCCCTGGCGGCTGAAGACTGAATTGAAAATCCCGGAAACCCAAACCAACGAAATTCGTATCGGCATGCTCGCGGATATCGATACCCGCAACGGCATCATCAGGGGTGAGGTTTCGCGAATTGATCCGGCCGCCGTTAATGGTACCGTTACCGTGGACATCCGTCTGACCGGAGAATTGCCCGCCGGCGCGAGGCCCGACCTCAGCGTCGACGGCGTTATCGAGATCGAAAAGCTAAATGACATCCTGTTTATTGAGCGTCCGACGATCGGGCAGGCCCACTCGACCGCCGCTTTGTTTCGAGTAAACCAGGATGGCAAGCAAGCCGAGCGCACCCAGGTTCGCTTCGGCCGCGGTTCGGTAAATACCATCGAGGTGACCGCCGGCTTGAAGCCCGGCGACAAAGTAGTTTTATCGGATATGAGCCAGTGGGATACCCACAATCGAATTAGGTTGAACTGATCCAACAACAGGAGCGTAACAGATGGCCGAGAACCAGAAAAGTCTGCTGACCATGCACGGAGTAACGAGAGTCTTCCTCACCGATGAGGTGGAAACCCATGCTTTGAGCGGAATCCATCTGAATATCAACCAGGGCGAGTATGTTGCGATTTCCGGCCCTTCGGGCTGCGGAAAGTCAACTCTATTGGCGATTCTCGGTCTGCTCGATTCCCCGACGAGCGGATCCTACGTGCTCAATGGCCGCCCGGTGGAAAACCTGAAGATGAGCGAACGCGCCAGGATCCGGAACCGCGAAATCGGATTCATTTTTCAGGCCTTCAACCTGATTGGCGACCTCAACGTTTACGAGAACGTGGAACTCCCGCTCACCTACCGTGGATTGAGCGGCGCCGAGCGCAAGCAGCGTGTTCAGCAATCTCTTGAGCGCGTTGGCATGGGGCATCGCGTCAAGCACTATCCTTCCCAGTTGTCCGGCGGCCAGCAACAACGCGTGGCCGTGGCGCGGGCCCTCGCCGGCGATCCCGCCATTCTCCTGGCCGACGAGCCGACTGGTAATCTTGATTCAGTCAACGGCGAGTCGGTCATGGAACTGATGCGGGATCTGCATCGCGCCGGTGCCACTATCTGCATGGTGACTCACGACCCCCGCTACACCCGGTATGCGGATCGCACGATCAATCTCTTCGACGGCCGCATCGTCGAAGAGTCCACTGAAACTGTCCCGATGGACGAGGCTGGCCAATGAAGCAACTTTTTGACAACTACTTTGAATTGATCATCATGCTGGTCATGATTCTCATCGTGATCGGCGCCGAGTGGCGCCGCGAGAGTCTCTTGCCCCTTTCCGGCCTGAATCCCGCTCTTTGGGAAATCCTCCCGCCCCGTTTTTTCTATCGCTAATGGATCCTGACTCCGCCGCCCTTCCGAGGCTCGCCCGCGAATCGAAATGTTGAAGCCGCCTGCCTGCAAACCGCGTATCCTCATCGCCGACGATCAAAGTGATGTGCTCGAAGCTTTGCGGCTCCTGCTCAAACCGGAAGGCTACGAGATTGAGACCGTTTCCAGCCCGGAGGATTTACTGCGCGCGCTCGACCGCCGTGAATTCGATGCTCTCCTGATGGATCTCAATTACACGCGCGATACCACTTCCGGCCAGGAAGGTCTCGATCTGCTCCGCCCCGTTCAGGAGGCCGATCCCTTTCTGCCTGTTATCGTGATGACCGCCTGGGCCAGTGTTCATCTCGCTGTCGAGGCGATGCGCCATGGCGCCCGCGACTTTCTCACCAAGCCCTGGGAAAATGAGCGTCTCGTGTCGATCCTGCGCACCCAGGTCGATCTAAGCCGCGCCTTGAAGCGCCAGCAGCGTCTCGAAGCCGAGAACAGCCTGTTGCGCGAGCAAACCGGTCCGGTCATGATCGCTCGCGGTCCCGCCATGGATCCCATCGTCGAATTGATCGCCCGCGTCGGTCCGAGTGACGCCAATGTACTGATCAGCGGTGAGCCCGGCGTGGGCAAGGAAGTCGTCGCCCGCAAGCTCCACGCCCTTTCCTCGCGCGCGAGCAAACCCATGGTGAGTGTCAATGCCGGCGGATTGGCTGAAGGGGTCTTCGAGAGCGAACTGTTCGGTCATGTCAAGGGCGCCTTTACCGATGCCAAAACCGACCGCGTCGGCCGCTTTGAACTCGCCGACTCCGGCACTCTCTTTCTCGATGAAATCGCCAACGTGCCGCTGCACCTTCAATCCAAGCTGCTGCGCGTGCTCGAAACCGGGGAGATGGAACGCGTCGGTTCCTCACGCACCCAAGAAGTCGATGTTCGCGTCATCAGCGCCACCAACGCCGATTTGTCCCGTGAAGTCGAAGCGGGCCGTTTTCGCCAGGATCTCCTCTTTCGTTTGAATACAATCGAGATCGCCATTCCTCCGCTGCGCGAGCGCCGCGAAGACATCCCCGCCCTGGCTCAGTTGTTTCTCGACCGCCATGCCCAGCGCTACCGCAAGTCGCTCGCCGGCTTCGATGCCGCCGCGCAGCAAGCGATGCTCGAGCATCGCTGGCCCGGCAATGTGCGCGAGCTCAATCATGTCGTCGAGAGAGCTGTTATCATGGCCGCCGGCACACGGATTCGCCCGTCCGATCTGGCCCTGCGGCCCTCGGCCGGCCCGGGCCAGAAACTCGAGGATATGAGCCTCGAGGAAGTGGAAGCCCACTTGATCAAGAAATGCCTCGACCGCTTCGGCGGCAACGTTAGTTCCGCCGCTCAGGCCCTCGGCTTGAGCCGCAGTGCGCTCTACCGTCGCCTGCAACGCTACAATCTTCACCGGTACACATCATGAAATTCGCCCATGAGCGGCGCATTCAGTTGATTGCCCTGGCCGGTGGCTTGCCAGCGGTTCTCCTTTCGCTCTGGCTGATCTGGTTTTCGCCCGGTCCAGTGGAAGTGCCCTACGCCCTAACGCTTCTTGTTACGGTGGCCTGGATTGGCGCGGCCCAAGCCGTCGGCAGTCAAGTCGCCACGCCACTGCGGACCGTCGCCAATCTGCTCGAAGCGATGCGCGCGGGCGATTACTCGATCCGCGGCCGTAGCCCCGTCAACGGCGATTGCCTCGGCGAACTCATCGAGCAGGTCAACGCCATGGGCGACACGCTCCGCGCCCAACGCTTCGGCGCAATCGAGGCAAGCGCTTTGCTGCGAAAAGTCATCGAGGAGATCAGCGTCGCGGTCTTTGCCTTCGATGCCGCCGGTCGTTTGCGATTAGTCAATCGGGGCGGGGAAGCACTGCTGGCCCGCCCCGCCCACGCCCTTCTGGGCGAGACTGCCGCCAGCCTCGGCCTCGAAGACTTCCTTCTCACCGAAGTACGCACCATCAGCCGCGTCTTTCCCGGCGGCGCCGGCCGCTGGGGCGTCAATCGCGGCACTTTCCGCGAGGGCGGCTTGCCTCACCAGTTGCTTGTTGTCGCCGATCTCACCCGCCCCTTGCGGGAACAAGAACTGCAGGCCTGGCAAAGCATCGTCCGTGTTCTGGGTCATGAACTGAATAACTCCCTGGCTCCCATCAAAAGCATTGCCGGCAGTCTCGGCACTCTCCTTGATCGAGACCCCTTACCGGAGGATTGGCGTGATGACGCGCGCCATGGCCTGAAAATCATCGAGACCCGCGCCGCCAGTCTCCAGCGTTTTCTCAATGCCTATGCCCGGCTGGCGAGATTACCGGGCCCCAACTTCCGTCCGCTTGAGATAGGCGCTCTCGTGCGCCGCGCCGCCGCTCTCGATTGGCAGCGCCCCGTTGCCGTTCAACCAGGACCGGTTGTTTACGCCGAAGGCGACGAGGATCAGCTCGAACAGGTCTTCATCAACCTCATCAAGAACGCCGTCGAGGCAGTCCAGCTCAACGGCGGCCGTGTCGCCGTTCGCTGGGTTTCAAGCAGCTACCAGGTGGAAGTGCTCGTCGTTGACGACGGCCCTGGTTTGGCCGATACGGCCAATCTGTTTGTGCCGTTCTTCACCACTAAGCCCGGCGGCAGCGGGATCGGCCTCGTGCTTTGCCGTCAAATCGCGGAAGCCCACGGCGGTACACTCGAATTGAAGACGAATTCGGGTGCGGCTGGCTGCACTGCCCGCTTCGTTCTGCCGTTGAGGGCACATGATCCTCCACCTGCTGCTCCTGCTCTGCCAGTTTGATCCCACGTACTCTCCCCAGTACGGAGAAGCCCTGCGCTTGATGCAACAGCAGCGATTGAGCGAAGCCGCTCTCATTCTCGAGGCGCTCACTCGCGGCCAGCCTGCCGTTTCCAACTACTGGCATGCTCTCGGGCTTTTGCGCGCTTCCCAAGGCCAGGCCGGGCCCGCCCTCACAGCCCTAGAAAAAGCCTGCCTTGGTCTGTCTCCTCCCCGGCTCGCCTGCGCCGAATGGGGCCGCCTGCTACAGCGCCTCGGCCGTCACCGCGAAGCGATCGCGGCCTTCCATCGCAGTCCGCGCCACGATGTGGATTCGCAAACTCTCGCCGACCGCGCTCTCAGTCTGGAGGCCTTGGGCGAATTTCGCGCCGCTGACCATGACTTCCGCGCCGCCCTCGCTGAGTGCGCCCTGCGGCCGAAACAGTCCGCCTCCCTGCAGTTACTCTATGCCCAATTTCTCATGCGACGGCAACAATGGGAGCCCGCTCTCTGGCAACTGCGCCAAACCCTTCGCAAGCAGCCTTTTCTCGGTATGGCTTGGCTCGAACAGGCCACCGTGCTCCTCCTTCTCCAACGCCGTGAGGAAGCCGCTGATTCCCTCGAACAAGCCCTCGCTCATGGACAAAGAACCAGGGAAAATCTGCTTCTTCTCAGCCGCGTTTACCGCGAAATGGGCGATTTGGATAAAGCGGAGTCCTACCGCAAGGAGGCCAACGATTAGCCCCTATTCTCCGCGGCTGGAAATGGTCGGTTCGAATTCACTCTGACCACGCACGCGGTTCAATCGTCTCCCCGGCCACTCCAGTCGCATGTCCCGGCTGACTTCTTCAATCATGTCGACGGTGATCGTCTTGGACTCGACGGCAAATGCGTTCAACAACAGGTTGTCGCAAACGGCATTGATCAGTCGCGGTATCCCCTGCGTGCGCAAGTGAATCTCGGCCAATACCGGCTCCGGGAATATCGTCTGATTCGGCACGCCACAATGCGCCAGACGGGATTCGATGTACTCCGAGCTCTCCTTCAACGTCAGCGGCTGAAGACTGCAGCGCAGCACAATCCGTTGCTTCAACTGGCGTAAATTGGGCGCGTCCAGCTTCCGGTCCAGTTCCGGCTGTCCGCTCAGGATGATTTGCAGCAGTTTGCCAATACGCGGATTCTCAAGGTTTCCCAGCAGCCGAATTTCCTCCAGCACATCCCAATCCAAATTGTGCGCCTCATCCACGATCAGCACGCTTGTGCGCCCTTCATTCGCCTGCTGAATCAGCAATTGATTTAATGCAAACAAAACTTCCGTCTTGCTCGTCCGGGCGCAACGTAAATCGAGATCATAGGCGATCATCTCGAAAAACTGGTCGGAATTAATTCGGCTGTTGAAGACGAACGCAAATTCCACTCCAGCCTGCTCCAGGTAGTCTCGCAGACACTCAAGCATCGTGGTCTTGCCTGTACCTACTTCCCCGGTCAGCACAATAAAACCCTTGCGCGACTGTACCCCGTAAATCAGGTTCGCCAATGCCTCCTCGTGTTGGGAACTGCGATAGAGGAACGCGGGGTCCGGACTGAGATTAAAGGGATCTTCCTTAAAGCCAAAAAAGCCGTTATACATTCTTTAGACCTGCTGAAGGTCTTATCGTAACATGCGCGTTTTTTATGATGCCAAGCATTCTAAATGAATCCATCCCGGCAACGCCGCTGGTGTATTCTCGAGATAAACGATACGCCTGGTCTTCGGAAAAGGCAAACCAGTCGCTAACGCCGAGGAGTAAAATGGCATTCGCCGCAGAATATCCCGGTAAGAAGGATGAGATGTATCACCGAGAGCGGCTTTGGCCGTGAACCCTCCGCCCCAACCAATCTGCAGCAGACAGCCCCGGTTACCGCCTTGAATAATCTCCAGCCGTTTTTCGAGTTCACCCAGAATCTGGTTCAACACCGGCAAACCAGTGCGTTGCGCATATTGCTTCTGCAACCGGATTTGGTTGGCGGCCCAGTAGTTGGCGGAGGCCGCCAAAAACTGAACATTGCCACGTTCCTTCCAGGCTCCTTCAAACAAAGTGCCAGGTACAGCCATTTCCGCGAAAGTGGGCGCCGGTTTCCAGTCCAGCCGATAGCTCGATTCCGATTGTTTTACTAACTTTGCCGTACGCGTCAGATAAATGCGGAAGCTCTCCCCCGGTACCGTCTTGGAGTCGCCAATTGCCACCATTCGCATTCGGTCGCGGCCGCGCGAACCCATCGACGCGCTCTCCTCCGGCTGTGCCGCGTAGCGGTAGCCACGCTCGTTTTGAAACTGTTGCTTCCAGGCCTCAAAGAGCTTCTCGCCCCGCTCCATCCAATGCTTATGCACCACGGCCGTTCGCAGCGCTCCCCGTATTGCGCTCCCGGCGAGGTAATGTCCCGTCGGACCCTTCAGAAAAGTAGGAATGAAGAGGTCTTCGGCGCGGGCCCGATCCCAGACCGGAGAATACGCCGGGCTCTCAAACGGAATGCGCCGCAGCGCGGCCGATTGCGCCAGTCCACCCCAGTTCTGAAAGTCGAATTTTTCCGCCTTCCGTAACTGCGTAAGATAGCCTTCGAAAACGGGGCGCTTGGCCATCATCGCGAAGATACGGCCCTGGTCCAGAACATTGACGTGGTCTTTCCAGACCATGTAATCGATCGGCGAAAGAGCCTGGCCATCGCCCACCAGCGTCGGCGTCAGAATCGTCGCGCGGTATCTCATGCGTTGTCATCCTCCACGTAACGGGGCTCTTCGACGATATTGGCTTCCTCGACGATGTTGGCCTCCTCAACGATTACCGGATCGAGGTAGATGTCGGCCAGTACAGGCTCAGCTTCAGGCTCGGGCCGGCGGACGGGTTCCGGCCGCGCCGGAGGCAGAGGCAACTGGAAGCTCGGCGCCTTCCACGGTACGGGTATGGCCACGGCGAATCCCGCCCGCCATACCGAGTGCGCGAATCCTTCCGGAGCCACATCGACGGCCGTGCCGCGCGGAGCCTCCTCGGCTACTAGCACGCCGCCCTCACGCACCATGTTCACACTCTTCTTTTCCGCGCCCCATCCCGCCAGCGATTCCACGCGCCCGTGGCGGCGGCGCAACTCATAGTGCCCGCTCTTCCAATCCACCCTGTCGCTGCCTGCGGGAACAAATCCGCTGAGCAGCCAGTGGGCTATGCCCGGTTCCTCGCTGCCCGGGCTATTGTCGACCAGCAGGTACGGCCAAGCCCCGGCCTGAAACTCCGGAGATTCCGCCCTGCCCCACCCTTGCGAACGGCCCGCTCCAAAACCGGAATCGGCCAACCAGCGCAAACTCGCCCGCAGGTGGCTGTCCCAGCGCTCCCGCGCCGCCTCATCGGCAAACACGGCCGCAAACCAAAGCCCGACGCCTTGATTGAACTCCAGACAGGCGCTCCCATGCGCCTCCGCGCTTGCCCGCGAAATCCGGTCAACCGGAGCCGTCGACCGTTGCCGCTCGCGAAATGGCGTCTGCGATCCGGCCGGCAACAGGCATCCGCTCAAACCATCCACTTCCCAGCGGTCTTCACGGAAAACTTCTCCCCCGAGTAGTTCATCCACCACCCCGAGAGGGATTAGGCGCGCCGAATGCCAATTCATTTTCGCCGTGGCGTGTTCCGGGGGCCAGAGTGTCACCGGCGCCGGAGCATAATACTGTTTGCCGAAAAACGGAAACATCGACGTAAAGCGGACAGCGGGCCGCTCGGCCTCAACGGTCGCGGCCAACCAATCCGCCAACTGCCCAAATTGAGCCATGGCCTGCGTCATCGCGCTGAACAGGCGGTCGGAGGGGAACGTCGAATGAACTTCATCCTGCCGGGGACTATCTCCGCCGATCCGCCACGGGCTGTTCGGCCGAAGGCGAACCAGCAACGCCGGCTCGTGAGCGGGTGTGGACATGGGGCCTAGGCCTCGAGTTTCTGGATGAGATCGGCGGCAGTCCCACGCAGTGCCGCCAGATCGGCTGCCGAGACCAGTTCCGCTTCCGCGCCACCCTTGTAGTATGCGGCATTGCGCCAGGTGAGTTTCAAATTCGCCAGACGGACCCTCCCGCTGCCACGGCTTCCGCCGCCGCCCAGCGAATCGTCCTCGAGCAGCGAGAGCCCCTCAAGCAAAACCGGCACCAATTCCTTGTCCTCCGCACACAGCACATCGAGCACCAGCCGGATGCGGAAACTCGCTCCCGCAGGCACCCGCTCGAGCGTCCTCGCCTGGCTTTGACTCGTAATGCGGTCGATCGCCGACTCGCTCTTGACTTCCGTCAATTCGTCGTCGAGGCTCTCCCTCATGGCTGCTGTGATGCTTTCCAGATTCAGCGCTGCATCATAAACGGTCAACCGCGCCGGAGTGATCGTTGCCTGATTCAACGCCTCCCCCTCCACCCGTTCCACGCGGCCCGGCGCGCGCCCAAACAGCAGGCAGATCTCATCGCCCGGATCATCAGAGCCATGGATGCGAACTTCTTGCCCCTTCCGGCGGGACACATAAACAAGCTGTTTCGGGCTGGTCAGGCCCAGGGCCTGCTCGAGCAGGGAACGCAACCGTCCACGCAGGCTCGATCCCGGCACATAGGGACGGCTGAAGGCGTCTTTTACCACCGGATTATCGGCCCCGCCAATCTCCAGCGTCCCCTTGCCGGCGCCAATGTGCAGGCCGGTTTCGCATACGAGGTCGCCCTCGATCAATAGCTTGCCGAGAAAACTCAATTCGGTTTTTGCGGTGTGTGAACTCATATCGGCTCCCCTTATTCGTTGTAGGCCACAATGGCCTCGAAGAGATCGCGGAAGCGCTCATAGCCCCGCTGATCGTTCTTGCGCGTCACCTGCAGCAGCAGCCGCTCGAGCGTGTCGAGGCTCCGCAGGCCGTGGCGGGCGATCGTATATGCCAGCCGGGCCCGCAACATGACAAACTCATGCTGGCGGTCTCCTTCGGCCGTGCGGCAGGCACGGCGCACAGCGCTATAAAACCGGCGAAGCTGGCTTCGCGTGCCCGAATCCATGTCGCGCAGCCGGGACACGACCGCATGCGCCTGATTGTCCAGGTACAGCGGGTCGCCGATCAGTTTTTCGAGGTCGATATCCGGGCTATGGTCTCCCATCCGCTGCGGCCGGTTGCCTCCGCTGCCGCCATGGGGCCGGTTGCCCTGCTGCGGGGGGCGTCCCCCACCGCGAGGAGGTCTGGAGTCGGCCTTCGGTGCTTCCTTGGCCTGTGTTTCTTGCTTTACAGCTTCATCCGACATGGGTGTGTCCTTGCGTCAAGCGTTGATCGAGATGCGGGTCAATTCCAGACCGACCCGGCCCGAAGGCCGCAGCCGCGTCTGGCCTGCGTTCTTGCCGATGAACTCGGCCAGCAGGCGGTTTCGCGTGCGCACGAAGTCACGCGATTCGTTTTCGGTTTCGAGCGCGAGGCTCATTCGCCGGTACAGCCGCCACGGACGCTCGAAGCGCCCGGTTTTGCGCCGCAAGCTCTGATACCCGCTCTCACGAAAGAAAGCCGATAACTCAGAGACAAACTGCGGGCTTGCTCCATAGTTGCGGATCATCCGAAGACAAAGCTCCCGGATTTCCAGGGCATCGGGCAGCAGCTTCCAATCGAGCACCCGCCCAAACAAGTAAATCGAATCGCGCGACGAGGCTTGCGCCAGCCGCAAGGCCGCGTGCACTTCCGCGATCGCCGCCGATTGCTCTCCGGCCGCCAGCGCCGCCGATAGGCTCTTGCCTTCCGCTCCGAGCGTGTCGCCTAGATTCACTTCCGCCATCGCTTCAAACAGCCGGTGGATCTCAAGGGCTACCTTCAGCAGCGCATCAATGTCCCCAAACACAGTAAAGCCTTCAATTCCGGAGTCGATGATTGCGATCTTTCCCGTGCAGTCCGGCAGCCGCAGCAAAAGCGTTTGCAACTCGCCAGCGAAAAAATTCTTATACAAGTGGCTCAGCCGAAGATGCTCTTCCACTGAGTTGGCGCGCCGCAGCCGAATCTCCAGCGCATCCACCCCCACCGTCATCGCCGCCCCTTTACGCCGCTTCAGGCTCGTCAAATCCAGGTGCGCCGTCCAGGGCAGGCAATCGCCCTCATATCCCAACCGGTAGGTGTATTGTCCTTCCCCAAATTGAAAACGCGCCGGCGCGGCCTCGCTTGCCGCAACAGCCGTGGCCGCGCCTGCCTCCTGTGCCAGCGACTGGAAATAATCCCGGTCTGCCACCGACGATGCCGCCGCCGCCGGCACAAAACTCTCGGCCGTCGCCTTCGTTCCTTTTCCCCTCTGCATCTCCTCAAACAGACGCTTGCGCACCACCGTCCAATCGCCCAGATTTTCCGTGATCGCCCAATCGAAGCTCAACTCCCCCCCGGAAAGCTCTTCCATCCCGGCCGCGGTCTGCCGCAAGAACTCCTCGGCTCGCCCCTCAAACTCCTGCGGCAGCAGCAGCAGAAATCCCGATCCGCTCGAGGCACCCAGCAGCATCTTGGAAAGGCCAAGATGATCGAGTAACGCTCGGGGAATCACTTCTCCCGCCAGGCTGAGATAGAGGTGCCGTCCCAGCAACTCCCCGCTATTGCGCCCTTCGAGCGGACGCAGGAATTCAGGCTGCGGCGCGAGTTTGCCTTCAACGAAAATCTGTATGGACATGATATAGAAAGGCCGGAAACTCTCAGATTAACACTAGTTGACGGGTTTGGCCTCGTACAAAACGGTTTCGTCGTCCGCCGTCATCGCCAGCAAGTAAACCGTACCGTCGTCCCGGAAGTCGATCGCATTGATCCGCACCAGATAGTCGCCTTCCGCCGTCGGCCGGAAAAGATTGATCACTTGCCGCAGTCGTTCCGGGGAGTCCGCCCGGCGAACCAGCAGAAAGTTGTTACCCCCGTTGGAATGCTGAAACAGCACGTCCCCGCGACGGTTTGCGTCGATATTTACCACAGTCGTGGCCACCTGTCCGTGGGGCATAATAGACGAATTATTGATCAATATCTCCCAGTCTGATCCCTTCCACTCCACTAGGATATTGCCGCCGGCCTGAATCGTCAGTACCGCAAAGAGCCGGCCCGCGCCAGTGCGGTGCAGATTCGCGATTCCCGTCACCCGGTGCGGACCGACGACCGTCAGATTTGGCTCCGCCAATCTCGTCCAACTCTGGTTGGCATATAGATACAGCACCGGTACCGCCACATTGCGAAAGCGCAGCGAGGCCAGCACCCGCCCATCATCCCCCAGAGCGAAGCTGTCAAACCCGCTCACAATCCGGTTGTCGATCGTCGAGGCCGTAATCGCTGTCGCGCTTAAATTGAGCAGATTACTCACCCGTCCTCCCGACCAGACGTAGAAGCGGTTGTCGCCCGCGCTGGTCGAGCCGTGCATCAGCACATCCCCGGCCGCGTTCACCTCGATCTGACTTGGCAGGTTATAGGTCAGCGAGCCGTCGCGCAAGGGAAAAGGGATCAGCAACTCAGGATTGCCATTTCCCGTGATCCGCGCGACACCAGCCGGCACAACCGCATAAATGTCCCCATTCGGAGCTTTCCTTGTGTTGGCCGTGCCGCCGTGAAAGCAGCCAAAGAACATCCCCCCGAACAGGCGCTCGCCGATCGCCAAACGCGGAAAAAAGTCGACTCCATCAAACTCGGCAATGCTGCCGGTTGTTCCCCCCGCCAGCACATGTGGTGGCCCGGACCGGGCCCCGCCAATCAGCGTGATCAGATTCACCGGCGCTTCCACTTTCAAATCCTGGCCGGAATAAACCAGATACTCCGGGTTCGCGCCCATCTTCGCGATCGCCATATTCGCTGTCGAGGTTCGTGCCATCAGAAAAATTTCCCCCCGGCCATTGATAGCGCCGGACTCGATGTCCTCCAGATTGGCCCCGGCCACCGACGGCCGTGAGTACTGAAAAATCGCCCGCGGCTCCGTTCCCGGGCGCCACAAGTAGACACCATTTGACGCCGTGTTAAAGGGTTGCGCGTGGATCAGCGTCCCTTGCCCCGGATGGTGCGAAAGAATACCCGATAGGCTATTGCAGCGCAGGTTCTGTACCTTTCCCTCGCGGTCAAACACAACCAGGTGAGTCGTATTGTTCTGCAGCGTAACACTCAGCAACAACGCCGCATTGCTTTCTTCCACCCAGAAATTCGGTTGGTTGCCCCGTCCAGCATTGAAGGCTCGCACGGTTGAATCGAGCAGCGCATCGTTGGTGGCAATCAGCTTCGTCCGTTCCTGGCTGGGCCGATGCCGGTAGACAACGCGGATTCCCGCCCGCGTGACGCTGTAGAACGCCGTGCCGTCCTCGGCAATCCCATAATCCCCATCAACCGTAATCGCCCCTGTGCCCGGCACATCACTCGGGTTATCCCGGCTGCTGATCAGCATCTCCACGATTCGATTATTGAAGCCGCGAAAGATACCCGCATAAGTCGTCGGATCCCCTTCATAGCGAAAACTCGCCCGGATTAGAACATTGCCCCCCGTGGTCAATGAGTGCCGCGTGGCCGTCACGCCGCTGGTGGCCTCCGTGCCGGCCGCCAGAACCGTGTTGTTTGAAAAAAACGGTGTGAGCCCGTTTCTGTCTCCCAGGCTCAACTGCCGCCCATTGATGTTCGTGTCCTCGTGCGAGAGAATCCGGCCATCCCTCGTAATCGAGTGGTTGAAGAACTCGCTTGCGAAACTACCCGAGGCAAACCGCGGCATCCCCGCCGCCGATACCAGCGCAAAGCTGCCGTCCCGGTAGTGCATCAGCCCGCCGGCCAGCCCATCCAGGCTTGCGTTAAAGAACAGACCGCCATCTTCTGTCGCCCAAATCATCGACTGCCTCGCCCGCAGTTGGTAGCGCCCTGGTATCTGTTGCAAATTGTGATACAGCCTTCGCACTTGATAGCTGCGCTCAACCGTGGTCTCCACCCGCGCCGACGTGATCCATTGCCGTTGCAGCCCTGTCTGCACATCGTTGTAGTTGAACGTCGCCCAGACCAGATTTGCCCCTTCGGCCGTGGCTCTCATCAGGCCCGCCGTGTTCACCGTGGCCGTCTGGCTGCCTCCGTTACGCAGGTTAGTCACCGACCACGTCCACGTCACACCCGGGATGGCGCTGCCATCCGCATCAAAAGCCGTGGCCATGAACTGCTGCGTGCTCGATACCGTCACCCTGGCAGTCGCCGGCGTGATCGCTACCCGCGACGGGATCGTCTGGATGGCGGTCTCAGCCACCAGATTCCCCAACCGCGCCGTGATGCGAACCACCGCCAAGAGATTCGCTGTTACTAGACCGCTCGTGGAAACGCTCGCGGCGGTCGCGTTGTTGCTGCTCCAGTTGACCCCCGCATTCGCGATCACATTTCCCCCCGCGTCCCGCGCCACGGCCCGCAATTGCAGAGTCCGTCCAACCAGCACTTGCGATGAATCCGAAGTGATTTGTAGGGAGAACGGAGTTTGCGCCTCGAGCGCCAGCGCCAGCGCACAAAGCAAAGCTAGGCGCATCAGCCCCAAACCTCTTCCACCGGTACATAGTCACCTTCCGCCGATCCAGGCACGTAATGGAAGCGGCGCTTTGACGGTGTATCGTCGATCGATTTCGTCCAGTCGATTCCCAGCGCCGAGTAGATCGTCGCCGCAATGTCCTCCGGATAAATCGGGCGTTGCTGCGACCAGCCGAACTCTGTAATCCTCGCTCCATTGCTGTCGCTTGCCCCAATTACCCGCCCGCCTCTGACTCCTCCCCCCAGCATCGCCACGCTCATCACGTCCCGGTAATGGTCTCGCCCCGCGCGCGAATTCAGCACTCCCGGCGTCCTGCCAAATTCCCCCATTAGTACGATCAGCGTCGAGGCGAAGTCTCCCGAAGACTTCAAGTCGTCCACCAGGTTGCTCACCGCCCGGTCCAACTCGTTCGTCAACGTATAAATGTTCGGCAGGATCCCCGGGTCAAATTGCCCGAAATGCGTATCCCACCCGCCTTGCGTCACGTTGATGAAGGTCGCGCCATTCTTGGCCCGGACCGCATTGCGCGCCACCAACAACGATCGGCCAATCGCCGTATTCCCGTAGCGATTCTGCTCATCCGTCGTAAAGCGAAAGACGCTGTCCACCGCCGCGTTGTACATCATCGCCCTTGCCCGGTCGTAGTACGAGCCGTAGGCCGCCATCGCCTCATTGGCCGGCGCCTCGCGCAGCGCGGCGTCCAGTTCCTTCAGCAGACCGAAACGCCGGTCGAAGCGTGCCTGCGATTGCACACTCGTGCCAAAAAAATTATGCGTAAGCGTCGAAATTCCACCCGTCGAAGCCGGAGGCATCATCGGCATGAAGAGCCCGCCGAGAAACGTAGCTCCCTGCAGATTCGTTTGATTGAAGCTCAGAAAGGGTGGTACGACTCCGTTTGCCCCCTTTTCCCTCGCGATCACAGCGCCGATGTGCGGAATTTCGCTAGCCAACGCCGGGTTCTGCGAATGAGCCGTTTGCATGTAGAACTGTCCGCGTTCATGCGCTGCTTCCCAGGACGCGCACGACCGCATCACCAACAGATCCTGCGTCATTGTGGAAAGCCGCGGAAAGTATCGTCGCGACATCCTTACCCCGCCCGGATAATCCCGTATATCGGCATCACGGGGATTCCAACTTGCATCCTTCAAGTCGAAGGTGTCCAGATGGCTCGGCGCCCCGTTCAAGTTAATGAAGATACATGTTCTCGCCGAGTTGCGCACCGTGGCATGGCGACCAGTCGAGACCGCCGAATCCGCATGCGCCGACAGCAAGCCGGCGTTGGCCGCGCCAAACAGAAAATGGCGCCGCGTAAATGGCAGGTGGCCCGCACAGTTCTTACGAATGAAATTCATGGGTGACGGCCTCAGCGGTTAAAAATGAAATCGAGTTTGTTGACCAGAGCCCACTGCAGATCGCTTAGCCACTGGGCCCGCGCTCCACTGCGATATCGCAGCACCGCGCTCATCTCGGCGTCGCTTGGCCAGCGCGACAGGGTTGCCAGAAAGATACGGCGAATGGCCTCTTCGTCAGTGGGGCTGCTCGAGTCCACCTCAATCACCCGGCTGCGCGAAGATACCGTCGCCGTCGAATTCCCCAGGGTCCGATTGACGTTCTGGGAATCGTTCATCGAATAGAGCAAGCCCAAGATAGTCGGCTCCGCGCTCCGCTCGATCGTAATCCAGTTGCCGCGCCCCAAGTTGTTCATAAAGTCCACAACGCGAAAATCCGTGGACGGCTCCGTGGGATCAGGCAGCTGATTGGCGTACCAAACCACCCGGTCGAGCCCCGCCACCATCATCGGTTGCTCCGTTCGCGTCGCCGTAATGAGCGAGTCGTAAAGCTCCTCGGCGGATAGACGCCTAGCTTCATGACGCGCAAAATACTTCACAAACGCCGGTTTCCACTGACCGCGGTACGTGCTCGACAACTGATAGGCGTCCGAGTTCAGTATCTGCCGCAACAGAGGCTTGAACTGATAATTGTTGCTGACGAAGAAGTCCGTCAATCTCTCCAGCAGTTCCGGGTGGGAGTTCTGTAGCGGCCAATCCCCCGGCGGCGGTTTCCGCGGATCCGTCCGCTCAAAATCCCAGGCTTCCGGCGGATCCACGATGCCATGGCTGAACAGATAGGCCCAGATGTGATTGACGGTCGCTCGCGCGAACTGCCGGTCCGCCGTCAGAATGCGGCCCAACTCCTGCCGCCAGTTGCCGTTGCCCGGTGTTGCGCCCGTAGTCAAATAAGCCGGTTCCGTTTTCGCGTTGATCCGGATTGGCCGGTTGCCTGGGTTCGTCGCCGGCACAGACCCTGTATATGTGCCGTAATTCCGGTCATTGATAATCAGGCGCGGCCGAAAACCGATATTGTCATCCGACCAGCGCACAAACTGCATCCGGCTCAGCCAAGCCGACATCTGCCAGAATTGGTTGCGCGTCCGCCGCGTCAGATACAGGTTGATCTTCTCAAGATGAGCCCGGCCGTGATGGCAGGAAATGCACTCTGTCTTGTAGCCCAAAAAAGTCGTTGTGATCTTGTCCGTGATGTCGTCCCAGGAATCCTGTATCGGTCCGTTCACGTCCATGTGACGGGCGAAGAACTGTGTTCCCGGCACCCTGTCTACTTCTCCCGCCGCCCCTAACATCTCACGTACAAGGGAGTCATAGGGCCGGTCCTCGCCGATCGACTTGCGCAGCCACTCGTAAAAAGTGTTGCGCCCCAACGTCCCGATCGATTCGTGCGAGCGGGTCACCTTGAACTTATTTGCCCAGAAGGTCGTCAGTTGATCGGTATAAGCCGGAGATTCGAGTAACTGGTCTATTAACTTAGCTCGTTTATCCGCCCCGCTCGACTCAAGAAACTCCCACGCCGCCTCCGGAGCCGGGATTCGCCCCGTCACGTCGAGGTAGACCCGGCGCAAAAACTCTTCGTCCGTCGACTTGGCCGCCGGTGTGACGCCGTCCTCCTTCATCTTGGTGAACAAATGCTGATCAACAAAATTGGCCCACGTCACTTGCTCCGGCTTTGAGCCCACTGAGGCCTTTCGCGCCTCCGCGCCGTATTGCTGGAATGCCCGGTCCAGTTCCATCAATTCCATCTGCTCGGTGCGCAGCGCCGTTGGATAGCGCGGGCAGCCCGGGTCCGCTGCCGATAGTGGTCCCACTGCAAGCAGAGCGATCAGTTTACGGATGTCTCTAAACATAGCAATTGCCTGAGTTTATCTGATTTGGCGCCGGAGCGGAATGATCCGGAAGTACCTATGCGAGAAGTTCCCGGACCACGTTTCCGAAAACGTCAGTCAGCCGCATATCCCGCCCGCTGTAGCGGAAGGTAAGCTTCAGATGATCCAGTCCGAGCAGATGCAGCATCGTGGCGTGAAGGTCATGCAGGTGCACCTTCTTCTCCACGGCAAAATATCCATATTCATCAGTCGCCCCATGGATGTAGCCGCCCTTCACCCCACCTCCCGCCATCCACATCGTGTAGCCAAACGGGTTGTGGTCCCTGCCAACTTTCGTTGTATCGCCGTCGTCCGGCAATTGAGCACAAGGCGTGCGTCCAAACTCCCCACCCCAGACCACCAGCGTGCTCTCGAGTAGTCCTCGGCCCTTCAAATCCTGAAGCAAAGCGGCAATCGGTTGGTCTACCGATTTCGCGTTCAGCCGGTGGCCATGCTCCAGACTCGCGTGTTGGTCCCAGCGGTCCAGCCCGCGCCGGAACGGCGTCAATACCTCGATAAACCGCACGCCCCGCTCCACCAGCCGCCGCGCCGTCAGGCACGATCGGCCAAACTCGGCCGTCAAATCGTTATCGAGACCGTACATATTCCGCGTCAACTCCGACTCGTCATCGAGCCGCGCCAACTCCGGTACCGCCGTTTGCATCCGGTATGCCAACTCATAGTTCCCGATCGTCGCCTCCACCTCGGGAAAATTTTGGAATCGCTCCAGCACGCCCCGGTTCAGATTCCCCAGCAGCCGCAGCTTCGCCCACTGTTCCTCGGCGGATTTTTCCCTTGGCTCAAGGTCAGCCACCGGCGTGGGCCCAGGCCGGAATAGTGTCGCCTGGTAGCTCGCCGGCAAAAAGCCGGACCCAAAGCAATCCAAGCCCCCCGGTGGAATCAGACCGTTGTCGAGAACAATAAAGCCAGGCAGGTTTTCGCTCTCGCTTCCCAGCCCATAAGTCGCCCAGGCACCCATGCTCGGCCGCCCCTGAAAGCCCGACCCCGAATGCAAAAAGTAGTTCGCCGCCGTGTGCTCGGAATGATCGGCCACCATCGACCGGATCACCGCCAGATCGTCCGCACAGGAAGCAATATGTGGAAACAACTCACTCACATCCAATCCTGATTGCCCGTAACGCCGGAATTGAAACGGAGAGCCATAAATCCGGTCCGTGATGTTAAACACGGTCGTCGGCGGCTTGAACGGAAGTGGATTGCCTGACTCCCGGTTCAATCTTGGCTTCGGGTCGAACGTGTCCATCTGCGACGGCCCGCCGTCCATGTAAAGAAAAATCACCGATTTCGCCCGGGCAGGGAAGTGCGCCGGCCGTGTCGCCGCCTCCCCCGATCGCACCATCAGGTCCAGCAACGCCAGGCCGCCAAACCCGTTGGCCGTCCGGCAAAGTAGTTCTCGCCGGGAAGGTCTATTCGACATACAAAAACTCCGCGGAATTTAGCAAAACATGGCACAGGCTGTCCCAGGAATGAGCCCCGAGATACTGCGCAATTTGTTCTCGCTCACCGGCCAGCGGAGCCCGGCCGAAACCGCTTTCGTACAACCAGCTCACCGGGTCCGTTTGTCCTTGCGCTGCCTTGGCCCAGCGTGCCGCCGACTGCTGCACAAATTCGTTGTTCAAAAGCAATAGCGCCTGCGCCGGCACGGTCGAGGCGCCCCGCGCCCCAATCGTCGAGATCGGTGGCGGATAGTCAAAGGCAAGCAAGAGCGGCGTCAGAAAATTCCGCCGTACCTGCAAGTAAATCGAGCGGCGGTTCCGCCCGTCTACCGGCCCGCTGGCTGGTTTCCCCCGCCCGTCCTGAAAACGGCTGATATGCGGCGGAATCGAGGGTCCATAAAGCTGCCGGTCGAGTACCCCCGGGACGGCCAACAGGCTATCGCGCACCGATTCGGCGTCCAGCCGCCGCGGCGGCCTGTGCCACAGTAATTGATTGCGCGGGTCGATCCGCCGCGCCTTCTCATTGCCCGGGGCATAGCCTTGCCGGTAGGTCGCGCTCAACAAAATCCGGCGTTGCAACTTCTTCAGACTGCCGCCGGAGGCCGTAAATTCCGCTGCCAGCGTATCCAGCAAGTCTTGATTTGCCGGCGCTTCTCCCATGCGCCCAAAGTTGTCGACGCTCGCCGCCAGGCCCTGCCCAAACAAGTAGTGCCACACCCGGTTGACCATCACCCGCGCGACCAGCGGATTGTTCGGGCTCGCCAGCCACTCCGCCAACTCCATTCGGCCACTTCCCCCTGCTACCTCCACCCCGTGCGGCCATGCCGAAAGCGGCCCGCGCCGCACCGGAGCCCCTAAGTTTTCATGGCTCCCCCGAATATGCAACCGCACGTCCCGCGGCACCTCATCAAAGCTGATCATTCCGAAAGCCGACTCCGGAATCTCCACCGCCACATCCTCACCAAGCGTGGGAAACGCCGCTCCCTCACTGTCCGGCGGCAGCGGATGATCGGACAGAACAATCGCATCGACGGCAATAAAGCCCGTCCGCGAACGATCGACGATTTCAAAGAAACACTCCCGGCCTATCTCCTTGGTCATTCGCATCGACTGCCAGCCCCACTGCCGCGATGCCGCGAAAAAATCCTCGCTCTTGTGATCGTCGGCCACCAGCGTCACGCGCAAATCCCCACCGCTATACACCTTGCGGTTTGGCTCGCTCCCGGCCAGACGCACATGTATATACATACGCGGCATGCGCATCTTCACCGACGTCAACGAACCCACCAGTGCCAAATGCCCTTCCGCTCGCGAAGACAGCGCCTGCCCGCGCCTGCGTATCCCGAACGCCTGCCCCTCGGCATGCCACCAATCCTCCCGCTCAAAGGAGGGCAGTAACTCATCCCCCGGCCTCAAATGAATCTTCGCCGCCTCAAGCCCTGGATCCGGCTTCCTCTGGGCGATTTCCGCCCGCGCTGCCGCAATCTCCGCCCGCCGTCTCGGACTGTCAATCACCGCCTCCCTCACATAGCTGCTGTGCATCACGCCCGCCAACGCGTAATAATCCCGCGTCGGTACCGGATCGAATTTGTGATCGTGACAGCGCGCGCAACTCACCGTCAGCCCGAGAAAAGTCTTGGTCAGAACATCGATCTGATTGTCCACACGATCCGCCCGCGCCTTCACGGAATCCGTCGCGCTATTTAGCACTTCCCCAAACCAGAAGAAGCTCGTCCCCAGCGGCGACTCGAGAATCGCTCCATCTCGGCTCAACCGCGGCTCCGCTAGCAAATCCCCCGCCAGATGCTCGCGAATCAACTGCGGATATGGAAGGTCCTGGTTGAAGGTGCGGATCAGATAATCGCGATAACGCCAGGCGTCGTTCTTATCGTTATCGAATTCGTGGCCATTCGTCTCGGAATACCGCACCAGATCAAGCCACCGCCTTGCCCACCTTTCCCCGTAATGCGGGGAGTCGAGCAACCGGTCCACCAGCCTGCTGTCGGCATCCGCTGCCGGATCGCTCAGATACTCATTTATCTCGGCCGGCGTCGGCGGCAGACCATGCAGGTCAAACTTGAGACGGCGCAAATAAGCCCGCCTGTCGACAGGCGGGGCCGGTGATAGATTCTTCTCCTCGAGCCGCGCCAGCACAAAACGGTCGATCTCACCGCGCGGCCAACTCTCATTGCGTACTGCCGGCGCTGCCTTTGCCCGCGGCCGCCGCAGACTCCACAACGGCGCGGCTGCCTTTGTCTTCGCCGGCCCCACGGAGCCCGTTCGCGGGTCCGGTGCACCCATTTCAATCCAATGACGGAAATCCGCGATCACCTCTGCCGACAGCTTCCCGGTCGGAGGCATCAGCACCCTCCGATTCGTCCCGTTCAACGCATGCAGCAACAAACTCTCCTCCGGCTTGCCGGCCACCACGGCCGGCCCGGAATCTCCCCCTTGGCGCATCGCCTCCCGGCTGTCGAGCCGCAGCCCGCCAAACGGTGCTTTCTGTTCTCCGCTATGACACGACAGGCACTGCCGCACCAGCACCGGCCGAATCTTCTTTTCAAAAAAATCCTCGCCCGGATCTCCCAGAGCAATCCCACTCAGCCCCAAACAAAACGCAATACACCGCACGGTCATTGCCCATATTGTATGAAACTGAAGGGCATGTGGATGCTTGTCACGCTGCTTCTCGCCAGCACCCTGGCCCCGGTCAACGATGCCCCGCGCGACAAAGACTTCTCGGCATATCTCAAGAAGCTTCGGGGAGCCGTGGCCAAGCGCGACCCCCTGGCACTAAAAAAGTTGGTTTCCGGCAAAGTCATCCTAGGCGGCTTCGCCGAAAAGGATGAGACCGGTTGGTCCCGATTTGAGGCCCGCTGGCAGCCCGCCCGCGCTGACAGCGAGCTCTGGGACGTGCTCGCCGATCTTCTCGATCTCGGCTTCTTTCGCGAATCCCCGGATACCTTCGTCAGCCCCTATCTTTGCTGGAAGTTCCCCCGTGAACTCGACCCCTCCCAACACCTCGTGGTCCTGCGCGATGCCCTCCCCCTGCGAGCGAAACCAGACCGTGGTTCTCCCTCTATTGCCACCCTCGCCTTCGACGTCGTCCGCCGCAAGGACCCCGCGCTCGCTGGCGGCGCCTTCGACTGGGTTCTTGTCGAAACAGCCGCTGGCCAGACCGGCTACGTCCAGCGGGCCAATGTCCGCAGTCCCTTGATGGCCCGCGGGCAGTTCTCGCGCCTCAATGGCCAATGGCTCCTCGTAGCTCTCGATCGCGCCCAACCAGGCGCGCAACATTAATTTCCTTCGGTCCCTTACCGGCCCGCGTGCTTTGGGAATCCTTTCTTGCTGAGCCACGGGTTTTCCGCACAACGGTCCTCAACAGCAAATGCCGGGGGCGGCACGGCCCCCGGCGTTTTGGGTTTGCCTGCCTTTGTTCTGCCTTAGCTGCCCACTACTCCCCGGCCCCAAGCCTTACGCACAAATACGACTGCAGGCCTGGGCAGGCCCGAACCTGTTGGCCAACTGGAGATCGGACGTTCAAACGTCCCTCCCTCTCCCGGATGCTGCACGGCGAGGAAAAACGTCGTGTTGTCCGGCGTAAACGTTGGCCCACACGTTTCCGCTCCAATCGGAACGCTCATGAATGGCAGCAGCGTCCCGCGGTCCGGACCTTCCGTGACGCAGGCATAAATCGCGTCCTGCCAGCCCAGCGCCGCTTCCATCCCGTCCGTGCCAATCCACAAATTGCCTTGATTGTCGAACGCGATGTTGTCCGGCGCACCGATCGGCGAAACCTTCTCGCGTGGCGCGCCCGCGAAATACGTGCCCTGCGCCGGAACGTTCGGATCACCGCAAAGCATGAAGATTCCCCACTGAAATGTTGTTGCCGCATGGTCATTGCCCTGCTCACGCACTTCAATGATGTGGCCCGAGCGATTGTTCGCCCTTGGATTCGCCGCATCCGTGCCAGGGCTCGAACCCAGCCCCCGGTTCGTGTTGTTCGTGCAGACTATGTAGAGCAGACCCGTTACCGGGTTCACTTCCACATCCTCCGGCCGGTCCATCCGAGTTGCTCCCAACGCATCGGCCGCCTGCCGGCAACGAATCAGCACATCTGCTTGATTCCGCCAGCCATTGGCTACCGTCAATCCGCCCGTACCATGAACCAGCGGCAACCACACCCCGCTGCCATCGGCATTGAATCGCGCTACATAAAGCGTTCCGTTGTCCAGCAAGTCCATGTTCGACCCCCGGTTATCCGGGTTGAACACGCCCGCCGTGACAAACTTATATGCATAATCGAAGCGCTCATCGTCGCCCGAGTACACCACCACTTGGCCGTTTTTGGCAATCGTGCTCGAAGCATTTTCATGCTTGGCCCGTCCCATCGCCGTACGCTTCTTCGGCATCGAGTTCGGGTCATAGGGATCGATTTCCACCACCCAGCCGAATCGGTTCGCTTCGTTCGGTTCCTTCACCTGGTCAAAACGGTCATAGAATCGTTCCCATCGCCGGGCTGAGGCCGCTGTCGGCGTCCCGTAGCGCGCCATATTGTCCCGGTTCACCCCCGCCGGCATCTGCGCCCGGTTGGCGAAATACTGGTTGAAATTCTCCTCCGCCGTCAGAAATGTACCCCACGGCGTCTGCCCTCCGGCGCAGTTGTTCAACGTCCCGCGCACCCGCGTGCCCGAGCGGTCTGCCGTAGTTT
Organism: Bryobacter sp. CoA8 C33; assembly: GCA_019931185.1. Classification (GTDB taxonomy): domain Bacteria; phylum Acidobacteriota; class Terriglobia; order Bryobacterales; family Bryobacteraceae; genus Bryobacter. The sequence goes on from JAINDK010000054.1 coordinate 32,502, forward strand.
GCAGCATCATGTCGCCCGCCGCCGGCCCCGTGATCAGCATCTCCGTCTCCCCGGTAATCCGGCGATTGAACCTGGAATTAGCGTTGTAGTGCCAAGAGCCGTAAAACTCCTCGATTTCAATCACCGACACCCCATGGGCCGCAATCTCCGCATCGACGAAGTCCTTTGTCGTGCGGTCCGGGCTCCAATTCGGAAACATCTGCTGCGGGTCCGTATACTCATGATTCACGCACATCAGCGCCCGTCGGGAACTGTTCGACCGCCAGTCCGGCAGCGGGTGGTACGTGATCATGTCGCAGTTGTAACCGAATTGCTGTGACTGCGTTGCCCCATTTTGCATTTGCGGGTTGAAGTCCGGCGCGTTCTGCACCACCGGGTCTCCCCACTTAATCAACACTCCAGCTTCATATCCTTCAGGTATGTCCAGATAGTCCTGATCTTTTCCCAGACGAATCGGCTTGAACGTCAATCCTGTCGATGCCGCTGCTTGCGCCGATTGGCTTCCCGCCGCCACCGCCGCCGCTCCGCTCAACAACGTCTTGATCAGATCCCGGCGCTGCATGCCCCTTTCCACGACTTCCTTAAAGTCGGGGGAATCGTTTTTCCCCGGTACCGTCTCCGCGTTTTCTGCTTCTTTGTCGCGCCACGGCGCGTTCAAAATCGCTTTATGTTCCTGCACATTACACCTCTCTCCGGTCAGATACTAACCCAGAGCTTAGGATCCTAATGTGAACTAACCATGGCAATCAGATAAATGTGTGAATATTATCTGGTTACGGATTCATAACGATAGCCCGGCCCCCGCAAAATCTTCCCCGGTTTCGCTCCCGTATGCTTGCCGTTCAGCACCACAATCTCGCCATTTACAACAACTTGACTGATCCCCGTCGACAGCCGGTGCGGATCCTCGAACGTCGCTTCATCCTTCACCGTCGCCGGATCGAAAACAACCAGATCCGCGGCCATGCCCGGCCGCAATAATCCCCGCTCCTGTAAATGCAGCCGCGTCGCCACCGCACCCGTCATCTTGAACACCGCATCCTCGAGCGGAATCGCCTTCAACTCCCGGCTGTAATAACCCAGTACTCGCGGATAAGTGCCATAAGTGCGAGGATGCGTCGGTCCATTCTTCGCTTCCGGGTCAGCCCCCCCGGCATCCGTCGAAATCTTGATCCACGGCTGCTTCAACTGCGTCGCGATATTCGACTCATTGATCGTGAAGTAAATTGTCGAAATCGTTTGCCGCTCACTGCGCAGCAGCGCGATCACCGTCTCCGGCCAAGGCAACTTCATGTCCTCGGCAATTCGATTCAGCCGCATGCCCTTGAACCGTTGATTCTCCGGCTTCTTCAATCCAATCGGCTGCACCAAATCCGGATCGCGGCCCTTATTGTCCCGCAGCATCTCCGCCATGATCTTTTCGCGCATCTCCTTGTTGTCTAGATTCGCCCATAACTTGCCGTCGGCCGCCGACCAGTCCGGCAGCATCGCTGTCAGCGCCGTCCCCGATGCCTCATACGGATACATATTGGCCTGAATGTCCACGCCGGCATCGCGCAGATTCTGAATTCGCTGGATTGCCGCCGGCATCAACTGCCAGTTCTTGCGGCCCGCCGCCTTCAAGTGGTAAATCTCCGCCGCGACCCCGCCGTTGCGGCCAATCGATGCCGCTTCCTCGATTGACTCCAGCAGCTTGTCTGCTTCCGACCTTACATGCGAAATGTAAGTTCCTCCCCACGGCGCCATCGCCCGAGCCAGCGCCGTCAGTTCCGCCGTCGAAGCATAGGAACCCGGCGGATAAATCAGTGCCGAAGCCAGTCCGAAGGCGCCATCCCCCATCGCCTCGCTCAAAGCGCCCGCCATTCGTCCCAATTCCGCCGCGCTCGGCTCTCCCATCGCGAAACCCTTGCCATAGGCCCGGATCGTGCCCGCCCCCACAAAGGATCCGAAGTTCGCCGAAGCCCCACGCCCGGCCATCGTTCGCAGCCAGCGATCGAACGAGTGCGGCCCGCTGAAGTTTGAGTCCGCCTGATCCCCCGTCTTCTCGTTGGCCGGCGCGTTGGACCACCCCTCCCCCATGATCTCGCTCGTGATTCCCTGGGTGATCTTCGACACCAGCCGCCCGTCTCCCCTCGTCAGCGCCTCTCGCGAATGGCTCTGGATGTCGATAAAGCCCGGGCTCAGCGCCAGCCCCTTCAAATCGAAGCTTTGCCGCGCGCTCGCCCCGTTCAGCAACCCCGGCGGCGTCATCGCCGCAATCCGCCCGCTCTTCACCGCCAGATCTCCGGAATACCAGCCCGCCCCCGTGCCATCAATCAGCCGCGCATTCTTGTAAATAATGTCATACGCCTGATTTGCCCCCCGCCCGTAGCCCGGCCCGCGAACAATCGCTCCTGGCTTCGCGCCCGTGTGCCGGCCCTCCCGCCAAACCGCCACACCATTGACATAAACCGAATGGATGCCACTCGAGACCTGATGCGGTTCCGTGTAGGAAGCCGTGGACCCTACCGTATCCGCATCAAAAAGAACCAAGTCGGCGTGAAAGCCTGGACGCAGTAAACCCCGGTCCAGAATCTGCAGCCGCAGCGCCGTCGCCGACGTCAGCTTGCGCACGGCCTCCTCAAGCGTAAGCACTTTCTTCTCGCGCACATAATAGCCAAGGATCCGCGTCGCGGTTCCATAACTGCGCGGATGCACCAGCCCCCGCGGATTCTCCGGGTCCACCCCACCCGCATCCGTCCCGAACTTCATCCACGGCTCCCGCATCATCGCCTCGACATTGCTGTCGCTCATCATGAAATACACCGTGCTGATTCGCTGCTTCTCGCTCCCCAGCAGCCGAAAGACCGCCTCCGTCCAACTCACCCCCATCGATGCCGCAATCTCCGACAGATACTTTCCTGCATACTGCTTGTTCTCCGGTTTCATCACCCCTAGCACCAGCACTCCCTCCGGCGTCGAGGCGTTGCAAAGGTTCTCCCACGAAGTCCTTTCCCGCAACATCTCCTCCCGCATCTTCTCGCGAACTTCCGGGTTATTGATGTTTTCATACAACTTGCCATCAGCCGCCGACCACGGCGGCAGGCACGAACTCAGCCCCGTCGAACCCGCCGTGTACGGATACATGTTCGCCTGCAGATCCACTCCCTGCTTCCGCGCATTGTGGATCGAGGTGAGTAACTCCCCCGCCTTCCCCCAATTTCTTTTTCCCGCCGCCTTCAGGTGATAAATCTCCACCGGCACCCCCGCCTCCTTCCCAATGCGCACCGTTTCCTCGAAGGCGGGAAACAAGTCATCGGCCTCCGAGCGCATATGCGTAATGTAGGTGCCGCCATATGCAGCCATTACCTTTGCTACCGCAATCAATTCCTCCGTGTCGGAATAGGACCCTGGCGGGTAGATGAGCGCACTGGCGAGCCCGAAGGCGCCATCCTCCATGGCTTCCTTCATGGCCCCCTGCATCTCGGCGATTTCTTCGGCCGTCGCTTTGCCCGCCGCCATGCCCTTGGCGTAGGCGCGAATCGTCCCTTGTCCCGCATAGGAGCCAAAATTCACACTCACCCCGCGCTCCTGGATTGCTTTCAGCCACCGGTCAAAGCCGTGCGGCCCGATAAAGCGCGCATCCGCCTCCGTCGCCGACTTCTCGCTCGCGGGAGCATTCGAGGCGCCCTCGCCCAGAATTTCGGTCGTGAAACCCTGCGAAACCTTGCTGATCACGCGTCCATCCCCGGTCAGAAACGCCTCCCGCGAATGTGACTGTATGTCAATAAAACCTGGCGCCAGCACCAGCTTGCCCTGCCCATCCACCCTCTGCTCCGCCGCCGCCCCAGCCAGCATCCCCCGCGGCGTAATCCGCGCAATCCGGTCTCGCGTAACGGCCAGATCGCCGTAATACCAAGGGGACCCGGTACCGTCGACGATACGCGCATTGGTAATCACGAGATCATAACGAGGCGCTTGTGCGCCAACAAAACCGGCGATGAAGAGAAGAAAAAGACCGCGCATACGAAAAGTGTATACGCCCGCCCGTTCAATTCACGAACACCGTGGGGATCACGAACACCGTAACGGGGGCGCTGGGAAAACCATCGCCGCTGGTTAACACCAACCTGTGCGCTCCCGCTCGCAGATTACTCGGCACGATTGCGTTCACTTGGTAGAGACCAATAAATCCCGGCGTCAATCCCGCGAAAAGCACGTTCGCATTTTGCCCGCCAATCTCTACGCTCACCGCCTGTAGCGTCGGGCTCAATTGATTCGGATCCGTGCCCGCGGGCACCCCTGGATTCGGTGCGTTTCTCACCGGACCCAGGCCCGTCGCGTAGATGACAATGACGCTGTCAACCGGAGCCGGCGCCGATGCCGCATTGATCGTTGCGTTTTGGTTCACAATCACTCCAGCCCCGTTGGCCTGCTGAAAGATTCCCGGGACAGCTGAAACCACATCGACACGCACCGGTGTCCCCGCTATGTTATCTCTCACCACGCGCAGTACCGCGTTCTGCACCGGTTGGTAGTTGTGCGGCAACATCGCGTTGATCTGGTTTGGGCTTACAAAGAATAGTGGCAATCGCTGATTGTTGATCTCCAACCGGACTCCAGCAAGGTTGTCTGGAATCGGCGTCGAGGTCACTGCCGTTGTCGTACCCGCCAGGTTCAGTCCGAAAACACTAAAGATCCCCCCAGGACTCAAGACACCTGGCAGGAAGCTTGCCGCATTCACCACGCCAGCCCGCAGCACAATCGGCACATTCCTACCCACGGCAAGAATGACCCCCACCTCCTGCGGCGCGAGTGTGCCTTGGCCCGCCGCTGGGCTAATTCGGATTGTTCCGACATACCCTCCCGGTGTCAGATTCTCCGTCGTGGCATCCACGGTAATCACCGCCGGTGTCTGTCCGGATTGCGGTGACGCAAACAGCCAGTTGGGAATCAATGCCGACCCAACAGAAGAAGTCACGCTGTAGCGCACACTCCCCTGATTGGTAGCCAGCGTGATGCGCTGCAGTGCGGGTTTATTCTCCGGCTGATCCGTACTGAATAGCAGCGCATCGGGTTCAATGGTCAAAGTGGATGCCACGCCTCCGGCGCGCACCTCAAGCACAATCCGGCCCGGTATCTCCGAGTTCAATCGCCGCCGGATGAGCCCATTCGCGTTCGAATCGAGAAACGCCTGCGACAAACCCGAACCCGGCAACTCAAAATTCGCCTCCGCTTGCACCGTTGAGCCATTGGAATAACCGGCTCGCGCCGCATATCCACCTGTACCCCCGGCCCCGCCGGATGCCTCCCCTGACTCCCATTGAATCCTTTCGTAGTTGAACTCGATATCGAAGTTTCCCGGCGCCGTATCTGAACGATCTATCAGCACAAGTTGGAAGGAATTGAGCTTATCGTCGCGCCTGCGAAAGTAACCAACATTACGCCAGTTTGCGGCAAAAGCAGGCCGTCCATTCACGACACCGCGACCATAAGTTACGGGCGAGGATCGCACTCCTGTCGTATCCACATCCGCCCAGAAAGGGGCAATGATCGTACGCCCCGTCTCGCTCAACCGCCGCGGCGTGTAGCCTGGAAGCGGCTCATCGAACGTGACATTGCCGTTGTTGTTCACATACAACGTATTCTGCACACGTCCAAAAAATTGATCTGAAATCCAAGCGCATAAGCGCTTGAGGAACCATCATCGTTGCGCTCTAGTTGGTTCTGATTAAAACTTGCTTGATTACGGATTGCCTGAGCGTATAGGCAGGTCGACAGCAACGGCAACAACAGGATGCGAGCTGGCATGCCCCTCATTCTAACTACGTCGTCGGAGCCTGAGGGGCAGCCCATTCCTCGGCCGCAACGTCAGCAAGGCCTGCGCCTCCACTGCTCCCCCCTCATCCCGCTCCAGCCGCCAGCGCTGCGCCATCGTCGCCAGACACAACACTCCCTCCATCCACGCAAACCGCTCCCCGATGCACAGCCGCGCACCCGCGCCAAACGGCAGATAAGCAAACCGGTGCTCCGGCGGCGGCCGCAGCGGATCAAATCGCTCCGGATCCGCAAACAACTCCGGCCGCCGGTGCAGCACCGCCATCGACACCAGCAGCACCGCCCCTCGCTCCAGCCTCAATCCGCTCAATTCCACCGGCGCCAGCGCCCGCCGTCCTAGAATCCAAACCGGCGGATACATCCGCAACGATTCTCGAAACACTGCGCTTGTGAACGGCAGACGCCCCACATCCTCCCCCGTTGCCGGCCGCTTTCCCAGCACCCAGTCCACCTCGCGCTCGAGCAGTTCCCGTTGCTCCGGGTGCAGCGAGAGCAGGTGCAGCGTCCAAGCAAGGGCATTGGCCGTAGTGTCATGCCCGGCCACAAACATCGTCATCAATTCATCGCGCAATTGAAGATTCGGCATTCCTTCGCCCGTCTCGCCATCCCGCGCATTCATCAACATACCCAGCAGATCCTCGGCCACCCCCGGCGCCCGCCGCCGCTCCTCAATCAATCCGTAAATGATCGCGTCCAGTGTTTCGAGCGCCCGCCGGTAGCGCCGCCGCACTGGCGTCGGCATCCCCACCAGCAGTTTTCCCCATGGCATCACCAGATGATTCAAGGTCTCGATCACCGTGTTCAAAGAGGCGCTAATCTGTTCGGCTTGCTCATTGGTTTGCGTCGAAAACAAGGTTCGCGACACAATATCGAGTGCCAATACCCCCATCTCGTGGGCGGCATCAACCGTCATCCCCTCCTGCCAACCCCCGGTCAGCCGCTCGGTCGCCTCCACCATTTCCGACGCGTAACCCGCTAATTTTTCCCGGTGAAACGCCGGCTGCGCCAGCCGCCTTTGCCGCAAATGCAGCGGCTCCTCGCTCGTCAGTAGTCCTTCCCCAAACAATCCCCGCGTCCGGTCGATCCGCGGAAATTTCTCAAACGAAGACGCCTTCCGCACCAGTGCTTCCTCGATCCGCCCCGGATCGTTCAACAAATAAAACACCTGCGGGCCAAACTTGATCCGCGCCAAAGGTCCCTGTGAATCCGCCATTTCCCGGAAAAATCCCACCGGATCCCGAAACAATCGAACTGGATTCATCATCGTTAATCGCTTATGATGTTCGAACACTGTTTCCGACTCAATTCCCGTTCGACAATTTGTTTCCCGGCGGGATAAATGTTAACCTCGACGTAATTCGCGTTAGTACAGATCTCCGTCTTGCTCTGTACGAATCACCATAAGAACAACACCAGGGGGTTTTGTGAAAACGAAACGACTATTTTTGCTTTTTCTTTGCCTTTCGGCGCTCTTTTCCTCCCTTGCCTTTGGTCAAACTTTCCGCGGCTCCATCGCCGGCTCCGTATTGGATAACTCCGGTGGGGCGATCCCGGCCGCCAAAGTGCAAGCCCTCAGCAAAACGACCGGCCTCAGCTTCGACACCGTCACCAATGATGCCGGCGACTTCAGCCTGCCCAATCTGCCGCTCGGCTTCTACGACGTCACCGTCTCCAAGGACGGTTTCCAGGCCCAAAAAATTGCTTCCGTCGAAGTGGCCGTTTCGCGTACTACTAACATCAGTGCCAAACTCGGCGTCGCCCAACAGGCAACGCTCATCGAAATCTCCGCCGCTGCCGCCTCCATCGAAACCACTTCCTCGACGCTTGCCAGCGTCGTCGGCCCGCGCGCCGTGCAGGATCTGCCGATGAACGGCCGCGACTTCCGCCAGATGCTCAAGCTCAATCCCGGCGTCAGCCCTGCTTCGAGCTCTGTCAACGGCATGCGCACCTCCGGCAACAACTACCAGATTGACGGCGCCGACAACAACGACGCTTTCCACAACACCTCCGCCGTAAACCAGGGCGGCGTCTCCGGTATCGCCGGCACTCTCCTGCCCGTTGAAGCCATCGACCAGTTCTCCGTTGTCACCAACTCCACGGCTGACTTCGGCCGCAACGGCGGATCGAACGTCAACCTCGTCATCAAGTCCGGCACAAACGACCTCCACGGCTCCGCTTACTACTTCAATCGCAACGAAGCGCTTTCTGCTTTCACCCCCTTCCAGAACCCCGCCACCGACAAAAAGCGCGTCATGCGCAACGATCAATGGGGCTTCTCCCTCGGCGGTCCCGTCCTCAAGAACAAGCTCTTCTACTTCACTACCTTCGAAGGGCAAAAGGCCATCGCCAACCTCTCCCTGCGCACCACGCATCCTTCCACTGCTTGGGTCAATGATGCTCGTGCCGTACTCGCTCGCTATGGCGTCTCTGTGAGTCCGGTTGCCGTCAACCTGCTCAACTTCTGGCCTTCCCGCTACAATGCCTTGCCCAACACGATCAACAATCTCGTCGCCGGCGACCGCAACGATTACGATTCCTACAACGGCATCGGCAAGATCGATTACGCCGTGGGCAAGCACAATATGTCCTTCCGCTACTTCGGCGGCACCGGTGCCCAGACGGCCGAAGCCGGCGTCCCCTACCGCGAGTTCTTCCAGGTGGCCCCCAGTCGCATGCATAACGTTGCCATCAACGTCACCAGCACCCTTTCCCCGCGCTTGGTCAGCCAACTCCTGCTCGGCACCAATTACTTCCTCCAGGTCTTCAACGACGCCGACACCAGCTACAATCCGATTGCCGCGGGCTTGAATACCGGCGTGCCCCAAAACGGCAGCCTCGGTGGCTCCCCCGCGCTGCGCATCTCCAACTTTGCCGGCGTCAGCGCCACCCAGCCTCTGGGCCGCATTGATACCACGGGCCACATCACCGAAAATCTCTCCTATACCGCTGGCCGCCACCAGTTGAAGTTTGGTGGCGAATACCGCCGGGCCAATTTCGACATCTTCTATGACACCAACAAGCGCGGCACCTTCAACTGGGACGGCACCCGCGGCCCCTGGGCCCAGGACGCCGGCGTCAGTGCTCCCTTGCGCTCGCTGGCCGACTTCATGGCCGGCTACATCACCAACACCAACGGCGCCACGATCGTGCGCGGCCAACTGCAGCGCGATTACCGCCAAAACACCTTTGATTGGTGGATGCATGACAACTGGCAGGTCAACCAGAAGTTGAACCTTAACTTCGGCGTCCGCTGGAGCTACGTCGGCCCGCTTTACGACATCGACAACAGCATCACCTCCTTTGTCCAAGGTCGCGGTTTTGTTAACGTCGGCAAGGAAAATCCCATGTGGCCGAAAGATTGGAATAACTTTGCTCCCCGCTTCGGCTTTGCTTACAATTGGCGTCCCAAAACCGTGATCCGCGGCAGCTATGGCTTCTTCTACGACGTTCCGCCACTCAACTTCATCGTCGCCAACACCGGTATGCCCAACGGCGGCTCGGCCGGCGTCCATGCCAATCCCGCCGGTCCCGATCCGGTCTTCACGCAGACCCGTAACGGTATCAATATCGTGGCCGGCCAGGCCATCTTCCCCGACGGCGTAACCCCCACCAATGTCGGCGCCTTCGGCGTCAGCCCCGACTTCCGCACTCCCTACGTGCAGAACTTCAACCTCAACATCCAGCAGCAACTCAACTCCAATACCGTCCTGCAGGTCGGCTATGTTGGCAGCACTGGGCGGAAGCTATCGCTCCTGCGCAGCATCAACCCCACGCTCGGCCTGAATCAGCCTCGCCTGCTTGCCCAACAGTTCCCCACCCTCGGCAGCATCAACATTCTCGAAACAATCGCGAATTCCAACTACAATTCGCTCCAGACTCAGTTGCGCATGACCCGCTGGAAGAACTTCACGGCCACCGCCAACTACACTTTCGCCAAGTCTCTCGACAATGGCTCGAACGTTCGTAACTCCCTGCCCGCCAATAGCGACAACTTGCGCCGCGAATACGGGCCGTCGAACTTCGATATCCAGCAGGTCTTCACTGGCTTCGTCAGCTACGAAGTGCCCACCTTCACCAGCCGCGCTTCCCGCCTGACCAAAGGCTGGCAGTTGAATGCCCTGATCACCGGACACACCGGCGAACCGCTCGACTTCGCTGCCGGCACCAACCGCAGCGGCACATTGAACAACCGCGACCGCGTTGACGTTCTCGGCGGCAACTGGGCCAACGGTGTTCCCGCTCGCGCTACCGCCTTCTCGGCCGTGCCTTGGTTTAATCCCTGCTTCCTCGATGCCGCCGGCGTCCGCAACGCGGCCACCTGCGGTTCCGGTGGCACCCCCGCCTTCCAGGTGCCCGCCATTGGCACCTTCGGCAACATCGGCCGTAACATCCTCCGCGGCCCGGGCTTCGGCGCCGTCGACTTCTCCATCTTCAAGGAGACTCCCCTCTTCCGTGAGCGGATTCGTTCGCAGTTCCGCTTGGAGATTTTCAATATCTTCAACCGCGCCAACTACGCCAATCCCGGCACGAACATCAACTCTGCTTCGAACTTCGGTCTGATCACCAATACCCGCAACGGCGCCTCGGCTCCGGGCATCGGCTTCGGCGAGCCCCGCAATATCCAACTCGCCCTGAAGATCCTCTGGTAATCCAAACATGAAGATCCAATCGATCACCGGGAGCCTGTCAGCCATCGCGCTGGCAGGCTCCTGCCTGCTTTTGACCGGCCAGACGAAGAAATCCTGGACCGACGCCGAAGTCCTCAAGATCCACAAGGATTCCTATCTGGTCGACTTGCACAATGACGTTCCCATGGTCACCGTCAACGGAAAGGATTTTTCCCTCCGTGGCGCCGGCCAGCACACAGACGCCGTGCGCATGAAGGAAGGCGCCATGGGCGGGCAGTTCTTTGCCGCCTTCGTTCCTTCCTCCTACGTCGCCAACAATGGCAGCGCCCATCAGACCCTGCGCCTCATCGATTCCATCAAGGAAGACATCTGGAAGAAAAACGCGCAGTTTGCCTGGGCCGCCAGCACTTCCGACATTCTTGCCAACAAGAAGGCCGGCAAGATGAGCGCTCTCATCGGCATCGAAGGCGGACATGCGATCGAAGACGACGTCCGGCTCCTGCGCCGATTCTACGAACTCGGCGCCCGCTACATGACTCTCACCTGGACCAACACCAACAACTGGTGCGACTCCTCCGGCGACATCAACAACCCCAAAGTCAAGCACTGGGGCGGGCTGAACGATCTCGGTAAATCGATCGTTCTCGAGATGAACCGCCTCGGCATGCTCGTCGATGTCTCACACATCAGTGACGGCGCCTTCTGGTCTGTTATCGAAACCAGCAAGGCTCCTATCATTGCCAGCCATTCCAGTTGCCGCGCTTTGTGCGATGCCGGACGCAACCTCACCGACGACATGATCCAGGCTCTAGCGAAGAAGGGCGGCCTCATGGGCATCAACTTCTCCTGCGACTTCCTCAGCCAGAAAGCCAAGGACGCCAATCCGATGAACCGGCCTGAAGTCGTCAAGGAGCGCGAACGAATCATGGCCGAAGTCAAGGACCAGCAGGAGGCCCTGAAACAGTTCCGCGCCCTCATGGCCAAGTACCGCGGCCAGACCCCCCGCGCCACTCTTGAGGACGTGGTCGCTCACATCGACCATGTCGTGAAGCTCGTCGGCGTCGATCACGTTGCCATCGGCAGCGATTTCGATGGCATCGGTTGCACCCCGGACGGTCTGGACGACACCAGCAAATTCCCCAACCTTACTCGCGCCCTGCTCGAGAAAGGCTACACTCCGCAAATGATCGCCAAGATCTATCATGGCAATCTGATTCGCGTTTTCTCCGCTGTCGAAAAGACCGCGGCCAGCATGAAGTAAATCTGTGAACCCGCTCAAAGCACCGTTTGACCGATACCAGCTCGATGGCGCTTTCGACGAAATGTTTGATCCCCAGGGGGGAGTACGTTCTCACTATGCCCCCCTTTTCGAGATGCTCGAGGATTCCCCGGCCGCCGAACTCCGGCGCGCCAAGCAGGAAAGCGACCTGATCTTCCTCAACCAAGGCATCACCTTCACCGTCTACGGCCGCGAGGAAGGCACCGAGCGCATCTTCCCCCATGACCTGTTGCCTCGCATCATCACCCGCCGCGAATGGTCCCTCATTGAATCCGGTCTCATCCAGCGCATTACCGCGTTGAATCTCTTCCTGCGCGACATCTATCACGAGGGCCGTATCCTCGACGACGGTGTCGTTCCCCGCGCTCTCGTCTACACCTGCAAGTACTTCCGCCGGCAAATGAAGGGCCTGCACGTGCCCAAGGGTGTCTACATCGCCGTCACCGGAACCGATCTGATTCGCGATCTCGATGGCCGCTTCATGGTGCTCGAGGACAATCTGCGCGTGCCAAGCGGCGTCAGCTACATGCTCACCGGCCGCCAGGTCATGAAGCGCATCTTTCCCAAGGTCTTCCGTCAGAGCGGCGTCCTTCCCATCGAAGACTACCCGCAGGCCCTCCTGCAGAGCCTCAATGCTCTCGCCCCCGAGGGCCGCGATGAACCCACCATCGTTCTGCTCACTCCCGGCGTCTACAACAGCGCTTACTTCGAACACACCTTTCTCGCCCGCCAGATGGGCATCGAGCTCGTCGAAGGCCGCGATCTCATCGTTCACGACAACATCGTCTACATGCGCACCACCTCCGGGTTGACTCGCGTCGATGTCATCTACCGCCGCATCGACGATGACTTCATCGACCCCCTTGCTTTCCGCCACGACTCCATTCTCGGTGTTCCCGGTCTGTTCAACGCCTACCGCGCCGGCAACGTCACCCTCGCCAACGCGATCGGTACCGGCATCGCCGACGACAAGGCGCTCTATGCCTACGTCCCGCGGATCATCAAGTATTACCTCGGCGAAGAGCCGGTTCTTCCCAACGTTGAGACCTACATTCTGGCTGAGGACGAGGCCCGCCAGTACACTCTCGATCACCTCGACAAGATGGTCGTCAAGGCCGTGGGCGAATCGGGCGGCTACGGTATGCTCATCGGTCCGCAGGCCACCCGCGCCGAACTCGAACAGTTCCGCCAACTCATTCTCGCTGATCCGCGTAACTACATCTCCCAGCCCACGCTCATGCTCTCCCGCGCCCCCTGCTTGCTCGATGGGCAGTTTGATTCGCGCCACGTCGATCTTCGTCCTTACATTCTTTATGGAGACAAGATCACCATCGTCCCCGGCGGTTTGACGCGTGTCGCCTTGCGTAAGGGTTCCCTCGTCGTCAATAGCTCCCAGGGCGGTGGCAGCAAGGATACCTGGGTGGTCGATGAATCTTAGAGGAACCGGTATGTTGTCACGCGTAGCTGACAGTTTGTATTGGATGGCCCGCTATCTCGAGAGAGCCGAGCAAACCACGCGTCTGCTCGACGCCAACATTCAGCTCATGCTCGAGCAAAAACCCGATGCCGTTCAGCGCCAACTCTCCCGCATTCACCTCAGCCTCGGCGCCCCTTTTCGCATCGAAGGATCCTTAAGCGTACCCGCCCTCGAACACGCTCTTATCTTCGACGCCAAAGTACACTCTTCGATCATCAGCTGTGTCATGGCGGCGCGGGAGAATGCCCGGCAAGTACGCGAGCAGATCTCGAGCGAAATGTGGAGTGAGTTGAACGGCCTTTATCACTTCGTCAAGCGCTATGAAGCCGAGGATCTCGAACAGCAGTTGCCGCTCGAGTTCCTTACCGAGGTGCGGCGCAATATCAGCTTGTTCAAGGGGGAAACCGACGCCACCATGTCGCACGGGGAGGAATGGTGGTTTCTGCAAATCGGCCGCCATATCGAACGCGCGGTCAACACCTCCACCATGCTCAAGGTGCATGCCGCCGAACTGTCGGGCGAAGCCGATATCGAACATCTCGAATTGCTCGCCCTCCTCCGTAGTTGCAACGCTTTTGAAGCCTATCTGAAGCGCTACACGGCTGAGTTCTCCGCCGAATTGATCGTCGAATTCCTCCTGCTCAATCCGCAGCACCCCCATTCGATCCTGTTCAGCGTGCGCCGCCTCGCCGATTCTCTCGCTGCTCTGCCCGACGTGTCCTCCCGCGGCCAGCGCAGCCGCGTCGAGCGCCTCGCCGGACGCCTCGTGGCGACCCTCAGCTACTCGAGCGTCGAGGAATTGATGAGCGGTGGCTTGCACTCCGCTCTCGAAAACGTGATCCGCCAGTGCGCCCAGTTGCATGCCGGCATTCATCAGGCCTATATCGATTATCCCATCGAAGCGTCCCTGCCTGCCTAATGCTTTACTCCATCCAGCACCAAACCCGTTTCCGCTATGACTCCCCCGTCAGCGAGAGCATCATGGAACTGCACATGCAGCCCCGCACCGAAGGCCGCCAGCGTTGCCTCAATTTCTTTGTCAAGGTCAATCCCAAGGCGCGCGTGCTCCAATACCGCGATCATCTCGGCAATCATGTGCATCATTTCAGCGTGGCCGCCAAGCATACCCAGCTCTTGATCACCACCGAGGCCACCGTCGAGGTGACACCCGCCGATGCCTTGCCCGGTTTTCTACCCCTGAGCGCCTGGGATGAATTGGACTGCATTCTCGAGCGCGAGGATCACTGGGAGTTCCTCATGCCGAGCGACTACGCTCAGCCCTCCCCCTTGCTTCAGGAACTAGCTCTCCAACTCGACCTGCGCCGCCGCGAAGATCCTCTCTCGCTGCTGATCGAGATCAATCGCGGCCTCTACGAACGCTTCGATTACGCCACCCGCCATACCCACGTCCATTCCCCCATCGACCATGCCCTGTCCGGCCGCAGAGGCGTCTGCCAGGATTTCGCTCACATCTTCATCGCCCTGCTGCGGCAATTGCGCATTCCCGCCCGTTACGTGAGTGGCTACCTTTATCACAACCGCCAGAACCCTGACCGCTCCGCCGACGGCTCCTCTCATGCCTGGGTTGAAGCCATGCTGCCCGGTCTTGGTTGGATTGGTTTCGACCCCACCAACAACCTTCTCGCCGGGGAGCGCCATATCCGCACCGCCATCGGCCGCGATTACTCCGACGTGCCGCCGACCCAAGGCATCTTCCGCGGTGGCGCCAGTAGCGAACTCGACGTCCTCGTCCGCGTCAAGCCAACCGGGGCGCCGGAAGCCGAAGACCCCGCCCGCGAGTTGCTTTTTAACTCCAATCCTCTCGTTTTCGGGGAGCGCATCACGCCGCTCGAGGATCAGCACCACCAGCAGCAACAACAGCAGCAATAGCTTTCAGGGGCGGTTGGTCAGCACCACCAGATTCTGAGTGGCCCCGCCGATACAGGCCAGGTCCTTGCGACCGTCCTGGTTGAAGTCCGCACTCACGCAGGAACTTGTGGCAATCGGTCCGTCGAGTATCGTCGTCGTCTTCCACTCGCGCCGCCCCCGGTCATAGCGCGCATAGCGCAACGTCACTTGCCCCTTGCGCGAGCCATAGACGATCTCCTCGGCTCCATCTCCATCGAGATCGGCCGCCAGCACCGTGTGCCCTTCGCTCAAGCCCGCCTCCAGCACTTCGCGTTTCCAACTCTTGCCCTGCTGGGTGTAGATCACAAACTCATGCCCATGCCAGGGTTCAATCGCCCCGAGAAACTTCTTCTTGCCGGTCCGCGCCACGGCGACATCGCTTGAACCGGACTTCGGCCAAGGCTGCGCGTTGCCCGCGTGCAAGAGCCGCCGCCGGTACTTGCCGTTCTTGCCGGCCGTCAACAAAGCGATGCCGTTGAAGCTGGCCGTCAGCAGATCGGTTCTTCCGTCGCCGTTAAAGTCATCCGTGTTCAGCCCGTGCATCACCCCGGAGTCCTCCTCGTTCAATACACGGCGCTGGGCATCCGGCCCGCAATAAGCCACCAGCGGAATCGCCCCCCGGTACTCCGGCGGACTCGTTTGCGCATTGGCCAGCGGTGCATTGATGAAGCATCCTCCCGCCACCTTCAAACGGTGTGAAGTCGGCAAGGCGTCGATATCCCGCCGTGTCCAGGCTTGGCGTGGATCCTCACCCGAGCGCAGCAGGGAGACAATACCCTTCGAGCGCCCCGGTGCGCTCGAGAATTCATGCGCTAGCAGCAGTTCCATTTTGCCGTCCCCATCAAGGTCGAGCGCTGCTACATTGATTGGCTGATTGAGTCCGCTCAGCAGCGTGTGCCGCCGCCACACCGTCCCGCCCGCACCAGGGTTCTCAAACCAGTCGAGCCGGTCCATCGCCTGCGCCAGTCCGATCAGGTCGAGCCGGCCATCCCGGTTCAGATCCACGGCCAATACCTGGTAGCCCCCCTTGAGATCGGAGGCCAGAGTGCGCGGCTCAAAATGCTGGGCCAAAAGAAGCAGAACAAGCGAGGTCATTGGCCTACCAGACTAACTCAGAATGGCCGGCGGTTCGAGCCGTTCCCCTGCTACATTAAGAGACGTGTTCCGCAAAGTCTTAGTCGCCAATCGCGGAGAGATCGCCGTGCGCGTCATCCGCGCCTTGCGGGAAATGGGCATTGCCAGCGTCGCCGTTTACAGTGATGTCGACCGCGCGGCCCTGCATGTTCGAATGGCCGACGAGGCCGTCGGCATTGGCGGCGCCGCCTCGACCGACAGCTACCTGCGCGGTGACAGGATCCTCGCTGCCGCCCGCCGGACAGGCGCCGAAGCCATCCATCCCGGCTACGGCTTCCTCAGCGAGAATGCTGAGTTTGCCGCCCTGTGCGAGTCCGAGGGCATTGTCTTTGTCGGCCCCAGCTCGAGCGCCATCGCAAAACTCGGCTCGAAGACCTCGGCGCGAAAACTCGCCAAGGCCGCCGGCACTCCGATTCCTCCCGGTACCGAACAGGGCTTGAAAAGCGCCGAAGAAGCCCGTGCCGTGGCCCGCGAAATCGGCTTCCCCGTTATTCTCAAGGCCGAGGCCGGTGGTGGCGGCAAGGGCATGCGCCGCGTGGAGCGCGAGCAGGACATCGAGGCCGCTCTGCGTGATGCTTCGAGTGAAGCCGAACGCAGCTTCCGCAACCCCGCCGTCTACATCGAAAAATTCATCGTTCGCCCGCGCCATATCGAAATCCAGGTGCTCGGCGACCAGTACGGCAATATGATCTATCTCGGTGAGCGCGAATGCTCATTGCAGCGCCGCCACCAGAAGGTCATCGAAGAAGCCCCCAGCCCCTTTGTGGAACGCCATCCGGGCCTGCGCCAGCGCATGGGCGAAGCGGCTGTCGCCGCTGCCCTCGCCGCCGGTTATTCCAATGCCGGTACCGTCGAATTCATGGTCGACGACAGTGGTAACTTCTACTTCCTCGAGATGAATACGCGCCTCCAGGTCGAGCATCCTGTCACTGAAATGGTGACCGGCATCGACCTCGTCCATTGGCAGTTGCGTATCGCTGCCGGAGAAAGGCTCACCCTCACCCAACAAGACGTTTCCCTGCGTGGCTGGGCCATGGAATGCCGCCTTTATGCCGAAGACCCCGACAATGGCTATATGCCAAGCCCAGGGGAGATTAGCACGCTGGCGCTGCCCTCCGGCCCCGGCATCCGCCTCGATAGCGGCGTCTATCCCGGCTGGTGCGTGCCGATGGACTACGATCCTCTCCTGATCAAGCTGGCTGCCTGGGCGGGCACGCGCCAGGAGGTGGTCTCCCGCCTGATCCGCGCCCTCGAGGAGACCTACATCGGCGGCATCCGCACGAACGTTGAGTTTTTCCTTGATGTGCTTGCCGACGCTGCCTTTCAGGCCGGCGACTTGCATACGGGCTTTCTCGAGGAGTGGTTCGCGCGGCGCATTCCGTATTCGTGGCCGGAAGCGGATTTGGAACTCGCCCGCGAGGCGGCAAAGCTCACCGCCCAAACCCGCGCCGCGAAACGCCCGGAGCTTCCCGCCAGAAGCCGTTGGAAGGAGATCCCGCTGCGATGAAGCCCGTTCAAGCCGAACCCGGAGTTTGGAGTCTCACCCCCGGCAGCCGCCAGCGTGAGCTGCGCGTCGAGCCCGACGGTGAGCAATATCGCGTCACCCTGCGCGGCCGCTCCGTTCGCCTGCTCGTCGAAGACCCTCGCTCTTGGGCTGGCGCCGCCAAAGGCAAGGGCGCCTCCAGGGCCGCCAAGGTGGCCTCGCCCATGCCTGGCCGCGTTGTGCGTGTGCTCGTTGAGGTCGGTCACATCATCGAAGCCGGCCAGGGTGTTGTTGTCGTCGAGGCGATGAAAATGCAGAATGAGTTGAAGTCGCCGATTGCCGGCACCGTCACCCAGGTGCAGGTCTCCGAAGGCGCCAACGTCAATGGCAAGCAGGTTCTCGTCGTGGTGGAAGCCCATGCCGGTTGACAACTGCCCGCGCTGTGGCGGCAGCGGCTGGATCTTCCGCGTGGTGGAGGATCAGGAAGCCGTCGTCCGTTGCCGTTGCGATGAAGAGACCCGCGCCGAACGATTCGCGGCGCGCAGCGGCATCCCCCCGCTCTACGAAAACGCCTCAACCGAAAACTACCTGCTGCCCAAGGACAACCCCATTGCCCACCGCGCCCTGGCCAGCGTCATGCTCGCCGTGCGCACCTACGCCCGCGAATACCCCGCCGTCGAGAAGCCGGGACTGCTCCTCATCGGGGAAACCGGCGTTGGTAAAACCCACCTTGCCGTGGCGGCCTTGAACGGTCTGATCCAGCGGGGCTTCGAGGGTGTCTTCTTCGATTATCAGACTCTGCTCGACCGTATTCGCAGCGGCTACGACCGCTCCAGCGGCTCGATGGACAAGGAAGCCTACCGCCTCGCGCTCGACTGTGAAATCCTCTTGCTCGATGACCTTGGCGCGCACCGCGTCACCGATTGGGTCGAAGACACGGTCGCCTCGATCATCACGCACCGCTGCAATCACCGTAAACCGGTCATCGTCACCACCAATCTGCCACCGCCCGGGCAGACCACCAATAGCGCCAAGGATTCTCTCAGCGACCGCATTGGAGCCCGCGCCTGGAGCCGTTTGAACGAGATGTGCAAGATCATTCCGATGCCGGCCGTCGAAGACTACCGCGTGCGCGGCCGCCGCTAAGCCTCCATCGGTTCATCGGCGCTGCCGCCGTAAATCGACGGGCACTTACCCCCCATGGCCCGCAGATAAGTCGACAACTGCCCGCGGTGATGCACCATGTGATTCGACATGAATTGCAGATAAAGCGCCAAAGGATGCTGGAAAATGCCGTAAAAGTTGACCGGCGTGGCCCATTGCTCCGGGCTGAGCAGATTGAGTTTCGGCAGGCGTTCAGCGATCGCCTGGTCGTACCAGACAGCCATTTCCGTGCCGGTTGTGACTGTGGCCGGCTGCTCCGGCGGCGTCAACTCAAAAGTGAGGGCGGCGATGCAGTCGAGGAACCATGCATCCGTGGCGGCCAGATGCCAGGCGAGTTCGAGAGCCGTCTTCGACTTGGCGTCAGGACGGTAATCAAGTTTCTGGTTCGGGATCGCGGCGATGACCTTGCTCGTGACGGGAAACTCATCGGCCAATCCACTCAGAAAGACGGCGGAAAGCGCTTTGCTGAAATCGGGTGTCATGCAAGGCGAGTATGGCACAACTGAGGGAAATGCGTTGAAATAGGAGCTTGGATTTCGCTTCTCTGCGGGCTCTTCGGCATCGCAATTTTCGCCTGTATTTGGCAGGCCAACTATTTTCTCTTTCCGGATCCTGGATCCACAACACCGCTCTCTGTTGGCTGGTTTACCGGCTCACACACTCGGAGTGGATGCTCGGGCTGGTGAGTTTATTCAATAACCTTCCCATGCTGCTGCTGGGTGTCTGGGGCGGTGTGGTGGCCGACTGCATTCCGCGGCGCCGGATCGTGCTGGTGACGCAAAGCGTGTTTCTTGTGCAGGCCGCTTTCCTGGCCTGGCTTGTGGCAAGCGGGCAGGTGCGGGTTTGGCATGTCTACGTTCTCGGGATACTCTTTGGGCTGGCCAATGCCTTTGACATCCCCGCCCGCCAGGCGATGCTACTCGATATGTCGAGCGAGGAGGACCTGATCAGCGCCGTCAGTCTGAATTCGCTGACCTTCAATTTGGCGCGCATCGCCGGGCCGGCCCTGGGTGGCTTCACGATCGGGCTGTGGGGGGAAGCTTGGTGCTTTGCGCTGAATGCGCTGAGCTTCGGCGCGGTGCTGCTGGGCCTGCTTCGGATGCGTCTGCCGGTGGCGCCGCGGATGCAGCGGCCGGCACGCGAGGCGATTCGCGAGTTGATTGGTTTTCTCCGGGAAAGCCCCCTGGCGGCCCGGCTGCTGCTGTTATGCGCTTTGCTGAACGTCGGCTTCAGCGGCGTCTTTGTTCTGAATCCATTCTTCGCCGAGGACTTATTCCATCGCGGCCCGGCGGGTTTGGGCGCGCTGACGGCGGCGATGGGGATCGGCGCCGTCGTGGGAACCTATTTATTGGCGGCCCAGCGCAATCCGGCGGCCTTGCCCCGCGTCAGCATCCTCAGTGGTTTGTTGCTGGGCGCGGCGCTGCTTGTCTTTGCGGCCAGCCCCCGATTTGAGTTATCGCTGTTGGCCATGGCCTTGGCCGGAGGAGCCTTGATGAGACAGAACGCGGCGACGAATTCGACGCTGCAGCGGAGCGTGCCCCCGCGGTTGCGCGGGCGCGTAGTCGCCTTGTTTGGGACGACGGTGGTGGGCATGGCGCCGATTGGGGCCGCGCTGTTTGCCGCTCTCGCCCGGGTGAGTGGGGTGCGTTTGGCGGCGGCGGGCGCCGGCCTGCTGTGCGCCCTAACCGCCGCTCTGTTGAGCCGGCGGCTGCGTAGCGCCACCACGCTGGCGACGCTGTTGCTCACTTTCCAACCAGGTTGGGCGGCGAGTCAGGATTTGCTCAAGCAAGTTGATTTCTATCTGAAGGCCGTCTCGCGCATAACTGGCTTTCCGGTGTCCCGTCCCGTACCGGCCGCGCTGATGTCACGGGCGGAGCTTGACCGCTATCTGGCGGGCAAGATGCGCTCCGAGGTGGACACGAGCAAGATTGAGAGCGAGGAAACGGTGCTGAAGATGTTCGGCTTCGCCCCGCCCGATTTTCGTCTGAAGCAGACCACGCTCGATCTGCTGGGTGAGCAGGCAGCGGCCTTCTACGACTTCAAGGCGAAGAAGCTGTTTGTCCTCGATCATGTTCAGGACGGCTTGGGGCCGGAGTTGCTCGTGCATGAATTAGGTCATGCCTTGGCTGACCAGCGCTTCGGGCTGGCGCGCTTTCTCAAGCGGGCCCCCGATGATGACGGGGCGCTGGCGCGCATGGCCGTCATGGAGGGCCAGGCGATGTGGCTGATGGGCGAGCACGCCGCCGGTTTGGCTGGAACCAGCCTGCGCCAGTCGCCCGAGCTCGTCAAGCGCCTCATCGAGGCCGACGCCGCCGGGGATGATTCGCACCCGGTGTTGAATTCGGTACCGCTCTACATGCGGGAAAGCCTGCTGTTTCCCTATGCGCAGGGGGTCCGCTTTCAGGCGGCGGTTTGCGCCCGGCATGAGGACTGCTTGAGCCGCGTCTTTCAATCCCCGCCGGTATCGAGCGCACAGGTGCTGCACCCGGAGCTGTACTTTGCCGGAGTCCAGCCCGAGACGGTGTCCCCGCCTGAGCGGCGGCGTGGATACCGGCGCCGGGTGAGCGGCAGCTTGGGCGAAATCGATCTCAGCATTCTGGTTCGCACCTTTCGCCTCGAGGCAGACGATCTCATCGAGGCCTTTCGCGGGGGAGCTTACCGTCTCGATGAAAATCGGAAATCTCGTGACCCTCTGCTTGCCCATGCGTCCGTCTGGAATAATGAGGCAGCGGCCCAGCGGTGGATGGCAATATACTGCCAAGTGATGGAGGCCAAGTGGAAGCGCTTCGCAATCGAGAACCGCGGTCCGGATCGGATCGAGGGCTCTGGCGACCGGGGAGGCTTTGTGCTGCGCCGGCAGGGAAGAAGTGTTCTTGTGGAGGAGGGCCTTCCTTTACACTAAGGGGAAGAGAGGTTTGAGATGCGTCTAGCAGTTGCCAGTACATTGTTGTTGTCGATGATTCATGCGGGAGTGAGTCCCGCGGCGACGATTCCGCGGCCTTCACCGGAATACGGCTTTGAGGCCCCGGGCGGCAAGCGGGTGCTGTTGAGCCAGTATAAGGGAAAGGTGATCATGCTTGGCTTTTATCTGACGACCTGTCCACACTGCAAGGACACTGTCAGGGTAATCGAGAAGCTTTACCGCGAGTACGGCAGCCAGGGATTCCAGCCTTTGGGAGTCTGCATCAACGATATGGCTAAAATGCTGACACCCGACTTTATCAAGGAGCAGGGCGCGACCTTTCCGATTGGCTATGGGCCGCGCGATTCCGCCTACGGTTTCTTGCAGCACCCGACCATGCTGCAACTTTATATGCCGACGATCGTTATGATCGACCGAAAGGGTCAGATCACGGCGCAGTATACGGGCGGGGATTTGATCTTTGGCCGCGACTTGGTGCAGCGGGAGCAGAACTTTCGCAAGCTCATCGAAGACTCTCTGAGGAAGCCGGGGGTGGCCACGGCGAAGAAAGCGAGCAAATAGACAATGACGCGTCGAGGATTATTATTCAGCTCAGCGGCCGGGTTGACGGCCCAAGTGATAAAGACGCCTTCTCTCAAGATCAGCTTGCCGGGCGGCAAGTCGATGTTGACCGGCTCGCTGCGAGGCAACCCCTGCGCGGTCACGATTTTCAAGACAACTTGTCCGCACTGCCAGGCGTCGTTGCCCATCATGCAGAAGGTGATTAACGAATTCGGCCCGAAAGGCTTCAAGGCCATAGCTGTCGCGGTGGATCAGAATCCGGAACCGCTGGTGAAGGAATTCGCCAAGACCTACAAGATTTCTTTCCCGCTCGGCTGGGCGCCGATTGCGGACATCTGCCAATTCATGGACCTGAAGCCGGAGAAGTTGTACGTTCCCGCAATGACGCTTTTTGACAGCAACCACAAGTTGCGCGGTCGCTACCCCGGGGGGAGTGCCTTCTTTAATATGGAGGAGGTCAACCTCCGCAACATGGTGGAAATGCTCGTCAAGCAAGCCAGGAAGGTTTAGCGCCGGTCGGCTCTGGTGATACAATCCTAGAAGTAGCGCGCCCGTAGCTCAGCCCGGATAGAGCGTTTGCCTCCGAAGCAAAAGGCCACAAGTTCGAATCTTGTCGGGCGCACCATTTTTCCTCCCTGAATCTCCTTTCATTTAGACTCCCTCGTATTGTGATAAATTGGCGCCAACGGGGTCATTTTCCTCTTTCAGTGAGGAGTGCGGCCCTGCGAAACAACATCTGAAGTACTTAGGGGGCTTTTCCAAGATGAATAGATCAATGTGGATCGCCTGCTTCCTGATTTTGCTGAATTCATTGGGCTTTAGCCAGGAATTTCGCGGCACGATCACAGGACGCATCCTCGACAGCAGCGGCGCGGCAATCGCGGGCGCTTCTGTCAAAACAGTGAACACGGGAACCAACGAAACCAATACAGTCACGACCGATACCTCGGGGGTGTATTCGATTCCGTTCTTGCGTCCCGGGCAATACAATCTCACGGTTTCCCATCCGGGGTTCAAGCAATCGATTCGCAGCAACATTACGCTGCAGGTCAGCCAGGTGGCTGGCATAGATGTGGTGCTCGAAGTCGGTCAGGTGAGCGACTCGGTAACGGTGGAGGCCAATGCCGCCATCCTCGAAACGCAGACGGCGAGCCGGTCGGGCGTCATCGACAACAAGACGATCGCCGATCTGCCGCTCAATGCGCGGAACCCGTTCATGCTGGGGGCGACACAATCTGGTGTCACGTTCCGTGGGGCGGCGATTTGGCAGCGTCCGTTTGACAACGGGGCGATCGCCGAATGGTCGATCAATGGCGGGCAACAGTCGCGCAATGAATTTCTGCTCGATGGCGCGCCGAACAACGCTCAGTTGGGTGGCAATAACATTGCTTATGTACCGGTAGTGGATGCGGTGCAGGAATTCACGATTCAGACGAATTCCTATGACGCAGCCTACGGGCGCACGGGCGGCGGTGTCATCAACGTGGTGCTGAAGAGCGGTGGGGCCCGGCATCATGGCACGGTATGGGAGTTTCTGCGCCGTGCGCCGCTCAATGCGAACTCGTTCCAGAACAACGCGCTGGGCCGGAACGCGTCTGGGGCTCTCAATGCTCCGCGGCCGAACGGCAACATGGATCAATACGGCTTCCAACTGGATGGGCCGATTTATGTTCCCAAGCTGCTGACGAAAGAAAGCAAGGTGAAACTCTTCTATTTGGGCACCTATGAAGGATACCGGGAAGGCACGCCGAATCCGTTGCGCAACAGCTTCGCGGAACCGGAAATGCGGCGGGGCGACTTCAGCCGGCTGACACAGCCGAACGGTCAAGCGATTCGTATTTTTGACCCGTTCAACACGACGGTCGATGCCTCGGGAAATCCGATCCGGGCGCAGTTCCCGAACAACCAGATTCCCGCGAGCCGGATTGACCCGGTGGCGCGGAACGTCATGCAGTTCATGCCGAACCCGAACACGGCGACGGCGGGACAGCGGTATTCGACGACGAATTTTATTCTGCCGACTTATGTGAACCAGGACGACTTCTACAACCTGATTCTGAAGTTTGACTGGAACTTTGGCGATAAGCACCGCACGTTTATCCGTCACGCCTCGAACGATCGCACCGAAGAGCGCTGCTCGAACGGCGTCTGCGCTGGCCCAGGCATGGACGGGCAGCAGCCTTTCCAGCGCATCAACGATGCCTACGTGATCGACTGGGTGAGCACGATCAACCCGACGACGGTTTTCAACATTCGCGCGAGCTACAACCGGTTTATCGAAAAGGGTTTTGGCCGGGATAACGCCGCGTTTGACCTGACGAAACTGGGTTTGCCATCGAGCCTGGTCAGCCAGTTGCCTTCGCCCGCTTATTTTGGCCGTTGGAACTTTGCCGGCTACAGCCCGCTCGGCCGTGGCCAAGGCATCAACATCACCAACAACTACGGCATCATGTCGAGCGTGACGAAGAATGCTGGTAAGCACACGCTGAAGGCGGGAATCGACATCCGCCGCATCCACTTTATTACGCAGAACTCGGGCAACATTCTCGAATTCAGCTTCAATGACCAGTGGACGCGGCGGAACTGGCAGCAGGCGGAAGCCGATGCTGGCGACAGCTTTGCCAGCTTTCTGCTGGGGCTGCCGAGCGGATTCGGCGGCGACCGCGGCGTTGGTGGCCAGCAGTTCTTCCCGCTCTACCCCTTCTACCAGAACTGGTACACGGCGATCTATCTGCAGGACGATT
Organism: Bryobacter sp. CoA8 C33; assembly: GCA_019931185.1. Classification (GTDB taxonomy): domain Bacteria; phylum Acidobacteriota; class Terriglobia; order Bryobacterales; family Bryobacteraceae; genus Bryobacter. The sequence goes on from JAINDK010000054.1 coordinate 57,620, forward strand.
TCAAGGTTTCTCGCAAGCTGACCCTGAACCTGGGTCTGCGGTATGACATCAATGCTCCGGCGACGGAGAAATATAACCGCATCAACCGGGGCTTCGACCCGACTGTGGCCTCGCCCTTGCGCAATGCCACAGGGCTGTCGAATCTGGCCGGCGGGCTGGCCTTTGCCGGCGTGGGCGGGGTGGCCGCCAATTCGGGCAGCACCTACCGCAACACCTGGCAGCCGCGCATTGGCGCCGCCTACTCGGTGAACGACCGCTTGGTGATCCGCGGCGGGTTTGGCCGTTACTACATGAACCCGAGCAACAACAACCTGCGTTCGCTGGGCTTTGAAACAAACACGCCGATGGTGGTGAGCAACGACGACGGCCGCACTCCGATTGCCGGCGTGCTGAGCAATCCGTTCCCGAACGGATTCTCCCGTCCGCCGGGGGCGACCCTGGGGCCGAACACGTTCCTGGGCCGTGACTTCAATCATTGGACACCGAGCTTCCGCCTGCCTTCGATCGATCAGTTCAGCCTGGGCTTCCAATTCCAGTTGAATCCGAAGTCGGTTTTGGATGTGAGCTATATCGGTTCGATTACGCGGGACCGTGAAACTTCGCGGGCCTTCAATCTGCCGAGCGCGGACTTCATGCGCCGCTGCGATGCGCTGCAGGGCGGCTTGCCGACTTTCTGCAACGATCAGTTGCCGAATCCGTTCCGTGGCGTGGATGCCTTCCGGGGTACGGCGTTCTTTACGGCGCCCACGCTGTCCCGCTTCCAGTTGAACCGGCCTTATCCGCAATTCAACGGGAACCTGACGCGCGACGGTTTGAACTCGGGCCGCATCGACTATCATTCGCTGCAGGTGAACTACAACGTACGCATGTCGGGGTTGACGCTGATCACGAACTACACTTGGTCGCGGATGCTCGACGCCGATGGTTTCATCGACCATGTCAACGGCGTGCAGCAGCGCAGCCTGTACTTCAACGACCGTCCGCACGTGTTCAAGCTGACGGGCAGCTATGAAATGCCTTTCGGAAAGGGCAAGCGCTTTGCCAGCGGCGCCAATGGCATCGTTGATAAATTCATCAGCGGCTGGCAGGTGACGAGCTTCTTCCAGTGGGCGTCGGGCGAGCCGGCGGCCTTCCCGGGTAATGTTCTTCCGCTGCGCGATTCGCGGGTGAAGGATATCAACTGGAACCAGCACCAGGTGCGTGGTTTCGGCAACTGCGTGGTGCGTCTGAACAACGATGGCACTCGGACGCCGATGCCGTACTCGGTGAATTCCGGCTGCGGAACGGACCTGAGCCGGTACGACTGGCTGTGGGTATCGGACTTCTCGCCGGGCCAGAGCCTGCCGGGACGGCAGACGCCGTCGAACTGGGGTAACCTGCGGAAGCACCGTGTGCCGACGCTTGATGCCTCGTTGTTGAAGACGACGATCTTCCGCGAACGGTATCGCTTCCAGTTTGGATTTGAAGCGTTCAATGCGATCAACAAGTATTACTTTGGCCGCAATGACAGCTTCATCACGAACCCGGCGGATGCGAACTTCGGTACGCTGTTCCCCTTCAATACGTCGAACCAGAATTTCAGCCCGCGCACGATGCAGGTGCGGCTGAAGTTCCTCTGGTAGGAATCGCATAAACGAAGCGATCGCGGCCTCCTCCTGTACGGGGGAGGCCGCTATTTTTTTTCCCCGAGGCGGGTGAGCAGTCTGCGGGCGGCCGCCAACTGGTTGGGGGAGGGGGTTTGGCCGAGACGGACGGAAACAAGGATGAGATTGAGTTCGGCGAGGGCGTTTTGGGGCTCGAGGGTGGTGGCGCGCTCGAGCAGGGGCTTGGCTTCGTTTAGCCGGTTGAGGTTGGCGTAGTGGACGGCGAGGTTATGGAGCGCTTCGAAGTAGTCGGGGTCGAGGGCGATGGCGGCTTCGAGGTGGGCGATGGCGGCTTCGGTGTTTCCGGCGAGGGCGGCATCATGAGCGGCGGCAAAACGTTCTTCGGCCTGAGCGGGAACCTGATGGCGCAGGCGTTTGAGTGAGACGAGGTTAGCGCCAGTGGCGGGCTCGAAGCGGGGACGGAGATCGATTTCAACCGGACTGGGGGCCGGTACCCGGACTGGGAGGCGGCGCATGAGGCGCCCCTTGGGATTGAGAACTTCGAGCACATAGCTGCCAGGCGGGCAGGAGATGGCGAAGTCGCCAGAACGGCTTGGCTTCGTTTGTTCGATTTGCTGTTTTTCGCCGGCGGTGAGCAGGTTGACACGCAAGCGGTGGGGGGCGGCGCCGTCGGGGGAGAGCAGGCGTCCGGTTAGAGTTTCGCTGTGGGCAGCGCCAGCGGCGAGCAGTGAGAGGTAAAGAAATGGCTTCGTTTGCACGGAAGGCTCCTGGGGGGAGAATTCTGGCGGGCGCAGCGAGGCTCGCCCGAGCAAGATTTGGCCATCGCGGCGGGCGTGGCGCACCGGGGCAGAGGTGGTAGTGATTCAAAACAAGGGAAATAAAAAGCAGAAAAAGCTGCGATCGATTAAGATGCGAGAGATGAAGCGACGCTCATTTTTGCCTTTGCTGTGTCTTTCGCCCGCTGGGGCGCAGACTGGATTTGCCGCCGGGGCGGCAAAGCGAAACATCACGCCCGACCCTTTGCTGCCGGTGAGCGGGGGGATGGGGGCGCCGGTCGCGGCGACGCGAAAGCTGGGCGAGCTGATGGCGCGGGCGCTGGTTGTCGAAAATGGTGGGACGCGATTGGGTGTGGTGAGCGTGGATCTGATCGGGTTTCCGGCGGCGCTTGGCGACCGGGTGCGGGAGCGGGTGAAGCAGATACCGGCGGAAAACATTCTGATTGCGGCAACGCATACACACAGCGCGCCGGACGCTTATGCTTTTCCCGACGGCAAGGGGGGGCACACGGCTTCGCTGGCTTACTTGGAGCGGGTGGTGGGGGAGGTGGCGGCGGCGCTCGATGCGGCGATCGACGCGCTGGCGCCGGCGGAGTTGCGCGTAGGGGTGGGGGAAGCTGAGGGAAAGATTGCTTACAACTACTATGCTCCGGATCTGTATGACCGGCAGTTGAGCGCGCTGGAACTGCGGCGGCGGAGCGGGGAAGCGATTGCGACGCTGGTGAATTATGCGATCCACCCGGAGGTGTTGGGGAATCAGGCGGGAGTGGTGAGTCCGGATCTGGTGTGGCCGCTGTGCGAGAAGTTGGAGAAAGCGGGGGGAGTGGCTTTGTTTGTCAATGGCGCGCAAGGGGGGATGGTAACGGCGGACAATCGCACCTTGCCGGCCGGACCGCGGGATGCGCTGCGGGGGTATTGGCCGGATGAGCGGAGTTGGGCGGAGTGTGAGCGGATTGGGGGGTTACTGGCGAGGGAGACGCGGCGAGTGTTGGCGGGTGCGGCCTGGCAGGCGAACCCGGAGGTGCGGGTACGGGCGAGGCGGGTTCGTTTTCCGGTGGAGAGTGAAGAGTTATGGGCGGTGGTGCAGCATTCGCCGCTCGGCTACCGGCGGGAGGGGGAGCGGGTAATCTCGACCCAACTGAATTACGCCGAGATAGGAACGGCGCGGGTGGTGACGATACCGGGAGAGGCCTTGCCGAATATCGGACTGTACCTGAAGCGGAAGCTGAAGGCGGAACACCCGTTTCTGTTTGGGCTGACAAACGATGCCTTCGGCTATATCCTGACAGAGGTGGATTATCAAAGTTTTGCGGCCTACCGCTATGTGTCCCGGGTATCCTTGGGGGAGAAGACAGCAGAGATCCTGATCCGCGAGTTATTGGATCTCGCTGGGCGCGGGCGCTAGTGGGCGGGAAATGGTTGGCCTGGGCGGGGGCGGCGCTGGTTGTTTTGTATCTGGCCGGCCCATTGTTGGGCCAGGAATGCGCCGGCGGACTGGAGGCGCGGGTGGGGGCGGAGGTGCGGGCGGTGGTGGCCAGGATCGAGCGCGAATATCAAGTGCCGGGGATGGCCGTGGCGGTGACGGTGGACGGGCGGCGCTTGTTTTTTTCCTTTGGGGTGGCGGAGCGGGACTCGGGCCGGCGCGTCGATGAGGAAACGATCTTCGAGATCGGATCGGTGAGCAAGGTTTTCACAGCGATGTTGGTGGCCTATGCGGAGGCGCGGGGGCAGTTGGGTTGGAGCGAGAGTGTAAGCCGGCTGATGCCGGAGTTGGCGGGGACGAGTTTTGACCGGGTGAATGTGTTAAATCTGGCGACCTACACGGCCGGGGGCTTGCCGCTGCAATTTCCCGATGGGGTGAAAAGCGAGAGAGACATGGTCGCTTTTTATCGCGGGTGGCGTCCGGAGAGGCCCCCCGGGGCGTTTCGTGTGTATTCGAATCCGAGCATTGGTCTGGCGGGGCATCTGGCGGCGCAGAGATTGGGTGGCAGCTTCACGGAGTGGTTGGAACGGAGGCTGTTTCCGATGATGGGGCTGCGCGAGACCTTTGTGGTGGTGCCGGAGGAGCGCCAAAGCGATTATGCCTACGGCTATAACGCGGAAGGCAAGGCGGTGCGGGTGACACCGGGGGTGCTCGATGCGGAGGCCTATGGGGTGAAGACGAGCGCGCGGAGCCTGATTGGGATGGTGGAGCAGGTGATGTCGCCGGGGCAGATTCGGGACGGGGATCTTCGGAAGGCGGTCGAGGCGAGCCGGCGCGGGTATTTTCGCATTGGGCGGACGACGCAGGGCCTGGGCTGGGAGATGTATGATTGGCCGGTGGCCGTGGAGGATTTGGTGGCTGGCAATTCCGCGAAGATGGCGATGGAGGCAAACGCGGCGGAGGCGATTGTGCCGCCGGGCCCCGTGCGGGACGATGTGCTGCTGAACAAAACGGGGTCCACGAACGGGTTTGGCGCGTATGTGGCGATGGCGCCCGGGCGGAGGATGGGGATCGTGATGCTGGCGAACCGGAACTACCCGAATGCGGCGCGAGTGCGCGCGGCACACCGGATCCTGATGGGGATAGAGGCCTGCCGGGCACGGTGAGAGGAAGCCGGTTGTGGGAAGCGGAGGTTGACTAACGGATCCGGTACAGGGCGGAGGGTCCGGAGGAGTAAACGAGTTCCAGGCGCGGATCGGCTGGGAGGCGGCGGAGAATTGTGTCGTGCGCCTCGGGGGTCAAATCACGGGAAAAATCCCATTGATTCAACAAAACATAGCGAATGCCAAGGCGCTTACAATACTGGGCTGCATCCGAGTAAGCCGCCGCTCGAGCATCTTCATCACCGCGATACCAGTGAACCGTGTTGAGGATGTAACCGGCCGCGCGGCGTCCGCTGCGCAGGAACAGGGTGGGATCCATTTCGGCCAGAATGGTGGCGTCGGCGGGAAGATTTTCACGAATGTAGCGGATAGTTGGCTCGGAATCGTGAAAGCGGCGGCTCTGGCTGGAAAAGAAGACGGGGAGGTCCGAAGTGACTAGTGAGAATTGCCTTGAAGCGCACCAACCGAGAGTGGACAGCAGCAGGAGGACGATCACAGCCCCGGCGATTTTCTGCCCGAAGTCGGGTTTTTGGAATGCTTTGTGGATGGTGCCGAGAATGTGGGTGAACTCGGAAAAGATACCCAAGAACCAGAGTGGCGCCACCGGCATGGCAAAGCGCTCATTGGGGGGGAAATGCCAAACAATGAGCATGAGGATGTAGAGAGCGGAAAAGTAGGCGTAGGGGGCGAGAGAGCCCGTGGGATCCTGGCGGAGGCGGCGGAGAACTCCGCTGATTCCCGCTACGCCGAGGGTGAGGGCGAGCACGCGATCGAGAAGGGAAGTTGTGTTGCTCGGAAGCAGAAAGGCGCCGAGCCCACTCACCAGGGCCTCCGCATTACGCCACAGGTACATGGGCAACTCATTCCAGGAGAAGACCGACAGGTGATAGCCGAAGTAGTTGGTGTAATAAAGAGTGATTTCGTCCGAGCCGGGAGTGCGGTGGGTACCGGCCCACCAGAACCAAGCGGCCATGATGGGGGCCAGGACAGAGGCAAAGATGGTTGCCCGGCGTGGCTGTTTACGCAGAACGAGCCAAGCTACAACAGCGGGCAGGAGCACCAAACCGGCCGAGCGGACGAGAAAGGCGAGGCCGGCGAGGAGGCCGGCGATGGCGGTCCAACCGGGTTGTGGTCTTCGCAGCAGGAGCAGGGTGGCGAGCAGCAGCGAGGTGAAGAACATTTCGGTCAACAGGGTTGTACTGAAGAGAATTACGTAGGGGTTCAAGGCCCAGAGGGCAGCCAGCAGCCAGATGATTTTCTCTTCGGCGCCAGTCTGGCGCAGCCAGCGGCAATAAAGAAGGACCGTGGCCGGAAGCCAGATCCAGGCAAGCAGCATGGCCCAAGGCAAATTCTGCGGGTAGATGGGATTGATGTGCCAAGCCAGGGAGAGAACGAGAGGCCAGAGAGGAGGGTATTTTGTTTGCGGCGGTTGGGCAGGAAGGCTGGAAATCTTGTATTCTCCTGATTCCGCCAGACTTTGGGCCGCCACGAAATAAAGGCCGTCATCGTGGTAGTAGCCGGCAGCGGGCATATCCCGCCATTGCCAGGCGAACCAGGCACTGGGAAGCAGGATCAACAGAAAAGCGCCGATTCTCATCCAAAGCAACATTGGTTGTAGTGTAGCTTCATTGCGCAGGGAGCAAGTTGCGGCGGGCGTAGCCACTGATTTCTGGAGAGTGACGATCGGCCATTTGGGCCCAATTCGGGGTGTCGAAGCGCTGTGTGAAGGTTTGGATGTCACGCTCGTAGGCTTCGATCATGGATTTTTTGAGGGCGGTGGGAGCGAAGGCATGTTCGAGGCTCATGCGGGCGAGGCTGGTGAGTTCGGCCCAGGAGAGGCGGAAGAGCTGAACGGCGTGCATGTATTCGTCGGTCATGTTCGAATCCCAACTGCCGCGGTCGTCGGTGTTGAGGCAGACGGGGATGCCGAAGCGAAGGTATTCGGGGAAGGGGTGGAGGCGGAGATCGGGCATGTAGTCGAGTACACGGTTGGAGACGAGGTTGATTTCTACGAGGTAGCGGTTGTGGCGCATGAGGAGCATGGTGTCGGGGTCGTGGATGAGATTGATGCCATGGCCGATGCGGGAAGCGCCAAGAAGGAGGGTGTTGCGGACTTCCGGGCCGGGGGAATCTTTTTCGCCGGCGTGGAGGCTAAGAGGAATACCGCCGTGGCGGCGGCGGGCGAGGCGGAAGCTATCGAGCATGCGCAGGGCGTGGCCCTTGTCGTTGTCTTCGCGGCCGGCAGCATTGATGCCGACAAAGAGGTCGCGGTGGCGGCTGACGAATTCGTGGAGGTTGGCGATTTGCTGTTCGAGGTCAGCGCGAAAGCGGATGATGGTGACCTGGAAGCGGTGTTCGATGCCGGTGGAGCGGACATCGGGTTGGGCGAGGCGGCGCTCGACGATCTCGATGGCCTCATCCGGAGTGTAGAGAGTGCCGTCGGGTTTTTCGTTGTTGAAGGGGCCCCATTGGGCTTCGACATAGCGGACGCCTTCGGCGGCGAAGAGCTTGAGGTTTTGGGCAAAGAGTTCAGCAAAGAGATGGGGGTTGCGCGACAGGGGGGTGAGCCGGAGGACAATCTCTTCGAAGAATTCATTGCGGTTTTCGCCGGGTTCGTCAAGGATATGGGCCGAGAGCCAGGCTTCGCGCTGTTTGGGATTGAGGGCGTCGAGCGGAGTGTAGTCTTCCTGCCGGCAAGGGGAGAGCCGTTTGAGTGTGGCGGCGCCGATGTTTTGGTAGAGAATAAGGGGTCCGTTTTCGTTGTCGGCGCAATCCTGAGCACGGGTACGGGTGTAGTAGCGGTAGCCGAGCTTTTGGATGCCGATGGCGGCTGGGAGCACATGGTGGGCATAGAAGCTGAGGCTGGCATGGTGGTGGAGGTCGGCGCCCTTGGGGAGTTGTTGGAGGATGGAATAGAGTTGGCGTGGAGTGGCGCGGTCGCGGATTTCGGCCCAGCGGGATTCAAGATCGGCGGCTGGGAGCAGGGAAGCTGCGAGCAGGACTAGAGCAAGGTTCCGTGAGTGCGGGTATGAATGCGGCACAAATACATGTCAGCACAAATATAGAGAGTCGAGCCATCACCGCCCCAGGCAACGTTGGCGCAAGCCTCGCCGAGTTCGATGAGGCCGAGGCGTTCGCCGGAAGGAGAAAAGATGGAGACACCGCCGGGGCCGGTGGCGAAGAGGTGGCCGGAGTGATCGAGTTTGAAGCCGTCGGGAAGGCCTTTTTGCGAAGCTGCTTCGCGGGTGAGGTCGGCGAAGAGACGGCCGGGGCCGAGCTGTCCGTTGGCGTTAACGGGATAAGCCATCCAGATGGCGCGGTCTGGATCGGAGTTGGAGACGTAGAGGGTAGAGGCGTTGGGGGAGAAAGCGAGTCCGTTGGGGCGGGAAAGCTCGGCGGTGAGCAGGGAAATCTGGCGCGAGGAGGAGACGCGATAAACGCCGCAAAAATCGAGTTCGCGGCGGGGGTCATCGAATTGAGCGGGAAGGCCGTAGGGGGGGTCGGTGAAGTAGAGATCGCCGGAGGGATGAAAGCAGCAATCATTGGGGCTATTGAGGCGCTTGCCCTCAAATTGGTCGGCGAGGGTCATTTTGCCGCCGTCGGCGGTGAGAACGCTGACGCGGCGGTCGCCGTGTTCGCAGGCGACGAGGCGGCCTAGGGGGTCGAGGGTGAGGCCATTGGAGCCGGGCTCGCGGCCATAGGGGAGGATGCCGGTGAAGCCGGAGGGAGAGAGAAAGGGAGAGACGCCGGAGGCTTCGCGCCAGGCAAAGATTGTATTGCGCGGGATATCGCTGAACAGAAGGGTGGCGGATTGGCGGAGCCAGACCGGGCCTTCAGTCCAGGCGAAGCCGGCGGCGAGGACTTCGACGCGGGCGGAGGGATCGAGCAGGGAATCGAGGGCAGGCGAGAAGCGGTGAATATGGCCGAGGACAGGGAAATTGCGGGTATCGATTTCGAGGGAATCGAGGGAGGAACGAATGCTCATCGTGCCTCTTATTTTCTATGAAGCGGTAGTTTGGCGGAGAGGGGCGGCCCAACGTTCGAGGGCGAGGGCGAGCGATTCGACGCTGACGGGTTTGGTGAGGTAATCGTTCATGCCGGACTGGAGGCAGCGATCCCGGTCCTCGGGAGTGGCGGCGGCAGTGAGGGCGACGATGGGGACGCGCTTGAGGGGGCCGCCGAGGCTGCGGATTTGGCGTGCGGCCTGGAAGCCATCCATTTCGGGCATTTGGCAATCCATGAAGACGAGATCGTAAGGGAGTTGTCCGGTCATCTGAACGGCTTCAAAACCATTGGCGGCGAGGTCAACGGTACAGTTCAGCTTTTCGAGAAGGCGGAGGCCGACCTTCTGATTGATGAGGTTATCTTCGACGAGGAGGACGCGGTAGCCGGAGAAATTGGGAAGGGGAGGCTTGGGAAAACTGGCAGGCTGAGGGGCGCCGGGATGGTCTCCGATCAGGCTGGTGAGAAAGCGGCCGGACAGAAGGGGGGGCAGTTGATGGGAATCGATATGAAGAACACGTTGGGAATTCGGAGGGTAGCGGCGGGCAAAGTCGGAATGAAGCCGGGCGAGAGCGCGAAGAGCAGTGGAGTTGCCCTGCAGTTCGAGGCGGGGAATCTCGTCGGGCAAAACAAAGTGGGGTGCGGGACCGGGAAGCTCGACTTCAAACCAGAATGTGCTGCCCTGGCCGGGAGTGCTTTGAACACCCACATTTCCATTCATCAACTCGGCCAGTTCGCGAACAATGGCGAGGCCCAAGCCGGTGCCGCCGTATTTGCGGGTGGTGGAGGAATCGGCTTGGGAAAATCTCTCGAATAGACGGCTGACTTTGCCGGCGGCGATGCCGATGCCAGTATCTTCGACCTCGACGCGGATACGGTCCTTGCCGACGGACTCGACGCGCAAGAGAACGAAGCCATGAGAGGTGAACTTGATGGCGTTGCTGACAAAGTTGAGGGCCATTTGCCGGAGACGGCCGGGGTCGCCGGAAACGGTGCGCGGGGCGAGAGGGTCGAACCAGAAAGCGAGTTCAATACCCTTTTCGCGGCCCTTGGGGTGCAAGAGTTCGATGACGTCTTCAAGGGTTTGTTCGAGATCGAAGTCGATGGTTTCCAGTTCCACTCGGCCGGCTTCGATTTTCGAGAAGTCGAGAATGTCGTTGATGATCTCGAGCAAAGCTTCACCGGAGCGCATGACCGTGCCGCTCATTTCGCGCTGCTCGGGGGACATGGGAGTGTCGAGCAGAAGGCGGGACATGCCGATGATGGCGTTCATGGGGGTGCGGATCTCGTGGCTCATGACGGCGAGAAACTGGCTCTTGGAGCGGTTGGCTTCTTCGGCGCGGCGGCGGGCGAAATCGAGTTCGAGGCGGGTGGATTCGAGGTTTTCGACGTAGTTCTGAATTTTGATTTCGCTTTCGCGCTGGGTGGTGATGTCGCGGATGAGAACGAGGAAGTCGCCCAGTTGTGTACGGGAAAGGCGGGCCTCGAAGACAAATTGACGGCCGGCGAGGGAGAGTTCGTAATCAATGACCTCGACATGGCCATCGAGGCCGATGTGCTCGAAGGCGCGCGAGAAACGTTCCCACAAGGGGGCGGAGAGGAAGTAGCGCAGAGGATGGCCGACGGCGTGGCGGAGAGGAAAGTCGCCGTGGCCGATTTCGGAGTTATGGAAGTCGACAACGATGCCATTTTTGTCGACCTGCACGATGTAGTCGGGGACGGCGGCGAGAAGGGCGCGATGGCGGGCCTCGCTGCGGCGGATCGTATCTTCCTGGCGGCGGCGTTCAGTCACTTCTTGGAGGCAGCCGACCAGGCGGCGGCAACGGCCATTTTCAAACTGTGGTTTGCTGACGGTTCGGACCCAGATCTCACGGCCTTTCGCGGTAATCAGTGGCAGTTCGATATCCCAAGGCTCACCGGTGGCGATGCTGCGCTCGACCAGGCGGGTGATGGTCTTGCGGGCGGCTGGGGTGAAGAAGTCGATGCATTCCCGCATGTTGGGCTTGTAGCCCAGGGGGACTTCGTGAATCCGGCACACTTCATCGCTCCAGAGAAGGGAGCCGGAATTCAAGTCGACTTCCCAGCCACCGAGGTGAGCCATGGCGCCGGCATCCTGAAGCAGTCTTTCGCTATCGAGCAGCCGCTGTTCGTAGACTTTGCGGGCCGTGATGTCGAGCTCGACGGCCATGTAATGGGTGAGGACGCCGTGGGAGTCGAAAAGAGGCTGGACTTCGATTTCGACCCAGTACTTGCGGCCATCCTTGGAGTAGTTGAGGATTTGTTCTTGAAACGCGCGTTTATCGAGAAGAGCCTGGCGGATGCGGGCGACCGTGGCGGGATCCGTTTCCGGGCCCTGCAGAAAGTCGCCGGGTTTGCGGCCGCGGACTTCCTCGAGGGTGTAGCCGGTCAGGCGGGTGAATCCCTCGTTGACCCATTCGATGACGCCCTCGGAGTCGCTGAGGATGATGAGATTGTTGGTCCTGCGCGCAACCAGGGCGAGGCGGTGGACTTCATCGGCCATGCGTTTTTGTTCGGTGACATCCATGGCGGTGGCGTAGATGAACTTTGCCTCGGGAGAGGGGGGAGGCGTCACCCAGCGCAGCCAGCGATAGGACCCGTCGGCGGCGCGAAAGCGGTTTTCAAAGCCGTCGGCGGCGCGGCCGGACAGAACAGCGGCGAACTCAGCGCGGCTCGATTCCACGTCATCGGGGTGGAGGAAGGCAGTAAAATCCGAGCCATAAATCGCGGCGGGGGAGAGACCGAGCAGGCGGCAAAGAGCGGGGTTGACGCGATGAAAGCGGCCCTTGAGGTCGAAGACGATATGAATCGCGGAGGAGCTATTGAGGTAGGCGTCGCGCTCGAGTTCGAGAAGCTGCCGCGATTGCAGGGTTTGGAAGCCACGAATGGCGCCGGCACTGACGCGGGAAAAGGGTTCGAGCCAATCGAGAATGAAGTTTTCATACCCGCCGGGGCGGTTGGCGATGCCGAGCAGGCCGACGAGTTCGTCGCCGAGCTTGAGAGGAAGGGCGAGGAAGCTGTTGAGCGGGGGATGTCCGGGAGGCGTGCCGCCACTGGCGGGGTGGCCGGCGGGGGAATTGACGATGAGCGGCAGGCCAGACTGCAATGCATGGCCGAAGAGTGTCTTGAGATTACGGAACTCCAGCCCCTGTTTATGATAGTCGTCGTAGAACTTTCGGGTTTCTTCGTCCCAAGTCACATCGGTAATGGCGAAAGTGCGCAAATAGGGATCACCTTTTTCATCGCGCAGGACTTCGCCGACAAAGCCATATTCGCTGGTGGTGATCTCCAGAACGAGGGAAAGAAGGTCGGCAAAAGCCTCGCGCTCGAGGCCACCGGTGAGAAACTTGGATTGAAGAGCACCTAAGCCATTGAGGAGCCTGGATTGAACCCAGGCTTCCGTGACGTTGCGGAAGAGAACGAGAGCGCCATCGGGAGTAGCGGTGATGTCGACTTCAAAGCAGCGGCGCAGGGGCCCCTGCTGGAGGGCGAGGGTGCAGGGAAGCGCGAGTGAATTCAGGCCGGCAACGCCGGCGAGCAAATCGGGGCAGGGGCCGTGAAGGCGCAGAGAAGGGAAGAGTTGTGCCGCGGCGGAATTGAAATCGAGCACACAGGCCTCCGTGCTGCAACTGGATAGAAGCAGGGCGGGATAAGGCGCGAAATGAAGAAAAGACGGGGTGGCTAAGGGAGGCACGAAAGTAGATGAGGAGGCACGGTTCATCCTTCCCAGACCTTATCGGTGGATAAAGATAGTTCGAACACAATTTCATGGCTCGGGATACTAGTGGCTGAGATCGGTAGCTTCGAGAGGTTCGAGGTAGCGGAGGGATTCGCGAATGAGTTTTCTTTCATCCTCGGAGAAGCGTTCGGTGAAGTTGTGACTGTTGAGAATCCGCTCATGCAGGAGTGGGGGGCGCTTGCGGAGATGATGGATCGCCGCACGCACAATGCGGCGGCGCTCGGCCGGGAGTTCGGAGATGTCACGCAAGGTACGGCGGAATTCGGATTTTTCTTGGGGGCTCAGCTTTTGAAAAGATTCAAAGTCGTGCTGGAGACTGTCGCGGACGCCGGGTTGAATGCGATCAAGGGAGTTGAGACGGCGTTCGAGCGCTTCGCGCCGCTCTGGGGACATGCGATCAAGGGCGCGCTGGCGCTCGGCGGGCGTCATGCGGCGGAGACGCTCGATCAGGACTTTTCCGGGAGCAGGTTGGGCGGCCAGGGTGGCGGCAAACAGGATCAGCGGGAGGAGAAGCTTCATAGGGAATCCTGAATCCGGGGATCTTCCGGTTGGGGATGAAGGGCTTGAAGGGCTTCCAGGTCGTCGAGCATACGTTCCACTTGTTCGATATCTTCGGCCTGCATGACTTCGGGGGCGGGGGAGAGCACGAAAAAACCGAGAATGAGGCAAGCGGTCAGGGCGGCGGGAACGGCCAGCCGCCAGCCCCAATCGAGAGAAAGATAGCGCAGCCACCAGGGCTGTGTATGTTGCCGGTCGAGTTCGATGCGGGCCCAGAGTTTCTGGTCGAAATCGGCACTGATGGCCGGGGGTTGCCAGGAGGAAAGGATCGCTTCGAGGTTCTCCTGTGATTGGACCAGGTGCTGACAATCGGGGCAAGATGCTACATGGCGCTGCCAGGAACAGAGCGTTTCTCCCGTGAGATCGCCAGCCAGATAGCGGAAGAGAAGTGCTTGCTGTTCAGGGGGTTTTAGTAAACAATTCACGTGAAGCTTCTCCTTTAGTCGAGCTTTTGTCCGGCGCCATCGGGGCTGAAATGCTTAAGGCGTGTACGCAAAGTTTCGTAAGCGCGGAAGAGCAAACTTTTGACGGCGGACTCGGAACAACTCAAGGCGCCGGCAATTTGGGAGTAATCCATTTCCTGATATTTGTGCATCAGCACCGCGCTCCGCTGTTTTTCGGGAAGTTGCTCGATGGCACGGCGGACTTCGGCGAGACGGGCTTGCATGAGGAGCCTTTGTTCAGATGTGAGCTCCTTATCTGCCAGTTGAATCGAAGTAAAAGTCTCAGATGGCGAATCAATCGGCGTAAGGAGCTGATGCTTACGGCGGTCGCGGATGTGGTTGAGAGCGAGGTGGGTAGTGATGCGGAAGAGCCAAGTTGTGAAGCGAGCAGTGGGTTCGTAGCTCGCGCGGCTGCGGTAGACGCGGAGGAAGACCTCCTGGGCGAGTTCTTCAGCGATAGCTTGATTTTGCACCATTCGATACAGGAAATGAATGACTGGGTTTCGATACTTTTCGAGCAAGAGAGCGAACGAAGAGTCGTCGCCCTCCTGGACGCGAAGCATTAACTCGGCATCTCTTTCAAGGGGTGCCACAGTGGTCACGTAGGGATGAACCCGGATTCTCAATAAATGTTTCACATTATTTTGCGTCGCGGGGACGGAGCCAGGAGTCGAGGTTTAGACCGGGTTCCGGGTGAGTTGCGGCAAAGCGTGCTTCGAGGCGATGGCGGAGATTTTCAACGAGGGCGGGATACTGTGCGGCGACGTTGCGGAATTCGCCGGGGTCGCGTTTGAGATCGTAGAGGCGAGAAATCGGGCCGGGGGTGGGCTGGTCGGTTTGATAGCCATCGAGGCGTTTGCGGCGGCCGGTGGTATAGATGAACTTCCAATTTTCCCAAATCAAGCAAGCCTCTTCATTTTCGAGATAGACGCTAAAAATCTCATCTCTTGGTGGAGATTCAAAGAGGTCCCGGCCGTGGGTAGAGGGCAGCCGGTTGGACAGCTGGAGCAAGCGGGTGATGGTGGGGGAGATGTCGATACTTTCCGTGCGGTGGCGGATGACCCTGCCGGCGGCGAGCCGGCCCGGCAAGCGCATCATGAGCGGGACATGGAGGGCGGGCTGGTAGAAGCAGTGCTTTTCAAATCGGCCGTGATGGCCGAGATTGTAGCCATGATCGGCCATGTAGACGACGAGGGTATCCTCGGCGTGGCCGAGATTGTCGAGGTGGTTGAGCACGCGGCCGACGCTGCGATCGAGATAGTGGACACTGGTGTAATAAGCAGATATTATTCCTTGCTTGTCGGTGGGGCTTAAGTCACGGAAAATAAGCGGGATTTGCCAGGCGTCTTCGGGCCCGACGGCCGGAACGGGGAAGCGGGATGGGGCAAAACGGGCGGCATCGTTGGAGGGGAAGTCAAAGGGGGAGTGAGGTTCCTGGATACTGAACCAAAGGGCGAAGGGTCCCTGTGCATGGTGGGTGTCGAGCCAATTTCGGGCTTGGTCCCATTGCCAGGCTGTACGCATTTCATGCTCGCGAAAGGGAAGTGCCTGGGCATCGGCGTTGAGCCAGGTGCGGGCAGGGTCCCGGAAGGGCCGCCAGGGGGGCCGCGGCCGACCCACGGCCTGTTGCCAGCCGCGATGAATGTGGTCTTCGGTCATGGCGGTGGCGAAACCGTGCATGCCGTGCTCGCCGGGGCGGTTGAAGTGCATTTTGCCGAAAACAGCGGTTTGGTAGCCATCGGCGGTGAGCAGGTCGGCTAGGGTTGTTTGCGATTCGGCGAGGGGCGTTTTTAGAGTGGTTACGCCGGCGGCGTGGGGATAGAGACCGGTGAGGATCGATTGACGGGACGGGGTGCAGACCGGAGAGTTGCAATGGTTGGCGGCGAAACGGGTGGACTGGCGGGCGAGGCGATCGAGATTCGGAGTAACGGCCAAACGATTACCGTGAGCGCCGAGGACATAGCCAGCATGGTCGTCGGCGATCAGCAAGAGCAGGTTCGTTTTTCGGTTGGGCATCGATTAGAAATGATCGTATCGGAGTGGGAGAGGGATGGGAAAGGCAGATTCTGATTTAGCAACACTTCATAAATAAAAATTCATTATACGATTTGATTGAATTTCTAGTTTGACAAGAAATCTTGCAGTTTGGCAGTTACTTTGTTAAGATCTAGAATTCTGGTGAGGTCAAAGGAGCATCATGTTCCTTCGTTCTCTTCCTATTCGAAAAGCTCAAAACTCACATGGAACAGATGCTCTCCAGCGCAGGAGCTCTGCTAATAGAAGCCCTGCCCACATTCGTAGTTGTCGTAATCCTTCATTGGTATCTGAAAATGATGTTATTCCAGCCACTCGAAAAAGTGCTGTCGGATCGTTATGCGCAAACGCAGGGAGCGCGGGAGAAGGCAAATGAGGCGATTGCGGTGGCGGAAGAAAAAGTGGCGGAATATGAAGCCAAGCTGAGAGGGGCGCGGACGCAGATTTACCAGGAGCAGGAAGCGTGGCGCAAGCAATTGCTTGATGAGCAGAGCCGGAGTGTGGCGCAGGCCAGGGAAGAAGCGAAGGAGCAAATTCAGCAGGCAAAGGCGGACTTGAGCGCGCAACTGGAGCAGTCGCGGCAAGTGCTTTCGCGCGACGCGGAAGGTCTGGCCGAGCAAATTGTGCAGGGGATCCTGAAAGGGAGCAAGAACTAGTGATGGGAAGATACCTGCCGCTGTTATTGCCGTTATTGTTGCGGGCGGCCGAGGAGCATGGCGGTGAGCATGCCAGCACGGAGCTGACTTACAAGTGGATCAACTTCGCGATTCTGGCGGCGGGCCTGCTATACCTGATGGCGAAGTTTTTGTTTCCGGCCTTGAAGGCCCGGTCGAATGCGATTCATCAAGACTTGGCCGAGTCGGCGGTCGCGGTTGAGAAAGCGAATGCGCGAGTGGGGCAGTTGACGGGCAAGCTAAGCCGGTTTGATAGCGAATTAGCGGAGATGCGGACGAGGGCGATGGCGGAGCGGGAAGTGGAAGCGCGGCGGATAGCCGGGCAGACGGCAAGTCTGCTCGAAAAGGTGGCGGCGCAGAGGGAGACGGAGATCCATAATCTGACGCAGGCGGCGCAGGGGCAACTGCGGCGGTTCACGGTGGATAAGGCACTTGAAATCGCGCAGGGGCGGTTGACTGGGCAGACCGACCCGGCCACGCAAAGTGGACTGGTGACGGCGTTTATAAACGACTTGAAGAAACAGGGGGCACGCTAGTCGATGTCGGAAGCGCTTGCGGGACGGTACGCGACGGCCTTTGCGGATATCTTGTTCGCTCCGAATGCGCCGATTGGAGCAGAGCAGGCTTTGTCTGAGTTGCGTGGAGTGGATGAGATGGTGGCGGCGGCGGCGGACCTGAAGCATATTTTGAATTCACCGGCTGTGTCGCGGGTGAGGAAGCGTGCCGTGGTGGCGAAGTTGGCCGAGCAGACGGGGATATCGGCGACGACGAGAAACTTTCTGTATGTAGTAATTGACCGCGGACGGGCGGCGCTGCTGCCGGTTTTGCGGAAAAAGGTGGAAGACTTGGTGGATGCGCGGCGAGGCGTGGCGCGGGCGCAAGTGGCGACGGCGGCGGCCTTGTCGGAGCAACAGAAGGCGGCGCTGGCCAGCGAGCTTTCGCGCGTGACCGGCAAACAGGTTGTGTGTGAATTTCATTGGGATCCGGCATTGTTGGGCGGCGTGGTCGCCCGCATCGGCTCCACGGTTTATGATGGCTCGGTCCGCGGGAAACTGACCGCGTTGAAGAGCCGGTTATCGGCATAATCTTTTAGGAAAAGAAACGAACTATGGCTCAAATCCGGGCAGACGAAATTTCTCGCGTACTGCGGCAGGAAATCGAAAACTATGACCAGGCGGTGAATGTTGAAGAGACCGGGTCGGTTATCAGCGTGGGTGACGGAATTGCCCGCATCTATGGTCTGGAGAAGGTGATGGCGGGGGAACTGGTTGAGTTTCCCTCGGCCGGTGTCTCGGGGCTGGCGCTGAACCTGGAAGAAGATCAGGTAGGCGTGGTGTTGCTGGGCGAGTCATCGGGTATCCGCGAAGGGGACGAGGTTCGGCGTTCAGGCCGGATCATGTCGATTCCGGTGGGCAAGGCGATGATCGGGCGCGTGGTGAATGCGCTGGGTCAACCGATTGACGGCAAGGGGCCGATTGCGACGGATTCGTTTAACGCGGTGGAGCGGCTGGCTCCGGGTGTGGTGGACCGGCAACCGGTGAAGCAGCCGATGCAGACGGGGATCAAGAGCATCGACGCGATGATTCCGATTGGCCGCGGCCAGCGCGAATTGATCATTGGGGACCGGCAAACTGGGAAGACGGCGATTGCGCTCGATGCGATTATCAATCAAAAGGGCGGCGACATGGTGTGTATCTACGTCGCGATCGGGCAGAAGCGTTCGACTGTGGCGCAAGTGGTGAAGACGCTTGAGGACTGCGGGGCCATGGAATATTCGGTGGTGGTAGCGGCGACGGCTTCGGATCCTGCGCCGATGCAGTATCTGGCGCCTTTTGCGGGGTGCGCGATTGGGGAGTACTTCCGGGATAACGGCGGGCATGCGTTGTGCGTGTATGACGACTTGTCGAAGCATGCGGCGGCTTACCGTGAGATTTCTTTGTTGTTGCGGCGTCCGCCGGGTCGCGAAGCATATCCTGGCGATGTATTTTATCTGCATAGCCGCTTGCTCGAGCGGGCGGCGAAGCTGAGCGCGAAGTTGGGTGGGGGGTCGCTTACGGCGCTGCCGTTCATCGAAACGCAGGCGGGCGACGTCTCGGCCTACATTCCGACGAACGTGATTTCGATCACGGACGGGCAGATCTTCCTTGAGTCGGATTTATTCAACTCGAATATCCGGCCGGCGGTAAACGTAGGTATCTCGGTGTCGCGGGTGGGCGGCAGTGCGCAGATTAAGGCAATGCGGTCGGTATCCGGTTCGTTGCGGCTTGAGCTGGCGCAGTACCGCGCGCTGGCGGCGTTCGCGCAGTTTGGCTCGGATTTGGACAAGGCATCGCAGCAGCAATTGCGGCGAGGCAGCCGGCTGGTGGAAGTGTTGAAGCAGCCGCAGTATCAACCGTTGCCGGTGGAAAAGCAGGTAGCGATTGTGTTTGCCGGAACGACGGGTGTATTGGATGATTTGCCGCTCGAGCAGGTGCGTCCGTTTGAAGCGGAGTTGTACCGCTTCCTTGAGAACAGCCATCGGCAAATTCTGACCGATATTCGGGAAAAGAAAGAGCTGAATGATGAGATTAAGAAGGCTCTGGCGGCGGCGGTGAAGGAATGCAAAGAGCGGTTTGTCGCCGAGAATGTCAAGTCTTAGCCAGGAAAGCAGCAGGCCATGCCGAGCTTAATTGACTTACGCCGCCGAATCCGGTCGGTAAAAAATACGCAGCAGATCACGAAAGCCATGAAGATGGTGGCGGCCGCTAAGCTGCGCCGGGCGCAGGAGCGCGTGCTGGCAGCGCGGCCCTATGCGGAGATTTACTCGCATATGCTGGCGGACGTTGCGGGCGCGGCCGCGGCGGCGGGGGCGGAAGTCAGCCATCCGCTGTTGGCGGTGCGTGCGGAAAAGCGAATCCTGTTGGTGCTGGTGACGAGTGATCGCGGTCTGGCCGGGGCGTTTAATTCGAACCTGACGAAGGCGGCCTGGGCGTTTGCCGGGGAGCACCAGGAAGCGGAAATTCTGGTGGAGGCGATCGGGCGCAAGGGGCGCGATTTCTTCCAACGGCGGAGCGTGAAGCTGACTGGGGAGCATCTTGGGGTGGTTGATAAGGCCCGGTTTGCGGACGCCTCGGCGATTGCGCGTAAGGTCGCCGGATTGTACGAAGCCGAGGAGATCGATGCGGTCTATCTCATCTACAACGAGTTCAAGAGTGTGATCTCGCAGAAGCTGACGCTGACAAAATTGCTGCCCGTGGCCATGGAGGCGAGCGAGGAGCCGAAGGACTACATCTACGAGCAGCCGCCGGGACAATTGCTGGGCACGCTGTTACCAAAGTATGTTGAGACGGGGATTTACCGGGCGATGCTGGAGAGTGCAGCCAGTGAGCACGCCGCGCGAATGACCGCAATGGATGCGGCGACGACGAACGCCGCCGATGTGATTGAAGGCTTGACGCTGCATTTGAACCGCGTGCGTCAGGCAAGTATTACGAAAGAAATTATTGAAATCGTGAGCGGCGCCGCCGCTTTGGGATAAATCGGAGTCAGATCATCTATGTCCACTACCGCCGCCAATGTTGCAGGCCACATTATCCAGGTTGCCGGTCCTGCTGTCGACGTACAGTTTCCGGAAGGGCAGATCCCTGTCATTTACACCGCGATCCGAATCACATCGGAAGGCTTTCAGACGCCGGCGCCGATTGACATCATCGCCGAAGTGGCGCAGCACATTGGCGAAGGCCGTGTGCGCTGCATCGCGCTGCAGCCGACCGAGGGTCTGGTACGCGGCATGAAGGCGGAATCTCTGGGCAAACCAGTTACGGTGCCAGTGGGCCGGGAGGTATTGGGCCGGGTGTTGAATGTGATTGGAGAGCCGGTGGACGAGATGGGTCCCGTGAACGCGACGAAGTTCATGCCGATTCACCGGGAGGCTCCGCGGTTTGACGAACAGTCGACGGAACTGCAGATGTTTGAAACGGGCATCAAGGTCATCGACCTGATTGAGCCTTATTTGCGGGGCGGAAAGATCGGTTTGTTTGGGGGAGCTGGTGTCGGCAAGACGGTATTGATCATGGAGTTGATCAACAACCTGGCGATGCAGCATGGTGGATTCTCGGTGTTTGCGGGAGTGGGTGAGCGCACGAGAGAAGGTAACGACTTGTGGCTTGAGTTCCAGGAATCTGGGGTCATCAACCCGTCGGACTATACGAAATCGAAGGCAGCCTTAATATATGGTCAGATGACGGAACCTCCGGGTGCGCGCTTGCGCGTGGCGTTGACGGGATTGACGGTGGCGGAATACTTCCGCGACGAAGAGAACGCCGACGTTTTGTTGTTTGTGGACAATGTGTTCCGCTTCACGCAGGCGGGCTCGGAGGTGTCGGCTTTGCTGGGCCGCATGCCGAGCGCGGTGGGTTACCAGCCGAACCTGGCTTCGGAGATGGGTACCTTGCAGGAGCGGATCACTTCGACCTCGAAGGGTTCGATCACTTCCGTGCAGGCGATTTACGTACCGGCGGACGACTATACGGATCCGGCGCCGGCAACGGCGTTTACGCACCTGGATGCGACTACGAATCTGTCGCGCGACATCGCGGCGTTGGGGATTTATCCGGCCGTGGATCCGCTGGCTTCGACTTCGCGCATTCTCGATCCGCGCGTGGTGGGTGAGGAGCATTATAACTGCGCGCAGCGGGTGAAACAGATTCTGCAGCGCTATAAGGATTTGCAGGATATCATCGCCATTCTCGGGATCGATGAACTGAGCGAAGACGATAAGCTGACCGTGAGCCGGGCGCGCAAGATCCAGAGATTCCTGTCGCAGCCGTTTTTCGTGGGAGAACAATTCACGGGCATCAAGGGCAAATACGTGAAGCTGGCAGATACGATCCAGGGTTTCCTGGGTATTTGTGAAGGCAAGTACGATGATCTGCCGGAGCAGGCGTTCTACATGGTCGGTACGATCGAGGAAGCGGTTGAAAAGGCCGAGATCCTGAAGAAGGGCTAAGCTGTGTCAACGTTCATACTGGAAGTAGCGACGCCGGAAAAGTTGGTGGTCCGCAACGATGCGAGCGAGGCGCAGATCCCGGGATCGGCGGGGATGCTGGGTATCCTGCCGGGACACGCCTCCCTGATCAGCGAAATCGAAGCGGGAGAGTTAACGTACATTCTCGAAGGCAAGAAGCGAACCCTGGCGGTGGCGAAAGGCTGGGTGCAGGTTACGGCCAATAAGGTGCGCGTGCTGGTGGATTCCTGCGAGGCTCCTGAGGAGATTGACGTCAAGCGGGCTGAAGAGTCACTGAAGCGGGCCAATGCCCGGCTGCTGAGCCCGAAGCAAGACTTGGATATCGCACGTGCGTTGAACGCAGCGAAGCGAGCACAAGCGCGGCTCGAGGTTGCGCGCGG
Organism: Bryobacter sp. CoA8 C33; assembly: GCA_019931185.1. GTDB lineage: Bacteria > Acidobacteriota > Terriglobia > Bryobacterales > Bryobacteraceae > Bryobacter. The sequence goes on from JAINDK010000054.1 coordinate 79,439, forward strand.
TAATTCCTAGCGCGGTTGTGTACCGCGTGCGGAGACAGCAGGCGGTGTGATGATGAAGCGAAGACGCGATGAGCAGGCGGGCGGGACGATGCGAACGGCCGTCGTGCGTCATATCGTGGGGCGTCCAACGAATGCGGAATGGGACGAGGTGGCAGTCGAGTCGCCCCTAGGAGTGTGGCTCGACGGGCGTCCCTATGCGACGCTGATGCGTACCCCGGGGGAGGATGAAGCACTGCTATTGGGTTTTCTGCTGGCTGAGGGTGTAATTGAGGGAATCGGTGATGTTGTTTCGATTGAAGCCAGTGGACATCCGGAAGCGCAGGAATGCCGTGTACGCTTGCGGCAGCCGGGCGCGGCGCCAGTCAGTGTACGAAGTACACTGGTGAGTTCGAGTTGTGGGGTGTGCGGCCGGACGAGCATTGTGGAGTTGTTGGACCGAATGGAGCCGATTGCAGCGATGCGAGTGGACCCGGTGCAACTGACGGGTTGGCTTGGGGTATTGGGAGCGGCACAGCAGCTATTTCCGCGAACCGGGGGAGTGCATGCGGCGGCGCTGTTTACGCGGGCAGGGGGCTTAGTCGATTTGACCGAGGACGTGGGGCGGCATAATGCGCTCGACAAGTTGGTGGGGCGAGCGATGCGGCGTGGGGAATTGCCGCTGCGCGAGCGGGTATTGGTGATGAGTTCGCGGGCGAGTTTTGACATCGTGCAGAAGGCGGCGTTGGCGGGGCTGCCGGTAGTGGCGGCGATGGGAGCAGCCTCGAGTTTAGCGGTGGAGACGGCGCGGGCCACGGGAATTCAGTTGTGTGTTTTTTTGCGCGAGGGTGGGGTAGTTGAGATAGGATCAGGGCGATGAGAGCACTATTGCTGGTGGTGGCGGTGTTGGTGCTGGCGGCGAGCCAGTTGCCGGAGTGGAAGCCGATTTTCAATGGCAAGAACCTGAAGGGCTGGGTGAATGTGAATACCGACCCGGATACGTGGAGTGTGCGCAAGGGTTTGCTGGTGTGCAAGGGCAAGCCGATCGGCGTGATGCGCAGTGAGCGTGAGTACGAGAACTTTTTGCTGCATATCGAATGGATGCATCTTGAGCCGGGCGGGAATTCGGGGGTGTTTGCCTGGTCGAGTGCGGTGCCGAATGAGCGGACGCGGTTGCCGGACGGTGTGGAGATCCAGATGCTGGAGCTCGATTGGCCGAAGTTGAATCAGCGCAATGGGGTGATGCCGCCAGTGGCTTATGTGCACGGGGAGTTGTTTGGTGTGGGGGGAGTGAAGGTGATTCCGGACAACCCGCGGGGAGAGCGAAGTAAGTCGATCGAGAACCTATGCAAGCCGCGTGGGGAGTGGAATACCTATGATGTCGTGGCGGTGGATGGGACGATTAAGCTAAGCGTGAATGGCAAGTTTGTCAACGGGATCGCGAAATCGACGCGGAAGAAAGGGTATCTTTGTCTGGAATCAGAGGGAGCGGAGATTCACTTTCGGAATATCCGGCTGATGGAGTTACCGCCTAGCGGGACACCAATGGCGCCTTAGTCGGTGGCAGAGGGACTTGAGTGTTTTTCAAGGCAGCGGCGCAACACCTGAGCCATCAATTCCCGGGCAATCGGCTTAATGAGGTATTCGTCCATGCCTGCTTCGAGACACTTTTGGCGGCTGTCAGGAGTTGCACTCGCCGTCAGGGCGATAATCGGGAGATGATTCGGTTGGGGTAGGGATTGCTCTTTTTTGCGGATCTGCTGGGTTGCGGCAAGACCGTCGAGGACGGGCATTTGGCAATCCATGAAGATCGCGAGATAATCTCCGCGTTCCCACATTTCCACTCCCTCCGAACCATTGCTGGCGATTTCGACCTGAAAGCCCAGCTTTTGCAAGAAAGCTCTACTGATCTGCTGGTTGACGGGATTGTCATCCACAACCAGCATTTTTCCACGTGTTTCACCGTAAGCGTCACCCGAACACCATCCTTGCGGAACGGAGTTGGGTTCTGGTGAGCTGAGGGGATGACGCGAACGCAGAGTAAGAGGAATAACCGGGCAGCGGAGCTGGTGGCAGGATTTGAGCGGAGCGGGTCGACGCGGAA
>JAINDK010000110.1 GCA_019931185.1 Bryobacter sp. CoA8 C33
CTTCGCCATGCGCCCCATTATCAGGGGTTTAGGAGCCAATCTGCACATGCGGTCGACCGACAACCGCTTTTTCTAGGTTGAAAGAAGCCTCCATGGCTTCGCGCCGGTGATCCACACGCCGCTGCGCGCATAGAAGACTATGCACGGCGCGATAGCCCGGCGCCAAACGGGGCAAAAAGGAGAGATATCGAAGACTAAATTACTTGCACAATCACCGGATGCCGATGGCGGATGCGCTGTTGCCACAAAGCGTAGCGGTCAGGCTTCGCTTGCTGTGCATAATTTGGGTTCCAAAAAACCGGGCCCGATCCGGAAGTGTCGAACCACGTCGGAATGCGATCCAGGCGAATTTTGCGTGGATGAACCGGGGCAAACCGAATTTGGGACATGCCGCAAGAAGATTCCAGATTGATGGCTCGCGATTAAGGCGCCAATCTGGAGTTTTTCCGTGGAACCTGGGAGGACACCTCCCCCGCCGCCAATCTCCGAATCTCAAACACTCGCGTCGGCCTCCACCCTCGGCTCCACCAGATCCGTCCCTTCAAGCAGCCCATACACCCCCTCAAAAGCCTGCTGCGTCAGCTTTCCCCGGTCCTTCATCGTCATCCCCACCGTCGAAATCGGGTCCCCAATCCGCAACCTCACCTCCCCCGGCCGCACCGTTCCCGACCCCATCGGCAACACCTTCTCCGTCCCCGCCAGCGCCACCGGCACCACCGGCACCCCGCTGTTGATCGCAATATAGAACGCCCCTTCCTTGAACGGCTGCAGCTTCACCCGCTCCGACCTCCCCCCCTCCGGGAAAATCAGCACGCTGATCCCCCTCTCCTTCAACATCTTCCCCGCCTCGATCATCGCCTTGATCGCCTCCCGCGGATTGTCGCGCGGCACCGCGATATGCCCGGCCCGGCTCAAGTGATAACCAAGAAACGGAATCTTGAACAATCCCCGCTTCGCCATAAACCGAAACTGCACCGGTATCGTCGCCAAAATCGCCGGCGTGTCCATGTAGCTCAAATGGTTCGCCACGAATACATAGCTCCCCGCCGGGTCGATCTTCTCGAGGCCCTCCACCTTCATCCGCACAAAGCTCACCCGCAGCAACATCCGCGCCCACGCCCGCGCAATTGCCACCTGCCTCCTTCCCGTCGTCTCAAACAACGAAACCAACAGGTTCACCGAGCCATACGCGATGGTCGAAACAATAATGAGTGGGTCGATGATCAACAACGCCCGCAACTGTGCCAGCATGTACTCCCTATTGTAAGAGTCCGCGCGCCTCACCCACGACAAACAACGATCCCGTGATCAACACCACCGCCTCGGCCGGCGCCTCCCGCACCAGCGCCACCGCCTCGGCCACGCTCTTGGTCCGCCTCGCCCCCTCCGGCGCCAGCCCCGCCAGCGTCTCCACCTCGAGCGCCCGCGCCTGCCCCGCCTGCGTCAGAATCACCCTCGCCGCCAGCGGAAACAGAATCTCCGTGATCTCCTTCACATCCTTGTCCCGCATCACCCCAAACACCAGCCACACCTCCCGCCCCGCCATGTGCTTCTCCACAAACCGCCGCATCGCCCGCGCCGCCTCGATGTTATGCGCCCCGTCAAGATACACATCCGGCCTCCGCCTCACCCGCTCCAGCCTCCCCGGCCACTGCGTCCGCGCGATCCCCGCCCGAATCTGCTCCGGCCGCAACCCCAGCTTCCACAACGCCACCGCCGCCGTCAAGCTGTTCCCCACCTGATGCTCCCCCGCCAGCGGACAGTCCACCTCGAGCCGCGTCTCCCCCTTCCGCGCCACATAACGGCACCCCTCCACGCTCTCCTCCAATCCCTCGATCTCCCAGCTCGTCACATCCTCCAGATCTTCGGCCACAAACACCCCCCGCGCCTCGGCCCGCTGCGGCCCCAGCACCACCGGCCGCCCCGGCTTGATAATGCCCGCCTTCTCCCGCGCAATCTTCTCGATCGTGTCCCCCAGATACTGCTGATGATCCCAATCGACCGGCGTGATCACGCTCAACTCCGGCCTCACCACATTCGTCGCATCCAGCCTCCCCCCCAGCCCCACCTCCACCACCATTCGCTCCACTTTCTTCTCCCGGAACAGCCAGAATCCCATCGCCGTCACCGTCTCGAAATACGTCGGATGCCCGTCCAATTCGCCTCGCGCGATCATCCCCTCGGCACACTCATGCACCACCGCGAACGCCCGCGCAAACTCTTCCTCCGTCACCATCCGGTTATCCACCCGAATCCGCTCGACCGGGCTCACCAAATGCGGACTCGTATAAAACCCCGTCCGGTATCCGGCCTCGCGCAACCCCGCCTCGATCATCGCGCACACGCTGCCCTTGCCGTTCGTCCCCGCCACATGCACCACCGGACAACAATCCTGCGGCCGCCCCAGCTTCTCGAGCAATGCCTCGATCCGCTCCAGCCCCAGCTTGATCGTCTTTACCTCGTTGCCGAGTGAATACAGATACTCGACCGAAGCCGGATAATCCATCTACGGCAGCTTCGGCGCCACCGCGCACCCATACGAACTCGGCACCCGCCCGCCCTTGTTCAATTCCTTGTAGCCCGTCTCCGTGTTGTAGTAAATCCGTGATACCAGGTTCTTCGCCATCCGGAAGAACTTCGTCCCCTCATCCACGCCCACCTCCAGATCCCGGTCGAGCGTCGTCAACACCGCCACCTGCTGCTCCTCGCTCAGCCGCACAAACGGCTTGCCGTGCTTGCCGTTCGTGTAGCCATCCAGCCAGCCCAGCCCCTCGAGAAATCTCACCCGCTGTTCCCCCGGCCCGTCCGTCAGAAACAGATCCACATACTTCGGCACTCCCGCCGCCTTGGCCCCCGGCGTATCCGTCGTCGGGATGATCAACTCCGACAACACCTCCACCGTCGCCATCTGATGCGCTTCGAGCGTGCGCACCGCCACGGTCTCCTGCGCCGGCAGCGCTCCCAGCCCGATTGACACCATTCCCGCCCCAACCTTCAGGGCCTCTCGCCGCGGCAGCTCGAATTCACTCATACCACCTCCAATCTATATCAACTTCCACGTTCGCAACAGCCACGCAAATTCAAACGCCACTTCCCGCAGCCGGTCATACCGCCCCGACGCCCCAAAATGCCCCGCCCCCAGATTCACCTTCAGCAGGATCTCGCTGCCCGCCGTATCCGCTTCCCGCAACCGCGCCACCCACTTCACCGGCTCCCAGTACGGCACCCGCGGATCGTTCAGCCCCGCCGTCACCAGCATCGGCGGATACGCCGCCCGCCGCACATTGTCATACGGCGAATACTCCCGCAATACATGAAAATACTCTTCCTCCGCCGGGTTGCCCCACTCTTCAAATTCCCCCACCGTCAGCGGCAACGTCGTGTCCAGCATCGTGTGCACCACATCCACGAACGGCACACTCGCCAGCACCCCCCCAAACAAATCCGGCCTCATCACCAGCGCCCCCCCCACCAACAGGCCCCCCGCGCTACCGCCCTCGATCACCAACTGCTCCCGCCGCGTCACCCCCTCGCGCAACAGCGTCTCCGCGCACGCCACAAAGTCCAGAAAACTGTTCCGCTTCTGCTTCATCCGCCCCGCGTCATGCCACGGCCTCCCCATCTCCGCCCCTCCCCGCACCTGCGCAATCACGTACCTCACCCCGCGATCGAGCAAACTCGGCAGCGACGTGCTGAACCCCGCATCCGAACTCATCCCATATGCCCCATACCCATAGAGCAGCGTCGGCCCCGGCTCGCTCAGATCCACATCCCGCCTCCGCACCATCACCATCGGCACCCGCGTCCCGTCATGGCTTACCGCCTCCCTCCTCTCCACCACATAACGGCTCCGCTCAAATCCCCCACGCACCGCCGTCTCCTTTTTCAACTCCGCTTGCCCCCGCTCAAACCAGTAGTCGTACACGCTCAGCGGCGTCACCGGCGAATGATATTGGTACCGCAACGATTCCGCCTCGTATTCGAGGTTCCCCACCAGATCCACCTCATAGGCGCTCTCCCCAAATTCCACCGCCCGCCACTCGCTCTCCCCCCGCCGCCGGTAACGGAATCGCCGCAATCCCCCCTCCCTCTCGACGATCACCAGCCAGTCCCGCATCGCCGTCACCAACTCCAGATACACATCCCCCCGGTGCGGCAACACTTCCTCCCAGTTCTCTTCCCCCCACGCATCCACCGGCGTCCGCACCAGCCGGAAGTTCCTCCCCCGGTCGTTGATCCGCACATATAGCCACTCCTCCTGGTGCGTCACCCCGTACTCGATATCCTGCTGCCGCCCCCGGAAGAGCCGGAACTCCCCATCCCCCTCCTTCAGCCTCACCTCCGTCGTTGTCGATGATTCCGCCTCGAGCACCACAAACCGCTCACTCCGCGACGCATACACATCCACCCGGAACCGCTCGTCGCTCTCCTCCCAAACCACCCGGTCGCTCCCCTCCCCCAGCCCGTGCCACATCACCCGGTACGGCCGCCGCGCCTCGTCGAGCACCGTGTAATAAAAACCCTCGTTCTTCCCCCCCCACACCAGCGACAAATAGGTCTTCTCGATCCGGTCGGCCAGCATCCGCCCACTCGCCAGATCCTTCACCTCTACCGTGTAGTCTTCGTCCCCCCGCGCATCGGTCGAATAGGCCAGCAGCCGGTGATCCCGGCACGGCGCCACCACCCCCAGTGAAAAATAATCGTGCCCCGCCGCCAGCTCATTCTCGTCCAGATACGCTTCCTCGGCCGCCTCCAGGCTCCCCTCCTTCCGGCAATAAATCGGATACTGCTTGCCCTCCTCCGTCCGCGAATAGTAAAAGTACGGCCCCTTCTTCACCGGCACGCTCAGGTCCGTTTGCTCGATCCGGCTCAGTATCTCCTGATACAACTCCTCCACCACCGCCTCATGCGGCCCCATCACGCTCTCGCAGTACGCATTCTCCCGCTCGAGCGCCGCCCGCACCTCCGCGCTCTCCTTGTCCCGCAGCCAGCCGTATTCATCCACCCACCGCAGCCCGTGCGCCTCATGGGCCACCTCACCCCGTCTGATCTTCGGCATTTCCATACCCTCAAGCCTAGCTAAACTCTCCTTATGCGCCTCGCCGCTCTGCTCTTCCTCTCTGTCTTCCTCGCCTCCTCCCTGCCCACCCTCATCGATCCCGCCCGCCTCCGCGCCCACATCCGCTTCCTCTCCTCCGACCTGCTCGAAGGCCGCGCCGTCGGCACCCGCGGCGGCCAGCTCACCGCCGAATACCTCGCCAGCGCCTTCGCCGCCGCCGGCGCCCGCCCCGCCGCCCCCGACGGTTCTTACTTCCAAACGGTCCCCCTCACCGGCGTCACCACTCTCCCGGCCACCACCCTCTCTCTCAACAACCAACCCCTCTCCCTCGGCCGCGATTTCGTCCTCTCCTCCTTCACCCAGGAAGCTTCCTTCTCCCTCTCGGCCCCCCTCGTCTTCGTCGGCCACGGCATCCGCGCCCCCGAGTTCCAGTGGGACGACTACGCCGGTCTCGATGCCCGCGGCAAAATCGTCGTCCTCTTCACCGGCGAGCCCCCCTCCACCGATCCCGCTTTCTTCGCCGGCCCCGCCCTCACTTACTACGGCCGCTGGACTTATAAGTTTGAACAAGCCGCCCGCCAGGGCGCCCTCGGCGCTCTCATCGTTCACACCGACGCCACCGCCACTTACCCCTTCACCACCGTTCTCAACTCCTTCGGCCGCGAGTCCATCCAGCTCACCCGCACCCCCTCCACTCCCGCCCTCCGCCTCGCCGGTTGGATCTCCGCCCCCGCCGCCTCCGCCGCCGGCCTCGACCTCCCCGCCCTCCTTGCCCGCGCCGGTGCCCGTGGCTTCACCCCCCAGCCTCTCTCTCTGCCTGTCTCCGTCCAGTTCTCCGCCCAGGTCCGCTCCCTCGTCTCCCAAAATGTCGCCGCCCTCATCCCCGGCTCCGACTCCACCCTCGCCCAGCAACACGTCCTGTACTCCGCCCATTGGGACCACCTCGGCCTCGCCCCCTCCGGCCCCGACCGCATCTACAATGGCGCCGTCGATAACGCCTCCGGTTGCGCCATCCTCATCGAACTCGCCCGCGCCTTCGCCCAGGTCCAGCCCCGCCCCCGCCGCTCCATCCTCCTGCTCGCCGTCACCGCCGAGGAAAGCGGCCTGCTCGGCTCGCTTTACTACTCACGCAATCCCCTCCTGCCCCTGTCCGCCCTCGAGCTCAATATCAATGTCGACGGCATCCCCCCCGGCGGCAAACCCGGCGGCATCCTCGCCCTCGGTGAGGACAAGAAGAACGTCACCCCCCTCATCGCTGAAGCCGCCCGCCGCCACTCCCTCGCCCTCAAGCCCGACCCCCGCCCCGAAGCCGGCCTCATGTTCCGCAGCGACCACTTCAGCTTCCTCCGCGCCGGCGCCTCCGCTTACTCCTTCAACCCCGTCGACGTCCCCGGCTCCTTCGCCACCGAATACAACGCCAAGCACTACCACCAACCCTCCGACGAGTATTCCCCCAACTGGGACATGACTTCTCTCGAAATCTACTCCCGCTTCGTCCTCACCCTCGGCCTGTCCGCCGCCAGCCGCTAACGAGTCCGATTGCTAGAATAAGGCTCACCCATGCGCATCACTCACCTCTGCTATGCGGTAACTGGCCTCGGCTACGCCAGCCCCTGGTCGGTCAACGCGGGTTTCATTGCCGGACAGGAGCGGACACTCATAATTGACACAGGAAGCAATTCCCTGTCCGCCGCCACGATTTACGGCTATGCACACGCGGTCCGGCCCACCAACCGCATGCGCGTGATCAATACAGAACGTCACTTCGACCACATCGGCGGCAACCACTTCTTCGCGCAACAGGGCGTACCGATTGCCGCCCACTTCGGTGTAGTCCGCACCGAAAGCGAGTTCGAAGCGGAGATCCAGGAGTTCAATGACTCGATCGCCAATCCAGTTCGCCGGCGTCTTCACGAAGCAAATGTGTTTTTCTCCGGTACACGCCTCAAGCTGCCCGACGAAGCGATCTCCACCGATTGCCGCCTTGAACTCGGCGCCTGTACCGTCGACGTGATCCTCACACCGGGACACACCCCCACCAATCTATCGATCTGGCAGGAAACCGATGGCGTATTGTATTGCGGCGACTGCCTGACCAATGGCTACACACCAAATCTCGACGCCTCCTCCCCGCCGGATTGGGAGCTTTGGCTCCACTCCCTCGATCGCATCGAGCAACTGGCCCCGCGGCATATGGTCCCCGGCCACGGCCCCATCCTGACCGATGCAGACGAAGTGTCCGCACGGATCCAGCACCATCGCGACATCATTCATCAGGCGCTCGACCGCGGCTACTCGCCGACTTCTCCCCAAGCGCTTTTTCCCTAGGAACTTGTTGAAAAACTCGCTGTTTCGAAAAGCGGCCTCACGAGTTGAAAATTCTTGGCCCACAAACGGCCCAGAATCGATCGGCAGCGGGCTGGCAATGGTTTGCTGACCCCCGTGAAAGGGTTGAAATCGGCA
>JAINDK010000093.1 GCA_019931185.1 Bryobacter sp. CoA8 C33
CCTTCCCGCTTCTTGAACGGCCGCTCGTTGAGCCGCTTCAGTAAGTCCTGCACCGCCTCGTTTACCTCTCCGATGGAGTGGAAGCGGCGATGCCGCAGCGAGGCCAGGATCCAGCGTTCAGCGATCTGCACGCCCACTTCCACCTTGGCCTTGTCGCGCGGCTGATAGGGCCGCGCCGGCGCCACGCCCGCCCTGTAGTACTTCGCCATCTCCAGGTAACTTGTATTGATCTCGGGCGTGTACCGGCAGCTTGAGCTGACCGCCGTTCGCGTGTTATCCAGCGCCAGCAACCGCGGTGTTCCCCCAAAGTACTCGAAGGCGTTGACATGCGCTCGTAGCCAGCGATCCATCTTCTGATCGGCTGTCGCCTCGGCGTAAGTGTAATTACTCGCCCCCAGCACCGCCACGAAGAGGCTGGCCTCCTGCGCGACGCCAGTCTTCGGGTCGTGCCAGGTCAACTTTGGTCCGGCCCAGTCCACAAACAGCTTCTCGCCCGGGATATGCTCCTGCCTCATCACCACGTCCTGGCTGTCGCGCCATTGGTCGTAATAACGCCAGAAGCTTACATAGGAGTAATGCGAGCCGGGATTGGCGTCGCGGTACTCCTCCCACAATAGCTGCAGCGAGACGCTCTTGTTGGCGCGCAGTTCCTGCTGGATCCGCGCAAAATCGGGAAGTGGCTTGGCTGTTGGCTTGACGGCTCTGACCGTTCCGCCAAATAGCTTCACTTCCAGTTGCGCGTCGCTGAGGCCGGCTTCGAGCGGCCAACCAAGTCCGCTCGCCTCCCAGCGGCGCAAATAATCGTGCACCGTCGCCTGGCCCATCTCGAGCGCCCGCGCGATCTCGCGCTGACCCAGGCCTAAATCGCGGTGCATCCGCACCGCCTCTCTGATTTTTCTCATGGAGACTCTCTTTCGTGGCACGGCCCTTATCGGATCTCATGCCGGTCTCCAGCGCCAGCTTCCCTCAGTGAGAAAATTTCACCCGATTCCGATCACCCTTTTCATCCATTCCCTCCACTGATCGGTTTGGCGTGAAATCGGTGATCGGTTTCGTTTGAAATCGCTGATCGGTTTCAATTGAAATTGCTGATCGGAATCAGTGAAAATACGCAGTAAGTAAGGGGAACTCAGTGAGCCGCAGTTGGGGAGGGGTTTCTACATCTTGTGTTTTCACAGTGACATGAGCGTAAAGCGAAACGCATCAGGCCGAAGGTCGAAGCGATCAATAATCTCGAAGCTGCCATGCGGCAGCTTACCGTTGCCGAACTGACGGTGAAGACAAACGAACTCAAGCAGAAGCTGGCGAATCGAGCGACTCTGGACTATTTGTAGATTGAAGCCTTTGCGACTTGCCGGGAAGCGTGATTAGAATCTTTTAAATCTGATGGTCGTTGGTTCGATTCCGACTACCGGCTCCAAGAATCCTCAGAGACCCGCGAGAGCGGGTCTTTTCACTTTGCCGCCTGCCCAAAAAGCAAACGCCCCACAAAAGAGGGGGCGTTTAGCATAGGGTGCGGATTACGAAAACCAGCAGAGCCTTGCGTGGACAAAGTCCCTTACTAAGACAAGCTCGGGCAATGGCCACTTCGATACACTTCCTGAATTTTATTGTTGTCATGTCCGGTTGTCAAGATTAACATGACGATATCCGCACAATGAACACTAAATTACCACGGGAAGCTGGAGAGAACTATATTCTCGGAATAGACTTGGGATCCAATTCGATTGGTATAGCGCTTATCGAAACCACTTATGGAAAGATAATCCATACGACGGCACGGGTTTTCCCCGCCGGTATGGACGGCAGCGAGAAGGATTGGGAGCAGGGCAGGGAATCATCGAATGCCGCGAAACGCAGGACGATGAGGGGACAGCGTAGGCAGACGGACCGGCGCAGAAGACGTTTGCGTAAACTGGCGAACTTGTTGCGAACATTTGGGTGGCTTCCTTCAGGTAGCGACCTGGAATTCCAGGCGGCAATCAATCAGTGGGATAGAGAGCATGCTGAAAAGTATGACGTGCATGGGAACCTTCCGTATTACTTGCGGGCCAAGGCTTTGGATGAAGAATTGAGTTTGATGGAGTTGGGCCGGGCGCTTTACCATCTGGCGCAGCGCCGAGGATTTCAATCCAACAGGAAGGCGGGGCCGGCCAAAGATGAGAAACCCGGCGAAGTGCAAAAAGGCATTGACGAGATATCACAAGCCATGCAAGCGGACGGAAGCAGGACACTGGGAGAGTACTTTTCGCGATTGGACCCAGCCGTAAGGAGGATCCGTTCGCGATGGACAGATCGAAAGATGTACCGCCAGGAGTTTGAGGCGATTTGGCGGACGCAGGAAAAATTCCATGTCGGGGAATTGAGCGAGGAAAGGAGATCGCTGATCGAGGCAGCGATTTTCTTCCAACGTCCGCTTAAAAGCGCTGACCACCTGGTGGGCTGGTGCGAATTGATACCGAACCAAAGGCGGGCGCCGGCGAGAAATCTGGCCTACCAGCGCTTTCGATATCTGAGTGCTTTCAATAATCTGCGGCTGTACAGCCCCGAACATCAAGAAAGACCAATTGACTTCGCGGAGCAGGCGAAAATTCTCGAGGAATTGGAGATAAGCGAGAAATTGACCTTTGCCGCCATCAAGAAACTGCTGGGGGTGAAGCAGGGCTACTACTTTTCCATTGAGGAAGGGGGTGAAAAGGCCACACCTGGTAACGCCACCGCCGCGAGAATTTATGCGGCCGTGCCAGCATTCTGGCGCGGACTAAGTGAGCCAAATAAAGCGGAGTTGGTGGAGGATCTGGGTGAGCGCTTCGAGGCTGACGAACAATTGCAGACACATTTGCGGACTCGCTGGGGGCTAAGCGAGGAGGAAGCCGGGAAGCTGGCGAAGGTGAATATGCCGGCTGGATATGGCTCGCTATCCGAAGCAGCCGCTTTGCGAGTTCTGCCGGGCTTGCAGAAGGGACTACCTTATTCGACCCTTCGTAAAGAGTTGTTCGGCGAAACGGACCGACAGCCTGTGCAGGCTTTGTTGCCGCCAGTGGTTAACGCGGTGCGGGAGGTAAGAAATCCGGCGGTGCTGAGAAGCCTGACGGAATTGCGGAAAACAGTGAATGCCTTTCTGCGGGAGTTTGGCAAGCCAGACGAAGTTCACGTGGAACTGGCGCGGGACTTGCGGCGCAGCAAACGCGAACGTTTGGAAATGGCGGACGGCAATCGCAAAAATGAACAAAAGCGCAATGAGGCGAAGGAGTCTTTGAAGGGCTGTGGTATGACTGACCCCAAGCGGGAAGACATCGAGAAGTACCTGATGTGGATGGAATGTGGGCGTGTCTGCCCCTACAGCGGAGAATGGATAAGCTATAACGCCCTCTTCGTTTCGCCGCAGTTTGAAGTGGAGCACATTATTCCCTATTCGCGCAGTCTGGATAATTCGTTCGTGAACAAGACGCTGTGCCGAATTGTCACCAACCGTCTGAAAGGTAAGCGGACCCCCTTTGAAGCTTTTGGCCATACGGATGATTGGCCGGCCATGGTGGAGCGTGTCAAGAGGATGAACAACCGAGCGAAGCTGGCGCGATTTACGATGGAAGAACAGGACACCGAGAAGCTGCTGGAAGACTTTAGCGCCCGGCAGTTGACGGATACGAAGTACGCTTCCCGGCTGGCCGCCAAGTATCTGGGATGTCTATACGGGGGAAAGAGCGACGAGCAGGGGAGGCAACGGGTGTTCACCTGCGCTGGTGCCGTTACGGCGATTCTGCGGCGGATTTGGGACATGAACCGCGTACTGAATGATGTTCCGGACAAAAGCAGGGATGACCACCGGCATCATGCGGTGGACGCGGTGGCGATTGCCCTTTCGTCGATGAAGTTTGTCAAGGCGATCAGCGATGCGGCGGCGCAAAGCCAGTCACGACGGCCGATTCGGAGTGCGATGCTGGCCGACCCCTGGGAAGGATTCCGGGAAGAACTTCGGGAAGCCATTCTGGAGCGTACGGAAGTGAGTTATCGCCCTGTGAGAAAGCTGGCGGGGGCGCTGCATGAGGAAACATACTACAGCCTAGCCAAGAAGGATGGGGATAAGACTTCTGTTCATGTGCGGAAAGCAATTGCGGGACTGACGGCCAAGGAACTGGCAGATGTGGTGGACCCGGCTGTGAAACGCGCCATAGTGGCCAAGTTGGCCGAGCCAGGGATGACGCTGAAAAAGATGGAAGATGACCCACCCAGGATGCCGTCGGGAGTGCCGATCCGGCGCGTAAGAGTGAGGAAGGCAGGAAACCCCGTCAGCATTGGAGAGGGGGCCAGGCAGAGGCAGGTCATTTCCGGAGACAACCATCACATGGAGGTAGTGGCGGAGTTGGACGAAGAGGGGAAGCCCAAACGGTGGCGTGGCGAAGTTGTTTCACGCTTGGAAGCAAATTTGCGAAAGAGAGAGAAGCGACTGGTTGTGAATCGCAATCATGGAGAAACAACTCAGTTCTGCTTTTCTTTGAGCGAAGGAGATTTGGTGCAATTCGAGGCAATCCCAGGTGATCTGAGGACCTTTAAAGTTAGGGGCGTCAGCACAGAAAGCGGCGGAAGATTGGGTCTGTCAAGCCATTTAGACGCGCGAACCAAAGACAAAATCAAAGACGACGGAGGATTATTGAGGCCATCCGTGAACGTCTTTATGAAAGGCAAGGGCAGAAAGATTCGGCTGGATCACTTGGGACGAGTTGTTGCGGCCAATGACTAACCGCATACTGGATTTCTCCAATGGCGCCGCGCACCTTGGGGCCAAAGGTGGGGCCCTGGATATCGCGCTGGCGAGCGGAGACCGGCACGCAGTGGCGTTTGAGGATATTGCGGCCGTGGTGTTGGCCCACCCGCAAGTGACATTTTCCCAAGCGGCGGTGGCTCGCCTGGCCGCAGCCGGTGCGGTAGTTGTAATTTGCAACGAGAAATTCATGCCGGTGGCCATGACCATGCCCGTGGAGAGCCACTGGTATCAGGCAGAACGATTCATTCGGCAGGCGGCGCTGACTGAGCCGAAACGAAAGCGGCTTTGGCAGCAAGTCGTAAAAGCGAAGATCCATCTGCAGGGAGAGGTGCTGGAGCATTGGCACGGAAGCGATGCGGGGTTAAAACCAATGACTAAGATGGTAGGCAGCGGCGACCCGAAGAATGTAGAGGCGCGAGCGGCAAAGCTGTACTGGCCACGACTGTTTCAGGACAAGACCTTCTTCCGGTCAAACGATGAAGACCCGCGCAACGCCCTTTTGAATTATGGTTATGCGGTCATGCGTGCCGGCGCGGCGCGGGCGATTTGCGCAGCGGGCCTGCATCCGTCATTCGGGCTCCACCATGCGAACAAATTGAACGCCTACCCACTGGCGGATGATTTGATGGAGCCGTTCAGGCCGGTAGTGGATGCGCAGATTTTGAGCATCTGCCGAAATCCGGAGATTCCCCTGGATATGTCAAGTCCAACCAAGGCGGCGATACTTTCGATGCTTGGCCGGCGTTTTTTGTCCAATGGAGAAAGCCGGACAATCTTTGACATTCTGGCGCGATGTGCACAATCGCTGGCAGGGGTAGTTTTGCAAAAGGAAGGAAGCTTTGACGTGGGACTGGACTCGGCATTTCCGGTAGAGGAGGCGCGTTAAGCCTTGGCGCTGTCCGCGTATCGTTCTGTGTGGCTGTTCGCGCTTTTTGATTTGCCGGTGGACACGCGGGAATCTCGCAAGCAGTATGCTCAGTTCCGGAAGAAGCTTTTGGACAAGGGCTTTACGATGTTGCAGTTTTCGGTGTACGCAAAACACTTCGCCACCGAGGATGGGGCCGACTCCACCCGTAACGCAGTGCGGGATGTTTTGCCGCCCCGAGGGCAAGTGAGGCTGCTAACGATTACCGATCACCAGTTTGGGCGAATGGAGGTTTATGCAGGCAAGAAGAGAGAAAAAACTGAAAATCCGCCAATGCAGTTTGCACTTTTCTGAAGAACTGAAAATTGACAGGACTTGAAATGCTCAGGTTTCTTGCGCCAAGCATCAAAAAAAGGCCCGCAAGTTCAAAAACTTGCGGGCCAAGTAGTGTATCGAAGTGGCCATTCCCAGCCAGCCATAGCCCAAAAGTTCGCAAGGTAGCAATCGAGATCAGTGTATCGAAGTGGCCATTCCCAGCCAGCCATAGCCTCGAATAGCTGCAATCCCTATTGGTCGTGAGTGTATCGAAGTGGCCATTCCCAGCCAGCCATAGCATAACAGTTCGTTGGTTCGGGTCATCCAACAGTGTATCGAAGTGGCCATTCCCAGCCAGCCATAGCACCGTCCCCGCGATGGTGCTTGCTGTTCCAGTGTATCGAAGTGGCCATTCCCAGCCAGCCATAGCGTCCTTTGTTCATTTGGTTTTGGCTAATTAGTGTATCGAAGTGGCCATTCCCAGCCAGCCATAGCGAGTGTAGTCGCGTACAACGCATCAGCATCAGTGTATCGAAGTGGCCATTCCCAGCCAGCCATAGCACACGAAGGGGGACGATCTTGGGTCGGCAAGTGTATCGAAGTGGCCATTCCCAGCCAGCCATAGCCTGGCTGCGCATCCGCCGGCGGCGCGGCCAAGTGACCTGACGTCCTAAAATCGTACCAGCAGAAATCATAGGATCTTTCAAAATGAAAGGAGAGATCAATGAAGTTAGGGGGTTTCGAGGAGGCGGCGGTAGAGGGTTTTCTGGTGTTCGAGGAGTTCTGTGTAGGTGGTGGCGAATTGGGGGCGGGGGGTGAAGGTTTCGCCGGTGGCGGAGGGGATTTCGCTGAGGTGGCGGACGGCGCCGATGCGTTCGAGGGCGAGCATGGCGGCGCCACGGGAGGAGGTTTCTTTTTCGGTGCTGGCGACGACGGGGCGGCCGAGGGCGTCGGCGATCATTTGGGTCCAGACGGTGGAGCGGCGGAGGGCTTCGCCGGTAGCGATGACGCGCTCGGGGGCGCCGAGGCGGTCGGCGAGGATGTCATAGAGGAGGCGGAAGCGGAGGGCGACGGACTCGAGGGAGGCGGCGAGGATTTCGACGGGAGTGGTATTGAGATTGAGGCCGGTGATGGCGCCGCGGGCGTCGGCGCGCCACTTGGTGCTGCGTTCGCCGGCGAAGAGGGGCAGGATGGTGAGGCCGTGGGCGCCGGGGGTGGCGCGGGAGAGCTGCTGCTCCCAGTCGGGGGGCATCTGGAAGCGGTCCATGACCCACTCGAAGACCTTGCCGCCGTTGGACAGGGCGCCGCCGAGGACGAAGCGGCGGGGGTCGAGGCGGTAGCACCAGAGGCCGGGGGGTACATCGATGTGGGAGCGCTCGAAGACGGCGCGCATGGCGCCGGTGGTGCCGACCATGAGGGCAAACTCAGAGGGCTGGTCGCAGCCGCAGCCGATGTTGTTGGCGGCGCCGTCGCCGATGGCGGGAAACCAGGGAATGGCGGCGAAGAGGGGCCAGCGGCGGGCGTATTCGGGTTTGAGGCCCTGGGCGGGGGCGTCGAGGCGGGAGAGGTCGGCGAGCTGGGCGGGGTCGAGGCCGAGGTGGGCGAGGAGGGCGGCGTCGTAGGACTGGGTGTTTGAGTTCCAGAGGCCGGTGGCCGAGAGCATGGAAGTGGAGGCATGGGGGTGGCCGAAGAACTCTTCAAAGAGGTATTCGCCGAAGCTCATCCAGCGGGCGGAGGCGGAGAACCAATCGGGGTGCTGGCGGCGGAGCCAGAGCATTTTGGCGGGCCAGTAGCTGGGGTGGAAAACAGTGCCGACGCGGGAGTGGAAGAGGGCTTCGTCGAGGTCGCGCTTGAGGTCTTCGGCGGCGGGCTGGCTGCGGGTATCGAGGAGGTGGAGGATGGGGCTGGTGGGGCGGCCGGAGGAGGAGACGCCGAGGAAGGAGTGCCAGAAGGTGCACAGCGAGACGGCGTTTGGCTGGAGGGAGAGCTGAGAGAGGGCCTGGTGGGCCTGATCGAGACTGTCGAGGGAGGCGCGGAAAAGATCCTCGACGTTGATCTCGACGCCACCGTCGGAGGTGGTGTGAAGGTCATAGCCAACCGAGGAAGTGGTGATGAGGGGGCGGGCCATCTGGTCGAAGACCAGGGTTTTGACCGACGTTGTACCAGCGTCGAAGCTGACCACGAGGGGGGAACTCATAAAACGTTACTTTACCTTGAGGATGGGGAGGAGCTCGATGACGAGGATGAGGATGATGGTGAGTTCCATGAGAAAGGCGCGGGTTTCGCGGAATTCATTGACCATGAAGTGGTAGAGTTCGCCGGCGGTGCGGAGTTTCTGGTCGACCAAGTTGCGGTAGTCGGTGGCGCCGACTTTGGCGGCGGCGAGCTTATAGGCGCGGGCGTAGAACATGTCGGAGAGGAACTTGATGGCGGTGTCGGTGCGCTCGGTGAGTTCGGTGACTTCGAGGCGGAGACGGTTCATGCGGCGGGCTTCGCGGGCGAGACGCCAACTGGCGAGGGGGCCGCCGCGGCGGTCGAGTTCGGAGTAGGCGTGTTTGAGGACGACGGAGAGGATTTCATCGTAGCGGCGGTATTCGAGCAGTTGGGTATTGGCGTATTCGAGAATTTCGAGAACGGGGGCGGCGGCATGGGGCGAGTCGTAGACGATGGCGGCGAGCCAGCCGACGAGCAGGAGGTCTGAGGGGAAATAAGAGAGGCCGGAGGAGAGGATGTCCTTGCGCTCGGCTTCGGAGAGAGGCTGGGTTTCGCCGCGGAGGATCTGGGAGAGTTCGGAGCCGTGGAGGGTGAGGAGTTCGTGGCCGTTGAGGAGGTGGCCGGAGGCGTTGCGGACTTCGTGAAGGTGAACGACGTAGTAGGCTTCGTCGAGCCACTCGGCGTAGGGTTTGGTGAGGGAGGACCGGACACGCTGGACGTGGCGGCGGACGGTGTCGAGGCCGCGCTGTTCGACCTCGCCGGCTTCGATCCAGCGGTGGGAGAGGGCGATGAGTTCGTGCCAGTCGCAGTGGAAGTGGAGTTCGATCTCGAGGCTGACGACGCCGTAGTCGAAGTAACGAAGGCGGGCATCGACGGATTCGCCGGTGGCGAGGTGGAAGCTGCCGGTGGGCTCGACGGCGGGGGCTTGTTCGAAGCGGACGTATTGTGGGGCGGGCTGGCGGAAGCCGGGGGAGCGCAGGGGGGCTTCGGCGCCGAGCAGCGCATAGAGGGCCTTGAGGTCGATTTCCTCGGCGACATCATAGAGAAGCATGGCCGAGATGGAACCGCGGCAAGCGGGCATGGTGACTTCAGTTTATGCCGCCGGGAGGCCATCGAGGTAGACGGCGGCGACGTGGAGGCTGGAGGTGAGGTGGAGGAGGTCGGCGCGCTTGCCGGGGGCGAGGCTGCCGAAGGAGCCATCGAGGCCGGTGAGGCGGGCGGGGGTGAGGGAAGCCATGCGGATGATGCCGGATAAGGGGGCGGCGGTGGCGGCGTGCATGGTGCGGACCATGTGATCGAGGCCCTGGACGGAGCTGGCGAGGCCGTGGCCGGGGACGAAGCCGACGCGGCCGTCGGAGGTGAAGGGGGCGCCGGTGAGGTGGTGGCCGAAGATGTATTCACCGGGGGGCATGTCGAGGGCGCGGTTGGCATCGGTGACGAGGCAGAGGCGATCGGGGCCGATCATGCGCCAGGCGAAGGAGAGAAGCTCAGGGGAGAGGTGGCAGCCGTCGGCGATGACTTCGGTGCTCATATCGGGGTGGGCGAGAACGAACTGTTCCATGGAGGCCTGCATGGGGGTGCCGTAGCGGGCGCGGAGGGAGGCGACGGAACTCATGGCGCACCAGAAGTGATCGACGTGGCGCATGCCGGCGGAAAAGGCGCGGGCCATCTCGGCCCAGGTGGCGTTGGAGTGGCCACAGGTGAGGAGGCAGCCGGCGGATTGGGCGGCGTAGTAGAAGTCTTCGGCGCCGGGGAGTTCGGCGGCGCAGGTGGCGATGCGGATGAGGCCGGTGGCGAGGAAGGCCTCATATTCCGCGGGGAGGGGATCGCGGCGGCCGGCGGGGGAGTGGCAGCCGACCTTGTCTTCGGCAAAGTAGGGGCCGTAGTAATGAATGCCGGGGATGCGTGCGCCGTCGGCGGGAGACCAATGACGGCGGACCTGGCCGACGGCATCGAGGAGGGCGGCCAGCTCGGCGGTGGAGCCGGTGGTGGTGGTGGGGAAAACGGTGGTGGCGCCGTGGCGGAGGAGGGCGCGGTTGGCGGTGCGGACGGCGGCGGGGGAGCCGTCCATGTAGTCGGCCCCGGCGGCGCCATGGACATGGATGTCGATCCAGCCGGGGGACCAGTAGTGGCCGTGGATGAGGTCGACGCCGGAAGGCGGGGCGGGGAGGATATCGAGAATGAGGCCGTCTTCGGTGAGGAGGGTGTGATCGGGGAGGAGGCGATCGGGGAGGATGAGGGTGCCATGGAAGTAGCGGCGCATGGAACCAGTTTGTCGTGATCGGGGGGAAGAAGGGGGAATCAATCGGGTTGGGCGGGGGGATCGGGTTTGGTGCGGGGGCGAGTGGCGGCCTCGGCGAGGTAGTCGACGGCAATGGCGAGGAACATCTCGGCGAGTTCTTCGTCGACACGAAAGAGGGCGTGGTACTGGCGTCGGAGCTCGGAGCGGTCACCACGGGCAACCGGTCCGGTCCAGCCGCGGCGGCCGGCGCGGAGATAGGAACGGATGGTGGCCAAGACAGCGCTTTCAACGGCCGATTCGGCGAATTTCGGGTGAATGCCGGCAGCACGCATGGCATCGACGGCGGCGGCAATCATGGGAAAAGTCATGCCGGAAGCGAAGCTGAGGCCAGCCTCGTAGACAGGCCGGCAGAGGGGCTTGAGTTCAACGATGCGGGCTTCGGAGGAATTTTCGACGAGGCGGCGAACGCGGTGTAGAGCAGTATTGTGGCCTTCAAAGAGGTAACGCTTGCCGGAGAAGCCCTCCATTTCAGAAAGCGAGCCCGTGAAGGCGCCCAAGGCGGCGAGCGGGGCGAGGGAAGAGCTGTCGCCGCGGGCCGAGCAGAGAACGACGGCGACCTTGTGCCAAGGGATAGAGCTGTCAAGCATGCGCTGAAGCCAGGATTCGAGTTGTTCGAAAGGGACGGAGACCAGCAGCAGTTCAGTGTTCTTGAGGGAATCGAGGGAATCGACGGGGCGGCCGCAGCGCATCTGGTTGACGGCGCGGCTGGCATTGCGGAGAGAAAGACCGATGACGGCCCCGAGGTTTGGACGAAGACAGGACAGGCGGGTGACCCAGGAGTGGGTTACATTTCCTTCAACAATCAGTGAAGTCCGCGGAATGGGTGGGGGCATGGATCAATTTGCTCCTCAAAGCTTTGATGCGATCACGAAGCTGGGCGGCCTTTTCGAATTCAAAACCACGGGCCGCATCCCGCATTTTTTGTTCCAGCTCGGCCAGATGCTGCTCGCGTTGGGAAGCAGTGAGCGCGTCAATTTCATCGGGTTTATCTTCCTCGAGGGGAACGGTGACATAGTCGGCCTCGGCCAAGTGGACCAAGTGCATGTCGATGGGCTTGATGATGGACTGCGGAGTGATGCCGTTTCGCTCATTGTAGTCTTTTTGGATTTCGCGCCGCCGGTTGGTCTCTTCGATGGCGCGGCGCATGGAGTCGGTCATGACGTCGGCATACAGGATGGCTTTGCCGCTGAGGTGGCGGGCGGCACGGCCGATCGTCTGGATGAGGGAGCCAGCGGAGCGGAGGAAGCCTTCCTTGTCGGCGTCGAGGATGGCGACGAGGGAGACCTCGGGGAGGTCGAGGCCTTCGCGGAGGAGATTGACGCCGATGAGGCAATCGAATTCGCCCTTGCGGAGGTTGCGGAGGATCTTGACGCGATCGAGGGTGGAGACCTCGGAGTGGAGGTACTCGCACTTGACGCCGGCTTCCTTGTAGTACTCGGCGAGGTCTTCGGACATGCGTTTGGTGAGGGTGGTGATGAGGACGCGTTCGTTGCTCGCGGCGCGGAGGCGGATTTCCTTGAGGAGGTCGTCGACCTGGCCCTTGATGGGGCGGACTTCGAGTTCGGGGTCGGTGAGGCCAGTGGGGCGGATGATCTGCTCGACGATGACGCCGCCGGACTTAGTGAGTTCGTAGGGGCCGGGGGTGGCGGAAACGTAGATGGCCTGATGGATGCGGTTTTCAAATTCCTCAAAAGTGAGAGGGCGGTTGTCGAGGGCGCTGGGCAGACGGAATCCATATTTGACAAGGTTTTCCTTGCGGGAGCGGTCGCCGCCCCACATACCGGAGATTTGAGGCATGGTGACGTGGCTTTCGTCGACAAAGAGGACAGCGTCGTTGGGAAGGTAATCGAGCAGGGTGGGTGGGGCTTCTCCGGGGAGCCGGCCGGTAAAGTGGCGGGAATAATTTTCGATGCCATGGCAGTAGCCGATGGTTTTGATCATCTCGAGGTCGAACTGGGTGCGCTGCCAGATGCGCTGGGCCTCGATGAGGCGGCCCTGGCGTTCGAGTTCGGCATGCCAGGAGACGAGTTCCTGTTCGATGGTGACGATGGCCTGTTCTTTGTTGACGGGGGTGAGGACGTAGTGGCTTTTGGGATAGATGGGGAGGCGCTGGTAGGTTTGTTTGACGGTGCCGAGGAGGGGATCGATCTGGGAGAGCTGTTCGATCTCGTCGCCCCACATTTCGATGCGGTAAGCGCTGTCGTCGTAGGTGGGGAAGACTTCGATGACGTCGCCGCGGACGCGGAAGGCGCCACGGGAGAAGTCGTGATCGTTGCGGGTGTAGAGGATCTCGACGAGTTTGGAGAGGATATCGGCGCGCTTGATCTGCTGGCCTTTTTCGAGCATGAGCAACATGCCGTAATAGGCTTCCGGGGAGCCGAGGCCGTAGATGCAGGACACGCTCGAGATGATGACGACATCGCGGCGCTCAAACAGGGAGCGGGTGGCCGAGAGGCGAAGCTTGTCGAGTTCGTCGTTAATGGTGGCTTCTTTTTCGATATAGGTATCGGAATTGGGGATGTAGGCTTCGGGCTGGTAGTAGTCGTAGTAGCTGACGAAGTACTCGACGGCGTTGAGGGGGAAGAACTGCTTGAATTCCTGATAGAGCTGGGCGGCGAGGGTTTTGTTATGAGCGAGGATGAGGCTGGGGCGGTTGACGGTTTCGATGATTTTGGCCATCGTGAAGGTTTTGCCGGAGCCGGTAACGCCGAGCAGGGTTTGGTGTGGCTCGGCGGTGGAGAGGCCGCGGGAGAGTTCGGCGATGGCGCTTTGCTGGTCGCCACGGGGGCGGAAGTCGCCGGCAAGCTTGAAGCTGGTGGACAGGCTAGTTGACTCCCTGATCCTGGAGCGCGGCGCGGTCTTTTGCTTGGCGGGTGCCTTGCCGGCGGGGACCGCCGGGGATGGTCTGAGACTTTTGATTGACAACGCGAGCGGCGGGATTCCGCTTCTTGGGGGTGGGAAGGGAGATGACTTCAATCGGCTTTTTGTTCTTCACGCGATGCGGCCCTCTTTTCTCAGTTTGTCCGTCTCGGCATTGTAGGCGCAACCAAAAAGAGCAATCAGGCTGAGCAGGTACATCCAAATGAGGAGGGCGATGGCGGCGCCGATGGAGCCATACATGATGTTGTAGGTAGCGATATTGCGGACATACCAGCCGAAGCCGAGAGTAGCGAGCGACCAGAGGATGGTGGCGACGAGAGCACCAGGCCAGACGCGGACCCAGGTGCGGGGGCGGGAAGGAGCGTAGCGGTACAGGAGGCTGGTGACGAAGACGAGGGTGGCGATGGCGATGATGTTGGACAGGACGCGGCTCGAGAAGCCGACGAGGTTAGCGGCGAAGCTGCCGGGGACGAGGAATTTGAGCCAGGAAAGCACAAGCCCGGCGATGCTCTCAGAGAAGACGAGCAGGAGGCTGGCGCCGATGGCGGGAAGGAGGGCAAGAAAGACCAGCAACACCGCCACCCAGCGCTGGCGCCAGAAGCCGCGGGTATTGGGAGTGCGGTAGGCGGCCTGGAAGCCGGCCATGAGGCTGACGATGACATCGGAGGCGGACCAGATGCTGAGCAGAGCAGCGCCGGCGATGAGCCAGTGGGGGCGGGCGCCGCGTAGAGTAAAGGCATACTGGACAAGATCTTCAGTGCCGGGTGGGACCACCTCGAAGAGAAAGCGAGCGATGGCCTGACTGACGCGTTCGGCATTGGCCTGGACGAGGATGGTGGCGAGGGTGGTGAGGACAGGAAAGAAGCTGAGTAGGGCGGAGAAAGCGGCGCCCTTGGCGATATCGATCAGGCCGTTGCGATAGGTGGAGATCGCAGCGTGGCGGAGGACAACCGGGACGCGGGCACTCAACTGCATGGTGAGTAGCGGGAGAGAAACTCGTCGATGCCCACGCCGCCGAAGGCCGCGGCGATGGGGCGGAGTTCATCAGAGGTCCAGCGTTTTTGCCAGGCCCAATTCGTGGAGCAGGTCATGAAGTGTTCGAGAGTGGAACAGCCTTCTTCGCGGCGGGCAAAATCGAGGCGGGCCGCGACGTCGCGAGGCCGTTCCGTGGCGACAACAAAAGGTTGCTCACGGGTAGGGAAGATCGCGCCGAGGCCAGCCTCGGGAGCGATTTTGGCGACGACCTTGTTGGCGGCTTCTTCGGCCATGGCCCGATAGGTGGTGTACTTGCCGCCCTGTATCTCGAGAACGCCCTGGGCGTTGAAGGCGATGGAGTGTTCGCGGCTGGTGGAGGTGGCGCTCCTGCCAGGAGTGGATATCAGAGGGCGGAGGGAGCTGAAGGAGCCAAGCAGAGGGAAGTTGGCGGCATGGGGGAAGAGCCGGGCCGTGATAGCGCGGAGGTAGTCGATTTCGCCGCCGGAGATTGCTACCTGATCGGCCGAGGCGCCGTGATCGACGTCGGTGGTGCCGATCAGGGTAACGGGATGGAGGTCGCCCCAGGGAATGAAGAAGATAATGCGGCCATCGCTGTGGAAATGGGCGGTGGCGTAGTTTTCGGGGTAGAGGCGGGGGAGGACGATGTGCGAGCCGCGGACGAGCCGCAGGGCGGGGGATTGGATCCAGGGGCCACGGGCGTCGATGACGCAAGAGGCTTTGACGCGGATGCCGTTGGTCAGCTCGACGCCTTCGTTCCAAAGACGTTTAACGGGGCGGCCCCAAAGACAGGTGGCGCCGTAGTGACGGGCCTCGCGGACGTTATCGATGACCAGAGCGGCGGAGTCGCTGGCGGCATCCCAATAAGAGAGGCGTTGGCCGAAATAGGAGCTGGCGCCGATGCGGTGGTGGCCGGCGAGGATGTCGTAAAGGGCGATGCCGGCGCCGTAGAAGAGCTTGTCGAAGAGGCCTTCGCAGGTGAGCTCAAAGCGCAGGGGGCGGACCGTGTGCGGACAAAGGCGGAGAAGGCGGCCGCGCTCTTCGAGGGCTTCGCGCACGAGGCGGAAGTCAAAGTTCTTGAGATAGCGGAGACCACCGTGGATGAGATGGGAATTGCGTCCGGAGGTGCCGTGCCCCCAGAACGATTTTTCCAGAAGCAGAATACGGAGCCGGAAGCCGGAGATGGAACCGCGCAAGGCAAGATCGCGGGCCAGACCCGCGCCATTGATGCCGCCTCCGACTATGACGGCGTCGAAGTGCTGGCCTGCCAGCTCCTCGATCGAATGCATAGGCTTATGCTAGCAACCCAAGCTAATGCGGAGAGGGCGGCGAAGGCGACTTGTTCGATGGCGGGGGTAAAGACCAGGTCGATGGTGGAGTGGGAAGAGGGCCGCGCTGGGAGGGTGATGAGACCGAGGGCGTTGGAGTGGGGTGTGAGGGGCTGGCCGTCCTGGGAGGCGCGCCAGCCGGGATCCCAATTCATGGAGAAGGCTATGTGATAGCCGGCGGGGATGGGGCCGGAGATGCGCCAGTGGCCGGGGTGGAGCTCAAGGACCTGGAGGGTGGGGCGGGCCGGATCGGTGAGGGCGGCATGAAAGGGGGGGAGGGTGTTTTTGTAAATGTCGCGGGGGAATTCTTCGGGTTTGACGAGGTGGGCGAGGGAGCGGAAGGGGAGGCGGTGGATGCGGTCGTGGGGGGTGGGGGCGTAGACGATGGGACCGAGGGCCTGGAATTTGGCGGGAGATTTGATGTCGCGGTAGAACTCTTCGGATTTGGCGTCGTGGACAACGGCGTATTCTGCGCCGATGGCGGTGAGCTGGCGGAGGGCATCGAGGGCTTCCTGGCCGGGGGCGGAATCGGCATCGGTGCGGACCTGGTAGAAGTATTGCGGAGCGAGGCGGTTGCGTAGGCCACTCTCGAAGGTACCGCCGATCTGATGGAGGCGGGTGCGGGCATTGAGACGGAAGCGGAGGCCGCCGGAGACGAAAACGCGGCCGCGGGGTTGTTGGGACTCGAGCCAGCGGGCGAGGTTGAATTCGAGGGTTTGAGCGGTGCCGCGGAGGCCCCAGTCGGACCATTTACGGGCGAGGGATAGGGATAGCTGGGCGGAGGATTGCAGGAGGAGGAAGAAGAGAGCGAGAGAGGCGGCAAAGCGGTCGACGCCCTCGCGGGAGTCGAGGGCAACCTTGAGCCAGGCAAAGAGGGAGAGGAAGAGAAAGAATTCAAACTCGAGGACGTAGCGGCGGGACTCGGGGATGGTGTCGAAGTTGTAGAGGTAGAAGCCGCCGGCGATCCATAGGAAGGTGAGCATGGCGAGGGAAGAGAAGCGAAGAAACCAGGGAGCGTGGTAGCGGCGGAAGAGCCAGGCGGCGATACCGAGGGTGGCGAGGAGGCCGAGATAGAGGGGCCAGTGGTTTTGTTCGACGCGGTAGCCGTAGGCGTCCTTGGGCCAATTGAAGAGGGTGGTGGTGACGTAGGAGGGGGTGAGCCAGAAGGCGCTGAGGGCCCAGCCGAGGAAGGCGGCCTGGAGGAGGCGGAAGAAGCCGGGCTGGCCGGAGAGGAGCAGGACGAGGACGGTGATGGTGAGACCGAAGGCGAGGAGCCAATTGGTAAGGGGGGCGAGGGCAAGGGCGGCGGCCATGACGAGGAGGGAGAAGAAGTCGCGGCGGGCGAGACCCCAGCGAAGGGCGACGAGGATGAGGGGGAGAAAGGTCATGCCACCGACGTGGGGGCCTTCGCCGTACTTCATGAGCACGAGGATGCGCCAGGGGAGGTAGTAGAGGCCGCGGTCGCTATCGATTTGACTGAAGAGGCCGTAGAGGGGGGAGCAGAGCGAATAGGCGGCGCCGAGAAGGAGACTGAGCCAGGTGCTGCCGGTGAAATACCAGAAGGCGAAGGCGAGGGTTACGGGGCCGAGGCAGGCGAGGGAGCTGATGAGGAAGCGATAGGAAGGGAAGGGGTCGACGCCGGTGAGCCAGTGGATGGTGGAGGCGGCATAGGGAAGCAGGGGCGGGTAGGTGAACTGGGTGGGGAGGCCAGCGTATTGTTGGGGATTCCAGCCCCAGGGATTCGGGTGTTCGGCGATGAAGCGGGTGATGCCGGCGTAGCCCTGGGCGATGGAGCCGCGGTAGGGGCGCTCTTCGGGAGAGAAGAGGGGCCCGTAGAGGTAGAGGTTGAGGGCGGCGATCAGGATCAGGCCGAGGGCGAGGGTGAGGTGTTTGCGCGGTGACGCCACAGAGTGAATCCGATTCCGAGGGCGGTGAGAAGGAAGAGGATCTCGCCGGCCGTCTTTTCAAATGGTTTGGTGAAGCGGAGTTGGATGGTTTCGAGCCCTTCGCGGCCTTCGATGCGGATGAAGCCGAGGGGTTCATAAAGCTGAACGGGGAGGGGGCCGAGGTTGGAGGAGGCCCGCCAGGAAGGATCGTGAGTGACCTGGATAATGAGGGATTGGCCGGGGCGGGGGCGGGCTTTGACGGTGAGGGTATCGGTGCCGGACCAGTGGGTTTCGACGGGGGAATCCGGGCCGTTTTCAAAGACCTGAGCGAGGCGCTCGAGGCCGGCGAGGTCGGCCTGGTCGATGGGCTTTGGGGTGGAGTTGAGGAGGCGGGTGTCGACGACGCGACCGAGGGAGCGCCAGCGGCGGGGGATCTCGAAGATGCGATTGTCGGCGCCGTCGTCGTAGACGACCTTGAGATGGCCATCAAACTTCTTGGGGTATTGGAAGTCTTTGTACCACTCGGCGGATTTGGGGCCGTGGACGGCGACCAGATCGACACCGAGAAGCTGCATCCAGGCGGTGGCGGATCTGTGGTCTTCACCGAGAACGATTTCCCACTGGGAGGGCATGACGATTTGATTTTCGAGGCCCTGCTCGGAGCTGCCGCCGAGCTGATGGAGGTCATGCCAGGTGTTGAACCAGAAGCGGACGGCGCCGGTGACATAGCTGCGGGCTTCGGGGTAGTTGCGGTGGATCCAGTCGGGAAGCTGGAAGTAGAGAGAGGGCTTGTAGTCGGTGGGGAGGGGGAAGATGGCGCGGTGGTGGAGGAGATAGTTGGAGTGGAGGCCGATGACCGCCAGGGCGCCGGCCAAGACGAGACCACGAGCGAGGCGGCCGCGGCGGAAGAGAGCAAGGCCGACGAGGATGAGAAGGAAGTTGAGGAGGAGGTCGAGTTCGGGGACGAGGCGGGCGGGTTCACCGAGGATGCGGAAATTGAACCAGCGGTTGCCGATGGTGTTGAGGAAGAAGAAGATCGAGGCGCCGAGGACAAAGAGGGTCCAGCGGAGATCGGGGCGGGAGCGGAAGCGGCGATCGGACCAAGAGAGGAAGGCAACAAGAGCGATGAGGCCGAAGGTGCTCGACCAGAGGTTGCCCTTGGTGGAGACGTACTGCATGTTGCGGAGGGTAATGGCGAGGTAGCTGGGGGTGAGCCAGAAGGCGGAAAGTCCGTAGGCGATGAAGGGGATGGGGAGAGCGTAACGGAAGAGGCGCCAGTCGCGATCGGTGACCCAGAAGGCCCAGAGGAGGACAGGGAAGAAGAGGGCCAGAGCGGTGGCGCCGTAGAAATTGTTGGAGACGACGAGGGTGGCGGCGATCGAGGCGGCGACCGAGGCGGGGTAGGAGCGGCGGGAGAGGGCGAGCCAGGTGAAGGCGAGACACCAGGGGATCCAGGCGAGGGCGGTCATGTGAGGGCCTTCGCCAAAGCGGACGAGAGCGTTGAGCCGGGCGGGACCGAAGCGGAAGCCGTCGGCGGCAACCTCGGGGATGAAGAGATAGCTGGGAGAAACGACGGCGGCGCCGAAGGCGGCGGCGAGAGCGGCGATGCGGTGGCGGAAGCCGATGCGGGCGAGGAAGTAGATGCCGGCGATGCCGAAGATGTAGAAGATGGCGATATAGAGGTGGTAAGCGCGGGCGGGGTCCATCGGGTAGTATTTGGCGAGGGCGGCGGTGCCGTAGCGGAGGGCGGGGGGGTAGATGTAGTCGAAGCGGGTGCCGACATACCAGAAGGGCTGCCAGAGGGGACGGGGCCAGTGGTCTTTGAGGATGCGGGCGTCGGCGATGAAAGTGGACTCGATGGAGCCCCAGTTATCGACGTACTTGTCCTTGAACAGAGGCCAGATGAGGAGAGCGGAGACGGCGAGGACAAGCAGGAGGTCGAGAATCCAGGTCTTGCGGCGCTGCCACATGGGTTAGCGGATGACCGCCACGGCGCGGGTGTAGCGGCGCTGGAGAGAGATGAACTGTTTTTGGCGGAGGAGACCGGAGCGGTGCAGGAGGAGGCGGAAGAGCAGCCAGAGGATGGAGAGGCCGTAGATGGAGCTTTGCAGGAAGCTGGCGGAGGAGGCCTGTGGGAAGTAGCGGGTGGGCACGGGGACTTCAGCGACCCGGGCGCCGACTTCGACGAACTGGGCCATGATTTCCTGGTCGAAGATGAAGTTATCGGAATTCATTTCGACGTTGACGCTTTCGAGCGCGGTGCGGGTGTAGGCGCGGTAGCCGGTGTGGTATTCGGCGAGGGAGAGGCCGAAGACGGTGTTTTCGGCCCAGGTGAGAAAGCGGTTGGAGATGTACTTCCACCAGGGCATGCCACCGGCCATGGGGTCGCCGTGGAGCAGGCGGGAACCGAGCACGACATCGGCCTGAGCGTTCTGGATCGGGGCGATGATTTGGGGCAGGAGGGTGGGGTCGTACTGATAGTCGGGGTGGACCATGACGATAATGTCCGCGCCGGCGCGGAGGGCTTCGCGGTAGCAGGTTTTCTGATTGGCGCCATAGCCGTAATTGCGATTGTGGACGAAGAGTTCGAGGCCGAGTTCGCGGGCGATGCGGATGGTTTCGTCCTTGGAGCCATCGTCGACGACGATGACGAGATCGACGACTTCATGCGGGAGCTCGGCGTAGGTCATACGCAGGGTCTTGGCCGCATTGTAGGCGGGCATTACGACGACGACTTTCGATTCGCCACCACCAGGAACTGGTAGGCGAGAAGTGTTTTCCATGCTCGGGCTAAATGATAACAAAGGGCTTCCAGCCAGGAAAGAGCGGGAATAGCGAGGCCGACGGGGATGCCGGTAACATCGGCGAGGGAGAAGGAATAGCCGGAGCGGTCGAAGAGGTTGCGCCAGTTGCGGAGCATCCAGAAGTGGAGGTGGGTGCGGTCGAAGAGGCCCTTGTCGTGCTCGGGGAAGCTGCCGAGAAGGATGTGGAGGCGGAAGTAGAGGTTGCCGGAGTTGGGCAGGGAGGCGAGGATTTTGCCGCCGGGGGCGAGGTGTGGGAGGAGCTGGCGGAGAAGTGTATCGGGCTGGCGGAGGTGTTCGAGGACATCACCGATGACAATGACGTCGAAGGGGCCGGGCAGGGAAGGCAGGGGGAGTTCGAGGTCATGGACGATGGCGGGGGGAGGGCCATCGAAGCCGAGGGAGTGTTCGATGCCGGTGACGGAGAAGCCTTTGGCGGCGAGCAGGCGGGAGAGGAAGCCGTTGCCGCAGCCGACATCGAGAAGGCGGCGGCCGTCGCGGGCGGGGTCGAGGAGAGCGAGAAGGCGCTGGTGACTCGAATAGGGGGAATCTTTGAGGGTGTAGACGCTCATATGGATTGGAGGCGGGCGGAGATTTGATTGATGTTGGGCGAGGCGGCGGGGAGGAACCAGAAGGCCTGTTGCTGGCGCCAGAGGAGAAGGCCGAAGCGGTGGTAGAGGGAGGTGTTGAGGCGGTAGTCGTGCCGGGACCGGGCGCCTTCGCGGATCACCTCGAAGGAGTCGGCGTGGAAGAGGAAGCGGAGAGGCTCGCCGAGGGCATGGAAGCGGAACAGGCCGCGGACGCACAGGGACAGCGCGAGCCAGGGCCAGACGAGGAGGAGGAAGCCGGTGAAGAGAGCAGCCTCATGAGGCCCGCCCCAGAGGCCGGCCAGACAAACAAAGAGGCCCCAGAGGGACAGCAGGAAGATGCGGATGGTCTGGATCGCGAGCAGGGCGCGGAACAGGAGGGAGAAGGAGGGATGCAGGACGGCCTCGATCGTGGGGGAGACGGAGTCCATTTTGTAAAGTTTACGACGGGGAAGGGCGGCGGGTGAAGCGGGTGAGGGGAGGGGGGCGTGGTGGCGGAGGATCAGCCGGAGGTGGGCTCAGTTTTTTAGTACCGATCGGCTGGGCTCGGCGCGGCTGGTGACGAAGGGGAACCAAGAAGTGGCGGCGCGAATGGATTACTGGCCGTTTGGGAGGAACTTGCGGCTTCGAGTGCGGCAGGGAACCGGGATCTGGTGAGTGGGTATGGGGGAGCGGACGGCGTGAAGCAGCGGTTTACCGGCAAAGAACGCGATGCCGAGACGGGCCTCGATTACTTCCTCGCTCGTTACTGCTCAGCCGCTCAAGGTAGATTCACTGCGCCGTATGAATGGCCTGGTGGAATCGTAGACCAATCACAGCCACCAGGTTGGCAAGCCAGGTCCGTTGCCGTATGCGGATATTACCGCTCCGCAGACCATCAACAAGTGTGCCGGTGTTCGGAACAATCTCGCTCGTGTCCAATTTCGCTTTGTAAGTCGAGCATTAGAGTGGTCTGCTGTCAGGGTAAAGAAGTTCGTGCAGGAACACGTCTCTACCCCGCAAGGAAACCGTCCATGGCTCAAGTATCCAGCATTTTCAGTCAGCTTCGCGGCTTGGCGGGCCGGCACGCCCGTGGCTTCTCCTATGGGGATCAGTTTGTGGCGATGCTGTTCTGCCAGTTGGGACAGGCGCACAGCTTGCGCGAGATTCGCGAGGGACTGTAAGCCCGCGAAGGCAAGCTGGTGCTCTAAGGCACCCAGCCAATCCACGCTCGCCTACGCCAACTAACACCGTAGTTGGGAAATTGATCAAGATCTTTTTCTCGAGCTCGTCGACCATCTCCGCCACAAGCTTCCCGGCTCAGGCGGCCATCCGCTGAAGCTGCCCGGCAAGCCTCTCAGCTTGGACAGCAGCGTGATCGATTTCTCCGTGAAGGTGTTTCCCTGGGCCAAGTTCCGCGCCACCAAGGGCGCTGTGAAATTGCACTTGCCGCTTGATCACGATGGGCTGCTGCCGCGCTATGCGGTGATTACCGGCGGCAAACAGGCTGTTGTGAAAGTGTCAAGACCATGCGCTTTCCCGCGGCTGCGATGTTGATTTATGATCGCGGCTATAGCGACTACGATTGGTTCCACAGCCTAACAATAGAGCGCGTCCACTGAGTGACACGCCTGAAGGAGAATGCGTCCTTCGTCGTCGTGAAATCGCGCGCTATTTCAGACAACAATTGCAAGCGCGCCGACGAGATCATCGTTTTCGCCAAGCAGGCGGCTGCCGGCGCGGACCGCTTCCTACCCCGCGTGGTGTGGTGGGACGAACAGAGCCAGCGCGAATTCGTCTAGTTGACCAATCAGCTTGATCTGGACACGGTCCCGGTGGCCGCTAGCTATAAGTCGCGCTGACACGTGGAAATCTCCTTCGAGAGATCGACATGGCGCACTCCTTCGGATGTCATGGAGTTTCCAGTAACGGTTGTTCGGAAGCAACCCTTGGTGGGGCCTTTGCAATAAGTCGGTCTGCCAAACGTCGCTCGACGCCTGCCCTGGATAGAATCCAAACAGCCTTCGTACAGGCCTGCAATGCTGGCAAACGCTTAAGGCCGATGAGACGCAACACCCTCGTCGCCGTGACGCCGAGGAGGTGGGCAGCCTCCTGCAACGACACCTCTTCGCGGGCCGCTCGTTCACCCCCTCGATAGACTGCTATTTCATTGTTGTGGCGTAGCGGGCAGACGAGTTTCGCCGTCCATATGTGGCCATGCGCGGTGCGCCACTGGTTCTTGTTTGGGATCGAAGCGATCCGCGTATCCGTCTCAATTCGCGCCAGCTTTCGAGCGGCCCCCACGATCCTTTCATCCGTGACATATCGATGTTCTCCGGTGCGGATCTTCTGAAACTCCAGCTCGGTGTGATGCCCACCTTGCCAGTGCGATCACTATCAGCTTGTTTGCCACAGCCACCAGGGCCTTCGGATGTCCTCGCCGTGCCAGTACCCTCCGAAACAATGCTCCAAGATAGCTGTCCTTCACTCGCGTCGCAGCCCACACGCACTGAACCATGAGCCGCCTGATGTGCCGGTTCCCCTTGAGCGTAGCCACATAATGCTGCTGTCCCGCGCTTTGATTATTGCCCGGCGCCAGCCTCGCCCAACTCGCCAGTTGCCCCGGCGGCCCAAACGCATCAACTTTGTTGCCAATCTCACTCAATAATCGTCCACGCGGCCCCCGTTCCCGCTCCAGGAATCGTCTCCAGCCATGCGATGGTTGCCGAATCTGGTTCCGCCCGTTTCTGGATCTCCTCTTCCGTCCAGTCAGCAACCCTTCCTTAAACTCCATCTCCTCCAGCAGATGCGCCAGCATCCAGCGGTGATGATCCTTGATGTGGCCGCGCGGAACCAATTCCAGTTCCTTCTTCTTGCCTCATAGCGTCGAGTTCGCATAATCCGCCAACCATCCAGGATCCGTATGGCCTTTGACAATGCCTCACGGAATCGCCTGTCCCGTCCCAACCAAGATGTCCGTCGCCACGCAACTCAGCTTGATGTTGGCATCCTCCAGCACCCGGTGGATCTCGTTGCCAACCGGTTTCGGTCCTGCATCGGGTTCTCCCGCCGCCGCGCCAGATCCCGCGGTTCCCGTTGCCCCTGCTCCGGTATGAAGCTGGAGCGCAACGAGTCTGTTTTCAACTGCTCGGCAATGAACTCCGCATCCGCCTTATCCGTCTTGTGCCCCCGCCTCTGCTTCACCCACAACGGGTTCACCACCAACAGGCCAAATGCCGCTTCAACTCGTTCCAAACTGGCTTCCAATAAACCCCAGTCAACTCCATCGCCACCTGCGTCAGCTTCTGCGACTTCAACCATACTCGCAGCCGGATCCAGTCCGCTACATGCGTTGCGAACTGCCGGTGCCGCACTTCGTTCCCGCCATTCTTGAATACCAGCACGCAGACTCTGACCGTCGCCTTGTGCACATCCAGCCCAAGTCATCGCTCATACACGACAGGCATCCTTCCTCCTTCGCGGGCTCTTGAGCCTTACGGCCCGGTCCCATTCGGTTGTGCCAACCTCGTCGCCCCGATCACATTCACGACGGCCTCCACTGATCCAGAACGGATCCGATCTGTTCTCCGCCTAGCCTTCTCATCTCTTGACAAGCCATTTTCATCCTGGGTTGTGAGCTAGGGACTTGTACGTGCTCATGGAAGGCGTTCCAGCAAATTCCAAAATCTTTATCTCCCCTCCCCTCAATCACTTCCCCCCAATTCCCGCAATCTCCCGTTCCCCCCATGCCACGCTCTCCCCCGTGGGAGCCCTCTCCCCGCCCAAAACCAATTTCACTGGAGCAACCTCATGGCTCACGCCCAACCCATCACCCTGCCCGAGCTCACCGCTCAACGGCTCGACGAGAAACCAAACGAACGAACCCAAGTCCTCGCCCTCCGCCAGCGCCTCTTCGCCGAATGCCTCCCCGGCACCCAAATCGAAGCCGAAACCTTCGAGCGCTACGCCTGGGCCCTGTTTATGTCCCAA
>JAINDK010000100.1 GCA_019931185.1 Bryobacter sp. CoA8 C33
CCGGAACGCTTTGTGAAAAAGCCGCCAGTTCATCCCCAAGCGCCAATCGCCGTCTGGATCAACAAACCCGTGGCGAAACCAGACAACAATACTCAGTAAACTTCTTTGCCGACTGTCTCAAAGTCGTTGACACGCGCCGGACACGCGCCGCCGAAGGGCGGAATGCTCACTAGCGGAGAGCACCCTCTTTCCATTTCACGCTGAACCAACACACTTAGCGAAAGACTCAATGTGCTACATCAGAGTTGTTCGAGCAGCCATCCTCGACTCAGTAAAGCCTGTGGGCTCCGCTGAGACTGCCAATGTTAGGGCTTCTACTGCTTCCCGCTTGGCTGCCAACCGGATGTGAGAATACCGCTCGATCATGGCCCGGCTCATTTGCCCCATCAGCGCCTTCATCGTCCCTTCACTCACCCCAGCTTCAGCAAGCTTAGTCGCCGCGCAATGCCGCAAGTCATGA
This sequence comes from Bryobacter sp. CoA8 C33, assembly GCA_019931185.1. Taxonomy (GTDB): domain Bacteria; phylum Acidobacteriota; class Terriglobia; order Bryobacterales; family Bryobacteraceae; genus Bryobacter. The sequence goes on from JAINDK010000100.1 coordinate 461, forward strand.
ATGCGGCATTGTATGCCGGCCGCCTTCAGCGTCGAATACCAAGCCGCTTCGATCCGCGCCATGCGCTTGGTCGGCACGTAGATGCAGCCCTTCGCCTGGAACGGAAACAAGAACAGGTGCGGTTCCGGGTTTGCCACGAACTTCGAGTACCAAGCCGCATGACGTTCAAGGACGGCCATCAATTGGAGGGAAGCTGGAATCTCTCGCCCTGACCCCGCCTTTGTCTTGGATCTCCCCACGGTGAGCATGCGCTTCCCGAAGTCGATCTGATCCCAGGTCAAGCCCAGAATCTCTCCACTCCGCATACCAGTCATCAGTGCGATTTCGATGAAGGCAAGGATGACAGGAGACTTGGCCGCCCGCGCGGCAGCCAGTAGTTTCGATTCCTCTTCTGGACTCAGCGCCCGGCCCACATCCGTCCGCTCCTCCAGCTTGCGCACGTTCGGCCAAAGCACTTTCCAAGTCTTTCCGATCGCGCGCGAAAGCTCACCCAATTCGATATTCACCAATCGGCCACCCACACCCGTCTCAAGCCGGCTCGCGATGTACTTCTTGATGCGGGCCTCGCTCAAGTCGCTCACCATCAATTCACCAATCAGCTTCTTCACCGTCCCCAGGTGGTAGGTAGCGAATCGAACGCTGGCAGGCCTGTGGTTGATCGGGTAGGCCTCCAGATACTCTGAGATGACTTCCCTAACGCGACGCAGCCTTAGCCCCCTGCCTGTCTCGCCTTGGGGTTTGCCGATGATGGCCTGTTCGAGTTCCAGCTTCCGCCGCTTCTCCGCTTCGATGGCAAGAGACTTGCGCGTGGTGTTCGCACACTCCCGAATCCGTTGCCCCGCAAAGACGAACTCGAAGTAGTAGGTGTCAGTCTTTTTGAACTCGCCCGTTGCCGGGTCTTTCCACTTCCGCTGATAGACAGCCATGACTATACCTCGCCTTCAAAAGTGTTTAGGGAAAGATCGAACGGAATAGACGGATGGGTGTGAAAATGGCTGAAGGCCATGGTGCGGTTACCTCGCATTGTGGTTTAGAGGTTCGGGAGGGTTGCAGCCCTTCCGGCCTCGCTCCAAAGTAGAATGCCTCGGCCGAGTTGTCAACTCTTGGCAAGTGCTTGGCGATAGCGGGAACACCCCAATCCCGCCGCGCCAACTTCAAGCGCTCGTCTCAATCTACGCTCTATTCGATCAGGCTTCCATGGTTTCATCCCGATGAATGGAGCGACTTTCTCGATAGGCCGCCTGAAGTATTCCATGACGTCGAGGACGCCTTGGCAATATTTGGCAAGTTCTTCGTCGGCATTGCTTTTAAGACATCGGTCGATTTCCTCTCCGCAGTGGATCAGGATCACGTGTCCCAGAAGCCAGTTGTCATAGTCATCGAGATGGCTCCAAAACTCATCCATCGCCTTGAACATCTTTTTGGTCTCAAGAGCTTGCTTGGTGTAACGCCCGTGCTTTAGATTCGCCTTCCCGATTCTCTCCCGCCCTTCTTTGGTCTTCGCCCCTGTACATTTGCCACCATGCAACGGGCAACGAGTGTGTATGCCTTTCGAGTTCCGCATGGCTGCCCGCTTACATGGCGTTCCGCTTCTGGTTTTCGCGCCACACCTCGGTGCATTTGCATAGTCCCCCTGGCGGTTGTTGTTCTTTAAAGGGCTTCTCGAATCTTGGGTTGATTGTTCGAAAGCATCGGAATCAGGCAACTCAGGGCCGGGTTTCATCTGTCTCGCCCCCAGGTGTGGATGTGTGTATCTGTCCGAGTTTGCGGCTGCGCTGTTCAGCTGAAATGATCCATCCCACAAGGACCTCCCGCAATTCCTCGCCAGACTCCACCACCGGCAGTCCCATACCCAGACGCCTCAGAGTCTCCTCGATCGCGCGGCAACTCGCTCGCACGACTTCCGAACGCGAAAGCGGTTTGCCACCTTTGCGCTTGATCTCGGCTATCAACCCATCCGTCGCCTCCAGCGTTGACAAGTCCAACATCAGGTTGATTCGCTTCATCTTCTCGTCCTTCACTTGCTTCTCCTTGCCCCTGCCTCGGGGTGGTTCATAAAGTCTTGCCAGAGTGCCGCAGCCTCGCAGCTACACAACTGGATCCGGCCCTGTTCGAACAAGGGCCACAGGCCCAGCCATGAATGATCAGCATCGCGCGAGTCGCCCAGGAATCCGTAGTCAAGGCAGCCAGAGCACAAGGGCACCCCGCGATCAAGAACTTGCCTTGCTGGCATGCGCTCGGCACGCTTCGATTTTGAGAAGGTGGGTATCGGCCTCATCGCAGCTTCTCGACCTCTTCAGGCAGCGCCTTCACCATAAACGCCCAACTTCTCATCCTGTCAGGCGCATCAGCATCGAACAGGCGTTGAAGAGCGGCCACAATATCGTCTTCCGGCACGCCTCTTACCGCCGCCGCGATCTTCTGGAGCATCGCCCCTTCCGGTGGCCCCAATCGCTCGCAGAACGCGCCCAGCGTCCTCCCCAGCCATTCGAGGCGCTCTTCTTCATTCATTGCCCTCTCGCTGCAAGCGCTTGCTTCTTTCTCTATTGGTAAAGCCTCTATTAGTCGGACATTTTGTCTTGCTTCAGTTCGGACATTTTGTCCGGTCGAATCGGACAATTTTTCGGTACTGCCAGACATATTGTCGTGCGGTAACAACGAATAGAGGTTGCTGTTCCCTTTGCCCCTTGAAGTTGACGTAATAAGTCCCTTTGCCTGAAGCTCATGAATTGCGCGTCCAACGCTGCGCTCTGAGATGCACAGGCTGGAAGCAATTCGAACTTGAGATGGGAACGCCCCACCTCCCATTTGGGAGTGGGCCATCAGCACCGCATGCACCCCCTTTGCGCATTGCGACAAATCCGGTCTCCTGGCCACAGATTCAAGCATGGGAAAGAACCTTTCCACAGGGCGCCTCCAAGGTTTCCTGCTGGGATGCCATGGTTAGAGTGCCTGCGTTTTCGGCGTCCCCGCCACGATCTCGCCAGCTCGCATGGCATCGAGCCATGCCTCAAACTCGGCCGCCGGGTACTTCACCAGCTTGGTCCCCACGCGAATGTGCGGGGGACACTCGCGCCCGCTCCAACGCCACCGGCGAACTGTCACCTTGGAGACACCAAGCCGTTGGGCTACCTGTTTCTCGGAAAGAAATTTTTTGGTGCATGTTGTTTCAAACATGTACCGATGATGAGGCTGGTCCTCAGAATTTCTTGGGAGTCTTCGAGGTCAAATTTTGGGGCCGTAAACTCCCAAACTGGAGATGACGCCGAATCTCTTTCTTTACCGAATCCCCATTGATCCGGTCGTCTGGATCTTCTTTCGATGAAACGAGCTTGGCGAAATCGGCAATCAAGCTGTGGTGCGGCCTGCCGAAAAGGGTTCGGAAATAGGTTGAAAGCGAGTGAAGGTTGCTCCGCTTCAACCGAATGAAGTTGTCCTTTTGGAAAGGCTGTTTCTTCATTGATTCATCCATTGCAATTGAGAACGCATCCAGTTGAGAGAGAAGCTGATTCGCGTCTGCTTCCGCCAAGTGAGTCTGGACTAAAGGTATGTTCCAAGCCTCACGCACTTCCTCTGCTAGAGCCAGAGCCAGAGAGACTAACTTCTTCGCCTTTTGTCGTTGCTGCACCTCGTCCAATTTGGAGTTGCGCCAATGCCTTCTGCGTTCTTCTTCTTCGGACTTGGAGCGGGGTGGGTAGAGCTTCAAGAACTTCTTGAACTCCAACTCAGAATTGGTATCTTCACCTTTGTTCCGAAGCTCTTGAAACTCGATTTGGTGGAGGGCAAGTCCGAGGGTATGAGCAGTAACAAAAACACTCCGGAAAATCTCGATGGTTTCCGCAGAACATTTCGGACGCCGGGCAAGCCTTGTAAGCGTTTCATGCAATTGCCAGGCAGCCTCTTCCTTTGCATCCCTTCCGGAAGCCCAAGCGCTCCATGGATAAGGATGTTGTCCCATCATCTGAACCAACCAGCGCGTTTGGTACCTCAGGACAGCGAAAACATCATCAGACATCGGCACCTCACCGAAACCTGTTTGAGAACGACCGCCAACGCATCAGGTTCATGCGCTTCTCGCCTGGCCGGGCTAGGCGGTCGCTTCTTGCTGAGCATCCTTGGCCCCGATGATTGACACGGGCAAAGCTCGCGCGGCAGGGTGGCAAGCTCGCCAGCCGAATGCTACTTCCAGAGTACCGCCGCCTAAGCGCCATGCAGCCGCCTGCCGATAGTAAACCCAGAGGCGGTGCAGAAAGGGTTTGGCGCTGTTATTTCCTCGGCCCGACGATCTCTTTGCGCAACCTGCTGCCAGCTCGAGGAAGTGTTATGTTGGCGCTATGACTGCCATCGTTGAAGTGTGGGGGAAGAAGTACGAGATCACCGTACATCAGAAGTCCAAGTCGGTCTGGATAGCAAGGGGTGAGTACATGGGCGAGCAGATCGAAACAAAGGATTCCAGCGAATCAACTGCGATCAAGCGATGGAAAGAAGCAGCTACATACAGAGGGAACTAGCAGCGCTGCGAACAGTGATTTTCTTCGTTCGCCGATCTTTTCCAGTTGCCGGAACAGATTCGGCCGGTGCGGCATCCAGTGCTGCAGGATCGACTGACCCAGTTGGCCCACGATTATCGGGCGTGCTTCCTATATCTCGTTTCGGCTCCTGCTTTGAAGTTTCAACAAGGCGCGAGAGCCCCGAGGGCTAAGCCCATGTGGGGACTTTTGTGGGGACCTCAGACAACGAAATGGCCATCGCTGCTTACATGCGGTCGCCTCGAAAACGCTCGAAGCGCCTGTATCCATTGGCCGGAAGCGATCACTCGAAATCTCGTGAATTCAAACCCGGTGCGACTTAAAATCCGTTGACTCGAAAGGGTCGTGCGGGTTCAAGTCCCGCCCCGGGCACCAGAAAACAAAAGACTTGGGGGGGCCTGAGTCCTCCATCCCAATCCCATCCAGTTGGACTTTGTGAGCAATTTTGTGTGCTGGTGGGCTCAACGCGGGGTAAAGGCGAAGCGGGAGAAGGAAGAGAAGGGGCCGAACTGCATGTGCCCCGGCTCAATGCCCTGGCGTTCGCACCATTGCAGATAGAGGGTGCCGTAGCTGCTGGTGAGGAATTGTTGGGGGTCGATACCGAGCAGAGCGGCGGTGGAATCGATCCATTCCTCGGTGCCCTCGATTTCCGAGTACCAGCCGATCGGGGTTTCATCGAGTGTCACAACGCCATGGCCGTCGGTGTACTCGGTGCGGTACTTTTCATAAATAAACTTCGGTTGGTAGCCGAGGCGCATCAAAATCATGTGGGCGGCTTTCGAGTCCGAAGTTTCGAATTCGATTTCCTCGCGGGTCTTGGTGCGGGTAACGATGGCTTTGCCCTTATAAGTGATCAGGCAGCGGGGACCCATCTCGCGCAGCCGCAGGATGCAGCCGTTGGGCCGCAGGGTAGGGGGGTCGGCATCAAAAAGGGTGTTGCGTTCAAAGACGCGCCGGTGGAGCACGCGGAACCCGGCCCGCCGCAACCTGAGTTGGAAGCCGCGAGCGGACTCCAGGGCAACCTTGACTTCGATTTCAATGCCATTCACACTTTCTAGGCTACTATCGTGCCGCCGGGAATAAAATATCGCCAAACCGCACAGCGGCCCTGGCCTGCGCCCGACAGGCCTTGGGTGATGAAGCAATGGTGGCGCGATTTGCTGTTCGCGCACTGGCCGGTTGAGGCGGGCCGGATCGCGCCGCTGCTGCCAGCGGGCCTCGAGGTGGACACACACGAGGGGCAGGCATGGGTGGGGATCGTGCCGTTTCGCATGAGTGGCGTGCGGCCGCGGTTTCTGCCGGCCGTGCCCGGTTTGTCGGATTTTCCGGAACTGAACCTGCGGACCTATGTCGTGGCGCGGGGCGGGGAGCGGTCGCGGCCCGGAGTCTATTTTTGGAGCCTGGATGCGACGCAACCGGTGGCGGTGGCGATCGCGCGGCGCTTTTTTCATCTGGCATACCGGCATGCGGTGATGCGGTGCGAGCAGCGGGGCGAATGGATCGAATACAGCTCGAGGCGGCGGGAAGGCGAGGGGAGGGCGGCGGAACTGTTTTGCCGCTACCGGGGCACGGGCCCGGCGCCGCGCACGGGGCTGGGGGAATTCCTGACATCCCGGTACTGCCTGTACACGGCGGACGCGGCCGGACGGCTCTATCGCGGGGAGATTGACCACGCGCCGTGGCCACTTGAGAACGCCGAGGCGGACTGGGGGGTGAATACGATTGCGGCGGCGGCGGGGATCACGCTGCCGGACTGCCCGCCGGTGCTGCATTTTTCGCGGGCGATCGAGGTGGTAATTTTCCCGCTTGAGCGGATGGGCTAAGGGGGAAGATCAGCGATGCGGCGCGAGGCCACCGCAAACACGCGAGAAATCGACGTCGAGCGGGATGGCCGGCCCCCTCCACGCCGCGGAGCGGGATTCTATCCGCTCGATGCGCTCACGCAATGGAGGATGAGAGGAGAGATAGCGAAGGACAGCAGGCGTTTGCCCGCGCTGTTCGCGCTCGAGATTCGCAAAAGCCCGGCGCATCGCCTCCGGCGGAATGCCTGCGCGCATGAGCGTGGCGAGCGCGGCATCGTCAGCGCTTTGCTCATCCCCGCGCAGGAAGTGGAGCGACGTCAGATTGCCGGCCAGGCCGCCGAGCACGCCGACGTCGCCCACGGCGAGAGTAAGAGCCGCCTGGAGGCCGAGGGCGCGCAAAATGCCTTTGATGGAATGCCGCTGAACGACATGCTGCATCTCGTGGGCGATGACGGCGGCGAGTTGTTCACCGTTCTCCATGCGTTCGATCAAGCCGCTAAAGACAAGGATGTGGCCGCCGGGGGCGGCGAGGGCATTGACTTCCGGCCGGCGAACGACGAGGACGCGGAACGAATAAGGATGACTGGGGATGGCGGCGGCAACTCGGCCGGCGACGCGATCCATCTCGGCGCGGGTGGCGGAGTCGTCGCACAACTCGGAGCGGCGGGTCATTCCAGCCACAACGGCCTGCCCCAACTGCTCTTCCCACATCACGGGCACAAGTCTGGCCAAGCCACCGAGCAGGAGCGGGAGGCTGACCCAAATGCCGTACAAGGCAAGGCCGCAAACCAGAACCAGCGCCAGTACGAGCAAGAGCAGCTTGCGGATCATGCCCGGGCCTTAGTCTTCGTCGTCGCTCGAGGAGCTGACCTTCAGCACGGCGAGGAACGCCTCCTGGGGAATCTCGACGCGGCCGACCCGTTTCATGCGCTTCTTGCCCTCCTTCTGCTTTTCGAGCAGCTTGCGCTTGCGGCTGATATCGCCGCCGTAGCATTTGGCGAGCACGTTCTTGCGGATGGCGGAGATGGTTTCGCGGGCGATGACTTTGGCGCCGATGGCGGCCTGCAGAGCGACCTCGAACATCTGGCGGGGGATGAGTTTGCGCAGACGCTCAATCAGGACACGGCCACGCTCGTAGGCGAAGTCCTTGTGAACGATCATCGAGAGGGCGTCGACGGCTTCCCCGGCCACCATGACATCGAGCTTGACCATGGGGGAAACACGCGTGCCGGCCAGATGATAGTCAAGGGAGGCATAGCCGCGCGAGCAGCTCTTCAGACGGTCGTAGAAATCGAGAACGACCTCGTTGAGCGGCAGTTCATAGACGAGCATGACGCGCTGGCTGCCGATGAACTCGAATTTCCTCTGCTGGCCGCGTTTTTCCTCGACGAGAGCGAGGATTTCTCCGAGGTAATCCTCGCGGGTGATGATGGTGGCTTCGATGATCGGCTCTTCGATTTTTTCGATCTCGGTCGGATTGGGGAAGCGCTGGGGATTATCGACCGTGATGACATCGCCGTTCATCAGCGTGACGGTATAGCGCACGCCGGGGGCGGTGGTAATGAGGTCGATATTGAACTCGCGCTCGAGCCGTTCCTGGACAATTTCGAGGTGAAGCAATCCGAGGAAGCCGCAGCGGAAGCCGAAGCCGAGCGCGGCGGAGCTTTCCGCCTCGAAGGTGAGGGCACTATCATTGAGGCGCAGCTTTTCGAGAGCCTCGCGCAGGACGTTGTGCTCGTGGCTTTCGACCGGGTACAGACCGGCGAAGACCATCGGCTTGATTTCCTGGAAGCCGGGCAGGGCTTCGGCGGCGCGGCGGCTGTCCTCCATGATCGTGTCGCCGATTTGAGCGTCCTTGACGTTCTTGATATTGGCGAAGAGGAAGCCGACCTCGCCGGCGCTCAACTGGTCGCAAGGAATGGGTTTGGGAGACTGATAGCCAAGGCCATCGACTTCGTAGACCTTGCCGGTGGCGAAGAGGCGGATCTTCATGCCGCGGCGGATGCTGCCATCGATGACGCGCATCAGAATGATGACGCCGCGGTAGGAGTCAAACCAGCTGTCGAAGATCAGGGCCCGCAGGGGTTCTTCGACGGCGCCGCGCGGCGGGGGCACCTTTTGGACGACCGCTTCGAGAATGTCTTCGATGCCGATGCCGTTCTTGGCGCTGGCGAGCACGGCCTCGGAGGCATCAAGGCCGACGACGGTCTCGATCTGTTCGCGAATGCGTTCGGGCTCGGCGCTGGGCAGATCGATTTTGTTGATGACGGGGAGAATTTCGAGGTTTTGGCCCAAGGCGAGATAGGTGTTGGCGAGGGTTTGCGCCTCGACGCCTTGGCTCGCGTCGACGACAAGCAGAGCGCCCTCGCAGGCCTGGAGGCTGCGTGAGACCTCATAGCTGAAGTCGACATGGCCCGGGGTATCGATGAGATTCAACTGGTAGGTCTCGCCGTCCTTGGCCTTATAATTCAAACGCACGGCGTGAGCTTTGATGGTAATGCCACGTTCCCGCTCGAGGTCCATCGAGTCAAGAACCTGTTCCATCATTTCACGCTGACTCAGGGCGCCGGTTACTTCCAGGAGGCGATCGGCCAGCGTGGATTTGCCATGGTCAATGTGCGCAATGATCGAGAAGTTACGAATGTGTGATGGATCCATGCGCTAAACTGAGGGTTACGCCTTCATTATCCCATATGTCCTCGTTCCACCCCCATGAAATCAAGGTGCAAGAAGGCTCCGGCTCGGCGGAGGGCCTGCGCATCGCGATCATCGTGAGCCGGTTTAACAACCTGGTCACCGACCGTTTGCTGACGGGTGCGCTCGAAGCACTGGGCCGGGCAGGGGCGATGCGGGATCAACTGGAAGTATTTCGTGTGCCGGGCGCCTGGGAGATGCCGGTGTTGGCCGGGGCTCTGGCGGGGCAGAAGCGGTTTGACGCGATCGTGTGTCTGGGGTGTGTGGTGCGCGGAGATACGCCGCACTTTGATTATGTGGCGGGGGAAAATGCCAAAGGGATGGCGGCGGCGGCGCGCGAATCGGGGATTCCGGTGATGAACGGCGTACTGACCACGAACACGATGGAGCAGGCATTGGACCGGGCTGGCGGCAAGATGGGCAACAAGGGCGCGGAGGCGGCGCTGGGTGCCGTGGAGATGGCGAATTTGCTGCGCTCGCTCCGGAGCCCGCAAGGGTAACCGGCGATGGCAAGCCGGCGTAAATCGCGCGAGCGCGCGCTCCAGGTGATTTTCTTGTGCGATCTTGGCAAGCTCGAAACCGATTCGGCGATCGAGGCTTTCTACGTGACGCTGCACAGCGAGGATGAAGATTTTTCGCGGCTGGGGCGGGACCGTTTCATGGAAGAGTTAGTGGTGGGGACGATGGGCCGCCGTGAGGAAATCGATGAAGAAATTGGCCGCTCGAGTGAGCACTGGCGGCTGGACCGGATGCCGAGCGTGGATCGCAACATTCTGCGGCTGGCAACGTTTGAGTTGCTCGACGCGAAGCTGCCAAGCGCGGTGGTGATTGACGAGGCGCTTGAGCTGGCGCGGCGGTTTTCGGGTAATGAGAGCGTGGGTTTCGTAAACGGGGTGCTCGATTCGATCAAGGCGCGGCACGGCAAACCGGCGGGGAAGGCGCGGGGCGCGGGGGTCTCACTTGCCGATACAGAAGGTTGAGAAGATGCGGTTGAGAATGTCGTCGGCGGTGGTGGCGCCGCTGACGCCGTCGATGGCGCGCAGGCCGGCGTAGAGATCCAGCAAGAGCATCTCGTGGGGAAGGCGCGCCTCGATGGCGGCGCGGGCGCGGGCCAGTTGCGCTAGCGCCTCATCAAGAAGACCCTTTTGCCGGAGGCTGGTGAGGAAGCCGCCGCCGGCCTGTTCGAGTCCGCCGGGAGCGATGGCCTCAACGATGCGCCGGCGAAGCAGCTCCAGGTTTTCGCCCGTCCGAGCCGAGACGGCGATGGCGCCGGGCTCAACGAAGGCGCCAGCGTCGCTCTTGTTGGCAACGAGGAGATGGCGGCCTTGTTGACGGGCGGTTTCGAGCAGCGAGCGGCTTTCCGGGTCCAGCCCATGGGAGGCGTCATAGACGACCAAGGTGAGATCGGCGTCGGCCATGGCCTGATGGCTGCGCTCGATGCCGAGGCTTTCGACCAGGTCGGAAGAGAGACGGATGCCGGCGGTGTCGATCAGGCGTACGGGGATGCCCTCGATCGCGGCGGTCTCGGTGACGAGGTCGCGCGTGGTGCCGGCGATCTCGGTGACGATGGCGCGGTCTTGTTCGAGCAGGGCATTGAACAGGCTGGACTTGCCGACGTTCGGGCGGCCGACGATGGCGAGGGAAAAGCCCTCCTGGACGACGCGGCCGAAGGCGAAGCTGCGGGCCAGACGGGCGAGACCATCCTCGAGGGGATCGAGCCGGGCGAGCAGGTCGGCCTGGGAAGCAACGGCCACGTCATCCTCGGCGAAATCGATACCGGCTTCGAGGAGGGAGATCATCTCGATCCATTGTGTTTTGAGGGGAGCGATGCGGCGGCTGAGCGCGCCGCCCAACTGCTGGCTGGCGACCTTTGCCTGGTAGAGAGTGGTGGCTTCGATGAGATCGCGAATGGCCTCGGCCTGGGGCAAATCAATGCGGCCGAGCAGATAGGCGCGGAGCGTGAACTCACCGGGAGTCGCGATGCGGGCGCCCGCGCTGACGGCGCGCTCGACGGTATGGCGGAGAATCACGGGCGCTCCATGGCAGGAGACTTCCACCATATCCTGACCGGTGAAGCTGGCCGGGGCGGCAAACCAGGTTGCCAGAACCTGATCGACCACGGCGCCGGTCTCATCGGTCAAACGGCAGAGATGGGCCTGGCGCGGTTGCGGCTGGGCGAAACCAAGAAGAAAACAGGAGGCAAGATGCCGGGAGCCCGGTCCGCTGAGACGCACGACTCCAATGCCGCTCCGGCCCAGAGGCGTCGAAATGGCGACAATCGTGTCGTTTAGTACCAAGGAAGAGAAAGCTTAGCGGTTGCCGAAGTTATCGTCATCGCGGCGCGGGCCACGAAATCCGCCACCACCTGGAGGTCTGCCGCCACCGGACCCACCAGGGCCACCGGGACGGCCACCGCCACCGCCGGGACGGCCACCGCCACCAGGGCGTCCACCGCCAAAGCCACCACCGCCACCAGGACGGCCATCGCGCCGGGGCCCGCGGTCTCCATCGCGGCGAGGACCACGATCACGACCGCCACCGCCACCGGGACCGCCACCGCCACCGGGACGGCCGCCGCCACCGCCGGGACGGCCACCACCACCAGGGCGTCCGCCGCCCGGACGGCCACCACCCGGACGGCCAGCACCGCGGCGGTCGCGTCCGCCGCCGCCGGCCGGAGCCGCCGGCGTTGCCATACCCGCGGGAATGATTACGACCTGACGCCCGCCGCCGACACCCACGCTCTCCGAGCGCACTTCGGTTTCCGGGCGCAGCGTCATGTGAACGATGCGGCGCTCACGGCTGCTCATCGGACTGAAGAAGAAAGGCTGGCCGGTCTGCTTGACCCGGTCGCAGGCCGTCTGCGCCGACAAACGCAGTTCTTCGATGCGCAATACACGGTAGTCATTGGCATCGAAGACGATCAAGGAATGGTCTTCATGGGGAAGGCGCAGCATCTCCATGGTGAGGTGCTCGAGGGCCAGCAGCAACTCGGCCTTGTTCTGCAGCAGCAGGTCCGACTCCGGACCACTGAAGCGCACAACGATATCGGGATTTTCAATTTCCGGATAGGTCGAGGCGCCCTCAACGAATTCATAATCGACATCGATATCAATCGAGTCGAGCAGAATGTCGAGAAAGTCGCCGATTTTGTCTTCGTATTGTTCGATGGGGTATTTACGAGTCATGTTTTCCGCACCAGCGGCCTAGTTTTTCTTCTTTACATTGACGACCGTCTGAGACGGTGGCGTTACGGGCGCAGGCATCATCTTCAAAGAGACATACTGCTGCGCCATGGCAAACACGTTACCAGTGAGCCAGTATAGCACCAAGCCCGCCGACTGGCCGTAGAACATGAAGGCGAACATCAATGGCATGAACAACATAATGCGTTGTTGCTGCGGGTCCATGCCAGCCGAAGGGGTCATTTTTTGCAGCAGGAACTGGGTGATGACCATCGCGACGGGCAGCAGGCGGATGGGCAAGGTCTCGGGTTGGCTCAAGTCAGCCACCCATAGCCACTGGGCCTGACGCATCTCAATGGCAACGCTCAAGACCGAGTAAAAGCCAATGAGAAACGGCATTTGCAGCAGCAGGGGCAGGCAGCCGCCGGCGGGGTTGACGCCATGCTTCTTGTACAACTCCATGACCTCTTCGTTCTTCTTGGCCGCGCGCGGATCGGTCATCGAAATGCCCTTGTACTTCTCGTTGATCCGCTGCAATTCGGGCTGAATCAGGGCTGTCTTCTGCATCGACTTCATGCTGGAGAGCTTGAGCGGCAGGGTCAGCAGATTGATGATGATGGTAACGACGACAATCGACCAGCCGTAATTGTGGATGAAGCTGTTGTTGACGTAATTGAGGGCATAGAAGAGCGGCTTGGCGACAATGCCGAACCAGGTTCCGAAGTCGACCATCTGCTCGAGGCGCGGATCGACGGCTTTGAGCACGTCCAAATCCTTCGGTCCGACAAAGAAGGTGAGTTGATTGATTGCTTGACCGCCGACGGCCATGCCGATGTTGGCCTGCTCTTGTTTGCTTGTATCGGAATAGGGGACGAAGCTGTCCGAGGTTGTCTGGAGTTCGAGAGTCTGCCCAGCGCGGTTGACGGCAACGGCGGCGAAGAATTGATCCTGGACGCCGGCGAAGAAAAAGTTGCCCGTATCGGTCGACCAACTCTTGGCGGCATCGGATGCGGATTTGATTTCGAGCTGATTCTGGGCGGCCAGATAGCGGACCGTGGAGCCGAACGAATAAGCATTGAAGGCGTAGTGGTCGCCGAAGCCGCCGCGCCAGGCGACATTGTGAGGAATTTTTTCGCCGTTGAGCACAAGTTCGGTCTCGACGTCGACCAGATACTGATCCTTCTTGAAGCGGAATAGCTTACGCACACGGTGTGGACCATTGGCGTAGAGATACTCGATGCCGAGGCCGCCGGGCGCGGGACGGGCCGCGTACAGGAACAGGTTCGGGTTAGGATTCATGTCACGGCCGTTTACCTGGAGGGAGAACGGAAAGCCGACCTTGGCGGTGCCGGCCCCGTGAACGAGCTGAAGCGGGCGCCCTTGGCTGTCCTTGAATTTCTTGAGAACCCAACTTTGCACCACGCCGCCGCGATTGGAAAATTCGACGCGATACAAGTCTGTCTCAACGCGGAAAATCTCTTCTTTTTCCGCGGCAACGGACTGGGCGGCGGCGGGGGCGGACAGTGTTTGGCCAGGCGCTGGGGCCGGGGTTGGGGCCGGCGGGGCGGGAGGCGGCGCGGATTTCGCCGTTTCTTTCTTAGCCGGCGTCGCCTCCGGTTGGGGCAGCAGATACTGCGAACCAAAGATCACCAATCCCATCAACGCAAAAGCGATGAGGAGATTTTTTTCCGTCCCGGGTTCCTGATTCGGACTACCGGGCAGCTTAATTTCTTGCGCCATTCAAAACTTTCTCTCGGGTACCGGGTCTAAACCACCCGCGTGAAACGGATGACAGCGGCACAGACGATGTATCGCCAGGGCGGATCCCCGAACCGGTCCATATCGCTCGATTGCTTCCCTTGCGTAGACCGAGCACGTGGGGTGGAAGCGGCACGCACTGGGCAGCAGCGGTGAAATAAACCGCTTGTAAAAGCTCAGGATGGCAATGAGGAGGACTCGCACGGTGATAGCCGGTCCAGCAATTTCTCCACTTGCCTCTCAATCTCTTCCCAGGCTGCGCCGAGCAAACTCTTCCGCGGATTAAACACCAGGTCGAGACCTGCCGGAAAGCGGTCTCTTCTTAGTCTCACACATTCGCGGAGCCGCCGTTTGATCCGGTTGCGGTCATGGGCCTTACCGAGGGCGCGGGGGCAGGTAAAACCAAAGCGGGCCGGATCCAGGTCGCCGCGCCGGCGCGCGAAGGCGACAAACAGGTGACAAGCTAGACGCTCACCGCCGTCATAGGCCGCCCGGAAATGAGCCGGTTTGAGGAGCCGGGCCGCTTTGGGGTAGTCGTGCATAAGTGAAAGGCCGGAGCCAGCTGGCTAGCTAACTCCGGCGCAAATCAAAGAGACGCGAAACAAAAAGGAAGGGGGCTTAGGCAGACTTGGCCTGACGAACCGGGCGTTCGTCGGACACGGTGAGCTTCCAGCGGCCGCGGGCCCGGCGGCGGGAGAGCACGGCGCGCCCGTCCACCGATTTCATGCGCTTGCGAAAACCATGGGTTTTGGCGCGCTTACGGTTATTTGGCTGAAATGTTCTCTTCGGCATGGAGCGAAAAAAGTCCTTTTCGCGGACAAAGTCTGCAGCTTGGCCCTTTGGGGCACAACAACACAGCGATGCGCGTCCGCGCAACTTTCTCAATATAACAGGCTCGACAGCGGGTTGTCCAGCGCATAGGATGGAAGCGATATGGCTCAGACTTTCAGTACGCAAATCAAAGGACCGGCGATCTTCCTGGCCCAATTCATGGGTGACGCCGCGCCGTTCAACAATCTCCCCGACATTTCGGCTTACATGAAGAAGCTCGGCTATCATGGCATCCAGTTGCCGTCCTGGGATGGCCGCATTCTGGATATCAGGAAAGCCGCTGAATCCAAGACCTATTGCGATGAGATCAAAGGCCAGACGAACGGCCTGGTGATCACGGAGTTGGCCAGCCACTTGCAGGGCCAGCTTGTGGCCTCGCACCCCGCCTACGACGAACTCTTCGACGGTTTTGCCGCGCCCGAAGTAAGAGGCAACCCGAAGGCCCGCTCGGAATGGGCGATCCAGCAATTGCGGTATGTCATCCAGGCGAGCCGCAACTTTGGGCTGAGCGTGAGCCCGTCGTTCTCCGGCGCGCTGATGTGGCCCTATCTTTACCCCTGGCCGCAGCGGCCGGCGGGCTTTGTCGAAGAGGGCTTTAAGGAATTAGCCTCCCGCTGGCTGCCGATTCTGAACTTCGCCGACGAGCACGGCGTCGATCTGGCCTATGAACTCCACCCGGGCGAGGATCTGTATGATGGCGCTACCTTCGAGATGTTTCTCGCCGCCACTGGCAACCACCCGCGGGTCCATATCAACTATGACCCGTCGCACTTTATTCTGCAGTGCCTCGACTACGTGGGCTTCATCGACGCCTATGCGAGCCGGATCAAGGCCTTCCACGTGAAGGATGCCGAGTACCGGCCCTCGGCCAAGGCGGGCGTGTATGGCGGATATCTCGGTTGGACGGAGCGTCCGGGCCGCTTCCGCTCGCTCGGGGATGGCCAAGTGGATTTCAAACAGGTCTTCTCGCGGCTGACGGCGGCCGGGTATTGCTCCTGGGCGGTGCTTGAGTGGGAGTGCTGCTTCAAGGACAGTGTGCAGGGCGCGGCCGAAGGCGCTCCTTTTATTGCCTCGCACCTGATCAGCGTGCCGACGCGGGCCTTTGATGACTTTGCCGGCGCAGCCACGGATGCGGCGCGCAACCGGCGCATTATGGGCCTTTAGGGCTTCGTTTTGATTCCCGCCACGGCTAGGCGCATGTTACATTAACTTGCAGTCGTGGCGGGCAAGCCTCCCAAGAAGCTCCAACTGGCAAAAGAATCCTGGTCTCGCTCCCAGGTCCTGCGCCAATGCGATCTCCCCGAACGCCAACTGAAGGCCTGGGAGGCGCAGTCCCTCATTCGCCCCAAGGAAAGCTACCACTTCGAAGACCTTTTGGAGATTCGGGTTCTCGCACGGCTCAAGGAACTGGGAGTATCCCCGGCGCGGCTGAAGGCGGTCTTCGCCTCGGTGCATGGCAAGTTGCAGGGAATCGAGAACCCGCTGACGGAGCTGCGCGTTTATGTGGAAGGCAAGCGCATTCGCGTCCAGACGGAAGGCCGCAAGATGGAGGTTTCCGGGCAGTTGCTGCTCGATTTCGACCAGGCGGAGTTGCGGCGCCTGCTGACCTTTCCCTCGCGGGAGAACGAGAAATCCGCACAGCAGCGCAAGGCGCGGATCGACGCCGAGACCTGGTTTCAGCGCGCGCTGGATCTTGAACATTCCGGGGCGGATAAACGCGAGGCCATTGCCGCTTATCAGGAAGCCCTCCAGTGCAATCCCGCGATGGCCGGAGCGCTCGTCAACATTGGGACCATCTATTTCAACGCCCGCAAGTGGCGCGAAAGCGAAAATTATTACCAGCGGGCGGTAGACACGGACCCGGGCTATGCACTGGCTCACTTCAACCTCGCCAATCTGCATGAGGAACTGGGCCGCACCTCACTGGCCATTCAACACTACAAGAAGGCGGTCGAGTTGCAGCCCAATTACGCCGACGCGCATTACAATCTGGCGCTGCTGTTTCAGACCCGCGGCCGGGCGATGGAGGCGATACGGCACTGGAAGCTTTATCTACGCCTGGACTCCGGCAGCCAGTGGGCGGCCATTGCGCGGCGAGAGATGGCGAAGCTGAAGCAGTCCACGCTGGTGGTGGCGGCAGACAAGTCTTCCAGCAGCAATTCGGCCTGAGCGAAGCCGGATGGCGTTAGCTGTTGCAACGATTTATTGCTAACCTTGAGCCAAATTCTCTCTTGAAGGTCTCGCATGTCTCCCAGCTCTCTTTCGGTCTTATGCTTGGGCATTTCGCTCATGGCGCAGGTGACCGGCCGGATTTCCGGCACGGTTGTTGATACCTCGGGCGCCGCCATTCCCGGCGCCGCCATGGAACTCTATCTCCCTGGTGGCCAGACCGCCATTGCCAAGGCGGAAACTTCGGCGGACGGCAATTTCTTCCTAGCTGGTGTTCGACCTGAAGTTTATGACCTCCATGTCAACGCCAAAGGCTTTCGCAAGGAGATCATTCGCGGCCTAAAAGTCGACACGAGCCTGGAACTCTCCCTGAAAACGATCAAACTGGAGATCTCCTCCACGACCGAAACCATCGAAGTCTCCGCCGATGTCACGACCGTCCAGACCTCCTCGGCCGAAGTTGCCACTACCGTATCCGCCGAGCAGTTGCGCCGCCTGCCAACGGCCAACCGGAGTCCGATTGGCCTTCTGCTCACACAAGCCGGAGTCAGCTCGAACGCCCGCACTCCCACCACGATCAATGGCCTCCGCCCTTCGTTTTCGAACGTAACTCTCGACGGCATCAACATCCAGGACAACTTCATTCGTACGAACTCAGTGGATTTCCAGCCCAACTTGCTGCTCCTCGATCAGGTTGCGGAAGTCACCCTGGTGACCTCGAATTCCAATCCCGCGCTCGGCAACGGCGCCGCCCAGATCAACTTCAGCTCTCCCTCCGGCACGAACCAGTATCGGGGCAGCCTTCTCTGGACGAACCGGAATAATATCATCAGCGCGAATACCTGGTTCAATAACCGCAATGGAGTAGCCCGGCCCTTCCTCAATCAAAACCAGTTCGGCGGCTCCTTCGGCGGGCCGGTCCGGAAGGACAAGCTCTTTTTCTACTCCAACTACGAAGCGCTCCGCAACCGCCAGCAGTCTCCCGCTACGCGCACCATTCTGCGCCCTGACGCCCGGCGCGGCCTCATGACCTATCGCGATTCGGCCGGCAACCTTCGTCAAGTGAACGTGCTCACGGCCGCAAATCTTACGGCTGACTCGCGCGCCGCGGCTCTGCTGGCGCAGGTCCCTGGCCCGGAATTCATCAACCGCAACGATATCGGTGATGGCCTCAACACCGGCGGCTACAGCTTCAACATCCGCGACAACCGCACCCGCGACAATGTCCTCGGCAAGGCCGATTTTAACCTTTCGAGCAAGCACGCCTTTGCCGGCACTTTCTCCTGGAATCGCGATTTCGACGACCGTCCCGACCAGTCCAATGATTTCGGTAAAATCCCTCCCGTTGTCGGCGAATTCGTCACCAAGCTTCTTTCCGTGACTCACCGCTGGAGCCCCACGGCCACCTTTACGAACGAATTCCGCGGCGGCTTCAACCGCGCTCCCGGAAACTTCAATACTTCCACCCGGTTCCCCGAGCCCTTTCTGATTCCAACGCTGGTTGGCAACCCCCTGAATACCTTTCGTGCCCAGGGCCGCACCACCAACACTTACAGCCTGCGGAACAACTCTACCTGGATCAAGAACAAGCACACTATTCAGTTCGGCTACCAGCAGCAATTGGTTCGCGTCCGCTCCTTCAACGAAGCCGGTATCACTGCTTTCTACACCATGGGCTTCAGCGCCGGCAACACCCTCAATATCGACTCCGCCCTCCCCGGCATCAACGCTGGTGATCGCGCTATCGCCTACAACCTTCTCGCTCTCCAGGCCGGTATCCTCAGCCGCTACGATCTCACCTTCAACGTACGCGACCGCCAGAGCGGGTTCCTCCCCAATGAGCCTGAGGTCCGCAACTTCACCAACGACAACTACGCCGTTTACTTCCAGGACAAGTGGAAGGTGAACCGCCGTCTGACGCTCAACCTCGGCATGCGCTATGAACTCTACACACCGGTGGACGAAACCGGGGCCCTGGCTCTTCTGCCGGTGCTGAATGGCCGCTCGGCCATCACCGCCCTGCTCGATCCCAATGGCACGCTAGACTTTGCCGGTAAAGCCATCGGCCGCCCCTGGTACCGCACCGACCGCAATAACTGGGCGCCCAACATGGGCCTTGCCTGGGATATCTTCGGCGATGGCAAGACGAGCTTCCGCGCCGGCTACAGTGTCAACTTCGCCAACGACGAGTTCCTTCGCACCCTTGGCAACAGCATTACCACCAATGCCGGTCTCGTTCAAGCCGTTATCAACCCCAATCTCGTGGCTCGCGCTTCCGCTTTGCCCGCCATTCCCGCGCCGGTCTTCCGCGTGCCGCGCAGCTATGCCGACAACTACGCGCTGAATTCTCAGGCCACTTTCGGCATCCCCGACCCGAGCCTGGCCGTTCCCTACATCCAACAGTGGTCCACTGGCATCCAGCGCGAAGTCAAGGGCGGCCTCATCGAGGTCCGCTACATTGGCAACCGCGCCACCAAGCAAATGCGCGCCTTTGACTATAATCAGGTGCTCATCGACATCCCTGGCTACCGCGACGATTTTCTCCGCGCCCAGCGCAATGGCGAACTCGCCCGCGGCGCCACCGGCGTCTTCAACCCTGCCTTCAACGCCTCCATCGCTGGCAGCCAGCCCCTCCCCTTCTTTAGCGCTCTCCCAAGCGCCGGCCTGCTGGGCAACGCCACTATCCGCGGCCAGATTGAGCGCGGTGAAATTGGCGATCTCGCCAACACTTATCAGATCAACGCCCTCAACGGCAACGTAAACTTCTATCGCAATCGCAATGCCCTCGGCACGAACATGGTCACCAACTACTCGGCCGCCAACTACCACGGTCTCCAGATAGATTACACTCGCCGCTATGCCCGGGGTTTTTACTTCCAGGCTAACTACACCTGGTCGAAGAACCTCTCTGACTCCGCCGGCAACACCCAGGAACGCTTCGAGCCCTTCCTCGACCTGAATAATAGTGCGATCGAATACTCTCGGACTCCCTTCGATCTTCGGCAGCAGTTCAAGCTCAACTCCTCCTACGACCTGCCCTTCGGCAAAGGCCGCCGCTTCGACCTCGGTAAGGCCGGCAACCTCATCGCCGGTGGCTGGACAGCCTCCACCTTCGTGACCATCAACTCGGGATCACCCTTTAACATCACAAGTGGCACCAGCAACACCACCGGTCGCGGCACGCTGAACCGTGCTGCCCGCTCCGCCAACAATACCGTCAATACCAACCTCACTGTTGAGCAGATTAAAGCTCTCATGCGTGTCCGCGTCGAAGGTGACGGTCCCTACTACTTTGCTCCCTCGGTAATTGCCGCCGATACGCGCGGAACCAACCTCGAAGGCCGCGCCCCCACTCCGGGCCAGATCTTCTTCAACCCCACCGCGGGCAACATCGGCAGCCTTGGGCGCCGCGTTCTCGATGGCCCCATGTTCTGGAATGCCGACATCGCTGTCGAAAAGCGCTTCAGCGTCACGGAAAAGCAGTACTTCAACCTCCGTGCCGAAAGCTTCAACTTCACCAACTCGGTAGTTTTCGACGTTGCCGGCTTCGGCATCAATGCAACCAACTTCGGCCGCATTACCAGCGTGCAGAATGGCCGCCGCTTTCTGCAGTTTAGCCTCGTTTACCGCTACTAAACCGACCGATTTCGGAAAACAGGCCCCGGCAATTGCCCGGGGCCTGTCTGTTTTGCTACCCTCACAGTAGTGCGCCCGTAGCTCAGCTGGATAGAGCGTTTGGCTACGAACCAAAAGGCCGGGTGTTCGAATCACTCCGGGCGCGCCACTCAAGATCAACCGAAGCCCAAGCAACTGCTGCTTGGGCTGATTTGCTTTTGCGCGAAGCGGCTTGGGGCAAGCGAAGCATCCGCTGGGCCTGGAAGCGTAATACACTCTTTTCATGAATCGTCGAACCCTTCTGCACCTTGCCGCCGCGGCGCCGCTGGCGGCGGCCCCGACAAAGAGCAAGCGCGATCAGATGCTCGAGTGGCTGGCTGGCAAGCCCGCGCCCAACTACACGCCGGCCGCCTTCTTCCTGCACTTCGCTCCCGAATTCAAAAACGGTTTGCCGGCGGCTCGCCGCCATCTCGAGTTCTTCCGCCAGACCGGTATGGATTTCGTCAAGATCCAGTTTGAGCAAACCTACCAGCGCCAGCCCTATCTGCAGAAGCCAGCCGATTGGTCGAAGCTCAACTTCGCGAAGCTGGATTTCTACGAACCCCTGCTCGTGACGGTGCGCGAGATTGTGAAGACGGCGAAGAAGGATTCGCTGATTCTGATGACGCTCTATTCGCCGTTCATGTGCGCCGGGCACTGCGCGACGGGGCCGGTGCTCAAACAGCATCTCGAGGAAAATCCCGAGGCCGTCAAGAAGGGCATGGAGATTCTGACGGAAAGCCAGTTGCTGTTTGTCCGGGCCTGTATCAAAGAGGGGATCGACGGCTTCTACATGTCGACGCAGGGCTCGGAGGCGGCGCGCTTCTCCTCGGAGAAGATCTTCACAAACTACATCAAGCCCTACGACCTGGTGTCGATGCGCGAGATACAGTCCAAGTGCGCCTTCAACATCCTGCACGTGTGCGACTACGTGGCGCCCTACGCGAATTACGACGCGGTCTATGATTATCCGGGCCACGTCATCAATTGCAATGTGAAACTGACCGGCGGCGACATGCCCGCCCAGGAAATTGCCCGCCGCTTCAAACGTCCATTCATGGGTGGCCTCGACCGCCATGGCCTGATTGCCAAGGGCGATCCGGCCAAGCTCGAAGCCGCCGTCAAGGCGGCGATTCAATCGGCGCCGCGCCAGTTTATCCTCGGCGCGGATTGCACAGTGGCCGGAGACACCGACTGGAATCATCTGCGCCACGCCATCGCCGTTGCCCATAGCACGGCCAGTTAAGCAGCCGCGCACCGCGCAGCGATAGACTTTGGGCATCATGCGCATTCTGATCTGCCTGCTCTGTCTGCTTCCGCTCGATGCCCTCGAGCGCCCGGGGGTTGAATTCAAGGTATTTCAGTTCCCCGCGCACCAGATCCCGCGCATCGATGGCGACGCGACGGACTGGAGCATGGTGCCGGAATCCTATGCGATCGGGATCGACCAACTGCGGGATACCGTAAACCAGAAGCCGATGGACCGCAAGGACCTCGATGTGAAGGTGAAGGTGGCCTGGGTCAAGGGTCTGAACCGCCTCTACTTTCTTTACGAGGCGAGCGACAACTATTGGGACTTCCGCCACCGCGACCTGCACAACGACATCTTCGAAGTGGTGGTCGATGGCGATTTGTCAGGCGGGCCCTTCATCAAGCAGATGCATCCGGCCAAGGGTTACTCCCCCGAGGAGGCTCACTTCACGTTTCACGGCGTGCACGCGCAGAACTATCACATCTTCACACCGGCGCTCGACAAGGACTGGGCAATGGTCTGGGGTTGCCAGCCGTGGATCAAGAATCTGCCCTATGCCCAGGCCGCCTACCATTACCGCTTTCAGCCGGGGCAGAGCGGCAAGCTGATTCTGGAATTCTTCATCACACCCTTTGATTACGCCGCCTATGAAGGCCCGGCGCGCAGCGTCGAGAGCCAGTTGACGGAGAACAGGATCATCGGCTTGTCGTGGGCCATCCTCGACTATGACGATGAGAAGGCAAGCAAGTACCGGGCATTCTGGAACCTGTCGCACAAGACGACGATGTACGGGAATGCCTCGGACCTGGTGGCGTTTCGCCTGATGCCGCTGATGGCGGAATTCCGGCGGCCAGTCGAGGCCGACTGGAGTTTTCGTGTGCTCGACCTCGAGCGGCGCCTGGTCGCTTTCACCGACCGGACTCTGGGCGAGGCGACGGCGTGGCAGTGGGAATTCGGCGATGGCAAAACCTCAACGGAGCGCCACGCGCTGCACCAATACGATAAGCCCGGCGAGTACGTGGTGACGCTCAGCGTCGAGGGTCCGGCGGGGAAAGACCGCAGGACGAAGGTCTGGGACGTCGTTCTGCGCTGAGTCAAAGCGCCCTGGGCTCCCCCTGCCTTGATATCCTTACAAGTTCATGGCTGCCGCGCGCGAAATCTCCTCCGACAAATTTGTTTTTGGCTGTCACCGCTTTGGCTTCGGGCCGGCGCCGGGTGGCGGGGCCGTATCGACGGAACGGCACGTAATTCCGCTGGTGCGCACGGCGCTCGATCAGGGTGTGCGCGCCTTTGATTCGGCGACGCTGTACCGGGCCACGCTGCAGCTTGGCGCCGCGCTCGATGCCCTGGGCGTGGACCCGAATACGATCCGCTTTCAAACCAAGTGCCTGCGCTACCTGGGCCTCAACGCGGGCGGCGCCAAGGAGCACCAACCCGAGGCCCTGCTGCAGGGCATCCCGCGCCGCTATCAGGGTCTGACCGACAAGTGGGACCCGTCCCCGAAAGGCATCGAGCAACAGATCTGCCGCGAGCGTATCGAGTATGGCGGCGATATTCTCTATGGCGTGGCGCTGCATGATCCGCCGGACATGCGCAAGCAGGTGGGCCTCGATTGGTCCACCGATATCGCGCCGGGTGTCGAGTGGTTGCGGGAGGCAAAGCGCACAGGCTTTGTCGAGCGGATCGGATTGGGCATCAAGGAACCGGACTTCGTGCACGAATTCATCGCCAAGGAGCCGGCAACGCTCGACTATGCTGGGCTTACATTCTGCCCGTCGATCCTCGGGCCCTTGATGAAGATCATCAGCGCGGCCGGACAGCATGGCTTCGAGGTGACGCTGATGGGCATCAACTACGGCCAGGCGTTCACACTGACCGAAGACCCGCTGACGGCGCCGCCCTTCCTCTACAACTACGAGGTGGCCAATGCGGCGGAGCGGGAATTGATGAGCCGCTTTTTCCGCATTTGCGGATCAACGCCGCTGCTGCACCTGTCCGCGGCGGTCGCCGGTCTGCTGGTGACCCACTTCCCGAAAGCCGTCACGCAGATTGTCACCTCGACGATGACGCCCTCGCGGCTGGTGGATACGATGCGGCTGGTACGGGAGGCCGAAGTGCCAGCCCCGGTGTGGGCGGAACTGAAAGCGGCCGAGCTGATTCCACGCGAATTTCCCACGAGCTAGTGGCCTTGGTTGCTATCGACGACCCCGCTCTCCCCGGCTTGCCGCCGGAGTGGCGGCCGGCTTTTGTACAGCTGTTTCTCAACCTGTTGACAGACCAGGAAACCGCGCGCGCTGCCCTGTCGCGGCTGGCGGGCATCGACGGAGAGTTCCGGCCGGGGCGCTGGCACGGCCTGCCGCGCGTACGGATGCATCTTCCCTGGCCGCCCTCGCGCTATGAGGCGCTGCTGGCGCCGCTTTGGCCTGCCGCCTTTCCCCAATCGCCGCTAAGGCAGTTGGCAAGCGCGCCGCTCGAGATCGCCTCTTACGGGTGCCCGCCGCTGCAATATGTACCGGCGCGGATATTGCTCGAGCGTCAGCCTCACTGGCCTGATCCGTGGCTGGCCCGCCATGCCCGCGAAACGCTGGCGCTGCTCGCGCGCTCGAACCGAGCCGATCGCCAGGTGGCGCTGTCCCTTGTCCGGCAACATAGCTTCAATCTGGTAGCTGCCCGCAATCAACTCCTGCATGCTCCACTGCTGGCGCCCTTCGAAGCCAGGCTGATGGATCCGCCGGGAGATCTCGAGGCAGCGGCCGCGATGGTGACCGGCTTGAACCTGCGGCAAATCCTGGCCCTGCCGCGCATCCAACTGTATTTCCGGCACTGGCTGCAACCTTTGCCGGCGGGCTTCGCCGCGTTTCAGGGGGAAGTGGGCTGGCGGCTTCGCCAACTCGCACTCGATCACCCCAATCCGGATTCCGTGATACCTTTTCCCCAGGGACGCCGCTAACAAATCATGCCGGATACGACTTTGCCACTCCAACACGCCAGAACTCTGCACCACAGTGCCGAGGGCGGCCAGGATCTGATTGAAATTCACTCTCCCGACGGCGTGGTGGAGTTGCGCATCCGGCTCACCCCCGAGGGTCCCGTGCTGCAGATGCAATCGGTGCGCCTGCAATTGAAGGCCGCTGAATCGATCGATGTCGAGTCACGGTCCTTCAGCGTGCGCACGACCGATTCGATTGATCTCCATTCCGACTCAACCATGCACCTGACGGGCCAGGCCGACATCCAGGTCAATGCCCAGGGGGAAGTAGTTGTGAAGGGCGAGAAGATCCTTCTCAACTAGCGCCATGCCTCCCGCCGCCCGCTTTTCCGACAAGGTCCTGCACGATGCGCCACACTGTCATATGCCGCATCCGCCGCCACCGCCCGTGCCGATCCCGCATCCGCCCGTGCCGCTCGAAATCATGGTCGCCACGGTGCCCACGGTGCTGATCAACAACCTTCCCGCAGCAGTGGTGACCAGCCAGACAAGGCCTTGCCTGCTGCCGGGATGCGCTCCCGGTGGGCCGGGGTTGATCGCCGTCGGTTCGTCGTCTGTATTCACGGGCGGACTCCCGGCTGCCCGGCTGGGCGATATGGTGAGCTTCCCGGCCTGCGTGGCGCCGATTCCCAGTCCGACCGGCAAGATCATCCCGCCTTGCTCTCCCAATGTGATCATTGGCGGCTAGGCGTCAGGCGTGTTTCTCTCCCACTTTGAACAACTCGCACCACGCTGCCCGGTGTGCCGTACCCATGCCTTGCGCCTCGGCGAGGTGGCCCGCGGTGAGGGTGCGGAAGTCCGGGAGGGCTCGCTGCTGTGCACCAATTCCCGCTGCCAGCGGGAGCATCCGATTCTTGATGGCATCCCGATCCTGGTGCCGGACCTCCATGCCTGGCTCGAACCGCAACAGCATTGGGTGCTGCGGCGAGAGGATCTTTCGCCCTTTGCGCTGTCAATGCTCACCGACATTCTCGGCGCCGGCTCGGCACTCGATCGCGAATTGGGCAATCTATCCACTTACGCCGAAGCCCATTGGGGGCCGCGGGAACCCTCCTTTCCACCCCTTGTCGCCGAGACGCTCGACCTGTTGCCCTCCACCCCGCGAGCACCTGCTCTTGACCTAGGCTGTTCCGTCGGCCGCGCCACCTTTGAACTCGCCCGAAGAACCGGGAGACTCACAACCGGGGTCGACCTCAATTTCTCGATGCTGCGTCTGGCCGAGCAGATCCGGCGTCAGGGCAGAGCCCGCTATCCGCGCCGACGCGTCGGCATAGTCTTCGACCCGGTGGATTGCGTCTCACCCTACGAGGCCACCGGACAGGTTTCTTTCTGGTGCGCCGATATCGCCGCTCTGCCGTTTGCCGAAGCGAGCTTTGCCACTGTCATTTCACTGAACATCCTCGATTGCCTCGCGGCACCACATTCGCTGCTCTCGGAGACAGCCCGGTTGCTGGCCCCCTCGGGCCAGGCCCTGATTGCCACGCCCTTTGATTGGGCCGTCAGTGCTTCTCCGGCCGGAGCATGGATTGGCGGCCACTCCCAGCGCACGACCCCCGGCGAGGGTTCTTCGGTCGAGATCTTCCGTCACCTGCTGCCTCACTATGGGTTGCGTTTGCTGGCTGAGCGGGAAAGCCTGCTCTGGCGGCTGCGCGTGCACGAGCGGTCGACAATGGAGTATTCCGTGTATGCCGCGGCGTTGACAAAAAGCGAAAGGCCGCCTGAATCAATCGGGGCGGCCTTCACGGGTCAAAAGGAATTGCCTGGGGCTTAAGCGGCTTTGCGCACCGGAATATAACCATCAACAGTGGCGGCTTGGAGGTTCTCAATCACGCCGATCTTCTCCAGCAGCCAGAGCTGTATGTAGGTGAGGTCCAATTCATACCAAGCCAGACCGTGCCGGGCACTGACCGGATGAGCGTGATGGTTGTTGTGCCAGCCTTCACCGAAGGTCAGCAGAGCAACCCACCAGTTATTGCGGCTGTCGTCGGTGGTGTCGAAGCGCTTGGCGCCCCAAAGATGCGTTGCACTGTTGACGAGCCAGGTGGAATGCAGCCCGAGGGTGACACGCAGGAAAATGCCCCACAAAACCATGGGGAAACCGCCCACGAGCCAGAGAATTGCACCCAGGCTGGCCAGCGGCAGCCAGTGATACTTGTTGAGCCAAACCATGAAGGGATCGCGCGCGAGATCGGGAGCGTACTTCGCCATGCCCTCCGTATCGCTGTGCTTGGCATCACCGACGCACATCCAGATCAGGTGTGCCCACCAGGCGCCATCACGCGGGGAGTGCGGGTCGCCGGCCTTATCGCTCTTTTGGTGATGGATACGGTGCGTGGCCACCCAGAAGATCGGCCCGCCTTCGAGGCTCAGTGCGCCGCAAACAGCTAGGAAGCGCTCAAACCACTGCGGCGCTTTGTAGCCGCGGTGCGTCAGCAGGCGATGATAGCCCATACCGATTCCCCAACTGATCGCAAACCAGTAGATGGTGAAGGCCACCCAAAAATTCGCCCAGGAGAACTGGAACAGGGCGGCAATCGCCCCGACGTGAAACAGGGAGAATACGATGATGGTCAGCCAGTTTGGCTTATCGGGGTTGGTGTGGATGAGGGAAGCTTGGGACGCCATGGCTTAGCTACTTCATCGACCAAGTTAGCAATCTCCATCGCGAAGCTTTGTAAGAGTTGTGTAATTCCTAGGAGCCTGTTGAAAAAATCCCCTCTTGCCGATTTCAACCCTTTCACGGGGGTCAGCAAACCATTGCCAGCCCGCTGCCGATCGATTCTGGGCCGTTTGTGGGCCAAGAATTTTCAACTCGTGAGGCCGCTTTTC
>JAINDK010000101.1 GCA_019931185.1 Bryobacter sp. CoA8 C33
CCGGAACGCTTTGTGAAAAAGCCGCCAGTTCATCCCCAAGCGCCAATCGCCGTCTGGATCAACAAACCCGTGGCGAAACCAGACAACAATACTCAGTAAACTTCTTTGCCGACTGTCTCAAAGTCGTTGACACGCGCCGGAAGTGGACGATCAGCGAAGCTCGTGAGATCTTTCGCTCCTTCGGCCTTGAGGGCCCGATTTGGGATCTGCCTGCTGTGGACCGCGGCTTCCGAACTCGTGACGATTGACCGTGAATAGGCCGCCGACCGGTGCGATCACCAACTGAACCAAAGTTTGGCGCGGATCACGCGCGACTGAGAAGTTGAAGGGGCACGAGTCGCGTTAGACAAATCGGGGCCCGCAGGGCTAGCCAGTGTGATCTCCTCGAACGCCGTTTCGGGCCAAATTCAGATCGTCGACAATCAGAGCATGAGCGTACAATGGCTAAAACCTATGCCGTACGCAGTGCCAGTCGCGTTAGGCCGCAGGAAGCAGCAATTTGGGCCAGACTTTTGCTGAAAGCCAAAGTTTGCCGACATTCGCACGGTCGGTCATTCGACCGATGTGCCTTAGCGCTAGGAAGTTGCTAGATATGCGGTTGAACCGCACAAGACCAACGACTCTGGGGAGTCTGAGTGCATCACGTCTAGCTGAGCAAAGCACTTGCCTTGGGTACAGCATGGCCTGTCGGCATTGCGGCACGTGACCGACTTTTGTGATCCGCGAACAACTGACGCTTGAATCGTTAGGCGACAGGGTTGCCGCTGACTCAAAACAGGAGCCTTAAATAGAAGCTGTTCAGGGTGTCGTCAAGTACATCTTTGTGGCGGCTCCATTCTCTATGTCCGTCTTGAACCATCTGAGCAACTTCAAAGTTTCGTGTGAGAGCGTTGGAAAGAGACTTGGGGCGACCTCAAGGCGCTCCCCATGCGCAATTCGGTTTCTTCTCGCAACGAGTTCCACGTCGATCCACTTAAACCTTGTCTCGTATTTGGTGCTGTCAAGGCCTATTGCTGCTGTTATGTTCTTGAAGGCATCACCGTTAAGGTTTCCTTCCGTCCGCACTATGCTCTGCCAAGAGTACTTCGCAGGCAGCTCAAGCTGCTTGACAATGAAAGTTATAGCTTCTGATCGTTTGTCGTGCCTTTTGGACGAAGAAAGTAGCTCGAGTTGATGAGCGATGCCGTGTGCGATGAAACAGGGGCGAAGTTGCTTGTACTTGAGATTTTTGGAAAGGACGAAGTTGAGGAATGCCTCTGAGGAACACTTAACAAAGCCCTCCCAATGAGCATATAAAAGGGCAACACCCGAACGCGTGAGGGCCACCTGTGCGCTTCCCGTTGCCCGACGAATTGCGGTTTCGGTATAATCTATTTCCTTGATGCGCCATCCCAGATCACCGTCAAGGAACTCTTGGAGTTGCAATTCAGTTCGTAACTTCACGGCTTCATGAAGCCCTTAGCGAGAGGTAAGAGGTGCCCAAAACGATCAGTTCCCCTGATCCCCGGGCCCGAGTATTTCTTGAATACATCATTGCCCCACAATGCCTTTGCACGTTCAAGAACAAAGTCTTTCTGCTCGGCAGTTTTTAGCTTACTCACAGCTGTTAGGTTTAGGGACAGTCCATAGGAGATAACTTCGAAGACCGACATGAGGAACTTTCCGCTAAAGCGGTTCCCATCCCACCTGCGAAATGCACCGTCTCCTAAAGCAGCGTAAATGAGTTCAAAGACATTCTGAAAAACAACTTCCTCTTTGTCCATTTTGAATTGTTGATCCCTCGCGATGGTAACAGCCGCATGATCCAAGTAGTCGTGGACATCCAAACCCTTTTGATAAGGGACATGTCGAAACGCGAAAAACCGCAGAATTAGTTCATCTTGAGCGCGTTTCTCCTTCGCCACATCAGTGAGTCGCGTCGTTTTGTGAAAAGGCTCGCTGGTTGCAAGTCTCTCAATCCACTTCTGTAGCTGAGGATTAATCATTACCAATGTGCAGTTACGCACTTCTTGCTCAGAGAGCGCAGCCCCACCAGTGTTTAGCCGCTGAAATAACTCAAACTTCGAAGTAGGATCGCTTTCCCGCTTCAGGATCTCAACGCGCAGGCGGGCGCGGCGAAGGTCGAGTTTTTGTGCTTGGCTTAGACTGGTCGTTCCAGAAACTCCAGCCCAAGTCCGACCAGCAAGCGACGGTAAAAGTGTTGTTCCGTCAAGCACAAGGGGTGAGAGCTGAGTGTTCGTCCCAGGGTCTTTTAGGACTCCGAGGAACTCCAAGAGTGTAGAGACCCGCTGAAGTCCGTCAACAAGTTCCCACCCTCCGTCATCGGTTTGGAATACGAAAATCGGAGGAATCGGGATACCGAGCAAAAGAGATTCGATGAATTTAGTCTTACGCCCAGATTTCCATCGGAAGTAGCGCTGGAATGCGGGGTTGATTATAAGTTCGTTTTTTTCATAGAGGCCCACAACTTCACCGATGGACATCTCGTAGCCATCAGTTACCACATTCTTCCGAGCACGGGACAACTCTTGTTCTAGCGACATTGTAATGTGTAATTCTACAGCGGATGGCAATGCACGGCAAGCAGTTTTCGGCTGGCCTGGGGGGGGCGGCACATCAGTGTCACGTCTTCTGGTCTTGATCCCGTCAGGAACGAATCAAAGGCGACTCAGTATACAGCTCTGATCGAACTACTTGAGCCTGTGTGGCGGAATTAGTCGGAGTGGCACCCCGAGAGCAATCCAATCGATCATAGCTCGGGCTATAAACCTTGCAATTAGTCTAGATTACCTTCGGTAGATCGGCTTGTTTGTTGCGATTCTGGGCGAGCGACGCCCGACCCGGAAGTTGGCCTGAAGTCCCGTTGGAGGGCGCGGTGCCGCCGCATCAGGAGATCTCGATGCCCATGTTGTCGTTGACGGCATGGCGAAGTTTCTGCTTACAGCCAAGGTAACGCTCTGTCGTCTGGACGGAGGCGTGGCCCAGAAGAAACTGAATTTGGTCCAGTTCCCCTCCGGCTACGTGACACAGCCTGGCACACGTTCGCCGTAAGTCGTGCGGAGCTAGCCCTTTGATCCCGGAGCGCTTTGCCGCCGCCTTCACAACATGCCACACCGCCTTCCGCGTGATCCCCTCACCCCAAACGCCGTCACTTCGATTGACGCGCCGGAAAATGATTCCTTTATCGATCCCGGAGTCAGCGATCCAATCGTCAATCGCGGCTTTCACCCAGGCAGGAACAGGGACAGTTCGGATGTGTTTCCCCTTGCCGATCAAGTCGGCGATGATCCAGTGCTCCTCTCGAATCTGAAGGTCTTCAAGTTTCAGTCCGACGAGTTCAGCCCGCCGCAGACCGCATCCGAGCAGCACGGCCAACATGGCGCGGTCGCGTTTGGAGCGAATAGATTCGACAACTGGCCGTTGCATCAACGCTTGTGCTTGTTCGGCGGTGAGCCAGTTCCCAACGCGAACTCCCAAACGCTTAGCTCCCTTTACACGCCGAATTCCAGCCGCCAGATCGGGACTGAGGAGGCCCGAGTCAGCGGCCTCGTATGCCAATCGCCGGACAGCAGCTAGCCGGACATTGATCGTCGATGGAGCGAGGGCCTTCTGCTCAAGGAAGAATCGGTATCGAAGAACCACGGCGCGGCTAAAAGACAGGCGAGGTTCCGAACTGTACCAAGTGATGAACTCTTCCATCGCGTGACGATAGGATTCTTGCGAACTCGCTGCCGCCAGCGAATTCAAAACTGCGTTCTTTGATTGTTCCAGATCCAACAGGCGCAAGATTGTTTTGGGCGTTGGACCTGATATTTTCTTTTGACGAGGAGCCATGTTTGCGGCCTCCCAGCCGCAAACATGTCATCGGCTGACTCCCTCGAACGCCGTTTCGAGCCAGCTCAGCGATTGCCGATAAGAGTGCGGCGCGAATCCAGCAGCGGACTTGAGTCGCCCGCGCGAATTCTAGACAGGAATGATCTGAGCTCCCGGATCCAGCCGCCGGAGATCATCGGGATCGCTTGTAACTATGGGGTCTAGCCGTTCCCGGGCAAGGATTACCACCGATGCGTCGACGATATCGCGCGAGTTGGTGGCTCCGCAAAGTTCTCCACAGGAGCGCGCAAGCTGCTCATCAAGCGGAACCACTTCCACACCCGCGCTGCGCAAGAACCTCGACAAGCTCACCTGAACACGGCCATCTCGCCAAACCTGTCCAACGACGCCCGCCGGCACCCGAAAGGCTCGGCCTTGAGTCAACGCTAGCTGGAGCAAGGCGATCATGCGTTTGTCACCGCGATCCAAGGCGATCAGCGCGCCGGCATCCATTACTATCCCCGCCGAGGTGCGAGTGCGCGTTCTGCCCATTCGATATCCTTGGCCGTTGGTTCACCATACTGTTCGATCAGATCCCGCAGCAGTGCCCGGAGAGACTCACCCCTTTCGTGTTCCGCCAATACTCGGGCGATATAACCCGAGACCGAATCGGCTCGTCCGGCGCGCACTTCCCGGTGGACTTTTACCAGTTGCTCCTTAGGCAAACTGATGGCGATCTTCGACTTGGTCATACTCGGATCATACCGCCACTGAGCGGGCCTAACAAGGCGAGCGCTTCGATCCGCTAAGCGCACTCAAGGCCGCGGGGCCGAAGACTTGCTGAGTGTCTTGGTTTCGTCCAACCTGGTCCACCCGCTACTGGGAAGTTGGCGGATCGCCGGAGGACCACGGGAGGAGATTTGATTTCCTCAAACACCGTATCTGGCCAGTTTCCGGATCGCCGACTTTTCAGACACAATCGGTAAACACTACGCCGTCAGGGTGGACTTAAGATGGTTTGAACATGGGATATTGGGAGATCAGACCGTCCCCACAACTCGCAAGCTACATTGAGTGCTTTTGGATTAGCCGTAGTCTGCGCCCGGCCCCAGGGCAGCGCATCCTGCCTGACGGGTGTGTAGACATCGTCTTTTCGACTAGGAA
This sequence comes from Bryobacter sp. CoA8 C33, assembly GCA_019931185.1. Classification (GTDB taxonomy): domain Bacteria; phylum Acidobacteriota; class Terriglobia; order Bryobacterales; family Bryobacteraceae; genus Bryobacter. Next base: position 4,978 of record JAINDK010000101.1, read on the forward strand.
AAGCAACCCGGTCGGCCTGAACGTTGTTGGCTTGATGACAAGGCCTTTGACTCGCAACTTCGAGGCCACGGAAGAATTCTTTGGGGTGCGGTTCCGTCCCGGTGCAGCTTCCGCGTTTATCCCTGATGCCCCAGGTTTGACAGATCGGATCGAGCCGCTCGAGAGCTTTTGGGGAAGCACCGCCCGCACTTTACGCGATCGCCTCGCCAACGCATCCGCTCCGCAGCAGATGGCGGAGATGTTCGAAAGCTTGGCTAACCCGAGATGGTCGATGGATGGCATATCCCTTGCCGTGACCCACCTGGCGACTCCGGGCGCGCCTCCTTCACGGCTTTCGGATATGGCGGGACAGAGCGAACGGAGCTTCCGGCGCGGCTGTTTGGCGCGCGTCGGGGTTCCCCCGAAGTTGCTCGCACGCATCCTCCGCTTCCGCAATGCCTCAGATCGGATTCGCCAAAGCAGCGCAGGAAGAGCGCAGCCGAACTGGGCCGAGTTCGCTGCGGCCTGTGGCTATTACGACCAATCACACATGATCCGGGAATTTCATGAATTCGCCGGATGCACTCCTGGCCGATTTATACAATACGGAACGCCCTCCGAACTCCTACCATCACAAGAGCATGAGTCAAACCAAACCGAACCACCAAATCGACTATGTTGAGTTGCCGGCCAAGGACCTGCCGAGGACCAAGGAGTTTTACTCCAGTGTTTTCGGGTGGAAATTCGAAGACTACGGTCCCGAGTACACGAGCTTCTTTGACGGTCGGCTCGGCGGAGGCTTTCACACGCATGGATCAGCTCCAGCGAAAGGAATACTGCTAGTGATCTACGCCGAAGATCTCGCCGCTGCCCAGGACCGAATTAAGACGGCAGGCGGATTGATCGTTAAAGACACTTTTTCCTTCCCTGGAGGCCGCCGGTTCCACTTCACGGACCCCAATGGTAACGAGTTGGCCGTATGGTCCGAATGAGTCGCATGAAGCACGAGAGTGCTTGTGTCCTGCCTTGTCGCACAGGGAACCGCGAACTAGCCCTCGGGCCGGTGGGCGTACTGGTTTCGGCGGTGCGGGGCGGCAACCTTCGGTACAAAGCTGGCGACGGTTCCAGTCTCCGCTACGCTGTGCCGTTTCCCGCGAGTTTGCCCAGGATGGCGCAACCGCATAGTGCACGGCGGCCCGTTGAGGGGCTCGTACCGGTCTTCGCAACTCCGGACAAATGGGATGCACTTAGAGCACGTGCCAGAGTACGCTTGCCTTGAGTGCAAGTCCGGTGAGAAGCAGAGCAATGGCACCTCGAATGTACGGGATGGGTGTATTTTCCAAGGGCGATCGCAAATCCCACAGAATGCGGATGAGCCAGTATGTACACACAGCAATGAGAACGGCGCCAACGTTCTGCGAGCGGACTAGGATGGCGGCTCCGTAAACCGATAACAATCCGAACAGTGACTGATGGCCAAGTCCGTGGAGCGACCGCGACTCCATCCTTTCGATTGGAAACCAGGCCTCCAGCGCAGTTCGGATCTCTTCGTAGCCGTTGACGGTAGACGGAATCCAGATCGACCGCGCCGCCTCAAGGGACTGTACCGCCAATCCGAATCCTGGCGTTTCGAGCAGCCGACTGATTTCGGAACGGCCAACACTACGGACGACGCGCCCCGCGCTCAGCTCGTCGATACGATCAAAGTCGAGATGGAGCGAGTAGGCTCGCCAGTGTTGCTTGAAGCGGCCAAATCCACGGAATGCCGGCAAGGCCAGCAACAACAGCAGGCCATAAACGACGTAACTGGGCCCTGCCGGCGCTTGACCGAACCACGCAGCACCAAAGCCAGCCACGAGCCACATAATCATCCGATCGCGATGCCCGGCGTGACTCCGACGAACCATGTCGGCAACGGCATCCTCTGAGAGGGTGAAGTGAGCAGTGTGAGGAAACGGAGCGGGACGGAGGTGCTCCTTGACGGCTGACTTCAGGACATCCACGACAAACGCGATCCAAAGGACGGTCCGACCCGAAATTCGAGCTTCCGATCTGAGTCGATCCTGAAATACCAATCGCATCGAGGCTCCGTACTCATCGCGAAAGCGCCGCGGATACAAGCGAAGCAGATATGAGAAAACCCGTTCAGACATGAGCACCTCTCAAGATCCGCTTGCTGCGCGCCACGCGAAGAGCCACCGCAAGTCGGTGCGCTTCTTCCGAGGCAACTCTCCGGCCAGAGCTGCTCAGCCGGTAGTAGCGCCGCCTCTCACCGCCAAGATCCGGAGCATCTCGTTCATCCAGCTCTTCGATGAGCTGTGCTTCCAGGAGCGTTTTGATCGATCCATAAAGCGTTCCGGGCCCCAGCCGCGTGGAACCTTCAGTCTGGGCCTCCACCTGACGCATGATCCCATAGCCATGAAGGTCTTCGTCAGCCAAAGCAAGAAGAATTTGGAACGCGGTAGCCGGTAGCGGGTTCAGTGTTCGTCTGGGCATAGTCGTTGAACGTTATATCGTTTAACGATTATCATGGATGCGTCTTCCTGTCAAGCATAGGAACGGGCTTTGGCCCTCTGAATAACCTCCAGCGCCATACACACTCCTGCCTAGTCGCACAAGGAACCGCGAAATGGAACTCGGCGGGCGGTGGTACCAGCCGCCGCGAACCGCGACATCGATTCCTGAAGATTGGTTGAGGCGACCGCGCTTGCCGGGCAGATCATCACCTACGGAGCCCTGGTGGCCGACGCAGTAAACAGCACACCTTTGCCGTGGTTCCCACTCATCGCCAAGGGCGTCGACATTCGAGGCTATTTGTTGTTCGAGTTGACCTACGATCCGCGCCGCTATGGACACGATAAGCCGTTTCACCCGACTGCTTACGATGCGGCCAAGAAGTACGTCCTGGCCGGGCTTTCATCCGGGGCGCTGAAGCCCCGCGGTAGCCCAAGTCTTCGCTTTCGACGAGATTGTCAAAGCACACGAATACGTCGAAGAGAACCAGAGCCTTGGCAAAGTAGTCGTCCGACTCAGCTAAATTGATTGGAGAAGGAGCAAAGCAATGAATTTCATGACAGCAACGATCATGGTCGCGAGCGCCGCCGGTTTGGTAGGCATGGCGCTTCAGGGCGCCAGTCGGGTGACGAAAAACGCGAAACAGCCCGTGATCCGCATTTCGAAGGGGCGTTTTGCCCCGGAGAAGTACGTCGAAGTCAAGCGGCTGATTGATGAGTCGGCCGCGCCGCTTGCACCGGCCATTCAAGAGCTCGGCGGTCTGCTTTACTACCACGCTGCCGTTGACGCCAACACCAACACCGTCGTCAACGTCAGCATTTGGGAGACGCAACAAGCTGCCAAGCAAATGGACACTCTCGCGCCCATGCTGGCTCAGCGTCCGATTCTCGAAGCGGCAGGAGTGCAGTTTGACAAGATCGCCAACTACGAGGCCGCCTGGAAGATTGAAGGACCCTGGGCGTTCCAGAAGTAAACTCCTCTGAAGTCGCGCAGTGTAGAGGTGTTGAAATCAATGTCCGGATGACGCGCCGCTCGGAAGTTGGCCGCTCCGGTGGCGCCAGCACACCGCAGGACACGGAAGGCGGCCTATTGATCAACTCGGAAAAAAGGCTGCTGTTTGAAAGCAAAAAGGGCAGCTTTGAGATTCCTTTTGATCACATTGTTTCGCTCTGCATTGACGCCTGGCGCGGGGATGAAAATCTGAGAGCCACGATGGAAGACCCGCTATCCGGGGCGCTTCCACCCCAACCAGCTCCAGTGTAATTGCCGCCGTCGTGGCCAGTGGTGGCTCCGAGGCGCTGTCTTCCATCGACACCAAGCGTCAAGTGACTCTCACCGCCAGATTGGTCGATCGCCAAGGAGAAGTAACTCTGGCGCTCACCCAGGACAGTGACGCTTCGAAAGGCAAATCGGCCTTCGCGGAAGCTTCCGCCAAGCTAGCCCGCGAAATTCAGCGCAAACTGTTCCCGGCCAATCCAGATCCCACGCCCGCAAACCCCGACAAGTCTGGCTACGTGAAGGTGAAGTAGGCCCCGTCTCATCACCTCACTCTCGCCCCCCTACGCCCCACGGTATTTGCGCAGCAACTCATACAACACAATCGAAGCCGCGCTTGCCACATTCAAGGAATACTTCTGGCCCAGCATCGGCAGGCACACCAGCGTGTCGCAACGCTCCATGAGCTCCGGCCGCAGTCCCTCCACCTCATGGCCAAACAGCAGCAACACCGGCCACCGCGGCTGCCAGTCAAATAGATCCACCGCCGTCACCGCCGTCTCAATCGCCGCGATCTCATAACCCCGCCCCCGCAGCGCGTCTACCGTCGCCAGCGCATCCTCGCTCCCCTGCCACGGCACACTTTCCTCCGCTCCCAGTGCCGTCTTCGTGATTTCCTTCTTCGGTGGCCGCGCCGTGATGCCGCTCAGATAAAGGCTCTCCACCCCCGCTCCGTCCGCCGAGCGAAACACGCTCCCCACGTTGTACATGCTCCGTATGTTGTCGAGCAACACCGACACCGGCAACTTCTCGATCCGGTCATAAGCCCGCGCCGCGCGCGTCACCCGAAACGGCGTCCTCTCACTCATTTCATCAGGCTGCGGTCCCAGTGCGCCGTCACGGAACTGATCAGTCCAAACGCCGCCAGCAGCCCCACAAACTGCCAGAACACGCTTTCATCTTTCGTCTCCGGCAGGTCTTTCGTAAAGAGCCGGTAGATCGCCCCCAGCGAGATCAAAAAGAACATCGTCTCCCCGCTCAGATACCACATCACCAGCATCGTCGCCAGAATCAGCCCCCGGTGCCGCCGGTCGAGCACCGGATACGCATGGCTGCCATCGAGACCAAAGACCGGAACCAGATTGAACAGGTTGATCACCGCCCCCGTGTGCGCCACCGCCGACATCCAACGCTGCTCGAAGATCTGCGAGGCAGCTTCGAACAGCAGGCACGCCCCCAGGCCCCACCACGGCCCGGCCAAGCCGATTCGCGCATCCTCGTGCGCGGAGCGGATCGCCGCCTGGCTGCGTACAAACGCCCCGAAACCCGGGATGAACATCGGCGCGCTCGCCGGCACCCCAAATCGCCGAAACGCCCACATATGCCCCATCTCATGCAGATAAATGCTTACGATCAGCCCCACTGCGTAGCGCCATCCATAGAGCGCCCAGTACACCCCCATCGAGGCGAACATCGACAGCAACGTCGGCAACTTCGTCAGCCCCAGAAACAGAAACTTACCCTTGGTGAGCAGTAAGAGCGCAATCGACTTAAACTTCCACGCGAGCGCTCCCACCACTCCGAGCGAGGTCAGCAGTTGCCGCCACGGCGGGTCCTTGTGCGGCTCCGGCTTCGGCAGCGCCGCCAGCTTCCGCATGAGCACTTCATACTGCGAAGACTCCGGCGGCAGCAGATCGAGCATCCGCTCCACCAGCACCCGCGTCTCGCTCAGGTTGCCCACCGCCTCGGTCCGCCGCAGCCGCTCCGCCATCTCCTGCAGTTCGGCGGCATAAATCAACCTCTGGCAGGACGGACAAGCCAGCGCCCCCGCCGGGAGCGCCGTGCCGCACTGCGAACAGAATTCCTTTTCCCCCATCTAGTTCTGTTTTAACCCGGTCTGCTGCCAGGCCTGCTGCAGACCAAAGAACAGAATGGCGATCCCCAGGATTCCCCCCAGCCCCTCACTCAGTTCATAAAAGGGCTTACCGAGCGACAACACCCCCAACTGGAGGTATCCGCTCCAGGATGCTACCACCTTGCCTTCCTGGAAATAAGCGTAGATCACCTGGAAAAACAGGCTGCCCGCAATCGCCGCGTACGTACAGGCCACTGCCACATATTGCAGCGGACGGCTGCCCTGGTTACCTGCTCCCCGCCGGGCAGCCGTGCCGACCAGCCAGCCCACGGCGATCGAGATCAGCGCCAGCTCATAGTTCGAGATGATGATGATCGCCGCATAAGCAAAGGAGCACAACACCGCCGCCCCGGCGGCAAACAAGGCCCCCCTTGTCACATTCACCGGTCCTTCCGGAACGGGTGCGGGCGGAGCTTGTTGAAACTCCGCCCGCTCGAATTGCAGTTCGTCCATGCGGACTAATCTTAGCAGGCCCGCGGAGCGAAGCTCAGACCGCCGCTCGAGCGGTCGTAGTCCACCTCCACCTCCATGCCGTCGCGGATCTCCCCGCCCAGCAGCTTGCGCGCCAGCGGCGTTTCCACTTCCTTCTGGATGGCCCGCTTGAGCGGCCGCGCCCCAAAGGTTGGGTCGTAGCCCGCCCGCACCAGATGCGCCCGCGCCGCGTCGGTCAGCTTCAACTCGATCTTACGGTCCGCCAGGCGGTGCCGCACTCCTTCGAGCTGGATCTCAACGATGCTCTTCAGGTGCTCTTCCGTCAGCGAGTGGAACACGATCGTCTCATCCACCCGGTTCAGAAACTCGGGCCGGAAGAAGCGCCGCAACTCCTCCATCACGCTCAGCTTCATCATGTCGTATTCGGCGCCCTCATAGCCGCCCCGGTATTCGAGAATCCGGTGTGAGCCGAGGTTCGAGGTCATGATGATGATCGTGTTCTTGAAGTCCACCTTGCGGCCCTGCCCGTCGGTCAGGTGACCCTCATCGAGGATCTGCAACAGTACGTTGAATACGTCCGGATGCGCCTTCTCGATCTCATCGAATAGAACCACGCAGTAAGGCCGCCTCCGTACCAGTTCGGTCAACTGCCCGCCTTCCTCGTAGCCGACGTAGCCCGGAGGCGCCCCGATCAGCCGCGATACATTGTGCTTTTCCTGATACTCGGTCATATCGATGCGCACCATCGCCCGGTCGTCATCGAACAGGTAGGCCGCCAGCGCCCGCGCCAGTTCCGTCTTGCCGACCCCCGTCGGGCCGAGGAAGATGAAGCTGCCGATTGGCCGCTTCGGATCCTTGATGCCGGAGCGGGCCCGCAGTACTGCTTCGCTCACCGCCGTCACCGCCTCGCTCTGCCCGATCACGCGCTCATGCAGTTCGCTCTCGAGCTGCAACAGCTTCTTCATCTCGCCTTCGAGCAGCTTTGAGACCGGTACACCCGTCCAGCGCGCCACAACGGCGGCGATGTCTTCCTCGTCCACAACTTCCTTGAGCAGCTTCGCCTGCCCTTGATTCGCCGTCAGCTTCGCTTCCGTATCGGCCAGCTCACGCTCGAGCTGCGGAATCTCACCGAACTTGATCCGCGCCGCCGCACTATAGTCGGCCTGCCGCTCCACCCGCTCGAGCTCGAGCCGCAATTGCTCCAGCTTCTCGCGGATCTGCCGCAGCCGGTCGACGCCGCCCTTCTCGAGATCCCACTGCGCCCGCAGCCCGTCGGACTGGCCCTTGAGATCGGCCAGTTCCTTCTCGAGCTTCTCGAGCCGGTCCTTGCTCGCCTCGTCCGACTCCTTGGCGAGAGCCGTGCGCTCGATCTCGAGCTGCATCACCCGGCGGGAGATCTCATCGAGCTCCGATGGCATCGAGTCAATCTCGGTGCGCAGCTTCGCCGCCGACTCATCGACCAGATCGATCGCCTTATCGGGCAGAAAGCGGTCGGCGATGTAGCGGTTCGACAGCACCGCCGCCGCCACCAGCGCCGCGTCCTTGATGCGCACCCCGTGGTGCACCTCATAGCGCTCCTTGAGCCCGCGCAGAATCGAAATCGTGTCCTCGACCGACGGCTGATCGACCAGCACCGGCTGGAAGCGCCGCTCGAGCGCCGCGTCCTTCTCGATGTACTTGCGGTATTCATCGAGCGTCGTCGCTCCGATGCAGTGCAACTCGCCCCGCGCCAGCATCGGCTTGAGCAGGTTGCCGGCGTCCATCGAGCCTTCCGTCTTGCCGGCCCCGACCACCGTGTGCAACTCGTCGATGAACAGAATCACCTGACCCTGTGAGGCCGTCACTTCCTTGAGCACCGCCTTCAGGCGCTCCTCAAACTCGCCGCGGTACTTCGCCCCGGCAATCAGCGCGCCCATGTCGAGCGACACCACGCGCTTGTTCTTCAGCCCCTCCGGCACGTCGCCGCGCACAATCCGCTGCGCCAGCCCCTCGGCAATCGCCGTCTTGCCGACGCCCGGCTCGCCGATCAGCACCGGGTTGTTCTTGGTCCGCCGTGACAGCACCTGGATCACCCGGCGGATCTCCTCGTCGCGCCCGATTACCGGGTCGACCTTGCCCTGCGCCGCCGCCGCCGTCAGATCGCGGCCATACTTCTCGAGCGACTCGTAGGTCTCCTCCGGGTTCTGTGTCGTCACCCGCTGCGCGCCCCGCACGTTCTGGATCGCCGTCTCGAGCCGGGCCCGCGTCAAGCCCGCCTCTTTCAGCGCCCGGCCTGCCGCTCCCGTGTCGGCCACCGCCGCCAGCAGGATGTGCTCCACGCTCAGGAAGTCATCCTTGCGCTGCTTGGCCTCCGCTTCGGCATCGGCGAAGAGCTTCGTCAGGCGGGCCGTCACGTAGATCTGGTCCGCCTGCCCGGACTGCAGCGTCACCTTCGGCAACTTCTCCAGTTCCCGCTCCAGCCGCTGCTTGAGCGCCTCCGGTGGCGTCTCTGCCTTCTTCAGGATCGACGGGGCCAGCCCGTTGGTCTGCTCGAGCAAGGCGATCAGCTCATGCTCGACGTCTACTTGTTGGTGCTGCGAGCGCAGGGCCAGTGCCTGAGCGCCGCGCAGTGATTCTTGTACTTTTTCAGTGAAACGGTTGAAGTCCATATGCAATCCGCCAAGCCCAATCTAGCATATTAGTGATTAGATGTCTATTTTTATGAGTCAAAAACGCTAAGATTTTTCTTGATGAAGATGAGTGCCGTGGCAGGTATGCTGTGTATTGATGCGAATCCTAGCCGTGACTGCGATGCTGTGGGCTCTGGCGGGCTGCGCCGGGCCGGGTTCCGGGACGGCTGCCAGCCCCGAGGAAGCCAAGGCCTATGTGAAGAACCTGGGCTTGAGCGAGGTCAACATGGAGGCCAAGGAGAGCTTCGGCGGCCAGCAACTGGTCGAGATCACGGGTAAGATCTCGAACAAAGGCGGCAAGTCGCTGCGCAAGGTGGAACTGACCTGTGTCTTCCATGACCCCTACAACCAGGTTGTGCTGCGCGAGGTCGTACCGATCGTGCGGGCTGACCGGGGCGGACTGAAGCAAGGCGAGACCAAGCCCTTCCGCCTGCCCTTTGACACGATTCCGAACAGTTGGAACCAGGCGATGCCCGGCATGGTCATCGCCGGGGTGGTCTTTGAGTAATGGCGCGAGTGAAGCTGATCGAGGACGACCGGGACCAGCGTGAATTGCGCGGCCTGCTGCTCGCCGCCCAAGGCCATGAGGTCGTCGAGGCCGAGGAGTCGGCCGAAGTGATCGTCATGGATCTCAGGATCCCGACCCTGGCCGCCGGCCTTGAGAAAATCCGCGCTCTGCGCGGGCAGGCCAAGAAGGTTGTCGTCTTGAGTGGGGCCACGGACGGGCTACGGGGCACCGAGGAGGAAAAGATGGTCGATGCGATTCTCGATAAACCCTGCCGCAGCGGCGTACTGTTGAAGACGATCGCCGGTCTGCTCGTGCTCGTGCTGGGTCTGCTGGCGCAGCCGAAGGACCTCAAGCGGCACGCGCCGATCCTGTACCAGCGGGCCGATACGGCCGGAACCGAGAACGACATCCCGCTGCTGCTGTACTGCGAGTGGGACGCCCGGGAGCAGTCCCTCACCTACACGGTCATCTTCTCGAACGAGGATGGCGGCACCTCGACGCGCGACCTGATGGCGCGCTGGGGCCGGGCGACCGACATCGAGTATGTCTACAAGGTCTGGCTCGGTGAGGATGGCTCGGCGCAGCGGCGGCAGATTCAGACCCGCAATCACAAGGATGTCGATTTCACGGGACCCTTCGAAGGCGACCGGCCGCTGCTCGAGCCGGTGACGAAGAACAACATGGTGGCCGGGGCGGAGAAGCGGGCCGGGCGGCGCTTTGACTTCGAGCCGTTGCTGGTTGACCTGAGCGAGCACTCGCGGGAGTATGTGATGGATCTGAAGCCGGAGACGTGGCGGGTGATGCGCGAGGAGCTGGTGCGCGAAGGCAAGCTGCGGCCCTACGGTGTGGTGCGGGGCGAGGATATCAGCGATCCGGACAACTACGCCTACGCCGAGTTCAAGAGCGAGCAGCGGGAGGGGGGGCGCGTGGCGGTGGGCTTAGCGCTGCCGGGCGGGGGGAAGATCCGGATGAGCCATTTGGGCAAGGCGGGCAACACGGTTGAGCGCAGCGGCTGGATGCGGCTGGCGGCCGAGCTGCCGCCGGGGACGCGGCTGAAGGATCTGAGTACGGTCGTCATCGGCTGCTATGGCAAGGGCAGTTGCACGGTGGAAAAGATCAGCTTCGTTGAGCTGAAGGGGGAGCGAAGGGACGTCGAGTTGCCAAAGCCGGTGAGGATCGAGGCGGGCGAGGTCTGGGTCTCGCGCCTGAAGTAGGCTAGGGCTTAGTCGCGGTTGGTGGCCAACTGAGGCGGGAGCTTGCGGGCCTTCTCGAGGTCGGCGCGAAGCTGGCGGGTGATCTTTTCGGCGACGTCGGCCGAGGCGCCGCGGAATTTTGCGCCGAGGCTTTCCTGCGTGGTGGACCAGAGGACATCGCCGTCTTTGTTGACGATGCGGACCGCGGCGAGCGCCTCGTGCTTGCGCTCATTGATGCGGACATCCTCGCTTTGGCTGATGCCGGCGGAGAGCCCGCCGCGGCGGGCATCGCGGCTGGCAATGCCTCCCGTGGCGGCCGAGAGGCTGGTGCGGGCGCCGAGGTCGTCGCTTGAGCTGAACTGCTCGTTGAAGACGAGATCTTCGGCCGTGCCCTTGAGGAAGGCGTCGGCGCGGTCTGGGTTCTCCGTCAACAGGAAGAAGCCGGCGGACTGGAACGAGGCGATGATCATGTCGCGAATCTGGCTGGCGGCTTCCCCGCCGGAGAGCTCCTGGACGTGCAGACGGCGGATGCGGAGAAGCTGGCCGAGCGCTTCCTCGATGGGACCGAAAGCGGGAGGCGGGGCGGCGCTACCGGTGGGGGTGGGCGGATTGGCGGCGGTTGCCATGCTCGAGAAGCCGAAGCCCAGCAACATCTGGTTAACTGCGGTACGCCTTCCTTGCTTCATCGTCCTGGACCTTAACTTTCAGGCCGGTGCGGGCCTCCAAACTGGCGAGCATGGGACGGACGGCGGAGCGCGACAGGCGGAGCACGATGGCCTGGTCCAAGCCCTTGTTGTCCCGGAAGTGGATGGTGAGATAGTGAGCCCGTTTCTTGCTGAGCAGGAAGAGGGGCGATATCAGGAAAGCCTCGAGATAGCGGCGGTCTACCTTCTGGCCGTACTCGATGGAGCGGACCATCGGATAGGGGATGGCGAGGCTGTACTGGCGGCTGCCATAAGTCATCTGTTCGGCGGAGGTGAGATTCAGTTGGCCGTCGTCTCCCACCTTGAAGGAACTGATAGTGCCGCCGATGAATTCGGCGTTGCGGTCGGCCGCATGGAGGGCGAGCAGCGAGAGGGCGAGGCTCAAAACCAATTCCAAGCGAAGGCCGCCGAGATGTCGCATCATAGCGGTAGTGGAAAGCGTGTGGAAAAGATCTCAGTAATTTCTCAGCCGGGGGGGCTGGCGCGGCGGCCTGTGCTGCGGGAGCACAACGAGAGTTCTCTCGACGGGCTGTTTGTGGTGGGGGACCTGGCGGGAGCGCCGCTGATCAAGCTGGCGCTCGAGCAAGGCGAGCAACTGGCGCGGCATTTGGAGGCGAAGCTGCGGGAGCCGCATGGAGCGGACTGGGATGTCGTGGTGGTGGGCGCCGGGGCGGCGGGCCTGGCGGTGGCGCTGCGGCTGAAGCAGTTGGGACGGCGGGTGCTGGTGGTGGAGAAGCGGGAGATCGTGGCGACGTTCCGGGACTTTCCGGAAGGCAAGCGGATTTATGATGAGCCGAAGCAGCGGGGAAACCCGAGTGCATTGGACTTTGGGGAGGCAAGCAAGGAAGAGCTGGTGGAGCGCTGGCGGCGGCAGGTGGCCGAGGCGGACCTGGAGGTACGGGCGGGGGAAGAGGTGACCGGGGTTGAGCCGGGCGCGGTGATGCGGGTGAGGTCGGAGCGGGGCGAGTACCGGACGCGGTATGTGGTGCTGGCGAGCGGCGTGAGGGGGAACCCGCGGCGGCTGGGGATTGCCGGAGAGGATGACATGCGGGTGATGCACCGGTTGTACAACCCGCAAGCGTTTCGGGGGGAGCGGATTCTGGTGGTGGGCGGCGGCAATACGGCGGTGGAGGCGGCGGTGGCCTTGAGCGGGGACAACGAGGTGGTGTTGCTGCACCGGGGCGGGACGCTGGGGCGGGCTTCGCGGCAGAACCGGGAGCGGCTGGAGGCCTCGGGGGTCGTGGTGCGGCTGAAGACGGAACTGCGGTCGATGGAGCAGGCCGATGGATTTGACCGGGTGTTCGTGCTGATAGGAGCCGAGGCGCAGGAGGACTTTTTGCGGCGGCTGGGGCTGCGGCTCGAAGGGGAATGGGACTGGCGGCGCTGGGTGGGGCTGGCGTTGAGCTTTGTGATCGCCTACACGATCTATGGGGTGAAGGTGGGGCGGGGCGAGGAGTTCTGGCCATTCACGGGTTGGGGCTACGAGGCGTTGAGCTTTTTCGGGCGGGGGTGGAGCTTCTGGTACACGGTGTTGTACACGGGGGTGGTGACGGTGTTCGGGCTGCAGGCGATGCGGCGCTGGGGGCGGGACCGGTTTCAGCGGTGGCGGTTTGGGACGCTGATTGGGTTTCAGTGGACGTTCTTCTTTCTGATTCCGGAGTTTCTGTTTGACTGGGCGGTGCGCTATGAGTGGGTGGGGGCGGCGCTGGCGCGGGATCCGGACTTTGCCGGGGCGGCGTGGCGGAGCTATGGGATTGTGTATGCGTGGCCGCTGTTCTTCTACACGTTCTTTTCGAACCCGCATGAGGTGTGGGTGGTGTGGGGGGTGGTGTTGAGCTTTGTACTGTTGCCGGTGTTGGTGTTGCTGCATGGGAAGCGGTATTGTTCGTGGATCTGCGGCTGCGGGGGTTTGGCGGAGACGCTGGGAGACCGGTGGCGGCACCTGGCGCCGAAGGGGGAGGCGGCGCTGCGTTGGGAGCGGATGAACGGGGTGGTGTTGGGGGCGGCGGTGGTGGTGACGGTGCTGATGCTGTGTCAGGACGTGGTGGCGGTGTTTCGCGGGCCGGCGGGGGTGGGGATACGCTACTACCGGCTGGTGGTGGACACGTGGCTGGTGGGGATTGTGCCGGTGGCGCTCTATCCATTTTTCGGGGGCAAGGTGTGGTGCCGTTACTGGTGTCCGTTGGCGAAGATGATGGAGATGTGGTCGGCGTTCTATACGAGGATGCGGTGGAGCCGGTTCCGGATCACGGCCAACGACCATTGCATAGCCTGCGGGGAGTGTACGCGAAACTGTCAGGTCGGGATCGACGTCATGAAGTATGCGCTCGAGCAGCGGGAGCTGACAAACGGGAACAGCTCGTGTATTGGCTGTGGGATCTGCATCACGGTGTGTCCGATGACGGTGCTCGAGTTTGGAAAGATCGAAAGGCCGGGTGAACTCATCCAAATCAAGCCATGATTATTTCGCCGGATACGAAGAGGGAGCGGAGGATACCGCCGGGGCAGAGCCAGACGCTGAAGTGGCCGGTGCTTGATGCGAGCGGGACGCCGCCGATTGACATGGGCCGGTGGCGGCTCGAGGTATTTGGGCTGGTGGAGCGGGAGGTGTCGCTCGACTGGGAGGAGTTTCAGAAGCTGCCGCGGGTCGAGGTGTTTTCCGACTTTCACTGTGTGACGCGATGGTCGCGGCTGGACAATAGCTGGAGCGGGGTGGCGGTGAAGACGCTGCTGGAACTAGCGGGGGGCGTGAAGCGGGAGGCGAAATTTGTGAGCGCGATGGGGTATGACTATGGGTGGACGACGAACCTGCCGCTGGAGGAGTTTTTGGTGGAGGATGTGTTGGTGGCGACGCATCATGATGGGGAGCCATTGACGCCGGAGCATGGGGGGCCGGCACGGCTGGTTGTGCCGCGGCTGTATGCGTGGAAGAGCGCGAAATGGCTGGGGGGCCTCGAATTGCTGGCGGAGGACCGGGCTGGTTTTTGGGAGCGTAACGGTTATCACATGCATGGGGACCCGTGGAAGGAGGAGCGGTTTGGCTATTAAGCGGCGTATGTTTCTGGGGGCGGCGCCGGTGGCGCTGGTGGGGGCCGGGTATGCGGCTTACCGGCAGGCGCCGCAGTTTTGGCGGCAGTTTGTGGAGGAAATCGATATGGAGATCGTGGCGCCGAAGCGGCGGCCGGTGGTGCAGGGCTGGAAGGATGAAGGGCTGAATGTGGCGTGGCTGGGGCATGCGACGACGTTGATTGAGATCGACGGATACACGATTCTGACGGACCCGGTGTTCAGCAAACGGTGCGGGATCGATTTATGGCTGGGGACGCTGGGGCCGAAGCGGATGGTGGAGGCGGCGCTGGGGGTGAGCGAGTTACCGAAGATCGATTTGATACTGCTGAGCCATGCGCATTTCGATCATTTCGACCTGCCGAGCCTGCGGGCGCTGGCGAGCCGGGAAACGGAGATTGTGTGTGCGCGGGAGACGGCGGATTTGCTGACGCCGGGGCGGTGGAAACAGGTACGGGAGTTGGGGTGGCGGGAGCGAATGCAGGTGGGGCCGGTGGAGTTGCGGGGTGTGGAGGTGAAGCATTGGGGGGCGCGGGTGAGGCGGGACACACACCGGGGCTACACGGGGTACCAGATCGAGAGCGGGCGCTACAAGGTATTGTTTTCCGGGGACACGGCGCACACGAATCTGTTTCGTGAGTTGAAGGGCGGCAGGCCGATCGATGTGGCGGTGATGCCGATCGGGGCTTACAATCCGTGGATCCGGAATCATTGCACGCCGGAGCAGGCCGTGGAGATGGCGGAGTGGGCGGGGGCGGAGCGGCTGATGCCGGTGCATCATCAGACTTTTGTTCTGAGTCAGGAACCGGTGAATGAGCCGATTGAGCGGTTTATGACAAAGGCAGGAGGAGAGCGGGGGCGGGTGGTGGCGCATGAAATCGGGGCGGAGTGGAGTGTTATTACATAGAGAGTGAGCAAAGCTTGGATGTTGCCGTTTAGCGGGCAGATGATGGCAGCGGTGTCGGGGGGAAGATGACACGGCGGGGGTTGTTGTGGCTGCCGGTGGCGGGGCTGGCGGCGGGCCGGGAGTGGGTGGCGGCCGATGGGAGCGAGTTTCCGGCTGAGAGTTGGCGGGAAACGGCCGAGGGGTTGATGGCGGTGGGGGGGCTAAAGGCGTTTCAGGATGTGAAGACGGTGAAGCTGTATGAGGAGTTTGACTTCCGGTTTGAGTGGAAGATGGGGCCGGAGGGCAACAGCGGGGTGAAGTATCAGTTGGAGAAGTGGGACCGTTGGCCGGCGAAGGGGGCTGAGGGGTATCACATTCGGGCGCGGGGCCCGGAGATGCAACTGGTCGATGACGCGGGCAATGAGGACGCGAGGAAGGGCGGGGTGAAGCAATGCGGGGCGCTCTATAACAGGATTGCGCCGGTGAAAGCGGCGGTGGTGCGAGTGGGCGAGTATAACGAGGGGCGGCTGGTGATCCGCGGGCGGCGGGTGGAGCACTGGGTGAATGGCGAGAAGCTGGTGGATTATGAGATGGAGCGGGTGAAGCCGTCGGCGATTTCGCTGCAGAACCATGCCTGCGATGTATGGTTCCGGGATTTGCGGATCGAGGCCTGAGGGGGGCGCGGCGACGTGGCGGAACACACTCCGGGCGAGTGTGTTCCGGGCGGATGCCAAGTATGGGGTGATGTCAAAGAGCAGTTGGCTTCGTTTGTGAGCCAGGGGCGCGGACGGCTTTGTTTGTTTGGATCAGGCGAAGTCGGCTTCGGGTTTGGGGAGGGTTGTTTGGCGTTGGCGGAGATCGGCGAAGAGTTGTTGGACGGGCGGGTCGAGGGTGAGGAGCATGGCGGCGAGGCGGACGGCGTGGTGGGAGCGGCGGAGCTGGGCGAGGGGCAGGGAAGCGGGGACGGGGACCTGTTGTTCG
>JAINDK010000069.1 GCA_019931185.1 Bryobacter sp. CoA8 C33
CGACGCCCTTCGCCTCGGCAATTCTGAGTACGCCCAAGTGTGCTCGCCGTCAAGGTGACCCTGCGGGCAAGCTGCGCTTGGCCTTGACTGCTGCGCGCCTTGGGCAAAGCAACCTTATATCGAGGCGAAGGGCTTAACTGAAGGTCGGGATACTATGAATTCGCTGGACGAAGTTAGGACGTCTTGACCCACCCAATGGATGAAGGCCGAAATCGTCCTCGTGGGCACTCATCCCGTTCAGTATCCATCAGTTGCGCATGGATGGGGGCAACTGCCGTTTTCAGGGTGAAAAGAGTTGGCACGTGCTGGAACGTGTTCATGCGCGGCAGGCAGCCAGCGTAATGCCGGTGAAGGGCTTAGCGAACAATTAGTACCGGACAGGAGACATTGTGGCGAACGGCATTGATGGTTGAGCCGAAGATGATGTCGCGGATGCCGGTATGGCCGTGCGCGGCCATGATGATGAGGTCTGGCTGGGATTGCTTGGCCAGGGTGATGATGGCGTGGCGGGGGTGCTGTTCGTGAATGATGCGAATTTGGGAGCGGATGCCGAGGTCTTCGAGGTTTTTCGCGAGGCGGCCGAGGTAAATGGAGCCCTCCTCGACTTCAGCAGTCTCACTGAGCTCACCGTAAACACGGCTTGTGACGCCTTGTTCGACATGAAGCAGGATGAGTTGGGCGCCGTGCTGGCGAGCGAGGGCGCTGGCATGAGAGAGAGCGACCGGGTCGCGGTCGGAGTGG
This sequence comes from Bryobacter sp. CoA8 C33, assembly GCA_019931185.1. GTDB lineage: Bacteria > Acidobacteriota > Terriglobia > Bryobacterales > Bryobacteraceae > Bryobacter. The sequence continues at coordinate 742 of JAINDK010000069.1, forward strand.
TCGAGGGGGAGAAGGATCGTGCGATAGACGGGAGGGCAGATGACCGGAAGGTCGGCGGCGGGCATGGTGTCGAGTTGCTTGACAGCTTTTGGCTGGGGCAGCCAGGGAGAGGCGGTGACCCAAGCGAGGAGGACGAGAAGGGGCCCGGAGAGCAGAAGAGCCCAGGGCCCGAGGGGTTCCAGTGTTTGCCAGGCGAGGCGGAGGTTCAACACGACGATGATGGCGGCCGTGGCCCAGGCCAGACACTTGACCCAGAGGGGATTGGCGAACGGGCCCATTTTTTGTGGGTCGGAAGTGAAGTGAATCAGCGGGATGATGGCGAAGGGCAACTGGAGACTGAGCAGAACCTGGCTAAGAATGAGAAGTTGATAAGTGGCTGCTTCTCCGGCAACCAGGATGGTGATGATCGCGGGGGTGATCGCAAGCAGACGGGTGAGAAGGCGCCGGAGCCAGGGTTCGATGCGGAGATTGACGAAGCCTTCCATGACGATCTGGCCGGCCATCGTGCCGGTGATTGTTGAGGACTGACCGCTGGCCAGCAGTGCTACGGCGAACAAGACGCTGGCCAAGGTGGTGCCCAGCAGGGGGGCCAGCAAGAGGTGGGCCTGTTGAATTTCCTTGACTTCGAGTCCGTGCTGGAAAAAAGTGCTCGCGGCGAGAATCAGGATGCCTGCGTTGACGAACAAGGCTAAGTTGAGGGCCAGGGCGGAATCGAGGAAGTTGAAGCGGCAGGCGGCCTGTTTTTCGGCGAGCGAGGCGCCGATGCGGCGGGTTTGGACCAGCGCGGAATGCAGATAGAGGTTGTGGGGCATCACCGTGGCGCCGAGGATGCCGATGGCCACATAGAGACTTTCAGAATTGAGACGCGGCAGCAAACCGGTGGCCATATCAGGAAGCGAGGGCCGGGCGAGAAAGATCTCGTAGGCGAAGCATCCGCCGATGGTGACGATGAGGACGAGAACGAGGCTCTCGATGAAGCGGATCCCGTAGCGCGTCAGCCAGAGGATGAGGAGGGCGTCGAGGCTCGTCAGCAGGACACCATAGAGCAGCGGGAGATGGAAGAGCAGATTGAGGGCGATGGCCGCGCCGAGGATTTCCGCCAGATCGCAGGCGGCGATGGCCAGTTCGCACAGGACCCAGAGCGGGTAATTGATCAGAGGGGGATAGGTTTCGCGGCAGGCCTGAGCGAGGTCGCGTCCACGAATGATTCCGAGTCGCGCGCTCAGGGTTTGCAGCAGCAGCGCCATGAGGTTGGACATAAGCAGAACCCACAGCAACTGATAGCCGAAGCGGGCACCGCCTTCGAGGTCCGTGGCCCAGTTGCCGGGGTCCATATAACCAACACTGACGAGATAAGCAGGGCCTGAGAAGGCGAAGAGGCGGCGCCAGAACCCAGTTTGCCTGGTGCCGACCGAAGCGTGTACTTCGGCGAGGGAGGGCGAGCTTGGGTGGTGTGGAACCATAGGTAGCTCTTGCGAGTTAACTACAGTTTATATCACTTTTTATAGGATAAATGCCAAATCTTGTTGTTGCCGTCTTCAGACACGAGCAGCGAACCGTCCGTGAGTTGAGCAATCCCAACGGGGCGGCCCCAGACCTCACGCTGTCCGGCGTCCATCATCCAGCCGCCGAGGAACTCTTCGGGCGGGCCGTTGGGCTTAGCGCCTTTGAAGGGGATGAAAACAACGTTGTAGCCGATGCGTTTCGAGCGGTTGCCGGAGCCGCGCTGCGCGATGAAGGCGCCATTACGGTAGCGTGAAGGGAACTGTTTGCCCGTGTAGAAAAGGAAGTCCATTGCGGCGACGTGGGCCGGCAAGACGACGTCGGGCGCAATAGTCTTGGCAACCATGTCCGGGGCAGCGCCTTTATGGCGAGGTTCCTCGTTGGGACCAATGTAGGCGAAGGGCCAGCCGTAGAAGGCGCCCTGCTTCACGGAGGTGAAGAAATCGGGGACCAAGTCATCGCCAAGCCCATCGCGTTCCTGGACGGTTGTCCAAAGCTGACGGCTTGTTGGGTGAAAGGAGATCGAGACGGGATTCCGTAGGCCGGTGGCGAAGATTTGATGGCCGCTGCCATCGGGATTGTAGACATTGATCGCGGCGCGATTGGCCGGGTCGCCCGTATCGACGTTGGAACCGGAACCAACGCTGACGAACATTTTGCCGGTTTTCGGTTCGAAGGCGATCGAGCGAGTCCAGTGGCCTTTGTTGAAGCCCTTCAGGCTCACGACGGATTCCGCCGGTCCGGCGGAAAGGTTGGATTCGTCCAACTTAAAGCGCTTGATGGCCTCGTCTTCTGAGACGTAGAGATAGCCTTGATGGAGCGCGAGGCCGAAGGGGCGGGCGAGACCCGTGATGAGATCCTTGCGTTGCTTGCCGAAGTTAGTCAGAGCGATAACGCTGCCGCCCGGGACGCTGTCGGCGACCAGAACGGGACCGGAGGGGAGTTGCAGCATGATTCGGGGTTTCTTAAAGCCTCCGGCGAACTCCTTTATGGTGAAGCCGGCGGGGACAGTTAATTGCCGCCCGTCGGGTTGGCCGACCACCTTGGGCGGGTTCGTTGCCGAAGGGGTATGGTAGGGTGCGGGGAGCTGAACTTTCTTGGGGTCGGCGGCGAAGGCGACCGAAACAATGAGGAAGATTTGAAGAGATCGCATAGTCATAAAGAGAATCGTCGAGTCTATCACTAAGATGGAAAGGGTGTGGCCAATTTTCCTTCTTGCTGCCTTGGCGCAGGCGCCTGCCGTCGAAGAGATCGAAGTTGTCATCGAGACAGATGCGGGGCCATTCCGCGTTGAGCTCTATGCGGACAAGGCGCCTCGCCATGTGGCGTTTTTCCTCGATCTGGTGCGCAAGGGCTTCTATGATGGGAGCGGCTTTCATCGGGTTTATGCCAATGCGTTAGTGCAAGGGGGGGACCCAGGGCTGAAGGATCCGAAAACGCCGCGGAACTTGTGGGGAACGGGAGGGTTGAAGCTGCAAAAGACGGAGATCAGTGACCTGAAGCATGAGCGCGGCGTGATCTCAACGGTCAGCATCCCCAATGTAGCCGACAGCGATGGAGCGCAATTTTTCATCTGCTTGGCGGCGCAGCCGGTGTTGGACGGGAAATACTCGGCATTTGGGAAGGTAAGCGAGGGATTCGAGGCGCTTGAGAAGATTTCCCAAAGGCCGGCGAATGGCGAGGGCTTGGTGGAAGAGCCGGCAAGAATCCTGCGCGCAACCATCGAGAAGAAGAAACGGGAACCATTTCTATCTGCCAGCATCGACGAATTGCGCCGCCGGGTTCGGATTGAGACGACGCTTGGCACGATCCGGGTCGAGATGAAACCGGACTGGGCGCCGGAGACGGTAAGGAGTTTCTTGAAGCTGGTTGAGTCGGGCTGGTATAACGGGCAGGGCTTCCACCGAATCGCGAAAGGCTTTGTGGTTCAAGGGGGGAGCGAGGGCTACCGGGAGGGATCGCAATCCCATCCGGCAGACCGCTGGGTGCGTCCGGTGCAGGGCGAATTCCGTAAAGATGTGAAGCACAAGCGCGGGATCCTCTCCATGGCGCGGGGGGAAGACCCGAACTCAGCGACCACATCGTTCTTCTTCGTACTGGCGGATTCCCCCCATCTCGATGGGCAGTATGCTGCCTTTGCCGAGATTGTTGAGGGCGGGGAAGTGTTGGGGGCTTTTGAGAAGGAGGAAGTGGAGGGAGAGAATCCGAAACGGCGGCTCGAGATCATACGCGCGGTTCTGGAATAAAAAAGGGTCTGCCGACGTGGCGGCAGACCCAGGAAGAATAAGAGGAGGCGTGAATTAGTTCTCGTCATTCAGGACGATCAACTCAAACGTACCGTTTGTGGGGCCGTCGACGGCGACGATCGTGCGCACGGCGCGGGGGGTGAGAGTGAGGCGACGAGAATCGATGACAACAGTGCGGCTACCAGTGGGCGTTACACGTGCTTGGTAATCGGCAGCAGGAACCGTGAGGTAGCCCGAGGAGGCGATGAAGGGAACAGCCGTGAGGAGGGGAGCGGAGGGCAAGGTTACGAAGGGCGCGGTGACGAAGATGTCAACAGGCGGAGCAGTGGAGGCGCCGTGAACAATGCGAACTTTCGTAAACCCTATTGCGGGCGGGGTGAGTTCGTCACCGGTGCCGATGATTGTGAGAGAGGAATTGGCGAGCTTACCAAAGGCATAGAAGGTGTAGACTTGACCGGCCATGAGGTTAAAGGGCAGGCTGAGGGCGGTGGTGGTGGTTCCGGCGACGTTCAACGCGAAAGTGCGGGTACCGGAGGGAACGGGAGTGTAATCGGTATAGTCCTTAAAGCGAAGGTTCTGGAAAGCTACGTTGCCATCGACGAGAACGTCAACGGCCGGGGCGTCCGAACTGGCGTGGACGACACGCACGCGGGCTGTCTGAGCGGCGGCTGGCATTAGGCTCAAGCCGAGGAGGAAGGTGAGAGAAAGAGTAGAGAAGAATTTTTTCATAATGAGTCTCCATCAGTAAGAACGGTACAGGTTGGAGATTTGGATCTGTTTGGCGGAAAAAAATGCAAATCGGCTACATCATGGGATAGTTAGCGAGGTGAAGGTCGAATTCGTTAGAGACGAGAGGGTGGCCAAAGAGGAAACCCTGGGCGAAATCGCATTCGAAGTCGCGGAGGAAATCGAGTTGTTGCTGGGTTTCGACGCCTTCGGCGATGACCCGTTGGCCGAGGGAATGGGCGAGCTTGATGATGCCGCGAACGATGGCTTCATCATTGCCATTCTGGCCAACGCCCCGGAGGAAGGAACTGTCGATCTTGACGCACTCGATTGGGAACTCCTGCAGGTAGGTGAGCGAGGAGTAACCGGTGCCGAAATCATCGAGCACCAGTCCGATGCCGGCGCCGTGGAGGGCATGGAGTGTTTCGCGGACGCGGGTGGACCGGTTGAGGAGAACGGTTTCGGTGATTTCGACCTTGAGTGAACTGGCTGGGATGTCGAAGCCACGCAGGAACTGCATCACGATGCCGAAGACATCTTGTTGGTTGAACTGCACGGCGGAGAGATTGACGGAGATCTTGAGCGGAAGTCCGCGCCGCTTCCAACCTTGAAGCTGGAGCAAGGACTCGCGCATGACCCATTCGCCGATCGAGAGAATGAGCCCGGAATCCTCGGCGATGGCGATCACCTTGCCCATGGGGATGTCGCGGGCGGAGGCGGTGCGCCAGCGCAGCAGGCTTTCGGCGCCGACGACCTGATTGGTGCGAAGGTCGATTTGGGGCTGAAAGGCGATCCACAGGTCGCGGGTAGCAATGGCGCGGGACAACTCGCTTTCGATTGAAACGCGTTCGTTGATCTCGGCTTCGAGCAGTTGGTCGTAGTAACGGTAGCCGCGCCGGCCCTCCGCCTTGGCGCGGTACATGGCGAGGTCGGCATTACGCAGCAGGGATTCCGCCGTGGAGCCATCCTCGGGGAATACCGTGACCCCAACGCTGGCGGTGACAAAGATGGCCCGGCCATCGACTTCGATTGGACGGGAAAAGCTTTGGAGGAGACGATTGACGGCGAAATCCACCGTCTCGTGATTTTGGGCCCCCTCGATGAAGACGACGAACTCATCGCCGCCGAAGCGGGCGAGCGTGTCGGTCGGCTGGAGATTGGCTTTCAGCCGTTGGGCAATTTCGAGAAGCATTCTGTCGCCTACAAGGTGGCCGAGGGTATCGTTGGTATCCTTGAAGCGATCGAGATCGAGGAAAAGGACGGCGATGCGGCCGCGGGCGGCGGTCTGGCGGGTGATGGCATCCTCGAGGCCGGCAATAAAGCTCTTGCGGTTCCAGAGGTTTGTCAATTGGTCATGCTCGGCGAGATAGCGCATGCGGGCTTGCGCCCGCTTCTGTTCGGTGGTGTCTTCGAGGGTGACGATGAAGTGCGACACAACTCCGGCGGCGGCGAGGATCGGCGTAATGGTTTGACGGACCGTAAATGCATCACCGCCGCGGCGGATCAAGTCGAGTTCGCCTTTCCAGGTTCTGCCGGTTTGGCGGCAATTTTGGATGAGTTCCGCGAAGGAGTGCCGGGAGTTGGGTTGTTCGAGGAATAGGGGCGGCTGATTGAGGACTTTCGCCGAGTCGTGGCCAGTCATGGATTCAAAAGCCTCGTTGACCCAATCGATGCGTCCGTCGAGGTCGGTAATGAAGATGGCGTTGGCGGTCGAGTGTAGAGCAGCCAGTTGGAGGCTGATGCGTTCACTCATCAGAACGTGTTCGGTAATGTCATGGTGCATCACAACGGCGCCACGGCCGTTCGGGTCCCGCAGCCCACTGATCACCAGTTGATACCAGCGCCGGTCGGGGCCGTTGGCTGTCAGGTGTTTGAGGGTGAAGGTTTGGACGCTTCCGGTGAGAACATCGCGGAGCCCGGTGGCGATCTCGGAGTCCCTCGGCAGTCCGAGGGCTTCTTCACAGACATCGAGGTAATCGCCGCCGACGCCGCAGCGCTTGTCGAGAATTCCGCGGTTCTGGGCAAAATCGCGCCAGGCATTGTTGACAACGAGGATCACACCCTTGGCGTCAAGCATCGCCACCTGTGCCGGCAGAGCATTGAGAGTAGCTTCCTGGCGGCTGGCGAGCAGGAGCAGGCGGGCTTCCGAGCGCCGCAGTTTTTCGGTGACCTGAACCGACTCCGTCGTTTCGTGGAAGATGACGAGAGCGCCGCGCGTCGATTTGTGCATGCCGATATAGGGACGGATGGAAACGAGGAAATGCCGGTTCCGGATACTGGCGCTGAGCTCGGCGCGCTCGCTGTCGGCGAGCATGTTTTGTATGGCAGCGGCAATCTGCATGCCGAGCGCCGTCTCATTGGGCAGAATGAGCGGGCCACCGATGTGTTCCGAAGTAAGGCCGAACAATCCCTGCGCGTCTTCATTGATGTGACGGAAGTATCCGCGGGCATCGGTTACCAGCAGCGCGGCATCGAGGGAGTTCTGGATGTTTCCTAGGTCTTCAATCGAGAAGCTCAACTCGATCGATTTGTGTTCGAGCTCCTCGTTGACGGTGAGAAGTTCTTCGTTGGTGGACTGCAGTTCTTCGTTCGAGGATTGCAATTCTTCGTTGGAAGCCTGTAACTCCTCGTTGGAGGACTGCAATTCCTCATTGAGGGCCTGGAGTTCCTCATTGGAAGTTTCCAATTCCTCGACGACGGCTTGCAGATTTTCGCGCGTGGTGGCGAGTTCGCGCTCGAGCTCACGGAAGCTCTCGTCGCTTTCCGGGTTCAGGCTCACCAAGGGACCGGCGTGCGTCTGGAATGGCGTTTCGAGAAAACAAACCAGATAGAGACGCTCGCCGGGGGCTTTATCGTAGGGAATGACATTGGTTTGCAGCCAGATCGGCTGACCCTCCAGATCGACCCGCCGGCGGATGCCACGCGAGGGGACGCCTGTTTTGACGGCGCGCTGTACCTGTGCCCGCAAGGCCGCGACGATGGGTTTGGGAACCAGTCCGAGGAGGGTGAATTGCGGTTTACCTGAGGGCAAGCGGAGGAAGCGGCCGACTTCGCCGTGTGATTGCACGACACGGAAAGTCTCATCGATCAAGGCCGCGGGGGGGGCGAAGTGATCCATGAGCAAGGATCGGAAGCCGTCGCTGTCGCGCGCGGCGACCGGTTCGTTTCGCCCTGTCCCCCGGTCCCAGCCGTTCCAGTCCCGGGTGATGGGAAGGCGGCGCTCATTGTCGAGAAGCGGTTTGTTGATGTAGATGCGCGACTTGCGGTCGGCAACATCGAAATACTCAGGCAAAGCGTGTTCGGACCGGCCCAGAAAGAGCAGTCCGCCAGGCTTGAGGGCGTGGTGAAACTTACGCATCACCTCTTCCTGAAGGGCCGGCTTCAGGTAGATGAGGAGGTTTCGGCAAGAGATCAGATCGAGGTTCAGAAAGAGCGGATCACGCAGCAGGTCGTGGCGGGCAAACACGACGCGATCGCGGATTGGACGGTCCACTTGAAAGCCGGTTGTGGTCTCGCGAAAGTGCTCCGCCAGAACGGCCACCGGCACGGTCTTGACCTGAGACAAGGGATACCAGCCGCGCCGGGCCACCGTGATGGCTGCCTCATCGAGGTCTGTGCCGAAGATTTGAACTCGCCGCTCCGGCATCAAGTCGGCCAATAGCATCGACAGGGAATAAGTTTCCTCACCGGTAGCGCAACCCGGAACCCAAACCCGGAAAGGCTCGGTCGAGTCGGGCTGCGCCCGGAGGCGTAATAAGTCTCCGAGCGCTTGAAAGTAGCTGTCTTCGCGGAAAAAACTTGTGACCGAGACCAGACAGTTCTGGGCCAGAGTCTGGACCTCGTTGGGGTCATTGTCGAGGAGATTGATGTATTCCCGCAGCGAGGAGCAGTGTGTACTCAGCAGCCGATGGTTAATTCTCCGGCTGATTGTATTCGACTTATAGCCGCGAAAATCGATGTTCGTGGCAAGACTGATTTTTTCGAGAATTCGATCCACTTCAGAGGATTTTTTTCGCGAACCGCCCTGGTGAATATTGGGTATGCCCTGGTCCCGGTAGTTTTGCAGGAAAGGGCCAATCTGCTCGGTTGGGAGCACACGGTCGACACAGCCGGTGGCGATGGCGCTTTGAGGCATGCTCGAGTACTTCGCCATTTTGGGATCCTGGGCGATGACCAGACCGCCCGCCGCTTTCAAATGCCGGGCTCCGATGGCTCCGTCGGATCCGCTGCCGGAAAGAATGATCGCAACGGTGCGCCGGGGTTGCTCGTCTGCCAGCGACATGAAAAGAGCATCCACATTGGGTTTGGGGCCACGCTCACTTGGTGTGCGCAGCCTGAGCCACCCTTGCGAATAGAACACATCGTGATTAGGGGCCGTTACATAAATGAATCCTGGCTCCATGAGACAGTCGTCATCGAGCTGCCGGACATGAAGCAGCGTCTCGCGTGAGAGCAGGTCCGTCAGCATGCTGCTATGCTGCGGGGCCAGATGCTGGGCGACGACGTAGCTGAAACTCTTGTTTACCGGCAAGTGCTGCAGAAGGGAGCGAAGGGCCTCCAGCCCGCCGGCCGACGAACCGATCGAGACGATGAGAAAGTCGGCGGCTTGGAGCGAATCCGTCGGGATGAAAGTTTCTTTTGTGAGCATACTAGGCAATATCAGAAACCTAAAAAATCATATAAAGGCAGATAAAACTTTGCTCATATTACATGAATGAACTAGAATCGGCAACAAATGTCGCGAATTCAAATTAAGTCGAGTCAAATTTGGAAAGGACTCAAGCTCCGCTAAGAAGCGAGGTGCAACGGACCTCGACATCGAGTTGGTGCTGGCCCCCGCCGATCGTGATCCCCTTCACGGGTGTAACGTCGCCAAAGTCCCGGCCCCAGGCCAAAGTGAGATGTTCGGCGCTGGGGAGAAGGTCATTTGTGGGGTCGAAATCAACCCAGCCCCAATCGGGCAAGAAAACTGAAACCCATGCGTGGGAGGCTTGGGCGCCTTCGAGATGGGCGCCGCCGCGCAGGTAACCGCTGACATAGCGGGCTGCCAGGCCGTGGGCGCGGAGCACGCCAATCATCGCATGGCTAAAGTCCTGACAAACGCCTTTCTGCTCGAGGAGGACTTGTTCGAGTGGAGTTTCGATGGAAGTCTCCGCGGGGCTGTAGCGGAATTCCCTGTAGATTTGGTGCATCAGGGCGGTGGTTGCCTCGAGCAAGGGGCGTCCCGGGGAAAGGGCGGCGCGACCGAAGGCTTGCAGTTCATCAAAGAGCGGCACGAAGGGCGACTCGTGGGTGAATTCATCAGCGGCGAGCAGGCCAGCGCTGTCACAGCAGCGGAGCAAGTCACGCGTCTGTTCCCAGGACAAGCGTTGTGGCGGTGGGCCAGTGGGAGCGACGCGTTCGACCACGCTCCGGGAAGTGATCGAGAACTCCTGATGCGGTTCGAGTACCGCAAAGGAGTTCACATCGTTGCCGAAGTAATCCTTGCGGGAAATAATTGCCGCGGGCCTCGGAGTCACTTCAAGTGACCAATTGAGCAGGCGCTGGTGCGGCAGGATGCGGGGGGTGAGGCGAGCCTCGCTGTGGCAATGCGCGACCGGATTCTCATAGCGGTAGCGGGTCGTGTGCGTGGTTTCGTAAACCATGGAATTACATTGAGGTCAACCGCGAGGGCATGACATGGCTCAGATAGCGGCCGGTAAGTGCTTCCGATAGATCGTGGAGGTCGCTGACGAGGATATTCAAGAAGGCTTCCAGGGCTCTTGGGGTAATGAGTTCGGGCGCATCAGCGACACGGACCGCCGAGAGCGGTTGATGGGCCAGCCGTTTTTCGAGGCTCCAGGCTGAGGAAGAATCCTGGCGAGGTAACTTGCCGGTTAACTCGACAAGAGCCGCCAATTGAAAAGCAACCGAGCGTGGATTCGATTCGTCTAGCAGGAGCAGTTCGAGTACATAATTGGGGCGAAGCGCAGTGAGGTAGCGCGAGCGGTATGTGATGGAACTGTCGGCGATGAGCAAAACCAGATCCATGTGGCTTGGCTCGACGGGATAGCGGCCCAGGCCGTACCTCAGTAATTCAATGGTTTGCAGGGCACGCTCGAGGCGCCGGCCGATCTCGAGAAATCTCCATCCGTGACCTCGCGTTGTCGAGTCCGAGAGCAGTCCGGCGAAGGCCGACAAGGCGGTAATGGTCTGATCGAGCCGCAACTGCATCGACGCGGGCCGCTTGCTGAGAAAAGGCCGGGCGGGTTGAGAGCCATCGAATTCGATCAACTGCAGGACACGCCATGTATCAACGGAGAGGCGCTCCTTCAAGGGGAAGGCGGCATGACGCATCGCCTTCAGATTCTGGCCCAGCTTGGAGGTAGCAGACGGGTCATTGACGCAGCCCGTCAGCAAGGTCTCCAGCTGCCACAATTGTTCCCCGATCGAGGCGGACAAAACGGGTCTTGGCAGGAGATCATTTCCGGTTAGCAATTCCAGGACGGCGGCGAGGCTAAGATTATGGATGGCATCCTCTTCGCCATCAAGAACAGGTAAAATGGCGCGGAAGGTGCGGACCATGCTTTCGACGCGCTCCGCATAACGGCCAAGCCAAAAGAGATTATCGGCTACGCGGCTCGGCAGGTCGCCCGTTGCATGGACCTGTGGCAGGTGTGGAGGTTCGTCATCATCGATTTGCAGCCGGGCATGGAGGGAGTGTTCCGGCCGTCCCAGCACCCAGGTGTCCTTGCTCGACCCGCCCCGCTGCATATTCACGATGAAGGAATTGGAGGCCTGCGCGACGCGCGTGAGGCCGCCCGGCAGCGTGATGAACTTCTCCCCGTCCCAGGCGGCGAAGGCGCGCAGAACGATATGACGGGGCCGGAGGCCTTCCTCGGTCCAAACGGGCGCGCACGACAATGAGACCATCTCCTGAGCCACATAATAAGCGGGTCGCGACTCGATCTTGCGCCGCAACTCCTCGCGGCTCTTGCTGTCCAGTTCCGGCCCGAAGACGGGATTGAGGCCGAAGCGGGGGAAGGCAGGCTTGATAATCAGCCGGTCTAGGTGATCGAGTACATAGCGCCGCTCTGTTTCCTGGCCGCACCACCAGGTTGCCACTGAAGGCAGCATCAGTTCCTCGCCCAGGAGGTGGCGGCATAAACCTGGCAAAAAGGCTTTGCTCCCGGGTGTTTCAATGAGTCCACTCCCAAGCGCGTTCGCAATCACTACGTTGCCCGCCCGCACGGCCCCCAGCAGACCCGGGATGCCCAAAAGGGAATCGCCTCTGAGTTCCAGCGGGTCGCAGAAGTTGTCATCCTGCCGGCGTAGAATCAAGTCCACCGGCTCGAGACCCTCGAGCGTTTTCAGGTACACACGCTGATCCCGCACCGTGAGATCCGGGCCCTCAACCAGCGGAATCGCAAAGGTTTTCGAAAGGAAAGAATGCTCGAAATAGGTCTCGTTATAGGGTCCGGGCGTCAGTAGCACCATGCGCCGGTTGCCCTTGGCCAGCGAGAGCAAACCATGTCGCTGAGCGGAAAAAAACTGATTCAGCGGGCGGATGAAATGTTGGTTGAAGAAGCTGGGCAGAGTTCGCGCTCCCACTATGCGGTTCTCGAGGGCATAGCCACTGCCCGAGGGTACCTGCGTCCGGTCGGCCACTACCCACCAGCGGCCCTCCGGTGAGCGGGCCAGATCGACGGCGTAGAAATGAAGCCGGACATCGCCGGGCACCGGGATGCCATGGCACGGCCGCAAGAAGTGCGGGTTGGCGAAAATCAATTCTGGGGGCAGCTTCCTGCCGGTGAGCAATTGCTGCGGTCCATACGCATCGCGCAAGATCCCGTCCAGCAAACGCGCCCGCTGGGTGATGGCCTGATCGAGCCAACTCCACTCGTTTTCCGAAAGGATCAGTGGAATCGGATCCAGCGGCCACAGCCTTTCCGTACCCTGGGCATCGCCATACACGTTGTAGGTGATGGCGTTGTTGCGGATGATCTGCTGGGCGGCCAGCCAGCGCCGGTCAAATTCACCGCGGCCCATGTTTTGAAAACATTCGCGAAAGCCTTGCCAGTGGGCGCGCGGACTGCCGTCCGGCGAGGCGAATTCATCAAAGAAACCGCTTTGGGGAGAATAATCCCAATCCGCTGGGGTGCTGGTGTCGAGGCTGGAGTTCGTGGGCGGCAAGAATCGAGGAAATACCGGCTACTCTTCTCATTTCAACACGGTCGGGCCGACCTCAGCCATTACATAATATCTCCATGAGCGAAGTAGTTTTGCATCTGCCCAAAGGCGGCGATGGACAAGAAGCCCTTTGGCGGGCGATCGGCGTCAGCCGCGTCGTCCGCGACAAGGCCGAAGAAGATGCCTTGGGGCGCCTCGTGCGCGACGGCACTTGGCCGGGGACCCGCCGTCCCGCCAATAGAACCGGCTTCGAAGCCGAGGTGGCCAGCGCCAGCAACGAACCTTGGGTCGATGCGAACGGCTACCTCGTTGAGTATTGGCGCAGCCTCGATCCCGGTCGCCCCGTGTGGCTGGCCCCCTCCCCACCGGAGCGCGAGGATGTCAAGTTCGCCGACCATTCCCTCGAATTGGCGCTGATCGAGGCCCGCTTGGCCGGCGGCAATTGCGTACTGCGTCTGCCCAAAACATTTTCCGATCGTTTGTCTGCAAGCGAGGCTCGCGCCGTGGCGGCCTGGACTCGCCTCGGGGAAACCGTTCGCTGGTTGCGGCAGCACCAGTCTCTGTTTGGTCTCGAGCCAATGCCGAACATCACGGCCGTGGTCGAGCCGGGCATGCCCACTCGCGAGATCGCCAATCTCCTGCACCGCCGCGGCGCGAGCCCCTATCTGCTCGCTGCCGCCAGCGCGATGCCGCCCGGCCACAAGGCCACTGCTCTCGTCGGTGCGGGTGTGAAGGTCTTGCCGGCCTCCGTGCTCGCGGCTGTGCGCGCCGGCTCGCTGCTCGTCTGGGACCAGCCCGCCCCTGCTGGGGCCGAACTCAGCCGCCAGGATGTCGATCGTAATTTCTACACCCTGGGGCAGGGAACAGTGGTGAGCTACACCAAGCGAATTGCCGACCCCAGCGAGTTTGCCCTTGACGTGATCGATCTCATCACCCACAAGCGGCGCGCCGCCCGCATCTGGAATGCTTCGAGCGCCATTCCCGCCGCTACCCGCGGCCCAGTTGCCGGCGAGGCGATCCTCCGTTTGGTTAACTATGGCGCACAACCGCGAGAAGACGTACAGGCACATGTCTTCGGCCATTATTCCCGCGCCCTCCTGCTTCGGCCAGCCCATGCCCCGCTGCCCCTGAAAACAGCCCGGCGCGGCTCATCAACGGAAGTCTTCCTGCCCGTGCTCGAGCGCACGGCAATTGTGCGATTCTCAAACTGAGGTGATTGAATCGCTATGGAAATGACACGCCGTCACTGGCTGGCTGCCGGAGCCGCCAGCATGGTTCCCATGGATCTGGAGGCGGCCCGGACCGCGAAATCACACTTTGCCGTTCATCCTTTCATCGAAGCCCATCCGCAAGCGGTCTTCCTCAAGCGCACCCGCATTGCCTCGAAGACAGACTCGGCTGGCAAACTGCGCGCCGGTCTCGAACTCATGCGCGAGGTGCTCCTGCCCGTCGAGCAGCTGGGCATTCCTGTTGGCCACCGCGTCATCCTCAAACCGAATTTCACCAGCGTGCGCAATAAGCGCCCCGACATCGAAAATTGGGGCACGGGAACCGACTCGCAGTTCTATGAAGGCGTCGTTCTCGGCTTGAAGGAACTCGGCGTGCGTAAGATGCACTTCCTTGAAGCCAATAATTTTCACACCTGGAACTTTCGTGGTCTTGTCGATATCAACGAGCGCCATGGCATTGAAATGAACGAGCCCGAACGCCGGGAACGCAACTTTCGCGACAGCTACGAGATGACCTGGACCAAGGTGCACGATCCGGTCGTTTACCGGCGCATCCCTCATTTTGCGCCGGTCAATGAGCATGATACTTGGCTGCTCAATATCGCCAAGTGGAAGAGCCATGGTATGTGCATGACGCTATCGACCAAGAATCTGCAGGGCCTCGTGGTCAAGCCCTTCGTGCGCTTCTGTCCCGGCTGGAGTATGGTCACCGGCGTGCCGGCCTTCATGAAACCCGATGTGCATGCCGAAGCGGAACCGCGGATCAAGCGGTATTTTGAAAACCATGCCCGACTCGGTTACGCCCGCTATGAAAGCCAGGCCGACCTAAGCCCCATGCATCAGGAAATCTGGGCGCACAAGACGTGTGACAACTACCAGACTTTGAATCCGGGCCTCAACATTATCGAAGGCCTCTATGGACGCGATGGCGATGGTTTCGGCATCGGTGTCGACCATTTGACCAATCTCCTGATGTTCGGCAAGGACCGGCTCACCCTCGACCTCATTGGAATGTACCTCGGCGGCCATGAGCCTGGTAACGTGAATCTCTTCCGCATCGCCAAGGAGCGCGGTCTGATGCAAAGCTTCAATCCCTGGGACATCGAAGTCTACGAATGGATTAACGGTACTCCCGTCCGGCGCAAGCTGGAACAGTTGCCACGCACTCCACTGAAAACCTACTACCTCCAAAAAGACGGCGAACCTCGCTTCCATCTGGTCAACGAGCGCTTCGACTACGACAAATTTTGAATCAGTCCGGTAAGCTCCAGTTTATCCCCCACATTAGCGTTACTGGTCTCGTGGCCCTTGAACCACTCCACCATTTTCTTGGGGACTCCCTGGTGAATCACCTCAAATCAGGTCAGCATGTTGGTTCTCAACCAAGCCACCAGCATTTTGAAGAACCCATCCGCCTTGTCCTCGTAAACCTTCTTCGTTCCGGCGCTGGCCGACGCAGCCATTTCACGGGCGCCAGCGCACTGGCGCAACGTGTATTGAAACTGCTTGTCCATGAAGTTGAGCTTGAAAAAAGACCTCATCCGAATGCTTTTAGTCTTCAAAGTTTGGTGGTTCGAATGGCTTTACGAATTAAAGGTAAAAGTCCCTCGGCGGCTGCGCGGTGGAGCGCTTGTTCGGCGCACCAAAGAATAGATTAATGAAAGGGCCTAATGTGGCCTGCTCCCAGATCTTCTGCTAGAAAAGCAGATGCTCCACAAATCACCTTTGTGGAGCACTGTAAACTACTGATTCTAATGGTGGGCGCGCAGGGGCTCGAACCCCGGACCTCCTGCGTGTGAAGCAGACCGATTTTCGCAAGTTGTTGATTACAGGACGAATATTTACGCAAGAAAAGTACGATTGCGCAACTAAAGTACGTCTCTGGCTGGGCTGTTGGGTGGGCTGTTTTCGCGGGTCCAGGAATGTCGAGACCCAAGCATGCGCGGCGCACTGCTCGCTGCACAAGAATCTTCTTGTGGGCAAACGCTGGCGCTCTTTAGGCGAGTCGCGGCTGATCACAAGGACCACTCGCGATTCTGTAGCCCATGTCCGCATAGCCCCGTAACCGGCGCTCGTACATTCGGGCCAGCATCAGCACATTGGAATCTACATAGTCGTAAACCTCGACCACGCGCTTATTATCGTGCAGCCGGTGGAGGCGACCGACATATTGCTGGAGAGTTCCCTTCCAGGAGATCGGCATCGCCAGAAATAGAGTGTCCAGACGGGCGTCATCAAAACCCTCGCCGATGTAACTGCCCGTGGCAAGAATGACTCGCGGCTCGGAGCCGGGCACGTTGGCCAACGCCTCGCTGATCGCCGTGCGCTGCTTTCGACCCATGCCGCCTTTCAAGACGAAAACGTTCTTCACGACTCCAGACAGCTTCGCTTCGAAGTGGGTCAGGTGTTCAGTGCGGCCGGTTAGAACCAACGGCGACCGGCCTTGCTGAACGGCACGAATCAAATCTTGAGCGATGAGTTCGTCCCGGGCGCTATCGGTCACAAGCGCGGCGTAAACGTCCTGGATGGTAGTGTTCGCGCCCTCGTTCCGCATGCGGAAATCGGTGATTCTTGGAATTACGAAGTGCTCGAACGGATTCGTATCGTTCATCGCGCGGGCGCTCATCGAAAACCGGGCTGGGCCACACTGCATGTACATGATCGGGTGATGTCCGTCCTTGCGCGTCGGGGTCGCCGTAAGTCCAAGCACGTATTTCGCCTTTGTCGCGCGCAAGACCTTTTCGAAGGTGACGGCCGATAAGTGGTGGCATTCGTCAACAATAATGTGCCCGTAGTCTGCTACGAAGTCCTTAACCTCTTGATCCCGATAGAGGCTCTGAATGACAGCTACGTCGATCTTTCCGGTTCGTTTGGTTTTGCCAGCTCCGATCTGACCGATCTCGTCAATCGGGAGATTGAGGAACATTGCGAGGCGCTCGCGCCACTGATCAAGAAGCTGCTGGCGATGGACCAATACCAATGCGTTGACGGACCTGTTGGCAATCAGCCAAGCTGAGACCGCCGTTTTGCCGAAGGCCGTTGGCGCGCAGAGAAATCCGTTGTCATGTTGGATGATCGCATCGACTGCTTCCTGCTGCTTCTCGCGCAGAGTCCCGTGAAACGAGGTGTCCAGTGGTGAACCGACGAAACGCTCGTCACGAACCTCTGGCTTGATTTTGAGGGATTGAAGCAACTCGATCACGTCCGCCAGGCATCCGCGGGGCAGGGCCAGATGCTTGCCAAGATCCTCTCCGCAGCCGATGACGCGAGGTTTGTCGAAAGTGGACAATCGCATCGCCTGCGCCTTATAGAATTCTGGATTCTGGAAGGCAGCGATTCGCAGAACCCGATTCATCAATGCCGGCGGCAAGCCCTTCTTTTCGATGAAGACCAAGTTGGATTGGACGACCGCGGCCGTGGCGGGTAGCGGCCCTTCGATGGGCCTCTCAACTCGCCGGCGCGATGGCGGTAGCGTCCACGGATCGGGCTGATCTTCGTCCGCGACGCTTAAGCGGACGCCGATCAAGTCACCCTGTTTCTGTGCCTCGACAATCAACCGTTCGGTTTCCGCTTGAGTCATTCGTCGAAGCGACGAGAGATAGGCCCACTGGTCCGGATACGGTTGGAGATTCACATCAAGGAATTCGGTGTGATGTTCGGATCGAGGGCCTTTCTGCAATGGCAAAGCGATCAGGTTGCCGAGGCCGCCTTTTGGCATGGTGTCTTGATTCGGGAATAATCGATCATAGGAATCGAGGCCGAGTTGATGACGGCGCTCCATGCTACGCGTCAGCAGCAGCGCCCCGAGTTTGCGAGTAGATATGGCGGGAATCGGCCGCTCGAAGAAAATCCAGACGTGGCCACCTTTTCCGGAGCGAGATCGTTCGAGTGATGCAGGAACATGAAGCTCATGGCAAGTCTCAAGGAATGCCATAGTGTCTTTCTGCCAAGACTTCTTGTCGAAATCGACGGCGAGGAACCAGCAGGTATCATCGCGTAGCAACGGGTAGACGCCAAGAGTCTGCTTGCCCGATAGATGATCGTGAATGGCCTGATCGGTCAGCGGAACGTACTTCCTGGTCTCTTTGTCGACTCGCTTCCGATCCTCAATACTGGCGGCGTTGTAGGCCTTCCAGTCACGCTGGACCACGGGCGAGTAGCCATGTCGGCCGTCCGGACTTTCCCAACGCGCCGCATAGACATCATCGCGACCCCTGAAAAGCGAACGGAAAAGTGCAATCTTCTCTGGTGTCGTCAGCTTGAGACTCGGAGGGTTCGGCGGAGACGGTGCCTCTCCTTTAGGCAAAACGGGATCGGGCTCGATGCCGTGCTCGATGAGGATTTGGCGCAGTCGATTGATCTCATCACGCAACCGCTGGCATTCAGCCAAGAGTTGCTTTGACGTGGCGGTGACCTGATCGCTGTCCATCTCGCCTTCCAGGCTACGACGATGATTGGCTAGATAGTTTGGCGCGTAGCCCGGCTTCTCCATCGCCCGCCCTCGAGATCAAAAAACGTGCGAACGATCCGAAGATACGCCACCCAACGAGGGACAACGAACAAAGCCGCTTCGCCAGCAATAGATCTTCCAGTCGAATTTGCGCCACGCCGTCGAAACGGATTGCGTACCCTAGCGTTGACACATCCTCATTTGGCAAAGGCGGAAGATACAAATCGCGGCGGCTGCGGAAACTCAAGAGATTATGGAGTGTGGATTTGAGAGTGTCCCCGTCGCCAGCTACTGGAAAAACTCGCAGCAAAGAGGAGTATTTTCGACGGCCAGGGACAAGGTCGCAGGTCGAGTTCAACACCGCGAACATCGGATTGCCGATAACTCGTTGGCCCATTAGGTATGCTGCTTCAGTCGAAACGATGTCTCCCTGCAATAGGGTGAACTGATCCTCGTCCGCCTGGATTGCGCCCGATGCGAACGCATCGGAATAGAAGATCGGTTCGACGCAGGTTGTATTCGGTTGCGCGAAGGCAAGCTGCCTTTGTGCCGTTTTCTTGAATCGCTGGGTGACCGCCGTTTCGATTGCGAGGGCAGCCTCGTCGGTATGAGATAAAGCCGCAAGCTGTTGCTCCAACCTTGCGAAAAACTCTTGATAGGCATCCGGGCTGTCCGGCGTGGCGGCTGAACTCAACCTTTCCGTGCCCGCCGCTTCAATTCAGCTGCATCCACGATCACTTCATCATCCTCAACCGCCGGAGCCAAGTCTGACGATTGGGTGGGAAGGCTTGCGTTGGCCGCACCATATACGCTTGCCAGATGGAGGAGCAGTTCGACTGCGGAAGGCGACGACGGATGATCGCGAATCACGTTTACGGCATGAACGATCGTGCTCAAGCCGCCCTGCAGGCGCCTGGCTTCGCTAGCTAAGCCAACTAGAGCTTGAAAGTCTTCGTCACGGAGAAGCCGAAACACTCCAGCCTTGGTTTGGAGAGTACCCACTTGGCCGCCAACAACTGACTCAGGCCCTCCCGGTCCCGCTACTCGGAATTGTTCAAATGACGTCCAGACCGGTCCGGGGCGAAGTTGCGCTTCGCGGATCTCGGATTCGATTGGAGTCTCGCTGAGAATTGACGGCATAAGCACCTCTTGCCGAAGCTTAGCATAAAGCCAAGGGACATCCAACGGTTTTCCAACGGCAGGCTGGCGACGTTTCTCGACAAGTAACCATTTCCAATTGGGACAACCCACGTTTGACCTCCTGTCTTCGACCTCCTGCGCGAATCAGTCGAAAATGGCCACATTGTTCAACGAAATCAACAGATTGCGCTGGGTGGGCTGTTGAGTGGGCTGTTTTTGCAAATTGAATCCATGTGCCGACTGTCACTAACCCGTTGTGAAACAAGCAGTTAGAGCCGACACGAGCAGGCTTGAGGAGACGCTTTTGAGGGGGTACCAGTACTCGGCTGGGTGGGTAGTTTGGCGGGGAGGAGGGCGGCGGATGCCGTTAAGTGATTGATTCTAATGGTGGGCGCGCAGGGACTCGAACCCCGGACCTCCTGTGTGTGTGAAGAAGAAGGTCTGGCTCCATTTGTTCCAAGGATTCCATCCGTTTTCCCTACGTTTCAACAACTTAGGCCACCTGCTTGGAGCCGATTCCCTAAGCCTTTTGTTTGCTTCAGATGGAGTTTTGATACGGTTTTGATACGGTCGCGTTCGCGATGGCGATCCACTCGTGCGTTGGCTGTGGTCATGGCCAAACACAGGGAGTGGTTTCCTGCGCAGCGTTCCAATACGTCTTCGGTATCGGCAAGAGCAGAGTTCTCTCGGGCAGCTGATCCCGCAATTCAGGGAATACAAAGCTCAGAGAATCCAGGGACACACGCCGGAGTTGCGACCAAGCGCTACGGGGCTAACGGGGTTTGCGCAAGCAACTGCGCGGTCGAAATGACGGGGTGGCCGCAGACTGAAAAGTCCCGGTCATTCGTCCAGATGGTCACCTCAAGGTGGAGGGCGAGAGCGAGTAGGTCAACGTCCTCCGGGTCCCGCTGCGCCATTCGCCGTTCGGCCTCTTGCCGGTGACGAGCGTACATCTCCTCGGCAAGGATCTGGATCGGCATCGCATGCAACGAACGCTCCATGCGTTCCAGCCTCAGACCCTTGCGCGCGGCGAGGATGGGCAGGTACTCCAGCGTCTCGGCAAAGGTATGGAGGGTGGTAAACAGTTCAAAGTCCGGCCGCATGGCAAGTTTGGCGGCGGTGCCACCCATGGAGATGGAAAGAAGAACATTAGCGTCTACCGCGAGCCGCACGCCGTTCTTTCTGCCAGGTAGTGAAGTCGTCGAGGATCTCTGTTTCCGAAACGCCCTTTTCTTCCCGTTCCTGCCGGATCTGTTCCGCCAGCACACCGAAAAGCTGTCGCTTCAAATCCAACGGCAATTCGCCGTCGGCCACCGGCATATACACCCCCGCTAGCTTGCCACGCCGGGTGATGAAGACCGGCTCGGTCGACCGGAGGATCGACGTCGCTTTGTCGCGGAACTCGCGAACCGTATGGAACTCCATGTGGTCACTCCTGTGGTCATTATAGCTCTGCTGAGCATGTCACTATGAACAAAGCTCCTCCCCCTGCGCGCCGCGTTTGCACATTTCGGACGCATCACCGCGACAAAGCCCAACCTGAAAACCGGCGATCAATTCGGGCCGAACCAAGGACTTCCTTCACTCCATCTGAACTCGGTGATTTCGCTACTCTGATTTGGCCCATTTCGATGGCTTGATTTGGCCCACCTTTGAAGACCTGACGCGGCTTGATCTGACAGGCTGGCAGGATGCAAAGGAGAGCCAAGATGGAGATGTTTGAGACGATCCGGCGGGAG
>JAINDK010000040.1 GCA_019931185.1 Bryobacter sp. CoA8 C33
CTGCACATCCATCCCCAGCCCCGGCCCCATCATCTCCCCCCGCCTTACTCGCCCCAACCAATGCCCCAAAACAAAACACGACACGATGTCCGTCCCCCCCGAGATCGACGCCAATTGCACATCTTCCTTCACCGCCTCACACACATAGTCGAAACTCCCCTCGAGCAGCGGCGATCCCGTCGACAGCACCTGCCGCAGCCGCCCCAGTTCATGCCGCTCCCCAGGCCGGTACCCGCTCTTCTCAAGCAGTGCCAAATACTTCGCGCTCAACCCGCAATGCTCCACCCCCTCTTCCTCCACCAGACGCCACAATACCCCCGCATCCGGATAAAACGGCGATCCGTGATATAAAACTAGCCCCGCCCCGCTCGCCAATCCCACCACCAGCCAGTTCCACATCATCCACCCGCAAGTCGTGTAGTAGAACAGCTTCTCCCCCTCCCGCAGATCCACATGGAACAGATGTTCCTTCACAATCTGCGCCAGCGTGCCCCCGCTTGAGTGCACAATGCACTTCGGCAATCCCGTCGTCCCGCTCGAAAACAAAATGAACAACGGCGCCTCCCCGCTTTGCCGCACATAGTCGATTCCTCCCTCTTCCCCCTCCGGCAGTTCCTCGATCCAGTGCAACTCCGCCCCCGGACCCAAACGCCGCATCACCCCCGCCATCTTCTCCTCCAGCCGGTAATGCTTGCCCGCGAACCCGTATTCCCGCACCGCGAACACCAACTTCGGCGCCAGTTGCGCGAACCGGTCCGTGATGCCCCCCTCCCCAAAGTCCGGCGAACACGAACTCCATACCGCACCCAGGCTCACCGCCGCCAGCATCAACCCCACCGCCTCCGGTGAATTCGTTGCTGCCGCAACAATCCGGTCTCCCCGCCCCACCCCCCTCGCCCGCATCCACCGCGACCACCCCGCAACCCGCCGCCGCAACTCCACCCCGCTCCACTCCCGCCTCGCCCCGCTCTCGTCCCGGTACACCAGCGCCACCCCCTCGCCCGCGCGCCGCAACAGCACTTCGGCAAAGTTAAACTCCCCCTCTGGCAACTCCGCATACCGCCTCACCGCCCTCCAGAATTCCTCGCTCCGCTCCACCGACCACGCATGCAGTTCCTCATAACGGCTCACCCCCGCCTCCGCCAGCAGCGCCTCGATGTGTGGTCTCTCCTTCATGCGCTTCGCGGTCGCGCTTTCTCTTCTTCCACCCCGGATTCGATCAGTTGCCGTATCTCCTTCACCCCCAGCGGCTTCGATAAATAGTATCCCTGCAACGCTTCAAATCCCATGTCCCGCAGCGTCTCAAACTGCCTCTGGTTCTCCACCCCCTCCACCACCATCTGCACCCCCAGCCCCCGCGCTAGAGCCAGCAACGCACTCAAAATCACTCGCGACTTCTCCTCCTGCACGCAATTCTTCACAAACGTCTCCGAAATCTTGATCCCATCCACCGGAAAATGCGCCAGATACCGGAGTGACGAATACCCTTCCCCAAAATCATCCAGCCAGATCGCCACCCCTTCCGCCCGCAATCGCTCCAGCGCCGCCGCCGTCCGCGAATTTGACTCCACGAATACGCTCTCCGTGATCTCGAATATGATCCGCGAGTTCTTCATCGCTGGCTTCTTCAACAATTCGTGAAACTGCCTCTCCATCACAAAGCTCGGAAAGTGCCGACCCGAGATGTTCACACTCACCGGCAAATCCGCCACCGCCGGCTCCACACTGTGCCAGTATTCCAATTGCCCCGCCAGCCGCTCCAGCCCCTTCATGTCCAGCCGCAATACCAGCCCTGTATCCTCCGCCAAACTGATGAACGAGGTCGGCGAGATCACTCCCAGCCGCGGATGCCGCCACCGCACCAGTGCCTCCAGCAGCTTCACTTCCCCGCTGTTCGGATCAAATACAGGCTGGAATTCAAAAAAGAATTCGTTCTGCTCAAGCGCCCGCTCCAGATCGAACTCGAGCATCGCCAACTCCTGCAGCTTCACCGCCCGGTTCACATTCGACACCACCAGCGGCTCCCTCGTCTGCTTGGCCAACTGCAGCGCCGCATCCGCGTCCCGCAGCAATGCATCCGCCGTGCACTCGATGTTCCGCGGAAATGCCAGCCCCGCCCGCCCCATCACTCGCACCGTCGTTTCCCCTACCTCGATCGGCGCGCTGATCGCCAGCAGCACCTGCCGGATCGCCGTCTCAGCCTGCTCCCGGCCCTCAAACGGCCTCACCATCACCGCGAATAAATCCAGCCCCAGGCTCGCAATCAGCGCCTGCCCAGGCAGCCCCTGCTCGATCCGCTCCGAGACTTCCTCCAGTATGCGGTCCCCCTCGCTATACCCAAACGACTCGTTCACCACTCGAAACCGCGCCAGATCAATGAACGCCACCGCGAACAGCGGCGATCCCGGCCGCCCAATCCACTCCTCCGTCCATTGCCCCAATGCCGCCCGGAATTCCGCGCTCCCCAATAACCTCCGCTCCCCCTGCTGCTTTCTCCCCTCCCGCACCTCCGTCACATCTTCAACCAGCGAGGCAATCAGCAAATCCCCAGAATCCGGATCCTGATACGGCAATACCCGCACATGCATCTTCCGCCATTCCCCGCTCGCGTGCTGGTACTGGCACCGGTATTGATGCGGATTCCCAGCCAGATCACTATCAAACGCCTCCCGCACCGGCTCGTAATCATCCGGATGAACCCGCTCGAGAAAGGCCCGCACATTCTTGTAAAAACTCTCCGGCCCATCCCCAAAAACCTTCTCGTGCGCCTGGCTGATATACAGATATTTCGTCCGGTTCCGGATCGATAGCACCACCGGTAGCGCCGAGGCCACCTCATCCAACTGCTGCCGCTCCACTTCCACGCTCCGCGCTCTCCCCATCCTCACTACCCGGCAATCCCCAAATCCACCCCCTTGCTCCCGCCGCGCCAGCTTCTCCCGCGCCGCCCGGTTCACCACCGCAATCTCCCCATCGGCGTCCAGCACGACGATGCCTTCCTCGAACTGTTCCATCAGTTCGCGAATCGCATCCCACATTGGTGTTACTCCCTCAGTCTATGTTCAGCTCAAACGCAGTTGTCTCAATTCCGCCCACATGGCCAAATTGCAATATCAACCGGTATCTCCCCGCGGACGGAAATCCAAACGGAAAACTAACTTCCGACTTGGCTTCCTTGCCCTCGGAATGAGCCGATACTACCACATCAGAAGGATTCCGAACCAGACTTGACAGCGCCATTTCATAAGCAGCCATCGAAATATTCCCAGTAGGATGAATATGTGCAAACACGCTGAAATCTGTTTTCACCACCCCCAAATGCGCCGCCATCCCAAGATAGCTTCTCAGGTTCCCCGCTGGGTTCCCGTCACGGTCTAAGATCCGGAATCGCAGCGTCACCGGCGATCCTGCCCTCACCACCCCCACGCTCTCAAACTCCACCCGCCCCCCCTGCCCCCAAACCGCCACCGGCTTGTTCCCCACAACCGCCCCCGCATCATCGGCGGATCCCCCCGGCCCCGCCGTCCCCGCCCCCAACCTCACTACCGCCGTCATCGTCTCCGGAAACCCATTCGCATGCACCACATCCGCGAATACCCGGTACTCCCCTGCTGGCATCACCGGCAGCTTCCCCGCAAACTCCATCTGCCCCTTCCGCTCCGGATGCACGTGGTACACCGCGTCCACCCCCGGCGCCCGCAGTAAAAACACATGCATCAGATGCCCATGGTCCGCGATCAACTCCGCCGCCCCATTCCCCCTCATCCACCCGCTCCCCGCCAGCTTCAGACGCAACTCATCTCCCTCCACCGTCGCCTCCATCGTCATCGGCCGGTATAGTGACCGCTCATACGCCCGCGCCTCCTCCTCCCACCAGCCCCGCCCCAACCAGATCACTGCCAGCGCCACCGCCAGCCCCCCCCCCCCCCCCCCCCCCCCCCCCCCCCTCCCCCCCCCCCCCCCCCCCCCCCCCCCCCCCCCCACCCCCCCCCCC
>JAINDK010000080.1 GCA_019931185.1 Bryobacter sp. CoA8 C33
CCTGGCCAAGTGCCCCTTTTCAAGCCAGGCGATCTGCCTCCAGAGGGACAACCTCATTTGAGTAAGAAAGAAAAACTGCGCCAAAGACGAATCATTGTGCGCGTCCACAATCCACTTTCGGCCTAATTTGGACAGGAGTGATGAAAAACAGGAAGGCAGACTACTCCCAGGGATGAAGAATACTGCGGCAAGGGGTACAGCAATATACAATGTGACCATGAATCGGACGACATGGACGGGGATCTTAGTTTGCCTAGGGATAATGGCCAATGAGATTACGGACCGGCGCACGCCGACACGACGGGGTGGGGGAGGCAGCGGCGGCAAGTGCACGATAGAGGTGGAGGTGGATGATGTGGCGGAGGTGGAGATATTTGGCAACCAAGCGCAGATCCGCACATTGGCTGGAGGGGCGGCGAGTTTCCGCCGGTTTGAGTGCAATCAGGACATACCAGTGAACCCGAGCGATTTTCGATTCCAGGGAATCGATGGGAGGGGGAAGCAGACGCTGGTGCGTATGCCTGGGCCGCGGACACCGGCAGTCGTGCGGATTGAGGACGCCAAAGGGGGCCGGCACGGGTATACGTTCGATATCTTCTGGCAAGGTGTGGCCGGACCGTGGAACAATGGGGGTGGAGGGGGAGGTATTTTTGGATCGGGTAACAACAATGGGGGATTTGGCAACGGGGGAGGATTTGGCAACAGCGGGGGATACTGGAACCGGGATTTGAGTTTTCGGGGTCGCGGTTCAGGGAACCTGCGCAGTGACCGTGGCGGGAACGATTTCATCAACAACTGTGTGATTTCGATTGGGCGCAACGGGAGTGTGGAGGTGAGCTTTGATACGGACAAGGGTTATGGAGTGGTGATGCGGGGCCGAGTTAACCGCACGAACGGCAACTGGGTTTATGCCGATCTGGACGGTCAAGGCGGCGGGACGATTGAGGTCGAGACCGATAGTGGAAACCGGGTGAGGCAGATCCAGATGCGTGGTTCTAGATTTGAGTTGAACTGGCGTAACTAGGGCTTGGGTTTGGCGGGCAGGGCCTGGTAGGCTTCGCGTGTGATGGTGCGGCCGATGAAAGCGACGCTGCCAAAAGGCCACTTCGCGGCGATCCAGGTCTGGATCTCCTTGAACAAACGGTCTTCAAATCCGATGAGGTGCTGGTTTTCGGTGACCCACATGAGGACTTGGGCATCGAAGCCCTGTTTGGGGCTGGGGCTGATGTAAACGCAGCCGAGTTCGCGGGATTCGGAGGGATTGAGCACGGCGTAGGTAAACTTGCGCCGGGCGTTGAAAGCGGCCTGCTCGCCTTCAACATCCTTGATGGCATCGGCCATGGAGAGGCCGGGGTGAGGCCAAGAGGAAGAAAAAGTGAAGGTGCGCTGGAGGTGGGTGATGGAACTCATGTAAGCGTCGTAGTCCTTCTTGGCATAGTTCGGGCCAAGGGGTTTGAGCTTGAAGGCGCCACTGGGGGCGACATAGATCAGGGGTACTTGGAAATCTGTGGGGACAAAAGGTTGTGGACCTTGAGCAGGCGCGAGGCAGGCGTACAGGATCCAGGCGGCAAACACGCGATGCATGGGGCGAGCATAGCAGAAGGGATGGGGTAGGGATCAAGGAGTGAGCAGGGAGAAGCCGCGGCGGACGGCGCGGGAGCCGAAGTGAGCACGGAGTTGATCGAGGGCGGCGGCGAGGCGCTGTTCTTTTTCGTGGCGATTTTGTTGGGGGCTGAGAGGGAAGAGGTCGAATTGAGCGCTGGGGGTATGGGGATGGCTGGCGCGCAACCAGAGTGCGCGCAGGCGTACGCGGCGTTGCCAGGCTTGTCGCAGAAGAGACGGGAGATGAGCGTAGAAATCGGCTTCGAGGTTGGTGGGTTCGGTGAGGAGGATAGAACGCTCGTTTTCATCGCGGTCCGTGTAGCGGAGGCCGAGGGTGAGTTTGCGGACGAGCAGGCCTTCGGCGCGGATGGTGGGCATGAGGGAGTCGAGTAGCTGGCGGGTGGCGGTGGCGAGGATTTCCGTTTGCCAGACGTCTTCGGAGAATTCGATGGACTCGCGCCAGGAGGGTTTGTTGTTTCCCTTGGGGGGGGCGACAGGGGATTCATCGAGGCCCTGAGCGCGGCGTTGGAAGGGCTGGGCCTGTTTGCCAAGGATGAGGGCGGTGGCCTCGAGGGGGGCTCGGGCGAGATCGCCAATGTGCATGATTCCGGCGACGGCGAGAGTGTCCTGGTGGGTGGGGGAAAGTCCGGGGAGCCAGCGTAGGGGCAAGGGAGCGAGAAAGCGGGCTTCCGTACCGGGGGGAATCTCACAGGGAGCATGGGGTTTACGCAGGCGGGCGGCGATGCGGGCGATGGTTTTGTTGGTGGCGAGGGCAAAGCTGAGGGGAATGCGAAGCCAGTTGGCGACGGTGTGCCGGATGTGGCGCGCTACCAGGAGGGGCTGACCGAGCAGGGTTGCGGTACCGGTCAGATCGAGCCAGGCGGCGCCAGCGCCGGAGGTCTCGACCAGGGGAGTGGACTGTTCGCAGAGCAGGAGGATCTGCTCGGAGAACTGTTCATAGAGATCAAAGTGAGCGGGAACGACGGTGAGAGAGGGGCAGAGGCGGCGAGCGCGGGGCATGGGCGTGCCAGGATGGATGCCGAAGCGGCGCGCCTCGGGGCTGGCGGATAGAACGACGCCGCGGCGCAGGCCGCCGACGGCGAGGGGGCGAGCGCGCAGGCGGCGGTCGGCGGCCTGTTCAATGGAGGCGTAGAAGGCGTCGGCGTCCCAGTGGAGAATGCGGCGCATAAGTACTGTAATTATTTACAGTATATCGTAATCAAGCTGGCTGGGGTGCGAATTTACGTTGGATGACGGTGAGGTACATGGTGACGCCGAGGCCGAGGAAAATGAGGACGGCGAGGATGGGGCCTTGGTAGCCGCCGGAGGAGGAAATGAGGGCGCCCGTGAGGATGGGGGCGACGATGCCGGGGAGACTGGCGGCGCAGTTTTGAACCCCGACAATGCGGCCGACGGCGGCGCCAGGCATGAGAGTTTGGGTGAGGGCCCAGTAATTCGCGGTGGTGAGGCCGAGGCCGCCGAGGGAGGCGATGACCATCCAGAGGGCGACTTGAGGCGGAGTATTGAGGGCGGCGATGAGACCCGCTGCGGCGGTGAGGAAGCCGGCGATGGTGAAGGAGCGGCGGATGAAGACGGGATCCTTGCCTTTGGCGATGAGGGAGTCGGCGGTGAAGCCAGCGAGGGTAGCGATGACGGCCATGGCGAGGAAGCTGGCGGCGGTGAAGAGACCGGAGTCGTTGAGGCTCATCTGGAAGGCTTCCTTGAAGTAGGCGGGCATCCAGGTGAGGGCGAAATAGACAAAGTACTGGTAGCAGAAGGTGCCGACGATGGTGCCCCAGATGACGGGGCTGCGCATGACGGTGAAGAAGGGAATGTCGGCGGCCCCGGAGGTTTGTTTAGCCGCCTGTTCGCGGGCGCGGTCGTCGTTGGTCATGAGCAGGGCCCAGGGGACGAGCCAGAGCAGGGACCCGAGGCCGATTGTGAGAAACATGCTCTGCCAGCCAACGCTGGTGAGGAGCACCGTGGCGAGGTAGCTGCCAAGGGCGGGACCCACCTTGGCGGAGGCCATGAGGATACCGACGGCGGTGCCGCGCTGGGATTCGTCGAAGTTGAAGCGAATCCAGCGCATCGCGGCTGGGGTGACGACGCTTTCGCCAATACCGAGGGCGATGCGAAGCAGCAGGAGAGTCTGAAAGCTGCCGACCCAGGCGGTGGCGGCGCTGGTGAGGCTCCACAACAGGAAGCCGGCGGCATAGGTCCATTTGACTCCCCAACGGTCGACGATCCAGCCAGCGGGGATTTGAAGCAGTGCGTATGACCAGAAAAAGGCGCTGCCGAGCAGACCGCGGTCGGCATTGTTCAAGCGGAAGAAGCTGAGGAATCCCTCCTTGTCGGCGAGGGCGACGGAGAGATTGACGCGGTCAAAGTAGGCAATCATGAAGCCGATGCAGAGCAGGGTGAGGATGGTCCAGCGGTGAGCTTGGTTGAGTGATTTCGGTGAGCTCGCTTGCTGGGGAGCCAATGTTGAACTAGCCACGGTTATAAAACACTATCAAAACTGAGGCAGATGCCGATATGTCTTTAGGGAGGCTGCATGATTTCGATCTTTCATGCTGCCCGTGGCAGTAGCCCGGCGGTAACAAGAAACGGTGTTCTCAGCCTTCGGCGAGTTGCCGAGGCATTGCAGCGGAATCTGATTCAGGCGCGCGGTTTGAATCATAAGGAATTGGCGGCGGATTTGATCGCCCTTGCCGCTGCGGTGGAGAACTCGCGGGAAGAAGCTCCGGTGCTGGCGGCTACGAGTCGAGTCTGCGAGGGGGTAGAGTGTTACTTTCAGGGGCTCAGCAAGAGCGTGGATGGCGTGGTTTTTGATCTTGCGCTGAGCATCCGGGCGTTGGCGACTTTGCTGCACAGCAATGCTGATAGCCAGGAAGCGTTTTTGACCCGCATGGAAAAGATCCGAGACAAGGTGCAAAGCGGGCATTCGCTCGATGATATGCAAAGCCTGCGGGCTCATCTGGATCATTGCCTGACGAGTTTGCGGGCGGAATTGTTTGAGGCAAGGCGGAGTCAGGCAGAGCAGCGCACAGCAATGAGCGAGCATATGGCGACGATCCATCGGAGCATTTCGGCCTTACGCTCGAAGGTGCCGCCCAAGCGGACAAACGGTCCTGCTCTTTGCATTGTGCGGGTTCGCCGGCTGAAAGTAATCTGTGACCGCTATGGCGAGGAGATTGCGCAGAAGATGCGCGACTTCGTCATCCAACTGTTACTGGTTCGCTGGCCGTCTGCGTATGACATCACGCCTTACGGAGATGAATGTTTGGTTGTCATCGATAGCGAGAATCTGGATCTGGATTTTCACCGCAGCGCCTTGCGCAAGTTATCTGGGGAAAGGAACTCTCTTGTGACGAGGTATGAGGGCCGTGAGCTAAGTTTGCCGCTTGCAGTCGACTGGACCGTGGTTCGCGCTCCGGCAGAAGGAGATCTGGACGAGTTCATTCGCAACTTCCTGGAAGGCATGGCACAAAAGGATTCGCAATCGACATCGCTTGACCATGCTCTAGGGCTGCGCTAACGGCCGAGATGATCGACGAGGATGCGGGCCAGATCGGCGATTAACAAGAGGCCGGGGTTGTCCTCGCCGTAGTCGATGCCGGGGATGTCTTCGACGGTGATGGCAATCGCGACCGGGCCACGCGGCGCGTAGACAATACCGGCGTCGCTGCGGAGATGGTCGAGTGAGCCGGTTTTATTGGCAACGGTCAGACTGCCGATCTTGCGGCCGATTGCATCGTTGTACTGTTGGCGCTTGAGGATCTCGATTATCTGCTTGCTGCCGGCCGTTTTGCCTTGCTCCAGGATCTCGAGCAAGCGCACCATTTCGAGGGGGGTGGAGGAGCCAAGGCCAAACTTCTTGTTTTCCTCGAGAAGGCCGGCCTGGGAGAAGCCTTCGGCGGCTTTCAGCTGGTTGCCGTCGCCGCGGACTTTACGCATGAGGCGGGTGGCGGGGAGGCCGAGGCGATCCATGCGGGCATTGACGGCATCGGCGGTGAAGCGCTCGATGAGCATGTTGGTGGCGGTATTATCGCTGACGACGATCATGAGATTGGCGACGCCGCCGAGAGGCAGCTTTACATTCGGGCCGAGTTCCCGCAGGACGCCGGAGCCCGAGACGATATCCTGTTGACGCATCAACAAGGTTTCTTCGAGCTTGGCTTGGCCGGAGGCGACTTGCGCGTACACTTCGACGAGCAGGGGCAGTTTGATTGTGCTGGCGGTGCGGACCTTTTCCTCGCCGCGGAGGCTAATGGCGGCGCCGGTCCTCAGATTGCGGGCAGCGAGGAAGACCTGACCGGGACCGGCGGCGATTCTTTTCTTGAGTTCGGCCTCAAGATCGGCCGCGCGGAGCGAGAGGGCGAGCAAACAAAAGGTGCAACAGTTTCGCATGAGTTAATTCAAACAGTATCGAATGAACTATGCTGAAGGGCAGAATGCGAATTGCTAAATTCATGTCTTCCTTGAGCGGTTTACTCTGGGTTTCCTGGCTCCTGCTGGCTGGGCCGGCGTCGGCCTCGATCGTGCTCACGACGCAGACCTTGCCGGCGGCAACGCAAAACCAAGCATATTCCTTTACGCTGAGTTCCCTTGGGGGAAATACTCCGTACGGCTACCTGTTTACGGGGGGAGTGCTGCCGAACGGACTGACGATCTCACCGGGAGGGGTGATTTCGGGTACGCCGACGCTGGCGGGAACCTTCAACTTTACGGTTTTAGTGCAGGATTCGAGCACGCCGCAATTATCAGCGCAGTTCTCGCTGACGCTGCAGGTAAACAACAACAACAATTTGCAGGTCGCGACGTCAGCGCTTCCCGACGGGCAGGTGAATCAGGGCTATACCGTGGCGTTGGCGGCGACAGGAGGGAGCCCGCCCTACTCTTGGGATCTGTCTTCCGGCAGCGGCAACCTGCCGAACGGACTCACGATCGCCGGCGGCAATATCCTCGGGACGCCGAATGTAACCGGCACTTTCAATTTTCTGCTGCGTGTTTCCGATCAGAGTGGCGCATCGGCGGTGAGGAATCTATCGCTGCGTGTGAACGGAAGTGGTTTGGCGATTCAGACCTCCTCGCTGCCCAATGCGAGTCTGGGTGTGCTTTATTCGCAGAGCATTCAAATTACAGGAGGGGCGCAGCCTTACACTTCCAGCATTAGCGCCGGAAGCTTGCCTTCGGGGTTGAGTTTTGCCAGTGGAGTGATCAGTGGGACACCGACAGCGATTGGCTCCTCGACATTTACGATATCCGTGGTCGATGCTTTGAATACGCAGGTGCAGCGCGTGTTGACGCTGAACGTGACGCCACCGGCCTTTGGTTTCAGTTCGACGACGCTGCCGGCGGGACAGATCAATGTGGCTTATTCGGCGACGCTGGGAGCCGTGGGCGGTATCTCGCCCTTTACCTATACGATTCTCGCTGGAACTCTACCGAGCGGAATCACCTTTACGAATGGAGTATTCACTGGGACACCGACGAGCTCCGGTAGCTTTCCACTGACGATTCAAGTGCGCGACAGCGCCTCGCCGAATGCGACGGTGTCGGCGAATTTCAATCTGGTCATCAACTCGACGACTCTGTTGTTATCGAGCGCGGCTTTACCGAGCGCCGTAATCAACAATGCCTACTCGACACAAATCGGTGCGAGCGGCGGGCAGCCGCCTTACACCTTCACGGTCATTGCGGGCTCGCCCGCGCCCGGGTTGAGCCTGTCGACGGCAGGGGTACTTTCCGGCACGCCGACCGCAAGCGGCTCCTATCAGTTTACGGTTCGTCTGCAGGACAGCCTTGGGGCGACAACGCAGGGCTTGATCACGGTTACGGTGAACACGAGTTCGCTGACTCTGAATTCGACGGCACTGCCGAGCGGTCAAGTGAATGTTCCTTACAGCGGGACGCTAACGGCCGCGGGGGGGACGGCGCCGTACACCTTTACGTTGATTGGAGGAGCCTTGCCGCAGGGACTGACTTTGGGGGCCAATGGCTTGGTGTCGGGTACACCGGCCGTGGCAGGGACCTTTCAGGTTACGTTTCGAGTACAGGATGCTCAAGGGAACGCGGCGCAGTCGTCGATCTCGATTTCAATCAATGCATTTGGGCTGCGGATCACGACTTTGGCAATGCCTTCGGCGCGGCAGGGCCAACCGTACAGCGCCAGTATCTTGGCCGAAGGCGGGGTAACGCCTTATACATTCATAATTACGGGCGGGCAACTGCCTCCGGGGCTCAATTTGAATTTCAACGGTCTGGTGAGCGGGACCCCGACGCAGTTGGTGAACCTCAGTTTTACGGTCCGGGTGATTGATTCAGCCGGAGCGAACGATCAGGTGAATCTGGCGATCAGCGTGAATGGAAACAACCTCTCCTTGACGAACAGCAGTTTGCCGCCGGGGCAATTGAATGCCGCGTACTCCCAGG
The DNA here is from genome assembly GCA_019931185.1 of Bryobacter sp. CoA8 C33. Classification (GTDB taxonomy): domain Bacteria; phylum Acidobacteriota; class Terriglobia; order Bryobacterales; family Bryobacteraceae; genus Bryobacter. Next base: position 8,038 of record JAINDK010000080.1, read on the forward strand.
CGCTCGTCGCGACCGGGGGCACGTCGCCTTATTCATACAATGTCACCTCGGGAGCCTTGCCGCCGGGAATTGCTGTTTCTTCGTCCGGTCAACTGGCGGGAACGCCAACGGCCAGCGGAACCTTTCCGTTCCGGATCAGTGTGACCGATTCGACGGGGGCCGCAGCTTCGTTCCATCTTGTGCTGGTGATCGCGGCGAGCCAGTTGGGAATCACGACAAACAGTTTGGGTGCGGCGACGGTCGGGGTGTCCTACAGTCAGATATTGAGCGCCACTGGGGGAACGGCGCCCTACAGCTTCACCATCAACGGGGGTGCTTTGCCGAACGGATTGACGCTTTTGGCAAATGGTACGCTTTCAGGAACGCCGACGCTCAATGGAAGCTTTTCCTTCACGGTGCGAGTGACGGACAGCCAGGGCGCGGTCGCGACGGCCAATTTCAGTTTGAACGTCGCTGCGACCTCGGTGCTGACGATTGTGACCTCGACGATGCCCGATGCGCAACTGAACGTGCCCTATAGTGTGGCGCTGAATGTGTCGGGTGGGGTAAGCCCCTATCAGTTCAGCATCATTGGAGGCGGATTGCCGCCCGGGCTTTCCTTGACGGGCACGGGGCTGATCAGCGGCACGGCGACGGCGGGCGGCGCCTACAGCTTCCTGGTGCGGGTGGTGGATGGATTTGGAGCGGCGACGCAGCAGAGCCTGACCATTACCGTGAATACGTCGGGAATCGCGATTACGACCTCGGCGATCCCGAACGGCCAACTGGGACAGTTTTTCACAACGCAGTTTTCCGCCTCGGGAGGACAGCAACCCTATACGTGGTCGCTTGTGTCCGGCAGCTTGCCGAGTGGCGTTACCCTGCAAGCAAACGGGATCCTGTCCGGGCTGCCGACCACGGGTGGCGGCTTTCAGGTGACGATTCGCGTGACGGATGCCGCCGGGTTGTTCACGGCGCGAACATTTGGATTCACTATTGGTTCGACGGTGCTGAGCTTCCTCAGTTCCTCGCTGCCACAGGGCTTTATCAATCAGCCTTACAATGCCCAGCTACAGGTGGGAGGGGGGGCGGCGCCGTACACGATTACGATCGTCAGCGGCACGCTTCCCTTGGGCCTGATCATAACGCAGTTGGGGCAGATTACGGGGACGCCAACGGCGACGAGTTTCACGGCGTTGACGTTCCGGGTGACCGATGCGACAGGGGCGACGGCGCAAGTGACGCTCAATCTGGCGATCGGACAGAACACGGTACAGATCTCGACGGCAAACCTTCCGAACGCGGCGATCGGGCAGAACTACAACGCCGCGCTGTTGGCCACCGGGGGAACATCCCCCTATACGTGGACGGTGATCAATGGATTATTGCCGGCCGGATTGCAGCTATCGGCGGCCGGGGTGATTGCCGGTACGGCGACGACGGCCGGAATTGCAAGCTTTACCGTGCGCGTAACGGACGCCAGTGGCGCGACGGCCACGCAGAACTACAACATCAGTGTATTGGCGAGCAGCCTGCTGATCACGACGGCTTCCTTACCGCCGGGCCGGGTCAATCAGCCCTACTTACAGACGATCCAGACCGCGGGGGGCGTGCTGCCGTTACGCTTTGAGATTGTCTCGACGATTGTTGCCGGGCAGCCGCCGCCGGGATTGACGCTTTCCTTGGGGGGCACGCTGTCGGGAACGCCCCAAACCACGGGCAGCTTTACGTTCTCGATTCGGGTAAGCGATGCTCAGAATCTCGTGACGCAGGCAACCTACACCCTGGTGATCAGCGCGGCGGCGCCCTCGATTACGACGACGACTCTTGGGACGGGCACAGTCGGCACGCCTTATAGCCAGGCAATTAGCGCTACCGGTGGGACACCGCCCTACACGTTTTCCCTGGTGACGGGGACAGCGCCGGGACTCAATCTCAGTCCGGCAGGCATTTTGTCTGGCATTCCGAACACGGTGGGCAACTTCACGATCACGATTCGAGTGTCGGATGCAATCCAGGCGACGAGTGACGCTACGTTCACGGTGTCGATCGCATCCGGGGTTGGTCCCTTGTCGGTCAATGCGGTGGCGCCCCCTGGCGGTGTGCTGTATTTCCCGTACTCTCTGCGTTTGGCGGCCAGTGGCGGGAGGGAGCCCTATTCCTGGTCGGTATCGAGTGGCCCCCTGCCGAACGGGTTGCGGCTGGACAATAGCGGCGGATTGGCCGGGCAACTGCTTGCGCCGGGTACATACCGGTTCACCGCCCGGGTGACGGATTCACTTGGGACAACAGCGGAGACTCCGTTGGGAATTACGGTGGCCGATGCGGCGCGGCTTGAATCGGCCACGGTTGGGGTAGCCTACAATGCGACGGTGCCGAACCCGGCAACGGGGCGTGCGCCCTTTTCCTACGCACTCAACTCCAATGCCCTCGGCGCGCCGCCGCAAGGCCTGGTGTTGTCGGCCGATGGGCGGCTGAGCGGGACGCCCCAAAACGCGGGCGAGCACACATTCGGTCTGCTGGCGCGCGATGCCAATGGGATTGCGCAAAATGTCGCCGTGACGATCCAGGTTTTGCCAGCAAGCGGTCTGCGCATTCTCACCTCTTCTGTGCCGGGCGGGGCCACGGGCGCGGCCTACAGCCAGAGTTTGACGGCGGCGGGTGGTACGGAGCCCTACAATTGGGTTGTGTCGAGCGGCAGTCTCCCGAACGGGTTGAATCTGAATCCGCTGAATGGCCAAATTACGGGTACGCCCTCGATCCAGGGGACAAATTTCTTTGTGGCCCGGGTGCAGGACGCGGCGGGAGCCACGGCAACGACCTACTTCGCCTTAAGTGTCGGTGTGGCGGGAGCCCCGATTTTGACGGCGGTGACAAGCGCGGCGAGCTACGCGGCCAATGCGGTGGCTCCCGGCGAATTACTCACGATTTTCGGGGGCACGCTGGGGCCGCAGACGCTGGTCAGCTTTTCGCTTGACAATGGTTTGGTGCCGGCCCAGTTGAGCGGTACGCGCGTGTTCTTTGATGGCGTGGCGGCGCCCTTGCTTTATACGCAGTCCGGTCAGGTGGGCGTGATCGCACCGTTTGGCTTGGAGGGACGTGCCGCGACGAGGATGGTGCTCGAATACCTTGGATTCCAGTCGACTCCGTTTGTACTGCCGGTCGCTGTCTCCAAGCCGGGTGTGTTTAGCTTTGACGGCTCCGGCGAGGGACCGGGAGCGATACTCAACCAGAACGGGAGCGTGAATACGGGCAACAACCGCGCCGAGCGGGAATCGGTGGTTGTGCTCTACCTGACAGGGGCCGGGGCGATGAACCCGGCCGGGTTGGAAGGACGCGTGGCCAGTGGAGCATCGAGTCTGAATCTGCCGGTAGCGGTAAGCGTGAACGGGGCGCCGGCTACGGTGCTTTATGCCGGCAATGCGCCAGGACTGGTGGAAGGCGTGGTTCAGATGAATATTCGGCTGCCCGCCGCTACGACGCCAGGGCAAAATCCCATCCGCGTGCAGGTAGGCGCGAACGCGACCACGACGAACGTAACCGTGTGGGTGCAGTGATGACGGGGGTGCTGCCTCTGCTGGCTCTGCTCAGCCAGACGCCAGCGCCTGCCCCAGTCAAGTCGCACATCACAATCTTCGATACGCGCTCGCGGCGGCAGAGCGTGGTGGCGACCCTCGATGGCCGCTACGAGGCGCCGAATTGGTCTCGCGATGGCAAGTGGCTGATCCTTAACAGCGGTGGATCGCTCTACCGGTTGGCCGCCGCGGGCGGTACCCCCGAGAGGATCGACACGGGAGCAGTGGAGAAGATCAACAATGATCACGGTGTTTCCCCGGACGGACGGCAACTTGTCATCTCGGCCGGACAGATGTATCTACTGCCTTTTTCGGGCGGCACGCCGCGGCAAATTACGCGTCTGACGCCCAGCTATTTTCATGGGTGGAGCCCGGACGGCCGGCGCCTGGCTTATTGCGCGCGGCGGGGAGAGAACTTTGATCTATACGACATTTCCGTCGATGGAGGGCAAGAACGCCGGCTCACGAGCCATGCCGGCTACGATGATGGTCCCGACTATACCCCGGATGGGAAGTGGATCTGGTTCAACTCGGATCGGGCGGGTGGATGGGATCTCTGGCGGATTCCCGCCGAGGGAGCGGGCGCGGGGGATGAGAAGGCGGAACGGATGAGCTCCGATGAGAGGGAAGATTGGTTTCCCCATCCGTCGCCCGATGGACTGCGGGTCGTGTTTCTTTCATTTCTGCCCGGCACGAAAGGACATCCCGCGAACCAGACGGTGCAACTGAAGCTGCTCGAATCGCACGGAGATAAGCCGGCCGAGGTGTTGGCCGAGTTCCTTGGCGGCCAAGGCACGATCAATGTCAATTCATGGGCGCGTGATTCGCGGCGTTTCGCCTTTGTCCGCTACGAATTGCGCTAGCGTTCGCGAAAGACCATGGTGCCGAAGCGGCGGGGATTGTGGGGATTGGCGGCGACAAGGCCGGAATCGGACCACTGGCTCAGGCGGCGGTCGGGCTCCGTGCCGTCCCAACGGTTGAGGTTGATGGCCCACTGGTCTCCCTCGCGGGGCCGGGCGGCGCGAAACAACGGCTCAAACTCGGCGAAGGGGATCGCCACTTCGAGCGACCAGCCTTTATCCTTGTCCCCGCGCGCATTGAGCGTGCCGTCGATGTGAGTGGCCAACTGAAGGCCGTCGAGGTCGAGGCGCTTGAACAGGAACTTACCGGCCAGATAGACATAGTCGTACATGACGGCGCGGGCATTCATCTCAAAGCCCAAGTAGACGTCGGTTTGGGCCGGAGCGGGGTTGATGAAGGCCTCGACGGCATCGTCCTTGTAGGTGGGGTCGTCGCGGTGCGTGTACTGGGCGGTGATGTCGGCGTCTTCGCAGTCATAGCCGAGGTAGAGATACTTGTCGTCCCAAAGCAGGCGGACGGTGGTTTTCTGTTTGGCGCCGGTCTGGTTCGGCCAGGGGAACTGGAACGTGACGGCCTCGGCTTGAGCCCAAGCCGAATCATTGAGCTTGCCGTCGATCGAGAGCGGGTTGGCAGCGCGGCGCACTTCGAGACGGGGTATGGCCGGCAGCGGGTCCGGACGCTGTTGGGCCAGCAGCGAAAGGGTGAGAATGGCGTCAATCATATGCGGACATCATATCGGCTCCGCGGCTGGGGAAGTGAAGGAGGCGAGCCGGCAAAAGCAAGAAACCCACCCGGCTGGGTGGGTTTTTCCAAATCGTTTCGGTTGAAACGGCGCTACTGAGCCGTCTCGGGCTTGCCAGCCTTGCGGGCGGCCATTTGCTCTTGAAGAGCTTTGGACTTGGCGGCCTTCTTTTGGAACAAGGAGACACGGCCTTCGGTATCCACCAGTTTCTGGCGTCCGGTGAAGAACGGATGACAATTGGAACAAATTTCGATACGGAGTTCGTTGTTCTTGATCGTGGAGCGCGTCGTCCAGGATGCCCCACAAGCACAGGTGACCTTCACTTCGTGATAGTTGGGGTGGATTCCAGCTTGCATAACTTTTATAGGGTAACACGGCAGGTGAGGAAAACTGAAATCTCTTGCAAATTAATATCATAGTGATATCGTTATGATAGGAGCAACTGGAAATGATCAAAGAGTTCAACTATTCCGCGCAATCCGGAACGAGCATGCTGCTGTTGTGGTTGTGTTGTTTGGCAGCGGCGATTCTAGGGGTGATTTGGGGGGGGTGGCTGTTGACGACGCTAAGCGTCTTGTCGCTGCCGGCTCTTCTATTGGCGCTGTGCGGTTTTTTCGTGGTGGGGCCGAACCAGACAATGGTTTTGACGCTGTTCGGAAACTACAAGGGTTCCGTACGGCAGCAAGGGCTGCATTGGGCCAACCCCTTCATGGGGAAGCATAAAGTAAGTCTGCGCGTACGCAATTTCGAGACGACACGGCTGAAGGTGAACGATCATGACGGCAATCCGATCGAAATAGCCGCCGTGGTGGTTTGGAAGGTAATCGACGGGGCCGAGGCGCTGTTCGAGGTGGAGGCGTATGAGGAGTATCTAAAGGTGCAAAGCGAATCGGCGGTCCGGAATCTGGCGACGGCTTTTCCCTATGACGCGCACCAGGAGGGGCAGAAGAGCCTGCGGGCAAACGCCATCGAAGTAGCCGAGGAGCTCAAGCGAGAGATTGAGGAGCGCGTGGTGCGAGCAGGTATCGACATCATCGAGAGCCGGATTTCGCATCTGGCATACTCGCCTGAGGTCGCGACGGTGATGCTGCAGCGGCAGCAGGCTTCCGCCATCATCGCCGCCCGCTCCAAAATTGTGGAGGGGGCGGTGGGAATGGTGGAGATGGCACTCGATCAACTGAGCCGGAAAGGGATTGTGGACCTTGATGGAGAGAAAAAGGCGGCGATGGTATCGAATCTGCTGGTAGTGCTGTGCGGGGAACGCGGAGCCCAGGCGGTAGTGAATACCGGGACGCTCTACCACTAAAGCAATGGCGGAGAAAAAGTCCTTTCTGCTGCGCGTTGACGCCCACCTGCTTGAGTTGATCAAGCGGTGGGCGGATGACGATTCACGCAGTCTGAACGGGCAGATCGAGTATGTGGTCAAGAAAGCGCTGAAGGATAGCGGACGCTGGAAAGAACCGCCTGATACAAATAAAGAGGAATGAATCGCCGTCAAATTTTCAGTGTCCCCATGGGACTGGGGGCAAGCGCATTGCTCTCGCCCGCTCAGGTAAAGGCAAAGGCCGGCCGGCCGAAGAACATCATCTTTTGCGTCTCCGACGGAATGAGCCCAGGGGTGTTGATGCTGGCCGAGTATTTTTCGCGCATTGCGCGCGGCAAGGGAACACGCTGGGCGGCGCTAATGAACGACATGACAGCCTCGCGCGGAGTGCAGGACGTGGCGGCACTGAATTCTCCGGTGACCGACAGTTCGAGTTCTTCCTCGGCCTGGGGTTCGGGCTCGCGCATCAATAATGCACAGGTGAATGTGCTGCCGGACGGCACGAAGCTGACGCCGATTCTCGAATTGGCCAAGGCAGCGGGGCGGCGGACGGCGCTGGTCACGACGGCGACGGTGACGCATGCCACGCCGGCGGGATTCGCGGCTTCGCAGGAGCGGCGTGACGATGAGCATCTGATCGGGCTGCAATACAAGGGCCGTGTGGATTGTATTCTCGGCGGGGGGCAGAAGTTTTTTGACCCCGCCAAGCGCAAGGATAAGCGCGATGCCGAGGGCGAGTTCCGGCAGGCCGGCTATCAGATCGTGAAGGCCAAGGGGGATCTTTTGAAGGCAGACCGCTCCAAGCCGATGCTGGGGCTGTTCTCGGATGGGCACATCCCCTTTACGCTTGACAAGGCGGCGGTGCCGGCGCTGGCTGAGATGGCGGGCTATGCGCTCGAGGCTGTGTCGGGGTCCTCGAAGGGATTCATCATGCAGGTGGAGGGGGCACGCGTCGATCATGCCGCCCACAACAACGACATAGCCGGGCAGCTGTGGGACCAGCTGGCCTTTGACGATGCTTTGGGGGTGTGCCTGGATTTCGCCGCTCGTAAGGGCGACACGCTGGTGATCACGACGAGTGATCACGGCAACGCGAGCCCGGGCTTAAATGGGATGGGGCCGGAATACACGGAGTCGGGAAAATGTTTTGAGCGGATCCTAAAGGCCAAGAGCAGTTTTGAGCTTTTGCCGCGGATGCTCGGCTCGCGGCCGACGGCAGCGCGGGTGCGGGAGGTGATCGAGGCGGACCGGGGCATTGTTCTGGCTGCGGCGGAGGCGGAGGCGGTGGCGCAGGCCGCCGGCGGGCGCAAGGGAATTTCACTTAACCGCGGGCAGGATGTGGCCCTGGGCGTGCTGGGGCTGGTGTTGAGCAATTACTACGGCGTGGGCTACACGGGGATGAATCACACCGGGGAGTACACGACGATTACGGCCACCGGGCCGGGCAGTCTGCCCTTTGAGGGACTGGTGCGGAACACGGATGTTTTTGGCCGGCTGACGCGCTATATGGGCATCAACCACAAGAACCCGAGCATGACGCCGGAGCAGGCGATGCAGTTCAATTCGAAGGTGGCGGCGGCGCGGCTTTCGGCGCCATCGGCTTGGGGAGTGTAACGTCGAGCTTGAGGGCCCAATGGCGGAGGCTGTCCCAGGTATCGCCGGTGAGGGGAATGCCCTCACGGCGGCGCCGCGCCTCGTGCCGTAATTCCGGTTCTCCGGCGACGAGCACTTCGTCATAGCCGGTGGCTGGAGCGACTGCTTTGAGCATTTGCGTGAGCTTCTGGGCGCGCGTTTCATACTCGCCAGGGGCGAGGAAGCACTTGGGGTCGAGGGCGAGAAAGAACTGGCTGACATCGACGGGCTTGCCGCGGAAGCGGATGCCGCCGAGTTCATTGCCCATGGCGCCGCCGGAGAGCACGCCGCAGAGCATCTCGACCATGACGGCGAGACCGGAGCCTTTGTAGCCGCCCAGGGGATTGAGTAAGCCCTGGTAGGCCTGCTCGACGCTGGTGGTGGGGACGCCTTCGCGCGTGAGCGCCCAGCCGGGAGGAATCTCGGTTTCCCCGCGCGTGTGGGCATTGAAGATCTTGTTGGCGGCCACGGTCGTGGTGGCCATATCGAGAAGGAAGGGGCTCGTGCCGGGCACGCCGAAGCAGATGGGATTGGTGCCGAGGCGGCCTTGCTTGCCCTGCCAGGGGGCGACAACGGGAGAGGCATTGCACAGGGCGATGCCGATGAGGCCGGCGGCCTTGATGCGCTGGACCCAAAACGCGGCGGCGCCAAAATGATTGGAGTGACGGACGGAGACAATGCCGCAGCCGTGCTCCATGGCAAGGTGGATGGCCTGGTCGGAGCCGAAGCGGGCCACGATCTGACCGAGGCCGTTGTGGCCGTCGACCAGAGCGGTGCAGCCGGACTGGTGGAGGAGTTCGGGTTCGGCGCGCGGTTGCATATCGCCGGCCTCGATTTGTTCGAGGTAGTAGCGCAGCAGGGCGACGCCATGAGAGTCGACGCCGCGAAGATTGGAGGCAACCAGGGCCGTGGCGGCAAACTGCGCATCACTCAAATTGACGCCCACGCCCTCGAGCAGCCGCGAACAGAAGTCCTGTAAAGCGGCGGCATCGAGGATGGGCATGAGTTACTTCAACTCCGGGGAGAGCAGGCGCTGGAATTCGGGTTTGTTCATTTCGTCGGCGAAGATGACCTTGGCGGACAGGTCGATGCGCTTGGCGGGCGTTTTGCCGTCGAGCTTTTCGACGAGGGTGCGGACGGCGTCATAGCCAATCTGGAAGGGATCCTGGACGACCATGGCCTGGATGGCGCCGCCTTTCATATCTTCGACGAGGTTGTCGGAGGCGTCGAAGGCGACGACCTTGACGCGGCCGGTGAGGCCGCGGGCCTTGACGGCGAGAGAAGCGCCGGTGGTCGAGGGTTCCGATGAGCCGAAGAAACCGGCCAGATCGGGGTGAGCAGTCAGCATATTCTCAGCGGCGGCGCGGGCCTTGGAGCGGTCGGACATTCCGAACTGGATGGCGACGATTTGGATGGCGGGAAACTCTTTGTTCAGCACGTCGGTGAAGCCGCGTTCCCGATCCATGGTGGAAGCGCTGCCGGGGGCGTGGGCGATCAGGCCGACCTTGCCCTTGCCGCCGATGAGGCGGGCGAGGGCGCGGGCCGCGAGCTGGCCGCCTTCATAGTTGTTGGTGGCGACGTAGCTGGTGTAGTTCTCGCCCTCGATGCCACTGTCAAAGATCGTGACGGGGATCCCCATCTTCATGGCGCGGTCGACCGGGGCCACGAGCGCGCGGCGTTCGGTGGCGGCGACGGCCAGGCCATCGACGCGGCGGTTGATCATCGAGTCGACGATCTGGATCTGGCGAGCGTAGTCGGTTTCCGAGGGAGCGCCATTCCATTCGATCTGGACATTGAGATCGCGGGCGGCCGCCTTGGCGCCTTTCTCGACCGCTACCCAAAAGACATGGCTGGTGGCCTTGGGTACGACGCCGATAAGGCGTTTCTTGTTCTCGTTGCAGGAGCTGGCCAGCAGCAAGGCGAGCAAGAGGAGGCTAAGCCGCACACCAGCCTCCGTCGATCAGAATGTCGGTACCGGTGATGAAGCCGGCGGCGTCCGAGCAGAGGTAGGCGGCCAGGGCGCCGATTTCCTCGACCTGCCCCCAGCGGCCGACAGGGATCTTCGATAGGAAGAGGGCATTCTTTTCAGCGTCCTGGGTGATGGGCAAGTTCATTTCGGTGAGAAAGGGGCCGGGGGAGATGCCGACGACGGTGATGCCCTCGGGGGCGAGTTCGAGGGCGAGGGATTTCGTGAGGCCGAGCAGGGCGGCTTTGGTGCTCGAATAAGCGGTACGCTCGGGCAGGGAAACGTGGGCCATGATCGAGGTCATGTTGAAGATGCGGCCGTAGCCCTGGCCTTTCATGTGCGGCACGAAGGCGCGGCACATGAGAAAGACGCTGGTGAGGTTGGTGTTGGTGACCCACATCCATTCCTCGAGAGTGAAATCATGAATCTTCTTGCGCAGGTTCATCCCGGCGTTATTGATGAGAATGTGCACTTTGCCATAACGCTCGATCACGGCTTTTTCGAGAGCGGCGACGCTGTCTTCGCTGGTCAGATCGGCGCGGAAGGCTTCGGCCGGAACGCCGAGGGCGCGGGCTTCGCGGGCGGTATCGGCAAGGGCGGCCTCATCGCGGGCCACCAGGGCGAGGCTGGCGCCCTGGGCCGCCAAGGCCAGCGCCATGGCTTTGCCGAGGCCACGGGAAGCTCCACTGATGACGGCTACTTTGTTTTCGAGGGGTTTCATGGTTAACCCCTCAATTGTATGCGCTTGCCGTGGCGGGGGGCGCACGGTGCCATAATGGGCGCGAAGCGAATGATTTTCTGGCTACTTTTGCTGAGTCTGGCCGGGCCGCGTCTCGAGGATCCGGCCGAAGGGGAAGCGTTTCGATTGTGGTTCACGTTTCTGGCCGAGGCGCAGTATTATACGGATCCCGCCGAGCGCAACCGGGAGGTGCGGGATTGCTCTTCGCTGGTGCGGTATGCGTTCCGGGAAGCACTGGCGGTGCGGGGGCCGGAATGGCGGCGCCGCAACCCCTTGCCGGCGATTCCGGCGCTGCCCGCCGCGCCGGCGCGGACGGGTCCGCTGTTTGAAACCCCGGAGGGCTTGCGCCACTTCGCCGACGCCAAGACGCTGATGCGCTTGAACTGCGCGCGGCTGGGTGAGGACTTGAACCGGGCGCGGAGGGGAGACCTGTTGTTTTTCGAGCAGCCCGGCGAAGGGGAAAACTTTCATGTCATGGTGTATCTTGGACCGAGCCAGTTCGAACCCGGCGGGGAGCGGTATGTTGTCTACCATACCGGGCCGGTGGGCCGCCATCCGGGTGAAGTGCGCCGGTTGACACTAGATGAATTGCGGAAACACCCGCAGCCGAGATGGCGTCCCGTGAGCGGAAACGCCACGTTTCGCGGCTTGTACCGCTGGAAAATGCTGGAAGGAAATTTGAAATGAAACGGCTGATCGCCATGGGGCTGCTGGTGCTGGCGCTGCCGGTAATTGGGCAGGATCCCGAAGGGCGGTATTTCGCGCTGAGTTCGAATCGCACTTTTGCGCCCGGGGAAAAGCCGCAAATTCAGATGTGGGCGCAAGGGGTGAAGGCGCTCGACTTCCGCTTGTACCGTGTGAACGAGGCGAGCGAGTTTCTTTCACAATTGCGCGATGCGCACAGCTTTGGCAACGAGACGGCGGCGCTGCCGCGCGAGGATACGCCATTGCTGCGGTTTGCGCGCTTCAAGCGGCGGTGGCGGGAAAAGGCGCAATTGCTGGTGCGGCAGCAGTTTACAGCCGCGGCTCGGGCCGAGTGGCGCGGGCGCCCGGCACCGGCGGCGACAGCCGCGAGTGCGACCAAGGGCACGGGTTTTGCGGCGATTCCGTTATTGAACGACAAGCAACTGGTGCGCACATGGCGGGAAACAGTGCGGGGCAAGGAACGCTGGGACGAACAGGTGGTGGACATACCGGCCAGGGAAGCGGGGCTGTATCTGGTGGAGGCGACCGACGGCAAGCTGCGGGCTTACACGATCATGAGTGTCAGCGCGATGGCCGTACTGACGAAGACGCAACCGGGGCTGGTGATGACGCGCGTGGTCGACCGGGCATCCGGCCGCGGAATGCCGGGAGTGGAGGTGGAATTCCGGTCCCAGGCGCGGCTGAACACCGTGGTGCGCACGGATGCTCAGGGTTTTGCCCGGCTTGAAAGCAAGGACACGGCTGATGCTTTCGTGATCGCCCGGCGAAACGGGGACGTGGCCTTCGACGCGGTAAGCGGGTATGCGTTGAACCCGCAGTCGGGGCGCCACACGCAATTTTATGCCTACACCGACCGGCCCGTGTACCGGCCGGGGCACAAAGTTTTCTTCAAGGCCACGCTGCGGGATCGTCTGCCCTCCGGCTACGAGATCCCAAATTCCGGCCCCGTGCGGGTGGAAATTCTCGATCAGGAGGGCAAACCGGTTTTCCAGCGCGACCTCGCGATGTCGCGATTTGGCTCGCTGTCGGGGGAATATGAGTTGCCGGTGACGGTGCCGCTGGGGCAATACATGATTCAGTTCAGCAGGGAAGCGGCGCAAGGCTACACCAGCTTTCAAGTAGAGGAATATTGTGAGCCGGAGTACGAGGTAAAGCTCGAGCCGGCGGCGTCATGGGCTTTGGAGGGGGAAAAAGTTTCGGC
>JAINDK010000058.1 GCA_019931185.1 Bryobacter sp. CoA8 C33
TCGGCGACCCGGACCTGAGACTTACGGCCGTTGGCCCACGCCTCCAGGGTCGTTCGCTGTTCAGCGGAGAGTTCAATTGGCGGAGCAATGCGCATGAAAGTCCAGCACCTCAATTGTAGAGGCGTCGGAAATTCGATACTGATTACCATTAGCGAAGCACTACACTAGCAGCCGGGCAACAAAGGCGCGGATAAATCGAGTGACAGGGTGCAGGGGTAAGAGTTTAGCCTGGGAGGATGCGGATTGTGTTTCCTTCGAACCTCATGGGAGATGAAAAGAGCATAGAACTGATTGAGATGATGGTGGCGGAGACGCGAGAACCGTTTTCCAGGAGACAGTTCAATCCAGGTCATGTGACAGCGACCGGGTTGGTATTGCATCCGGAGGGCCGGGCGATCGCGATGGTTTTGCACGGACGGCTGAAGCGTTGGCTTTTGCCGGGGGGACATGTGGAAGAAGAGGATGGGACGGTGATTGCGGCAGCGGCGAGAGAGGTGGCCGAAGAAACGGGCTTGGTAGTGGAGGGTGGGGAAGTGATTGGAGCCGATGTGCATGGGATTCCGGCGAAGCTGAAGGACGGCAGGGAGGTGGAACCCTACCATTTGCATCACGACGTGCTGGTCTGGTTTCGTGCGCGCGGCAAGGAGCTGCGAGCGAGCGAGGAGAGCGAGGATGTGCGATGGGTTTGGCCGGAGGAGTTTGATCTCCACGCGGTGCCAGCGAATGTGCGGCGGGCCTATGGCCGGATCAGGTAGCAGGCAGGCGGCTGGCGCGCGCGAGGCAGTATTGATCGAGGTAATGCTGGAAGGCCCGGTTGAGCCGTTGGCGGACCGAGTCATCGTCATGGATGCTGAGAGTGTCGATGGAGGAGACGGCGAGGAGATCGCGGGTGGAACTCGTGATGAAGAGACCGTCGGCACGCTCAAGGTCGGAGAGCTGGAGCGGAGCTTCGCGCACGGTGATGCCTGGAACGGAGATTTCCTCAAGCAGGAGGGCGCGCGTGATGCCGGGCAGGCAACCGGAGGACAAGGGGGGAGTGAGCACTTCGCCGCCGAAGACGGCGAAGAGATTGGCCGAAGTGAGTTCGGAGACCTCGTGGCGTTCGTTGAGCAGGACGACTTCGTCGAATCCCTGTTCCTGAGCCCTTTCGTACATGCAGAGATTGAAGGACCAGGAAAGCATCTTGGCGCCGGCGAATTCACAGGCGGCATGGCGGGCCTGAGCAACGAGACCGAGGCGCACGCTTGAGCCCCAATTCTTGAGTCCGGTGGTGAAGGCGTAGAGGTCCCAGGGGCGGGTGATGCCGGGACCTTCCCACATGCCGCCTTTGTTGCGCAGGACAATTACGCGCAGCGTAGCTTCGGGGCACTGGTTCGCCGCGATCAGTTTGAGCAATTGTTGCTCGAACCAGCCGGATTCAGCGGGGAAAGGAATGCGGAGCCGGGCAGCATCGTTGGCCATGCGCTGGTAGTGGCGGGGCCAGGCAAAGAGCGCGCCGTGGTGGACGCGGAGAGTGGAAAAGACGCCCCAGCCATTTACGGCGCCGACCTGGCCGGGAGTCATGGTGCGGGAAGTAGCGGGAAGCACTTCTTCGTTGACGAGCAGGAATTCGTGCATGAAAGCTTTATTCTAAAGGGAGTGATCGAGATCGTGGGCGGAGGCCTGATTGGGCTGAGTTGTGCATGGGAGTTGGGACGGCGTGGCTATGAGGCCGTCGTGTATGACAAGGATTTGACCTGTCGCGGGAGCGCGAGTTGGGCGGGAGCGGGAATGCTGGGGGCCTGGAGCGAGACGTTTCCGGATGAAATTTGGCGGCAGCGGGCGAGGGAATCGGCGAGGCTTTATGGAGAATTTGTCCGGGGAGTAGGCGGAGATATTGATTTCGTGGAAGGCGGGGCGGAGAGGGAAGGGTATGTGGATCCCCGGGACCTGATGCGGGAGTTGGGCCGGCGCGTCCGGGTGGTGGAGCGGGAGGTGGAGAATTTGGAGGAACTGGATGGGGAACAGGTTGTGGTGGCCACGGGAGCATGGTGGCTGAGGGGGGCGGGGCTGCCGGAGGTGGAGCCGGTCAAGGGCTACATCCTGGCTTGGGACGGCATTGAACCAGGGCGGTTGAAAGGGATTGTTCGCGATGGGCATACCTATCTACTGCAGCGGCGGGGAGGGCGGGTAATTGTGGGTTCGACCGAGGAGCGGATTGGATTTGACCGGAAAATGGATAGGGGGCAGATCGGTGATTTACAGCGCCGGGCGGAGCGGCTGTGGCCCGAGTTGACCGGCCGGACGCCGACTGAGGTCTGGTTTGGCTTCCGACCGGCGGCGCGCGGGGATGTGCCTGTTCTGAAGCGTTGGAACCCCCGAGTGGTTCTGGCCTATGGGCATTACCGGAACGGAATTTTACTGGCGCCGTGGACGGCGCAATGGGTGGCGGATGAAGTTCAGCGCCAGTTGGGGAAGTAATGAGGAAACTTGTGGCGAACGGCCTCGATGAGAGCAGGGACTTTGCCGCGCCGGGCCATGAGGCGGTCGAGCAGGGCGGGCAGTTCGTCTTCATCCCGAGGGGTGAGCCAGGCACGCGGTAATTCGTGCAGGGCTTTGTCGAGAATGGAGGCGGGAAAGGATCGGATGCGCTCGAGCCAGGGTTCAAAGTCAGAGCCGCCGCGGACCCGGCGATACACCTCCGGGCGGTAATAAAGACCGTAGCCAGGAGCATCGGGATAATCCCAGTAAATGCCGTTGAAGCAATAGCCATGGTCGATCATGGAGGTGACGAGACCGCGCGGTGCGAGATCGGGACCGGAACTGGAATCTTCCTCCGGCAGGACATCGGCGAGCCGGGCGCGGTAGAAAATGCTCTGGCGGGAATCGGCATTGGCGGCCCACTTGTCGAAAGCAAGGATCGCGGGGAAGTGGTGAATGTTGCGGCAGGAGGCCAACTGGATGTCGGGCAGGACATCGTAGACGGCGAGCAAGTTGGGGTCACCGGGAAAGCGAGAGCCGAAGTGCCAACCAGGGGGAGGGGGGTGAAGGACTTGTCCGCGCAGGATTCCGACGCGGGGGGATTGCGCGAGGAATTCAGCCGAGAGGTGGATGATCTCGACGGCGGGGCAGGGGATGCGCAGGTAGTTGAGGATGCGCTGGGAGATCCATTCGTTGACCAGGGTACGGAGGCCTTGGGGGTTGGAGGAAAGCTTCACCACATAATGATGGCCGTCGGCGGCTTTGATCAGATGGGTTTGGGAGCCGCCGCGGAGGTTGCGGATCCAGGCCAAGGCGTCGACTGGCATGAGTAAAGAGCTACACTGTATCTAGTTATGGCTGAGCAAGCAACAAATAAGAGTGAGAGCGCATTGAAAGCGGAGGAAATCTCGCTGGAAATGATGAAGTTTATCGCGGTGCAAACGGGCTATGGGAAGTCGAGCGGATCGACGGCGGGGTTTGGCGCCAAGGGGGCCAATACTCCGGAAGTTCATGCCGAGGCACTGCTTGAATTGTTTCAACGGTGTCTCAAGGTGGTGAAGGCAGACTAACGCTTCATTTTTGGCTTGGCGGCCTTCTTGGCCGCCTTGCTGGCGACCGCTTTCGGGGGAGCGGACTTTTTCGCAACTGACTGGTTGGCTACCGGCTTTATAGCGGTTTGTTTTCCGGGTGCCGGTTTTGAGACCGCGGACTTCTTCGTGAGCGGAGCTTGTTTCTTGGCAGGGGAGGCTTTCTTTGCCGGTGCGGGAGCTTTTGCTGGGGGTGCTTTCTCGACAGTCCGCGCCGGTTGGGACGATTGGACCTTCTTGCTTGCTTTGACTATCTCGACGGCCGGTTCCACGATGGGTTCGACAACGGCGGGAGGGAGAGGAGAAGTGGAGAAAGCGAAGGAGGCGAGGGTGATTGCAGCGGCTTGATCGTCGCTGAAGTCATCGTCCTCATCGTCATAGCCATATGCGGACATTTCGTTTCCCAAGATGCCGTCCTGGATGGGATCATCGAGATCTTCATCGGGGGAAACATAGCGGATGCGATCGAGCATGAGAAGAACTCCGTGCACATAGCATATCGCGTGCGGAAGTGAGTGCAAGTGTAATCGCGGAAAAATTGTGAAAGACTGACAGGCATGACAAGAACACGTTTTTATCAGGCGGCCGCTGGGGTACTGGCGGGATGGTTGGCGACGGCGGCGACAGCTCTCGCGCAGGCAAGCGGAGGGGTGGAGAAAAGAGTGCACCGGCGGGGGCCGAAACCGGCGCGCACACCCTTGTTCAACGGAGCCGTGAGCTACGGCAACCTGCTGTTTATCGCGGGTAAGGGGGCGCACTATCCGGGCGACATCAAGGCGCATACAGAGACGGTGCTGAAGGAGATTGAAGCCGAATTGTTGGCCGCGGGCAGCAGCATGGACAAGGTGCTGAAGTGTAACGTTTACCTGGACAACCTCAAGGACTATGCGGCGATGAATTCAGTCTTTCAGGGCCGGTTTGGAGAAAACCCGCCGGTGCGCACGACGATCGCGGCAGCCGGCGGAATTCCGGGAAACAGTCTTGTGGAGATTGACGTGATCGCCTACATTTAGACGGCGGCCTTGAAGATTTCGGAGAGGCGGCGGGCGACCAGTTCCGCCTCACCGGGCTTAAGCATCCAAACCGTCATGACGAGCTCTTCCTTGTTCGTGGATGGGGTGACTTCGATGGAGGGTTCGCCCTCGAGCATCTGTTTCTTGACATCGAGCGGGCTGAGCTTGATCTTCGATTGATCCCAGCGCAGTTTGAGGTGCGGGGTGTGATTGGCAATCTCGGGGACATCGATCGCGGAGGTGACCGAGGGGAATTTCTTGGCGGCCTTGGTGATGAGATCGACGCGGCGGTCCCATTCGCGGGCTTCGGCGGCGTGGTCGCGCTTGAGGTACTGTTCGAGGGCGACGAGCATGCCGAGCATCTCTTCCTTGTTTACCTTAAGGCCGCGGGCCACGGTGTCGGAATAGGGGCTGGTGTTGAGACGGGCGGCTTCGATGAGGTCCTTGCGGCCCATGAGAATGCCGGCGGACTGGGGACCGCAGAGCGCTTTGCCACCGGAGAAGGTGACGAGATCGAAGCCCATCTTGTTGTACATGCTGAGGCGCTCGACCGGAAGGCAGTCGGCGGAGGCGTCGTTGAAGGTGGGGACGTTGTGCTGTTTGCCGAGCTTGACCCAGCCCTTGTCGTCGATCTGTCCCTTTTTGTTGTTGTCGTTGAAGAAGAGGGCCATGGCTGTCCGCGGACCGGCGGCACGGTGGAAGTCCTCTTCGGTTTCAATCTCGACCATTTTGACGCCGACGGCGCGAACGGCGTGATCGTAGCCATAGCGGTGAGACTTCTGAACGAGGACCTCGTTCTTGAGGCCCGTGAGGTCGGGAAGTTGGAGGATCGCCTTTTGATCCTTGCCCGTGATGCAGCCGGCGGTGCCGACAGTCATCGCGCCGGCGGCGCCGGAGGAAACCATGGCGGACTCAGCCGAGAGCAGTTGGGCGATACGGGCGCCAACGGCGTCCTGGAGCTTGGTGAGGTGGACGAAGTGCTTGGAGGCATACTCGATGGCGTCCATCGTCTCCTGGCTCATCAGGGAAGCCGTAAGCATGGTGTATGTGCCGGCGGCATTGATGAAGGGGCGGACGCCCAGGTCGCGGAAGTAGTCGGGAGTTTTGAGCTTAGTGGTTTTCGCGGCCGAGGCAGCGAAGGGGAGGGCAGCAGCGCTGCCCATGAACTTGCGGCGGGAAGACATGATTGATGTTACTCCTTTAGGGGTTCGAGACGATAGGGAGGATGATATGGCTGGGACGGGGTCCGCCATGGAAGATGGTTTGCAGGGCGATGCGCGTTTTGCTGGCGGAGCCGAGCGGCTCACCGGTGTTGGGGTTACGGTCGAACTGCGGGAAATTGCTCGAGGTGATGTCGATGCGGATACGATGGCCGGGCAGGAAAGTATTGGCCGTGCCGGCCAGATCGACGGTGAACTCATAGGGGGTATTGGGGGTGAGCAGCTTCGGCTTGTCGAGGCCGTCGCGGAAGCGGGCGCGCAGGATGCCTTCCGCGACCGGGAAGCCGAAGCCATTGGGGTACACGTCGACGAGCTTGACCATCCAATCGGTATCCGGACCGTCGGTGGAGGCGTGGAGCTTCATTTTGACCGGGCCGGCGATGGTGAGGGGTTCCTTGAGGAATTCGCTCGTGTAGACGAGGACGTCGTCGCGCTGTTCGATGGGGCGCTGGTCCTTGGGGCCGGCCAGCGTAGGAGTGCCACAGCAGTTGTTGCCGCCGAGGGTCATGACCGGCTGCTGGGGATCGTAACGGTATTGGTCCTTACTTTCGGAAGCCGCCTGGTCGAAGGTGAGCGTGCCACCGCCGCGCACGGAGTTGGCCGGAGATTTGGCGTGCAGGTATAGGTTGCGGAAGTTTGTATTCGGGATGGGCCAGTCGGCTTCGGTGCGCCATTTGTTGATTCCCATGTAGAAAATTTTGACCGGCAGGTTGTTGTCGAGACCGTTCTTGATGCCTTTCAGGTGGAAGTCAAAGAAGCGGAGTTCTTCCTCGAACTGATCGTTGTAGGCGTCGGGGCCGAAGTCAACATCGCCGTACTTGCGCGTGGGACCGTGGCCCCAGGGGCCGATGATCATGCGGGTGTGCTTGCGGGCATGCTCGGTGGCCGCCTTTTGCTTCATCATCGTGTAGCCGTTGATGGTACCGGCCAGGAAGATATCGAACCAGCCGCCGGAAACCTCGGCGGGGACTTTCATCTTGTCCATGCGCTCTTCGTCGGAGATGGTCTTCCAGTAATCGTCATAGGAATCGTGGGCGAGCCAGTCGCGATAATGCTTGACGGCGTAGCTGGCGCTCTTGAGGTCGCCGGAATTAAGAGGGAGATGCCAGAGGATGTTTTCGTATTTGAGCTCTTCCGGGGTATAGGGTTCCGTGTGCCAGTACTGGGGCAGCATGATGCGGTTGGGCATGCGGACGACGCCCCAGCCAAAGTTAAAGCTGAGCCGGAAAGCGCCGCCGTGCGTGATCCAATTCGCATAAATGTTGGTTGAGGCGAGAGAAGGGAAAATGGCTACGAGGCTGGGGGGCTGCTGGCTGGCGGCGGCCCACTGCACGTGGCCGAGGTAGGAGCCGCCCTGGGTGGCGACTTTGCCATTGGAGAAATCCTGTTTGGCGGCCCATTCAATGGTGTCGTAGCCATCCTTGGCTTCGAAGCGGAAGGGATCCCAGTCGCCGCTTGATTCATAGCGTCCGCGATTGTCCATGAAAACGACGGAATAGCCGCGTTGGGCGAACTTGATCATGGTCTCGTGCCCGCCATCGCGTTGAACGCCGTAGGGAGTGCGGACGATGATGGTCGGATACTTGCCGGGGGCAGCTGGGCGATAGACATCGGCATAAAGTGTTACCCCATCGCGCATGGGTACGGCTTTGTGGCGTTCAATTCGAATTTCGTTGAGATAAGGTTTGCCGCCAGGCTCGGCAGCGAAGGCGAGCACGGCAAAGAGAGCGAAAGTAGATAGAGCTTTCATTTGGCTTCGTTTGATTTTATAGAATCGAGGCACGATGGTGCTGCTATTTTTGCTGATTGCCGCGGAGACGGAACTGGCGGAGAAGGCCCTAGGAATTCTGAACCGGAATTGCTACAGCTGTCACGGTAGCGCGGCGATGGCCGGGTTGCGTCTGGACCGGCCGGAGGGTCTGGAGGACGCCATTGTGGTGCCGGGCAAGCCCGATCAAAGCCGGTTGTGGCTGATGATGAACGGGAAGGGGCGGGCGATGATGCCTCCGACGGGAAAGTTGGCGCCGGGGGATCTGGCGGCGGTGCGGGAGTGGATCAAAGCGGGGGCGAAGTGGCCGGTCGCCTCCGGCAAGGCGCCACTGGCGAAGTGGTGGGCGTTTGAGCCGGTAAAGAGTTTTTCAGCGCCCGGCAGGGGAGAAGGTTGGGCCCGCAATGAGGTGGACCGGTTTATCGCGGCCAAGCTGGAGGAGAAGGGCTTGAAACCGGCTCGCGAGGCGGACCGGCGGACGCTGGTGCGGCGGGTGAGCTTCGATTTGACGGGGCTGCCGCCGGCGCGGGCTGAGGTAGAGGAATTTGAGCGGGACGAAAAGCCGGGGGCCTATGAACGCATGGTGGAGCGGTACCTAAGCTCGAAACATTATGGGGAAAAGTGGGGCAAGCATTGGCTGGATCTGGTGCGTTACGGAGATACAGCGGGGTTTGAACAGGATCCGTACACGTTGTATGCGTGGCGGTACCGCGATTATGTAATCGAGAGTTTTAATGCGGACAAGCCGTACAACGTTTTCGTCAAGGAGCAGTTGGCGGGCGATGAATTGTTTGAAGACCCGCAGCAACAGCAGGGGACGGGATACTTCGCCGTGGGGCCGAACCGGGACATGCTGTACAAGGTGGAAGACATCAACCGGATAGAGAGCCTGACGGACTTTACGGATACGACAGCGAGCGTTTTTCTGGGCCTGACGGTGGGATGCGCGCGCTGTCATGATCACAAATACGATCCAATCCCGCAGCGGGACTATTACCGGCTTCAGGCTGTCTTTGCGCCGTTTCAGAAGACGCGCATCTTTCTGCACTATAACAACGCGCGAAGCCATGACCTCGGCGAGGTGACCCGGCAATTCAAGCAATATGACATTGGCGCGGAACTGATCCGGCTCAAGACTCCTTACTTTGAGCGCATGAAGGCGGAGCGGCTGTCGCGGCTGAGTGCGGCGGTACAAGAGGCGTTCGCGGCGCCGGAAGAGAAACGGACAGCGGAACAAAAGGCGCTGCACGATGCGCACATGAAGGAAGTAAACCCGACAGATGGAGAGATCTGGAAGGTACTCGATGACCGGGACCGGGACAAGCTGGAAGCGCTGAAGAACCGGCTCTTGGGAATGTATGCCAACTATGGGCCTGGGCCTTTTGCCCCGGGGGTGACGGATGTGGGGCGGGAGGCGCCACGAACCTATGTGCCGGGAAAGGGGACGGCCTATGGGGAGGAGGTGAAGCCCGGCTTTCTGACGGCGCTCGGCGGTGGTGAGATTGCTGAGCCGCCGCTTGATTCCGCGACGACGCGGCGCCGGGCAGCATTGGCCGAATGGATTGCGCGGGGGGAAAATCCCCTGACGGCGCGGGTGATGGTGAACCGCATCTGGCAATATCACTTTGGCCGGGGCATTGTGGCGACGGCAAGTGATTTTGGCATGCGGGGCAGTGAGCCGACACATCCGGAGTTGCTGGATTGGCTGGCGGGTGAATTTGTGAAGCGGGGTTGGAGTGTCAAGGCGATGCACCGCCTGATGCTGCATTCGGCTACTTACCGGCAGGCCTCAAATCGTGGGGATGGCCCAAACGAGTATCTTTCGGGGTTTAACCGCCGGAGGCTCGAGGCCGAAGAGGTCCGCGATGCGATGTTGCAGGTGGCGGGCACGATGAACCCGAAGATGGGAGGCAAACCCGTGGTTCCTGAATTGTCGAATGAGGAATTATACGGAATGAGCCAACCGGCGGGAAATGCCTGGCCGGTAACAATGGACCGCGCCGAGCATGCGCGGCGCAGTATTTACATGCTTGCCAAGCGGACTTACCGTATGCCGATGCTCGAGGTGCTGGACCGGCCGGAAGGGGTGCTGAGCTGCGCGCGGCGGGAGAGTTCGACGACGGCGACGCAGAGCCTGGGTTTGTTGAACAGCAAGTTTACGGTGGAGCAGGCGGAAGCGTTGGGGAAGCTCGCGCCGGAACGAGGCTGGCAGAGCGTGTTTCAACGGGAGATGACCGGGGAAGAAGCGGTGATGGTGAAGGAATTCCTGGCGCGGCAGACCGAGCTGTTGGGAAGCGAGCAGAAGGCCCGGCGGGAGTTGATGCGGGGATTGCTCAACACAAATGAGTTCCTATATGTCGACTAGGGAGGAGATCAGAGCGATGAGCGCGACGCGACGACAGTTCTTTCTCGATGCTGGCAAGGGTTTCGGCTCGCTGGCCTTGGCCAGCATGGTAGCGGGCGCGGCCGAGCAGGCGCGGGCCAAGCGGGTGATCTATTTGTTCATGCATGGCGGGGTGAGCCACGTGGATACGTTCGACCCGAAGCCGGAGTTGACGAAACGAAGCGGGGAAGTGTTGCCGGGTAGTTTCGGGCAGGGCTTGATTACGAGCCGGATTGACTTTCGCAAGGCGCTGATGCGGGGCAGCCCATGGAAGTTTGAGCGGGCTGGCGAAGGGGGCCTGGAGATCAGTGATCTGTTTTCGCATATCAGAAAGCAAGCCGACAAAATTGCCGTGATCCGGAGTTGCCATGGGGACGCATTTGACCATGCGCCGGCGATTTACTTGCGAACGAGCGGCAGTCAGTTTCCGGGACGTCCGTCGCTGGGGGCCTGGAGTGTGTATGGGCTGGGGAGCGAGAATGAAAATCTGCCGAGTTTTGTTGTGATGAGCGACGGAGCGATGAAGAGCGGGGCGGGCGCCTATGGCAGTGGATACTTGCCGGCGCGCTATCAAGGGACGGTCTTTCGCAGCGGAGCAAGCCCGGTGTTGCACCTGGAGGCGCCGGAGGGAGTGTCGCGGGAGGCACAAAAGACAACACTCGAGCTGATTGGCAAGATGAACCGGGGCTATGGTGCGAACCGGGAGGGAGATTCGACGCTGGAGGCGCGGATGGCGAGCTACGAGCTGGCCTACCGGATGCAGGCCGAGGCGCCGGAGGTAGTGGATCTCGCAAAAGAGTCGGCGGCGACCAAGAAGCTATACGGGATTGGGGAGCCGATGACGGATGACTTCGGCCGGAAGTGTCTGCTGGCGCGGCGGTTGGTGGAGCGCGGCGTGCGATTTGTGCAACTGTATAGCGGCACGAATTTGGGGGACGACTGGGACGACGCGCATAACGATTTGTTGGGGAGCCACAACAAGATGGCGAAAAAGAGCGACTTGCCGGTGGCGGGACTGCTGGCGGATCTGGCGGGAAGGGGATTGCTCGACAGCACGCTGGTGGTGTGGGGCAGCGAGTTTGGACGGACGCCGTTGGCCGAGGGCAAGAACGGGCGGGATCATCATCCGTATGGGTTTTCGATGTGGATGGCGGGGGCGGGCATTGTGGGTGGCCGGGCGCTGGGGGCCACCGACGAGTTTGGGCTGCGGGCCGTCGAAGACAAAAAGGACGTGCATGATCTACACGCGACGATGTTCCGGCTGCTCGGCATGGACCATACGGAGGTGACATATCGTTTTCAGGGGCGGGATATGCGGTTGACGGATGTGCACGGGCAGGGCGAATTCACGGCCTGGCTGAGAGGCGGAAGTAAGTAGCGGTAACGGCCAACAGGTCGGTGAAAATTTGAAACAGGTAAAGGTGGCGCGCTGTCTCGAGGGCGTCAGCGAGGGTGGCGATGGCGAATTCGCTGAGGGCGGCGGCTGCGAGCAAATAGAGAATGGGTTGGCGGCGGACCCAGAGCAAGGCGAGAAAGGCGAGCGGGGTGGTGAGGAGGCGGAGAAAGCTCCAGGGGCGGAAGCCGCCGGTCTGGGCGCGGGGGGCATGCCCATGGCCGGGTTGGCGCCAACCGAGGCCGGGGTCTGGCTGGACGCCGGCGTGGGTGCGCCAGGCGAGCCAGAGGGTCTTGAGCACGAAGGCGGGGTGAGTGGTGTACCAGAGGGCGATGCGGGACAGGGAAGTGTGCTGGAGAAATTCGCGGGACCAGGCGGGATCTTCCATCGGGGAGCCGGGACTGTAGGCATGCATGCCGGCATAGCGGGCGTATTGAGGCGGCAATCCCATCCCATCGCCGGTGGGGGCGATGCGGTAAAAGGTGAGTGTGAAGACGGGGATGGCGGCGTAGTGTTCGGGTGTTTCGCGGAACATGAAGCCGCCGAGCAGGCCGAAGAAGGCGGCTGGGAGGAGGAGCAATCCACGACGATGGCGCCAAGCGAGCCAGCACAGGGCGAGGGCGAAGAGAAAAGCCAGGGGAGCATGTTGGGCTTTGCTCAGGGTAAGGCCGGTGGCGGAAACCGCCGCGGGCAGGGCCGCGAGAGTTACGCCCCGGTGACACCAGAGCAGGGAAGCCACCAATGACAAGGTAAACAGCAGGGCCGCGCTGTCCATGTAGAAACCAGGCAGGCAGGTGAGCAAGCTGGCGTCGCTGGCAACAAGCGCGGCGAGCACGATGGCCGGCCAACTGGATTGCAGCGCGAAGAGCAGGGCAGCGCTGGCCGACCAATACCAGATGAGCTTGACGGCGGCGAGAGTCAGCAAGGAAAAGGATTGCTTGCCGAAGATCAAACGGCTGAGTTTGACGGCGGGCCAGGTGAAGACGTGCTCGCTCGAGAGGAGGCCGCTGCGATAGGAATTACGGTCGGAGAAGGCGTAGCCGGGCAGATAGTATTCGCTTTCGTGAACGCCCCAGCCGGCCGTGGGAGCCAATTTGTAATAGCCGGAGACCTTCGAGAAATCTCCATTGTTGGACAGGCCGAGTTGGAGGGGAAAAAACAACTGGAAGATTGAAGCGAGGATGACGCAAGCCAGGGCGAACCACTTCATCGGGGGGAGGGCTTGGTGCGCTTGGCGGGAGCGGGGGTGGGCTTCTTGGGAGTGGCGCGGGTGGCGGGCTTCTTGAAACTGCCGGGCATATTGCCGGCGGGGCGGGCCATACGCGTGGGCGTCGTGCGTTTGGAGGCGGATCGCACGGCTGGGGTGCGGCCGGGCTTCGGCTTGGGGGTCATTTGCGGGACCACCACGAAGGCAGCCTCGGCGAAGTTGGGATTGGCTTGGACGAGGACGGACTGATTGAGGCGATAGGTGCGGGCCAGGGTGTCGAGGCTATCGCCGGGTTGGAGGCGATGGAGCCGCCAGACATCACGCTTGTCGGGGGGAATCAGCTCAAGCGCGGCGGTCACGCCGGCGGCGCTGCCCTTGGGGATCCGGAGGAAGTAGCCGGCGGGGACGACACCGCGCAGAATGGCGGGGTTGAGCTCCTGCAATTGCGAGAAGGATGTCTGGGCGGCATCGGCGGCGAGTTGGAGGCTGGTATTGGAGTAGACTTCGATGGTGTCGTAATCGAGGGGCTCTTCCATTTCGAGGTTGGCGAGGCCGTAATCGGCCGGGTTCTTCATGATGATGGTGAGCGCGAGGATGATAGGGACGTAATTGGTGGTCTCGATGGGGACGGCGTTGCGGTTGCGGAGTTCCCAATAGTCGGCAAAGGCGGTGCGCTGCACGGCGCGGTCGACGCAGCCGGGGCCGCAATTATAGGCGGCGAGGGCGAGATGCCAATCGCCGAATTCGTTATAGAGATCCCGGAGGTGTTTCGCGGCGGCGCGCGTGGAGCGTTCGGGATCGAGGCGGTCATCGGTCCAGGGGCCCTGGAGGAGGCCATAGGTCTGACCGGTTTGCTTGATGAATTGCCACATGCCGACGGCGGCCTTATAGGAAACGGCCCGGGGCAGGAAGCCGCTCTCGGCTTGCGCGAGATAGATGAGCTCGGGGGGGACGCCCTCCTCGGCGAGGATTTTGAAGATCATCGGGCGGTAGCGCCCGGAGCGGCGGAGGGCGAACTCAAGGGTTTTCCGGCCTTTGCCGTTGGCGAAGTAGTTGATGAAGCCGAGGACGGTGTCGTTGACGACCAGGGGGAGTTGCGAGGTGGTGAGTTCGATTTCCTGGCGGACTTTGGATTTCATGCGCGGGTCGATAGGGAAGGTCATTTCGCGGATGTCGTCGAGGGGGCTTTTGTCGAAGCGAATGTCGTCGAGGGCGCGGGCAGCGCCGAGGCTTTCGATGTCGATGGTGTAAATCTCTTCGGTGATGTTTTGGAGGTAGCGCTCGATTTTGTCGCGGTCGGGGTCGTCTTCGGGGGTTTCGAGCAAATGATCGATGGCCTGGTCAAAGAGGCGGCGGGCGCGCGCGGCGTCATCGGCGGCAAGAGAGGCGCGGCCCTCGGTGATGAGGCGCTCGGCTTGGCGGACACGGGGATGGTTGGCGATGGCAGCTATTTGGCTGCGTTGGGCTGGCAGCAGAGCCACGGCCAGGAAGATGACGAGAAGCAAATGCAAGTTATCAGTATAAGATTGTGAATGAGTATGAAGAAAATCCCATGTTTCATCCTGGTGGCGGGCGTTGTCTGGGGAGCTGACAACGTGGACTTCCGGCGGGAGGTGAGGCCGATCCTGAGCGATCAGTGTTTTCATTGTCATGGGCCAGATAAAGATTCGCGAATGGCGGGATTGCGGTTGGACGTAAAAACGGATGCCTTTGCCGCGCGCAAGAATGGGACACCGATCGTTCCAGGCAAGCCGGAAGAGAGTTTGATTCTAAAGCGGATCCTGCACGAAAAGGCTTCGCTCAAGATGCCGCCGCCGAGTTCGCACAAATCCGTGACGAAGGCGCAGGTGGAAACGCTGCGGAAATGGATCGCGCAGGGTGCGCCATGGCAGGAGCACTGGTCGTTCACGGCGCCGGTGAAGGCGGCACCGCCGGAGGTGAGCGAAGCGGCCTGGAGCAAAACGGCGATTGACCGGTTTCTCTATGCGCGGCTGCAGCGGGAGGGTTTGACGCCGGCGGCGGAAGCGGACCGCCGGACGCTGGCGCGGCGCGTGGCGCTTGATGCCACGGGGCTGCCGCCGGAGCCGGCCGAGGTGGAAGCGTTTGTAAAGGATACGCGGCCGGACGCCTATGAGCGTTATGTCGATAAGATGCTGGCGAGCGTGCATTACGGTGAGCACCGGGCGCGCTACTGGCTCGATGCGGCGCGCTACGCGGACACGCACGGCCTGCATGTCGACAATTACCGCGAGATGTGGCTGTACCGGGACTGGGTGATTCAGGCTTACAACAAGAACCTGCGTTTTGATGAATTCACGCGGGATCAACTCGCCGGGGATTTGATACCGAACCGCACCAAGGAGCAATGGATTGCTTCGGGGTTCCACCGCAACAACGTGACGACGAATGAAGGGGGAGTGATTGAAGAAGAAGTGGAGGCGATGTACGCCAAGGACCGGGTGGACACGACGGGAACCGTGTTTCTGGGTCTGACGGTGGGTTGCGCGACGTGCCACGACCATAAGTTCGATCCGATCACGCAGAAGGATTTCTACTCGATGGCGGCGTTCTTTCGCAATACGACCCAAAAGCCGCTGGATGGCAATATCAGCGATACGCCACCGGTGCTGTTCAATCCGCTGCCGGGGGATGTGGCCCGGTGGGGCCAGGTGGATGAGGATCTGATCCGGCTGAGGGGGCTGCGCGGGGCGCGTGCCGACGAACTGGCGGGGAAAGGGAAGCGGGATTTCAAGCTGCCGAAGAGTTACCAACCGGTCTGGTCGCTCGACAAGATCGAGTTTGGCCCCGATGGCGGGCTAAAGGAAGAGAAGGGTTTCAACCGGATCCAGGCCGACAAGCCCTTTACGGTCGCGATGTGGGTGTACTATCCCAAGCCGGACGATAACTGGACACTGCTCAGCCAATACAACAGTAAAGAAAAGGACGGCAGCACGGTTCGTGGCTGGACGATTGACATACAGGGCCGACAGCCGCTGATGAAGATGATCGGCGAGCGAGGGCAGCCGATTACGGCGCGGGGCGGAAACGCGGCCAAGATGACGCCAGGGAACTGGTATCACGTGGCCTTCACCTATGACGGCAGCCGAAGAAAGAAGGATAGTTTTGAGCTGTATTTCAACGGTATGAAGATCGCACACGACGGGCGGCAGGAGACGGCCCGGCCGCAGCTCGACGGTTCGATTGTGAATCAGGAACCGCTGCGGATTGGCGGGGACGGCAACAAGCGCAGCTTCAAGGGAGGAGCACTCAAGGATGTAAGGATCTACGACCGGGTCCTGTCGAGCGAGGAGATTGGCGTGCTTGAGATGCTGCCGGCGGCGCGGGAAGGCAAGACGGTGGAGTTGTCGCGGGTATGGTCGGCGATCGGTGATGGAAAGACGAAGAAGCTATTGCAACAGATCGCCAGCGTCGAGCAGGAGCGGAAGATGATTCTGCGGCGTGGCGCGGTGACGCACATCATGGTGGAGCGGATGGACCAGAAGCCGATGGCGAACATTCTTTACCGCGGCATGTATGACCAGAAGCGGGATGCCGTTGAGGCGGATGTTCCCGCGGTGCTTGGCGGACTGGGTGCCGGCCTCGACAAGAACCGCCGCGGCTTGGCGGAGTGGCTGTTGAAGGAGGAAAACCCGCTTTTTGCGCGTACCGCGGTGAACCGTTACTGGCAGGAGATCTTTGGCACGGGCCTGGTGCGGACCAGCGATGACCTGGGTAGCCAGGGAGAAGCGCCGAGTCATGCGGAATTGCTGGACTGGCTGGCGGTGGACTTCCGCGAGAACGGCTGGGATGTACGGCGGCTGATGAAGCAGATGATGATGACGGCGGCCTACCGGCAGCAATCGGTGGCGACGGAGGAAAAACTGCGGAAGGATCCGGACAACCGGTTGCTGGCCCGCGGACCGCGCTTCCGCATGGATGCCGAGGTGGTTCGGGATTATGCATTGGCGTCGAGCGGATTGCTGGTGCGCAAGGTGGGTGGACCGAGCGTGAAGCCGTACCAGCCGGAAAAGATCTGGGAGACGGTGGCGATGGAGAGTTCCGATACGCGTTTTTATCAGCAGGATAGCGGCGAGGGTTTGTACCGGCGCTCGCTTTATACCTTCTGGAAGCGGAGCGCGCCGCCGCCGGCAATGGATATCTTCAACGCGCCGACGCGCGAGGTTTGCACGGTGCGGCGGGAGCGGACGAATACGCCGCTGCAGGCGCTGTTGACGATGAACGATGTGCAATTTGTCGAAGCGGCGCGGCATCTGGCGCAGAGGGCGATGGAGACGCACAAGAACGATTTTGATCAGCAATTGGACTTCCTCACCGAGCGTCTGGTGAGCCGCCGCTTTGAGGCCAAGGAACGGGATATCGTGCGGGCGAGCTACCGGGACTTCATGCGGCATTATGACTCCAATCCGGCCGATGCGCGCAAGCTGGTGGCGGTGGGAGAATCGAAGGCGAACCCGAAGCTGCCGGCAGCGGAATTCGCCGCGCTGACGATGGTGACCAACGAACTGATGAATCTCGATGAGGTACTGAACAAATGAAAATCCAGAGACCGGAACGGGATGCCGTGATGCTCGAGACCCGGCGCCAACTGCTGAGCCGGGGGGCGATGGGAGTGGGGGCGCTGGCGCTGAACAGTCTGATGGCCAACGAGCGGGGATTGCCGCATTTCGCGCCCAAGGCGAAACGGGCGATTTACTTGCACATGGTGGGCGCGCCGCCGCAAATGGATCTGCTGGATTACAAGCCGAAGATGAAAGAATGGTTTGACAAGGATCTGCCGGAGAGCATCCGGCAGGGGCAGCGGCTAACCACGATGACGAGCGGGCAAAGCCGGTTTCCGATTGCTCCGTCGGTGTTTCAATTTGCTCAACATGGTAAGAGCGGGGCGTGGGTCAGCGAACTGTTGCCGAACGTGGCGAAGATGGTGGACGACATCGCCATCATCCGGTCGATGCATACGGATGCGATCAACCACGAACCGGCAATCACGTTTATCCAGACCGGAAACCAGATCGCGGGGCGGCCGTGCATTGGCAGCTGGTTTGCGTATGGGTTGGGGAGCATGAACCAGGATTTGCCGAGCTTTGTGGTGCTGAACGCGAACCACACGCATCCGAAGGCGAACGTGCAGGCGATTTCGGCGCGGCTATGGAGCGCTGGGTTTCTGAGCGCGCAGTACGCGGGAGTGAGTTTGCGCAGCGCGGGCGACCCGGTGCTGTATGTGAAGAATCCCGATGGGGTGCCGGTGGGGGTGCGGCGGAGGATGCTCGATGCCCTGGGGGAGTTGAACGGGATCACACAGGACAAGTACAGCGACCCGGAGACGAAGACGCGGATTGCGCAGTATGAGATGGCCTTCCGGATGCAGGCGAGCGTGCCGGAATTGACGGATTTGTCGAAAGAACCGGAGAGCACCTACCAGCTTTATGGCGAGGAGGCGCGCAAGCCGGGCACCTTCGCCAATCAGGCATTAATGGCGCGGCGGCTCGCCGAGCGGGGCGTGCGCTTCGTGCAGTTGTATATGCGCGGCTGGGACGTACACGGGCTGCTGCCGGAGGTGCTGCCGGCGCAGTGCAAGGATGTGGATCAGGCGCTGCATGGGCTGATTCAAGATTTGAAGCAGCGGGGGATGTTTGAGGATACGCTTGTGATCTGGGGCGGGGAATTCGGCCGGACGATCTATTCACAGGGCAAGCTGACAGACACAGATTACGGAAGGGATCATCACCCTCGGTGCTTCTCGCTCTGGATGGCGGGGGGTGGAGTGAAGCCGGGCGTGGTGTGGGGGGAAACGGACGATTTCAGCTACAACATCACCCGCGATCCGGTGCACGTGCGTGATCTGCAGGCCACCATGCTGCACCTGTTCGGCATCGATCACGAACGGTTCACGTATAAGTATCAGGGCCTTGATCAGAAGTTGACAGGGGTCGAGAAGGCTCGTGTCGTCAAGGGGTTATTGGCCTGAGCGCGCCACAGGGCTGGTTGGCGGCCGTCGATGCCGTGGCCCGCGAGACGCACGAAATCGACCGGGATGCCTTGCGGGTGTGGTTTGCGATCTGGCCGGAGTTGGTGCGCGAATTGACGGCGCCGGGCGAGGACCAGCAAAGGCGCTTGCAGTTCTTTCAGATGAACGGGGGCTACCGGCTGGAGGCAAAGACCGATTCCTCGCATCGATTTCTTTACGGGCACCGTTACTGGCCAGCGATCAAGCGAGCGATGGGTGGGGTGAAAGCAGCGGAGCGGTGGGAGCGGCTGCAGGAGTGCGCATCGGCAAGCGGGGCGCCACGGAACTTCGGGTTGGCGATGGCGGCGATCGCGCAAATGACGCTGGAGCAGTGCGGGCCGGATTTTCTGAAAACTGCTTACGAGCCGAAGCTAGTAGCGGAGAGTCCCGAGGAGATGAGCAGGAGGAGGGCGAGATCGGGAAAGCCATCCTTGTTGGCGCGGCTGACGGGGGCGGCCGGGGGAGACCGGGTGGTATTCGACGAGCAGAAACCGGAAGCGTGGTTTCCGATTCTGGCGACGCAGGAGATTACGACGGCCGCCGAGGCGGACAAGCGGCCCTATCATGAGCAGGATGAGCGTTGCTATGAGGGGATGGGACCGATTCCGGTCGATTGCCGCAGCGGATCCTGCGGGACTTGCTGGGTGGGGGTGATCGGGGGGAATGCGAATCTGGATCCGGTGGAGGAATTTGAGCGGAAGCGGATGGAGTATTTCGGGTATTGGGACAGTGGGTTTGTGGATGGGCAGGGGGAGAGGCCGCTGGTGAGGCTGGCGTGTCAGGCGCGGGCCAACGGGAGTGTGACGATTGTGATTCCACCTTGGAATGGCGTGTTTGGACGGTCGCGGCGGGAACGGGAATTAGGGGACTAGGTACTGTCGGCGGCCGTGAGCGGTGGCGCCGGGGAATCGAGCTTTGCCGGATGGGGAGAGGGTGGCGGAGACCTTGCGTTCCTTGGCCGGAGAATCGGGCGGGGGATAGTAAAGTGTGTAGCGAGAGCGGATGCGCGTGAGCATTTCGGCGAGAATCCTGGGAGAATCATCAAAACGCATCACTTCACCGGAGGTCTTTTGGGCCAGGTCTTCGACGCTGGCATCGAGGACAACGGAGTAGGGCTTGAGGATGCGGTTGGCAATCTGGATGCCGCGAAGAGTACGAGAAGGGCGCATGAGTATGGCGTTAAGAGTGGTGTCGGCCTCCCACAGTTGCTTCAGCACCGTATTGGAACGCGTACCTTTTTCGCCCACGCCATCGGTGAGGATGAGGATGGCGCGACGGCGAGCCGGAGAGGCGGCGCTGCGCAATTGCTGAGCGGCCCGATGGATGGGAGTATTCAGCGTCGTACCGCCGCCGAAGTTTTTCTTCCGCACAAGTGCATTGAGGGCGGCTTCAACGGAGGAAAAATCCGCACTCAGGGGATGTCGCCAGCGCGAGCGATGATTGAAGCTCAGCAGCGCAATGCGATCGCCGGGCCGCAGAGCGGAGAGAGCGGCATGAGCTCCGCCGGCGATTCGCGAGATGTTGGAGAACATGCTGCCCGAGGTGTCGATCACGAGCACGAGGTCGAGAGGAAGTTCGTCACGGGCGATCTGAGAGGGTGTGAGCGACACATCATTTTCGGTGATGAGGAAGTCTTCAGGGGTGAGTGAAGCGAGTGGCTTGCCGTCGGCCGCATGGGCACTCGCCTCGATAAGCGCGAGCCTGGTGGAAGCGGTAAATTGGGCTTCCTGGGCGGCGACGGGAGCGCAGAAGAGCAGGAGCGCTAGCGCCAGTCGATGACGGCCTTGAGGATGCCCGAGGAGGGATCGGTCCAGATGGGGAAGCGCTGGGGGGCGGAGTCTACGGGGCATAGTTCGCTGACCCAGGGTTTGGTTTGAATGCGGCCGGATTCGACGGCTTCGAGAATGAATTGGTGTTCTTGGGGGACGGCATTGCGTGAGCTGAGAATGGTGAGCTCCCGGCGGTGAAACGGATCGGGGTCGTGGAAGGTTACATCCCCAACAAAGAGCCCAACGAGGACGAGTTTACCGCCGGGGGCAGTGTACTGGAAGGCGGCTTCCATCGAAGCTTTGTTGCCGGTGCAATCGAAGACCAGTGTAGGGAGTTCCGGCGTTTGATCAAGCACGGACTCGGCGGATTCGTGCAGTCGGGCCGGACCGAGGTGCGCGGCGGCGAAGGCGCGGCGGGACGGGGAGAGATCAAG
Source organism: Bryobacter sp. CoA8 C33 (assembly GCA_019931185.1). Taxonomy (GTDB): domain Bacteria; phylum Acidobacteriota; class Terriglobia; order Bryobacterales; family Bryobacteraceae; genus Bryobacter. The sequence goes on from JAINDK010000058.1 coordinate 20,761, forward strand.
TGCTTCGTAGCTGAGGCCGCGGAGGCGGAGGAATTCCATCACGGTGCAGCCGATCGGGCCGGCGCCGACGACGAGGGCGCGCTCCCCGGCTCGAGGGGCCGCCCGGTTGACCGCATGACAACCAATGCCGAGCGTCTCAATGAGGGCAAGTTCTTCGAGTGTTAATTTCTTTGAGGGGTAGAGGTGCGCGGCGGGCAGGATCATTTCCTCGCGCATCCCGCCGTCGGTGTGAACACCGAGCACCTTGAGTTGGGTGCAGCAGTTGGTCTTGCCCTGGCGGCAGGCGATGCAGGCGCCGCAATGGAGGTAGGGATTGACGGCACAAAGATCGCCGGGGGAGATATGCTCGACCCCAGTTCCGGCGGAGAGCACTTGGACGCCCAACTCATGGCCAAGGATGCGTGGATAGGAAAAAAATGGTTGCCGTCCCTTATACGCATGAAGGTCTGTACCGCAGACGCCAACGGTGCGAATGCGGACCAGGGCTTCGCCTGGGCCGGGGGCGTTCGCGGCGGGGAGTTGGGTCCATAGGAAATGACCAGGCTGGTGGAGGGAAAGAGCACGCATAAGCTACATTCTATGGTGATAAGTTAATGGTTGATGCGAAGTTTGATAGCTGGTTGGTTGTTCGGGACAGCGCTGGTGGCGGGTGCGGACTTTGTGAACGATGTGCACCCCATTCTTGCCTCACGGTGCTATGGGTGCCACACCGGAGTGAAGGCGCAAGGGGGTTTGGATCTAACCTCAAGGGAAGGAGCAGCGCGGGTCTTGGCGGGGGACGACCCGTTGTTGCTGCGCAAGGTGGAAGGTCGCGCCGGGCGGGTGATGCCGCCGTCGGGAAAGCCGCTTGAGGCGGGACAGATTGCGTTGTTGCGCGAATGGCTAGCGAGCGGGGCGCGGTGGGTGGATGTGCGGGCCAAGGGGCCGGGGGACTGGACTCCGCCGCTCGAGACGAGGAATCCGCCGGCGCCGCCGGGGACGGGTGAGGAGATCGACCGGTTCTTGGGCCGGCCGGCACAGGGGGTGGTGGGAGATGCCGGGTTTGCGCGGCGGGTTTACCTGGATCTGTGGGGGGTGCTGCCGTCGCCGCGGCAGCTCGAGGCCTTCCTGCGCGACGGGGCGGCGGAAAAGCGGCGGCGATTGGTCGCCAGTCTGCTGGCCGAGGAGCGCCGCTACACGGGACACTGGATCAGCTGGTGGAACGACTTGTTGCGCAATGATATCGGCGTGGTGTACCACGGCGAACGCAAGTCGATCACGCCGTGGCTTGAGAGGGCGCTGCGGACGAATCTGCCCTATGACGAGATGGTGCGGGAATTGTTGAATCCGATTGGAGCGGATTCGCCGGAGGGCTTTCTGATCGGGGTGAACTGGCGGGGGGAGGTGAACGCGAGCCAGACGCCATACATGCAGGCGTCGCAGAATACGGCGCAGGTGTTTTTGGGGATCAACCTGAAGTGCGCGAGTTGTCATGACAGTTTCATCAACAAATACAAGTTGAAGGAAGCTTATGGTCTGGCGGCGCTGTTTTCACCCGAGAGCCGCCTCGAGTTGGTGCGGTGCGACAACCGGACGGGGGTATACCAGGAGGCGGAATTTCTCTGGAGCGAGTTAGGGAAGATCCCGGAGGGCTTGAGCGCGAGCGAGAGGCGGTATTGGGCGGCGAAGTTGTTTACGAGTCCGAAAAACGGGAGGCTGGCGCGGACGATTGTGAACCGCTACTGGCAGAAGTTGATGGGTAAGGGATTGGTGGAGCCGGTCGATGACATGGACGCCAAGCCGACGAATCCCGATCTGCTTGATTGGTTAGCGGCCGACTTTGTGACACATGGTTATGATCTGAAGCGTCTGCTGGCCAAGATCCTGGCTAGCGAAGCCTATCAGCGTGCCGATGCCACACCGCGCCGTATTAGCGCCGAACAGTTCAGCGATACCTTGAGCGCGATCACGGGGGAGTGGCGGGTATTGCAGACGGGGAATAGCGACCGTGGGCTGCTGGTGCGGGACTGGCAGATGAAGAGTACACCGTTATCGCGAGCGCTGGGGCGGCCGATCCGTGATCAGGTTTACACGACGCGGAATGAGGAAGCCACCACGTTTCAGGGATTGGAGTTAGCCAACGGAGCGACGCTGGCGACGATGATCCAGCGGGGGGTCATGCGGCTGATGGGGGAGATGCCGGTGGCGCCGGAAGCGCTGTTTGATTCCCTGGCGATGCGGCAGGGGGAGAAGGCCGTGGAGGTGAATGTTAAGGGAACAAAACAGGTGTATCTATTGACGGAAGACGCGGGGACCTATGACCCCGACCGGGCGGAAGTCGGCTGGAAGGATATCGAACTGGTGGGGCCGGCGGGGGTGAAGCGTGTGGAGGGAATGGTGAAGACAGCGCCGGGAACGCGGCGGGTGTTCGAAGTCGAAGCGGGTTATGAGAGGCTGCGGGCGAAGGCCTGGATCAGTGAAGCGTCGCGGGCAAGCGACATCAATGCGAGCGTACGGTTTTTTGTATTCGGGGCCGAGCCGGACCGGCGGAGGCTGGTGAAGGCTCCTGGGGAGAGCCCTTGGGAGGCGCCGCCGGTGGTGCGAACGGTTGAGGAAACCATCGAATACCTCTGGACGGCAGTGTTGGGGCGCAAGCCGGCTGCCGGGGAAGTGGAGACCGCGCGGAAACTGTTTCCCGGTGGGAAGATGGTGAGAGAGGGTGTGGAAGATTTATTGTGGAGCTTGATGATGCATCCGGAGTTTCAGTACATATGGTGAGCAGACGCGAGTGGATGAAGGCCGCGACGATGGCGGCGCTGGCGGGTGGGCAAGCGCGCCTGGTGGCGGCTCCGAAGAAGATTGAAGCAAAAGCCGATGCGATGATCCTGATCTGGATGGCGGGAGGCATGGCGCAGACGGAGACATTTGACCCGAAGCAATATACGCCCTATGAGACGGGGCTGGAGAGCAAGAAGGTGCTGAGCACGTTTGAGTCGATTCCGACGGTGCTCGATGGGGTTCGGCTGTCGAAGGGGCTGGAGAGGACAGCGAAGGTGCTAGACCGGGGAACCCTGCTGCGTTCGCACCGGGTGGGGGATTTGGGATTCATTTTGCACTCGCGGCATCAATTCCACTGGCATACGGGGTATGAGCCGCCGCAAAGCGTGGCCGTGCCGCATATTGGGGCGTTTCTGAGCAGGACATTGGGGCCCAAGAACCCGGACATTCCCGCATTTATCGATATTGGACAGAACCTGGAGATTGGGGCGGAGAGCGACAGCCTGAAGGCGTTCCACACAGCTGGTTTTTTGGGTGGCGAGCATGCGCCGTTCTTGATTACGGATCCGCGGGAAGCAGTCGCATCGACGCGGCCGAGCGAGTTTCTTGGTATGGGCCGGTTTGAAAACCGGTACCGAATTTACCGGGAACTGGTTGCGAAGTCGCCGCTGGAAAAATTGGGGAGCGAGTATCACAAGGAAAGCCTGATGCGGGGATTCGAGAACTCGCACCGGTTGCTGACAAGTCCTGCGGCGAAGGCGTTCGATCTCAGTTTGGAGAAGCCGGAAGTGTCGGCGCGATATGGAGGCAGCCGCTTTGGGCAAGGATGCTTGCTGGCGCGGCGGCTGGTGGAGGCGGGGGCGCGCTTCATCGAAGTGACTACGGAGTACATTCCGTTTCGCTTCTGGGACACGCATGAAAACGGGCACAAGCGGGCGGCGGATATGAAGGAAATGATTGACGGTCCGTTGTCGCAGTTGATTCTCGATCTGGAGGAGCGCGGCTTGCTCGAGCGGACGCTGGTGGTGCTGGCCAGCGAATTTGGCCGCGACATGATGACGGAGGGCAAGCCGGGCCAGGAAGTAAAGAATCAAGTAACGGTCCCGGATATCATGACGGAGCCGAAGCATTACGGGATGCACCGGCACTTTACGGAGGCTTCGAGCGTGTTGTTGTTCGGCGGGGGGATCGCCCGGGGGAAAGTCTATGGGGAAACGGCGCCGGAGCGGCCCTGCCGCATCGTGAAGGACCCGGTGACGATCACGGATTTGCATGCGACGCTGTACACGCTGATGGGAGTGGCGCCGGATACCGCTTATGAAGTGGAGCGGCGGCCAGTGTATGCGACCAAGGACGGGAATGGAAAAGCGGTCAGCGGATTGATAGGCTGATTGAGAGCGGCTGGCGGCGCGAAATTGTCATAATGTGGGAATGCGAATTGTTCCGGCCTGCCTGCTGATTGTGATTGCGTCCTGGGGACAGACTACAAAACAAAGTCTTTCCGATAAGTTCCGGCAGTTGGAGGAGATTTTGCCGACGCCGAACGAGTACCGGGCGGCTTCGGGAGCGCCGGGCCATCGCTACTGGCAGCAGAAGGTGGATTACGACATCAAGGTGGAGATTGATGACGTGAACCAGCGGTGCATTGGAGCCGAGAAGATTACCTACAGGAACAATTCGCCGGACACCCTTACCTATCTTTGGCTGCAGTTGGATCAGAACATCTTCGAGCCTGGCAGTGATTCGAACCTGACAGTGACATCGCCGGATCTGTCGCGGATGAGCTATGCGGGGGTATCGATGTTGATGCAGGATCCATTTCCCGGGGGATACAAAATCACGAGCGTGAAGGATGCGCTGGGGGCGCCCCTGCCGTTCACGGTGGTGAAGACGATGATGAGGATTGATTTGAAGAAAGCGCTTGCGCCGGGGGAAGTGACGAGCTTTTCCGTGGATTGGAGTTTCAACATCGTGAACGCCAAGAAGACCCGGGCGCGGAGCGGGTACGAGTACTTTGCCGAGGACAAGAACTATATCTATGAGATGGCGCAGTGGTTTCCGCGCATGGCGGCCTACTATGACGTCTTTGGCTGGCAGCACAAGCAGTTTCTGGGGGCGGGGGAATTTACGCTTGAGTTTGGCGATTACAAAGTAGCGATTACGGTTCCCGATGACCATATTGTGGCTTCTACCGGAGTGCTGCAAAATCCGCAACAAGTGTTAACGGCGGCGCAACGGGCGAGGCTGGCGGAAGCCGATAAGGCGGCCAAACCGGTGTTGATTGTCACCGAAGCCGAGGCAACGGCAAACGAGAAGAATCAGCCGAAAGGCAAGAAGACCTGGGTTTACCATGCCGAGAATGTCCGTGATTTTGGTTTTGCGAGTTCGCGGAAATTCATTTGGGATGCGCAGGCGCATACGGTCGACGGACACAAGACGCTGGCCATGAGCTATTACCCGAAAGAAGGCAATCCGTTGTGGGAGCGTTATTCGACAGCCGCGATTATTCACACGTTGAACGTGTACTCGAAGTATTCTTTCACCTACCCCTATCCGATTGCGATCAGCGTGAACGGGCCGGTGGGTGGGATGGAATACCCGATGATCTGCTTCAACGGGCCCCGGCCCCTGAAGGATAAGACCTATTCGAGCCGCACGAAATACGGGCTGATCAGCGTGGTGATACACGAGGTGGGACACAATTACTTTCCGATGGTTGTGAACTCGGATGAGCGGCAGTGGACTTGGATGGACGAGGGGATCAACACATTTCTGCAATACCTGGCGGAGGTGGAGTGGGAAGAGAACTATCCGTCGCGGCGAGGAGAACCGAGATACATTGCCTCTTATATGGCCGGCGATACGCATGACGCAATCATGACGAACTCGGAGAGCGTAGTGGATCTGGGGGCGAACGCGTACGCGAAAACGGCGACGGGATTGAACATACTGCGGGAAACAATTCTGGGGCGCGAGTTATTTGATTTCGCCTTCCGGGAGTACTCACGGCGCTGGAAATTCAAGCGGCCGACGCCGTCGGATTTCTTCCGGACGATGGAGGACGCCTCGGGAGTGGACCTGGACTGGTTCTGGCGTGGTTGGTTCTACTCGACTGACCATACGGATATTGCGATTGAAAAGGTGCGACTGTTCCAGTTGGATACGAAGAATCCTGAACTGGAAAAGCCCTCGCGGCGGGAGCAGAAGAAGGACGAGCCCGTAACCTTGAGTGAGCAGCGCAATAAAGCGCTGCCCAAGCTCGTCGATGCGCGGCCGGAGTTGAAGGATTTCTACAACAGCTATGATCCACTCAAGGTCACCGAGAAAGACAAGGAGGATTACCAGAAGCTGCTGGCGGATCTCGAGGAGGAAGAGCGCACGGCTCTGAAGGGGGGAGCGAATTTCTATGTGATTGATCTGCGCAATGGGGGGGGGCTGGTGATGCCGGTAATCCTGGAGATTGAATACAAGGACGGCAAGAAGGAAGAAATGCGGATTCCAGCCGAGATCTGGCGGCGGAATAACCAACGGGTTTCCAAGCTGCTGGTGACGCCGAAGGAAGTGGTGAGCATCAGGCTTGATCCGCACCTGGAGACAGCAGACACGGATCTGTCGAACAATCACTGGCCGGCGCGGCCGGTCAAGACGCCCTTCCAGTTGTTCAAGGAAAAAGAGGTTCCGAATCCGATGCAACTCGAGAAGAAGGCCGGAGGCCCGAGCGGGAATTAGGCCGATGTGGGGTGCGCTGTGGTTGGCTTGGTTCTGGCACGGCGTGCACTTGAGCACGGCGACGGTCGACTATCAGACGGCGAGCAAGCGGCTGGAAGTGATGATCACGCTGTCGGCGGATCATCTGGAGGAGGTGCTGCGGCGGAAGTCAGGCCGGGAAATTGAGTTGGACCGGACGGCGGAAGCTGAAACATGGGCGCGTGAATATGTTTTGGAACGGTTTGATCTACGGTATGGTGGCGGGCGGAAGCTGCCGCTCAAATGGGTAGGCTGGGAGATCAAGGGCGGCTCCGTCAACCTCTACGTGGAAGCGGACTGGGACGGAGCGGGTGACCTGAAGCTGCGCAATGATCTGTTGCTCGACTGGCAGCGCGACCAGGTAAATCGGGTCTTGCCGAAGCGGGACGGTAGGGGCAAGCCGCCGCAGTTGATGTTTTGGGTGGGAACGCGGGGGGAGTTTCAGGCATTGGGCGTGTGAACCGTGTGGACCTAGCTCCGTGCTGTGGGGAAAGGAAGTGTTACACTCACGCTATAGCACGTAGTTTGTGCTTTACTTTCCGCCGGAAGGAGGTGAATGGAAATGGCTGAGATTATTCTCCAGGATGGTGAAACTTTGGAAGCGGCATTGCGCCGGTTTAAGCGCAAGGTGCAACAAGAGGACATCATCAAGGAAATCAAGAAGCATTCGTTCTACCTGAAGCCGGGCGAAAAGAAGCGTGTAAAACAGGCGCTGGCCCGGAAGCGGAACCGCAAAAAGCGGCGCGGCGATATGGAGTAGATTTCCTGATCATGATTGGAAAGACCACCGGGCAACCGGTGGTTTTTTCTTTCGAGCGGGATAGAATCAGGCTATGTCAACACTCGATGTGGTCTTGAATGGGTTGATGCGGCGGTATTCGGAGCGAGTTCCGGATGTTGGCAGGATCTTGGGCGCGATGGAAGCCGAGGGCCTGGTGGGTAGCCGAGCGGATATTGAGAACGATCACATCGCATTTCGCACGATGGGTGTCCCGCAGTTGGGGCTGCGGAGTTTCGAGAAAATCTTTCTTCACTATGGTTATCAGAAGCGCGACCCCTATTTCTTTGCTTCAAAGAAGCTGGATGCCTTCTGGTACGCCCCGCCGGGACCCCAGTACCCGCGGATCTTTGTATCCGAGTTACGCGTGGGCGATTTAAGCGAGCAAGCACAGCGAATCATCCATTCCTACACGGACGAGGTGCAGCATGATCCAGTTGATGATTTGGATCTCGATGACGGGGAAGCGGTGGACCGGTTCTTGCATTCTGGATTGTGGCGGCTACCGAGTTGGGAGCACTATAGCCGGTTGCTCGAAGAGAGTGAATACGCGGCCTGGGTAATCTACAACCGCTACTATCTGAATCACTTTACGATCAGCGTGCACAACCTGCCTGCGCCCCATCACACTGTCGAGGGCTTCAATGTTTTCCTCGAACGGCTTGGGGTAAACCTGAACGATTCGGGCGGCAAGATCAAGGTAAGCCCGGACGGCTTGCTGCTGCAAAGCTCCACGGTAGCCGAGACGGTCGATGCCGAGTTTTCCGGAGGCGACCGGCACCGGATTGCCGGCAGCTACGTGGAGTTTGCCGAAAGGCGGGTCTTGCCGGAGTTTGTTGGATTGGAAAGGATTGAGAGACGGCACCGGCGCGATGGCTTTGAGGCTGGGAATGCGGACAAAATTTTTGAAAGCACTTTCCGAAGTCAACTGGGGCGCGTGGAAACCAGCGACGGGGGCATGTAATCGATGTCTGGCCCCAGCACAGCGCCGATGACGGACGAGTTTCCGGGCGGCATGTTGGGCCACTATCGGGTCGAACAGTTGCTGGGAATTGGCGGAATGGGCCGTGTCTATGCTGGCACGGACACGAAGCTTGGCCGGCGCGTTGCCATTAAACTGCTACTTCACGAGGGAGTGGATGACGGGACGAGGGCGCGCTTTGAACGCGAGGCGCGAATGGTGTCTTCGTTGAATCACCCCCATATTCTCACCGTCTATGACGCGGGAGTGCATGGGTCGCGGCCTTATCTGGTGACGGAGTTTGTGGATGGCAGGAAACTGGTATTGTGGAACGGGGATGGCGAATCGGAGTTTAGCCGGACGATGCGTGCTGCGGATGTAGGCATTACGAAGGGCAATCGGAATCTCGTGTTGGAGATGGGCAGGATGGGTTTACCGGCCATCACAATCGACTACGGGGTGAATCAGATCGACAGCTTTCGGGTACGGCAGTGCCCGTGGAACCAAACAATTCAATATGAGGAATTGACGGTGGAGAGATTGGAGGGAGCCCTGCGATTGGCGATATAATATATGTTATCAGAAGCACTGCATGGCTTGAGATTGAGCAGGAGGCGGCTGCTGGCGAGTCTAGCGCCGCCTTTGCGGCAGCCCCATGTTCTGATCCTGCAAAGTGACGACCAGCGGGCGGACACCATTGGGGCGCTGGGAAATCCCTGGATTGAGACGCCCAATCTGGATCGTCTGGTGAAACGGGGCACGGCCTTTCGAAACTGCTACAACCAAGGCGGACACCAGCCGGCGGTTTGTGTGGCAAGCCGGGCGATGCTGCTGAGTGGAAAGAGCTTGTGGCGAGCTACGGCGGCGGCTGGTCTGAACGGACCGCTGATGCCGGAGAGATTTGCCGAGGCGGGATACGAAACTTTTTTTACCGGTAAATGGCATCTGGGCGCAGAATTGCTGGAGAGGAGTTTTCAGATGGGGGGCGGGGTGCATTTAGGGGGAATGGCGCCACAGGTTCAGCCCTCCTTCAGTCTTTTCCGACAAAGGCAGTCGAAACCAATACCGAATCGAGCAACCCCTTATTTTACAGATGGTTTTCTAGATTATCTCGCAAATCGGAAGAAGCATCAGAAGCCATTTTTTGCTTATTGTGCTTACACTGCGCCCCACGATCCGCGGGAGAGCGCAGGAGAGTATCTGGCGCGCTATCGCGAGAGGGAAATTCCACTTCCCCGCCCCTGGTCGGCCAGTCCGATTTATGACCAGGGAGAGACGAGGATTCGGGACGAAATGGTGGTTCCGGCACCCCGTTCGCGAGCGCAATGTCAGAAGGAACTGAAGGATTATTACGCGTTGATTACGGAGATGGATGCGCAGATCGGGCGCATCCTGGCTGTTTTGGAAGCAAAGAATGAACTTGAGAATACGATTATAATCTTCTGCTCAGACAATGGTTTAGCTATGGGGGCACACGGCTTGATGGGAAAGCAGTCGATGTATGAGCACTCCTTGCGGGTTCCGCTGGTGGTGGCGGGGCCGGGGATTCGCCGCGAGAAGCAGCCTGCGCCGATGTACTTGTATGAGTTGTATAGCCGCTTGTGCCGTTGGGCAGGACTGAGTGTGCCGGGTGGGGTAGAGAAGCCAGGGGCACCCCTGTATTTCGGTTATCGGGATTTTCAGCGAGCAGTACGAATTGGAACGCGAAAAATGGCATGGAGTGCAAAGACATTGGAGCAGTATGACTTAGGAGCAGATCCTCACGAAGAACTGAACCTCGTTGGAACCGCCAAAGCTTGGCCGGAAGCGGAGTTCCGTACAGCCGCCAGAGAAGCGCAAGAATGGTTTGCTGACCCGGTGGGATTACGATGACCTTCCGTGAGGCGAGTGAGCGGGCGGTGCTCGTTGAGTTTGCTTCACCCTGGGAGTCGGAGATCCACGCGGATCGAGTCGAACGGATTCACCGCCTGGTCGCTCTGCTCGACCGCGCGCAACTTGCGGGCATTCAGGAACTGACTCCCGCCTACAATAGCTTGCTGGTGGAATACGATCCGTCTCAGCTTTCCTGCAGAGACCTAATTGAACACATTCTCTTTTGTGCAGAAACGATTGTTGAAATTGGACTTACGGCACATCCAAAAATTGAGATTCCTGTTTTTTACGGAGGAGATTATGGGCCTGACCTGCTGTGGTGCGCGGAACGCTTGGGCATGACGGTTTCGGAAATGGTGGAGGCTCATTGCGATGCCGTTTATCGGGTTGCGTTTTTCGGATTCCTACCCGGATTCGCTTATTTGTCGGGATGGCCAGCGAAGTGGAGTTTGCCGCGATTGGACAGTCCGCGAACGAAGGTGCCAGCCGGTAGCGTTGCCTTGGCGGGAACTCAGGCGGGGATCTATCCGATGGATTCTCCGGGAGGTTGGAGAGTTTTGGGCAGAACCCCCCTGTCCATGATAGAGCCGGGAAAGGTACCGTTTGCCCGGCTGGAGTTGGGGGCGACGATTCGGTTTTACCCGTCGAGTCCCAGCGCATGGTGAAGGTAGTCGATCCTGGTATGCTCTCCACGATACAGGACTTGCCACGCTTTGGATTGGCGCGCTTTGGACTGAGCGAGGCAGGCGCCATGGCGCCGGAAAGTTTTCGGGAAGCGAATTGGCTGGCAGGGAACGATCAGGAACTCCCGTCGATTGAAGTGACGATGAAAGCGCCGAGGCTGTTGTTTCTTGCCCCAGCCATAATTGGGTTAGGGGGAGCGGATTTTGGCTGGCGGTTGGACGGCAAGGTTACTCCTCGTGGGGAAGGGTTCTCGGTTCGCGCCGGAGCGATGCTGCAAGGGGAATACTGCCGCCAGGGACTGAGAGGGTATATTGCATTTGGAGGCGGATTGGCGGTGAAGCGGTGGTACGGGAGCGCGGCGACACAGGTGCAAGCCCAGATGGGGGGGCAAGTGCTGCGCAAGGGAGATGAATTGAGTTGGATTGGGGGAACGGCGGCGCGGCGGTGCCAGGAGACCTTTGCCGGGCCGGCTTACCGTGGCAGCTACAAGATCTTGCGTGTGGTGGAGGGGCCTCATCCGGAATTGTTTGGGCCGGAAGCCTTTGCGCTGTTGACGGCGGGTTTATATCGGATCACGGAGAAGTCGACGCGTACGGCAGTGCGACTGGAGGGCTTGGCAATTCCCTGCCCTGCTGAGCCGATGGTCAGCGCGGGGGCCTGGTATGGCGCGATTCAGGTGCCGCCGAGCGGCATCCCCCAGATTTTAGGTCCAGACCATCCAGCAACGGGGGGATATCCGATTGTGGGGTCGGTGATCGCGGCAGACTTTGAGGTGATGGGACAGCTGCGGCCGCGGGAAGAGGTGCGATTGGGGCGAGTGAGCCGGGAGACAGCGCGGCAACTGTGGAAACGGCAGCAAGATTGGTGGAGTGCGCGATGAAGTGGAATTGCGATCTGGGCGAAAGCGAAGCGATGGTGAAGAACGGGGAGCAGCGGGCCTTTCTCGGGTTGGTGGAGATGGCGAATGTTTGCTGCGGCGCTCATGCGGGGAGTTTAGAATTGACCGAGCTGACGATGAGGCAGGTGGCGGAGGCGGGGGTAAAGGCGGGGGCTCATCCGGGCTACCCGGACCGGGAGCATTTTGGCCGAAGACTGTTGTACGGAACAAGGTTTGGCGCCGGGGAGATCGTGGAACTCGTGGCGGAACAGGTCGCAGCGGCGCAGGAGGCAGCCCGGAAGGCGGGATTGGAACTGTATCATGTGAAGCCACACGGGGCTTTGTACAATGAAGCGGCCCGGCTCGAAGCGGTGGCGGAAGCAATTGCCGAGGGAGTGAGGCGCGTGGCGCGGTATGTCTTTCTGGTGGGCTTAAGCGGGACAGTGATGGTGAACGTATTTCGGCGGCAGGGCTTTGTGGTGTTGCGGGAGGCCTTTGCCGACCGGCGGTACACGGCGGACGGGCAATTAGCGCCGCGGATGGAGCCGGGAGCCTTGATTCTCGATCCGCTTGTAGCGGCGGCGCAGTTGCGAAGGATGAGGGGGAGTTACGAGACGGTTTGTGTGCACAGTGATTCACCGGGGGCGCTGCCGCTATTGGAAGCGTTGCGGGGGCTGGAAGGAGAGGACTGAATCAGGCGCCGAGTGGCCAGAGACGGCCGAGGGTGCTGCGCAAGCCAGGCCATTCGCCACGGTCATAGCGAACCTTAAGCTCGGAGAGGAGCACCATGAGGGCAATGACGGCAGCGGTTAAAAAGGTGGTGTGCCACAGATTGAGGGCCTCTCGCCAGAAGGCCAGCCAGCGGCCATAAACCAGCTCAATATGAACCCAGTAAACGAGCAGGCTATGCTGGCCGAGGAGGGCAACCCAGGAAGAACGGCCCTGCGAGTAGGTCATCCAAAGGTAGCCCATGGCAGTCAGGCAGAGCACGACACCGGTCTTGATCAGGATGAGCCCGGGGGAGTCGAGCCAAAAGTCGCTCTTCCGGTAGAGCGAGTAAGGAACGCTGCTGGCGAAATTGGCCAGCAAGATCAGGCCGAGGCCGCAGAGCATGGACCATTGCATCATCTTGCCGTAATCCCCGGTGGGCACGAGGCGAAAGACGCTGCCGGCCGAGACTCCAAAAGCCAGAAAAGCGCCCCAGGGAAAGAGCGAGAAGTTGTTGGTGTCCGGGCGGAGATAGTGGCGGAGGAGTTCTGGAACGCCAGTCCAATCGGCTTGTGTCACCAGGGGCGACAAGCAGGCGATGAGCAGACCGCTGGTGGCGGCATGCAAAACCCTTTGGCGCGTATCGAAGACAACGAGCCAACTCAAGACGGCCACGGTCAGCCCCATGCAGTTCAGGATATCGACACGCCAGATATCGGAGAAATGGGAGTGAGGATAACTGAACAGCCACAATTGGAGGCGAAATAAGAGGGCGATGACGATGAGATAGCGCGCCCGCAGCAAAGCGGCCAGAAGGCGGGAACCCCGGTTCGGCTCCTTGCGGCTCAGGCTATCCATAAGGAAGCCGAGCGTGACGCCGGTGAGGAAGAGAAAGAAGGCGGGAGGCATTCCGCCGATGAACTGACTGAGGATAAAAGCAGAGGACTCACGCAAGTCCCGGCTCATGAAGCTGTGCGTAACATGCCCCTGAAGCATGATCAGGGCTCCAAAGCCGCGGGTCCAATCGAGAAAGCCCAGCCGGCTTTGAGACGCATGCACTCGCTCTGCCATTTTACTTGGCGGGGTATTCCTTCTTCACGTCTTTCGGCAAATCAAGCCGGAAGTCTTTCTCATCGATGGAGGGATTGATTTTAAGTTCCGAGTAGGTGGCTTGTGTATAGTCTCCGGCGCCTTGGTGGAGCTTTTGACGAATGGGATATCCGTCGGAGTGGGCCAGCCAGACCTCAATCTTCTTGACCTTCATCAAAGCGGAGTCACCTTTGGGGGTGAGTTCGATCCGGGTGGCAGCCTTTCCATTGACAGCTTCCTCGCCGCTGACTTTGAGGCTATAGGATTTCTGCAATTCACGAGCGGTGGTACCGAAGCCAATCAGGATTCCCTGGCTGATCAGACTGTCGATTTTGCCGACATCCACAATTTGAACCGTGTTGATTTTCGGCAAGTAGGACTGAACCTTTTTGTCGGCGTAGCTGATCTGCTTGGAGTCGGGAGACGTGAAGTCGATACGCATTTCGACGGAACCGTTCTTCTTCTTCAACAGACGGATTGAGCCCGTCTCGCGGGTCGTGTCCTTGATCACGGCGGTATAGTCAAGCCGCTCGAGTTTGGCCGCCATGGACCGGAAACTGGCTGCGTTCTGGTCGAGGCGGGCGCTGATCTCAGCCAGGGTCAACGGCGCGGGATGGGCCGCGATTGCGGTCACCAGGAGGACGAAACTAACGTTTAGCGTATGCAAGGAAGCCTTTTACCTCGTTTTCGGCGTCAAAAAGGGTTTCCAGACGAGTGACTTGCCAACTTTCCTTGTACTTTTGGGCAATCATGAGGGTTGCTTCGGACTTACGGCGATCCTCTTCGAAGCGGGCGAGAAGATGAGGGTCGATATAAAAGACGTAGTTGCCGTCAGCCGCGGGTACCATGACAATGCTCGACGCCCGGGGTTGGTCGCGAAACCATTCCCTCGGGGCAAAAAAGATGAAGGCCAGCAAGAGAGCAACGACAAGGTCGTACTGCCAGCTGGCACGGGGAAAATCCCAAAAGATCAAGCGGCGCATAGCCCAGAATCTTATTCTAACTGTTTTGGTTCAGCTCAGGCGGAGGGAAGCGAAGTCGTCGATGACGGCAAACGGACGGGCAAGAGAGGAGATCTGTTCTCCGCGCTGGTCGACAGCGGACTCCTCGATCGCGCCGAGACCGGGCAAACCGAGCGTCGCGGCATCTTTGAGGTAACGCATCTTGAATGGATCGAGGCGCATGAGGCGGGCACAAGTGGCGTCCACGGCGACGAGGTCGCGGCCGAGCACGATAAGGCCGGCAGAGACGGGCGTGCCTTGGATGGGCCCATTGCCTTCCATGGCGACAATGCCATCGACGATGGCGAGGGTTTTCCGGACCAGACGGTTAAGCTCCACGATGGAGTTATCGATGCCTTTGTAATGCAGCAGGTTCTTCGGCCATCCATAAATCGAACTGGGTACAATACCAAAAAAATTCTTCATGCTCAGGGTGGCCCCGGCCCAATGGTGAGTCTTCATCTTGGCGATGCTCACCACGAGATCTGCATCGAGGACGGTGCGGGGCAGATAAAGATCCATCGAATTGCCGAAGGCCCGCACGGGCCGCACGTCGTCCAGGTTGAGGTCGACAAACCGGTCATCAAAGCCGGCAATGAATTTACGGTATCCGGCCTGGTCAGTTAGATCCCAAGTGTCACGGCGGTGGCCGGGACCCTCACCAATCCAGACCTGCTGGGCGCCGAGTTTGAGGAAGAGATCGCGGGCCGCCAGAACGAGCCGGGGGTCGGTATTGATGCAGGTGTGGGAATCGAACTCAACCAGGTTGGGTTTGAGCAGGATGTTCTTACCGCGAAGAGCAGTCGCCGCATCGGGCCAGACTTCTGCGAGCCCACGCTCGAGAATGGAGAAAAGGTCCTGTTCATAACTTGCGGCACGGAGAATGGAAACGGGGGATTTCTGCATGGGAACTCGGATTGGTTGATCTTGGGGTTGTCGGCTGCAGGAGATGCTGGAAAGGGCAGCATCCGCCAGCAAGGTCCGTCGATTCATGGCAGGAAGTCCTCGCGTCTGGCCTGCAGAGCAAGAATCTCAAGGGAGGTGAGCATGAGATTTCGGCTGGGGTGAACGGAAGCATTTTCTGGCGAATAGGAGGGATTACGGCCATGCAGACGAAGCGCCAGGGCCAGCAAAGCACGGGCATAAGCGCCATGGAAAGAGTTCAGTCCAGCTTCGGCGCGAACGATGCTAGGCTGCAAGGTCTCCGCCAGATTCGTGCCGGCGGCGGCCAGACCGATCAGACCGATCGCGGTCGTTTCCGGATAGGAGGGAAGCACCACGCCCAAAACACGTTTGTTGCCGTAATTCCAACCGCCATCCTCGCAACGGCGGTCGAGGAGCATGCGGACGGCGAGGTCGCGCCGGTAAGTGATCGCCGCCGGCGGCCCGATGCCATCCATCGACCCGAGGGCGATGAGCCCCCAAGCGGTCGGCTCGACCCAGGAGCTATTTTCGGGGCGCCAAGGCCAACCCTTCAGGCGTGGATTTTGATCCGCCTTAGCCTTGCCGAGCGTGTGAAGGATTCGCTGAAGAAAACTGTCTTCGGCACCCTGAGTGGAGACTATCCAATCCGCTGCTGCTTCGAGAACCTGGTTGCTCACACCAGCTTTGCGCAACAGCGGAAAAGCGAGTTGTGTCACCCAGGTGGCGCCGGGAACGGAAGGACAGGGCGCCAACCCGCCCGAGCGATCCTGCCGCGAGACAAGAAACCGGATTGCCGGCGTGCCGGGGTTGATTTCTCCGGCTAAGGCGCGCAAAGCGTAAACGGTGGATTCCACGCGGCTCTCGCGACCTGGAAAATAGCCCCAACCCCCATCTGCATTTTGATTGGCACGCAAGAAATCAAGCCGCGGCGAGACTAAATCCCTCATCCATTGAGAATATCGTCCGCTTCAAGGGAAAGCTTTAATACACTTGTAGGCCATGAAGCGAAGAGATTTTCTGGCGAGTAGTGGCATGACGGCGATGGCAGGGCAAAACCGCCCCCTGAACTTTGTATTCCTGATCTCGGATGATCATACGGCAGCGGATCTGGGCGCTTATGGCAATCAGGCGGTGACGTCGCCGAACCTGGACCGGCTGGCCCGGGAGGGAATGCGCTTCGAGCGGTGTTTTGTGACAAGCCCGCAGTGCAGCCCCAACCGTTCGGCAATCTTAACGGGAGCGACGGCGCACACGATCGGGACAAGCCGGCTGCATGTGCCTCTGCCGCCTTGGGAGCCTACCGTGCTGGATGCTTTGGCTGGGCACGGCTATCACACGGGGCTTTACCGGAAACATCACATGGGAGCGGATTTTCAACGCAAGCTCGGCTTTTATGGAGATGCAAGAACTTCCTTTCGCGCGTTCTTCGAGAAACGGCCGAAAGACAAGCCCTTCTGGCTGCAGATCGGCTTCACGGACCCGCATCGCCCCTACCGGCCGGGCGCCTTCGAGCCCCCGCATGATCCGGCAAGGGTAATCGTGCCGAAGTGGCTGCCGGACTGGCCCGAGGTACGTCAGGATCTGGCCCATTACTACGATTTCATTGCGCGAATGGACGCCGAGGTGGGTCAGTTGATGGATCTGCTGCACACACAAGGATTGGCGGAGAACACAATGGTGATCTTCACCGGCGATAACGGCATGCCCTTTCCCCGGGCCAAGGGGACACTATATGAAGCAGGAATCCATGTGCCGCTGATTGCCTGGATGCCAGGACGAATTGCGGCGGGCGCCGTCCAGCGCGAAATGATCTCGCATGCCGATCTGGCGCCAACTTGGCTGGATGCCGCCGGCCTTGCGCCCGGCCCCAAGATGCAAGGGCGTTCGTTTCTGCCGCTGCTCCTGGGCCAGACCTATCAAAGTAGAAAAGAAGTTTTCAGTGAACGGAATTGGCATGACACATTCGACCCGATGCGGGCCCTTCGCACGGAAAGCCATAAGCTGATTTTCAACGCCGCCCCACATTTCCCGTACCGTCCGCCATCGGACCTCGAAGGCAGTCCTACCTGGCAGGCCATGCTCGAGAAAAGGCGCTCGGCGACTCCACTACACTTGCGCCAGTTGTTCAGCCCCAGCCGGCCCGTTCTGCAGTTGTTCGACATCGCAGCAGATCCGCTTGAGTTACACAATCTCGTGGAGAGCCCTGAACACAGGGAAATCCGCCAGGATCTCGAGCGGCGGTTGTCGGACTGGATGAATGCGACCTATGATTTTCTGCCGCCCGGGCTGGGCGCGGCGAATGATCCGCTGGCGAGGAGCTGGCCGTTCACGCTTTGAGAGAAACGGAGCGGCCGGAGCGGGCGCTTTCCCGCGCGGCGACGAGAATCTCGGTGGCGATTAGATTGTTTTCGAGGCTGGACAAACCGGCGGGTTTCAGTTTGCCGCGAGCGATGGCCATGAGGTAGGAGAGGGAATCGGCTTGCTCCGCAGGCAGATCGGGCGGGGAAACCCGTTGTTCGGAGACCTCACCGGCGCGGCGGCGCCGCAGGGAACTGGCGCCGTAGGCGTGGGCATAAGCGGTCTCGCCGTAGACCTCAAAATCCTTCCGGCTGAAGGGCCAGTTCCAGGAAGCCTGGATGATGCCTTGAGCTCCTGGGTAGTCCACCAGGATAGTGGCTTCGTCATCGACGCGCGAGTAAATTTCCGGCTTGTTTTGCTTCGTTGAAGCAGTAACACGGACGGGCCGGGCGTTGTCCATCAGCCAAGTCATGAGATTGGCGCCGTAACAGCCGAAATCGAATAAGGCCCCGGCGCCGTTGCGCGCCGGGTCGGTAAGCCAGGACAGAAACTCCGGGCCGACGCCGATTTCTTTCGGGCCCGCGTGGCCGTCCATGGCGACCATTTTTCGAATCCTTCCCGCGGCCTGGTTGTCCTGTTTGAAGAACTGCCAAAGCGCGGCGTGGCTGGGATACCAGGTGGTCTCGAAATTCACGAATACCGCTGTGCCGGTCGAGCGGGCCAGAGCAGCGATCTGCCGGGCGTGGTCATTGGAGATGGCGAGGGGTTTTTCCATCATTGTGGGCAGGCGGAGGGAGGTGCATAACCGCACCGCTTCGAGGTGCCGGTCCGTGGAAGTAAAGCAGGCAACGGCATCGGGCCGCAGGGAAGCCAATTGCGAGCGGTCTTCCCAGGCGAGAGGGCCGAGTACCTCGACACCAGGACGGCTCCTTGCGTCCTTGGCAAAGCGCGTCACATGGCCGTGCTCGGAGCCGAGGATCGCGAGGCGGAACATGCTTTGGGCGAGAAGGAAGGGTGGACAAACGAGAATGCCGCGGCGGGAAAGCATGGCAACAATTCTACAGGTTTCAAGAAGTTTTGCCGATAATCTCCATGCTGCCATGCTATTGACAAGAATTTTCGCCGGACTGGTCACAATCGCGATGCTTCTGGGGGCGCAAACGGATTACCGTTTTGCCTTTCCTCAATCCGAGATCCTGATGGGAATGGACGTGAAGTGGCTCTTGAAGAATCCGCTCGTGGTTGACATGCTGCGCAACCGGAATCCGAATGAGGAATGGGGCGATTTGGGAGTCTTGAGTGCTCTGCTCGATTCAATCGACACGGTGCATTTGTCCACCATAACGAAGAGTAAGGGCGACAGCGATCTGCTGTTGCTGGTTCAAGGCCGCTTTGAGACTCAACGATTGATTCAATTGGGAGTCAGCAATGGGCTTCGGACTGAGCAATGGGGGAAGGTAACGGTATTAGTGCCCGCCAAGAAAAAGGTGAGTCCGCGGCTCGGGAGAAAGGCGGCCTTCCAGCAGGTGCAATTCCAAATGCAGAAGTCACAAGCCAAACCTTCTTATGCCTTGCTTGATTCCCGGCGGGTGCTGGTGGGAGAAGAACCGATCTTGCGTGTTGCCATCGAGAGACTGGAAACGGGCCTGACGCCGCAGGCCAACCCGCTGTTTGAGCGCGCAAGGGATCTCGAGGCGGCTTATGATCTTTGGATGGTCGGCAGTGCGGCGTCCCTGAATCAGAACTTGGGCGGGATGGACGAAGGCAATCCTCTGACGAAAGCAATCAGTCAGGCGCGTAACTTCTCCATGGGCATGGCGCTGCGGCGCGACTTCAAGCTGGATCTGAGTATGCAAGCCAATTCCGCTAAAGCGGCTGCAGAAATCGTGGATCTCGCCAAGGGAGCGCTTGTACTGGCGAAAATGTCCCCCACCCCCGACGGTCAACCCAAAATCGATTGGGACAAGATGTTTGAGGTGAACTCCAACAGCAACCTGGTGAAACTATTGATCACCATGGAACAGCAGGATGTGACGAGGCTTGTCAAGTCATGGACAGGAATGCAGCCACCGCTGGTAATGAACTCCCGGGAACCAAAGCAACAAGCAAGCGTCAAGGCTGAAGCGGAAAGGGCGGCAGCCGTTATTGCAAAGCCCGCCGCTCCAACGAGAAAGACAGTCCTGATTTATGGCTTGCCCGGGGGACCGAAAGAAGTGCCGATTAACTGAGAGTCCCTCAAATACCGGGCCCGTTTTCCCTCGCCTTCATCTTTTCCTCCCGCTCACGCTCGAGTTTTTGAAACTCCGCAACCTGCTCCGGACGAAGAAACCTGAGGATTTTCGCGACCTGATCTTGATGGATTTTTTCCATTTGCGGGCGATAGATCTGCCGCAGCAAACGATACTCAACACGCGTTTCGTCAAGCGTTTCATTGAGTTGTTTCATTTGCGCCTCGTCCATGCGGAGACGGGTGCGCATGCTTTCGAGATAGCGCTGGCGCCAGTCATCATTGCTGCGGGAGGGGGTAGCCTTGGCGCTGACGGTCTCGGTGGAAGAGAGCCGTTCGGCCATGACACCAGCGGCGATGCCAGCAGAGAAAATCAAACCCATATAGACAAGGATGCGGAGACGGGAGAATTGCATTAACGGCCCTTGTTGGAAGATGCCTGCGCGAGATAGGCGGCTTCGAGGAAGTGGTCTTCGCTGATCTCATCAGTCAGCTTTTCAATATAGGCGCGCTGCGGAAGCGGCTGAGGTTGTTGATAGAGCAAGAGACCCAACAGGAGGACGACCGCCGCGGCGGCCCCGGCAAATGAGTTCGCCCAACGGTAGAAAACTGCTTCCGCTCTTCGGCGGGCCTCGATACGCGCCCACAACCCAGGCATAAAACTCCTGCCCGGCTCCACCTCCGGGCATGCGGCGCGGTAGGCGGCGAAGACTTCATCCAGTTGCGAATCGTGGTTCGACATTCTAATCATTCTTCTCTTTCGACTTCTCAAAAGCCTTCAATACGCGTTGGCGGGCCCGAAACAGTCTGACTTTCAAGGCGCTTTCGTTGGCTCCGTAGATTTCCTCAAGTTCCCTGATCGAAAGACCCTCGACTTCTTTCAGAAGCAAAAGGATCCGATCCTCCTCATTGACCCCGCTTAAGAGCCAGTGTACAAAATCGCGCAGTGATGATTGGCGCTCATCGGTCTTGCCTTGGCGCTCGCCGGCCAAGGCATCGGCCATCATCATTTGAGCCTCGCTGAGGTCGGCCATGCGGCTTTCCTTGCGTCGCCGGGCCTTGCGCATGTAGTCGTAAGCCGCGTTCACCGTCAGGCGGTAAAGCCAGCGGTCGAACAACTCAGCGTTCGACAGTTGGTTGAGTGAGTAGAAGAGGCGAAGAAACACATCCTGGGCTACATCCTCAACATCCTCTGGTTTGCCGATCAGCCGGGAGACGATCGACAGGACTCGTTTGCGACTGAGACCCACGAGCTGGTTAAAAGCCGCCTCGTCGCCGGCTTGGGCGCGCGCGACGAGCTGTGGATCCAGAATCATAGAACTAGGCGCTGCCGTGAGTGTACACGTTACTACAGCTTGACTAAATTCCTCCCATCCAGCGCAAACCGATGCGGAAGAGGCGGAGAGCTCCGGTTTGGGGAAAGGGAGTAAAGCCGGTCAGGATCTCCCGGTTCGCCAGGTTTTCGACGGCGAGAGTCGCCACCAAGCCCTTGTGGAGCGTTTGGCGGGCGGTGATCTGAAAGAGAGCGAAGCCGGGCAGCAGCAGGGAGTTGCGGTCATCCTCGAACTGGAGGCCGGAAGCGCGCATGCTAGCGGTGAGGAGGGTCTTTCGTCCGTACCAGGTAAGTTGAGCGCTGCCCTGATGGCGGGGAACCTGGGGGAGGCGCTCGCCGGTAACGAAGCGGGAGTCGGCCATGAGGTAGGAGGACTCGAAGCGGAACTGTTTGTAGCGTTTTTGAAATTCGATTTCGATGCCGCGGACGGTAGCCGACGCGGCGTTGCGGCGCTGCCGGACAATTTGAGCCGGAGTTTGCGACAGGGTGACATTTGCAATCAGATTGGCCACTTCCTTGTAGAAGCCGCCAATCCGGGCTTCAAAGAGTTCTCCGCGGTAGTCCAGGCCGGACTCGACGGCCCAGAGTTTTTCCGGCCGGAGATCGGGGTTGGCTTGGGTGACGGCATTGCCAGCGCGGAACTCGCGAAACAACTCATTGAGAGTGGGAGCGCGGAAGCTGCGATAGGCGCTGGCCCGGTAGCGGATGGCCCCGAGCTCGAGGGCGAGCCCGCCGGAGGGTTGGTAGAAGTTCCCTGCCCTGCCGGAAAACTGTCCGCGCGATCCGTAAAACAATTGCAGTCGGCCGAAGCGGGCATCGCCTTGTCCGAACAGACCGGTTTGGCGCTGGTCGCCAGCGCCGATGCGCAAACCGGTGGGGATGACGGTTTCGCGGCTGGCTCCATTGACGTATTGCAGGTCGTTGCCGGCAGTGAAATTAAAGCGGGAGGGGCGGCGTTTCCAAAACAGTCCGTAGCCAGTGGCTTCGGAGGGAACACTTTGGAAACTGGTGAGGCGTTCAGAGTTGCGGTCGGCGGCAAGAGCGGAAAAGGACTGATGGTATTGCTGGCGCTGGTGGTAGAGGATGGCGCCGAGGCTGGCGAGGCCGAAGTCACGCGAGTAATTGGCGCTGAGCGCGCCGAGGCTGGTGGAGTTGGTCTGAAGCGGGGTGCCGTTGGCTCGCTCTTCGGCGAGGATGTCAAGCTTGAGGCTCAGCCGGTCCCGCGGGGCGAGATAATCGAGCTTAATGGCGCCGGAGGCGAAGCGGACCGCGGCGGGTGTGTCGATGCGTCCGGCGCGATTGGCTGGAACGATGAGGTAGCCGTCGGTGTCAAAAGCACGAAAAAAGGTGCTAACGGCGAGGCGTTTGAAGAGGTGGCTGAATCCGGCCGAAGGCTGCAGCGTCCCCAGATTGCCGCCCTCGAGCCCGAGGCTGAGGCGGCGGGGTTCGGCCGGGCGGGTGAACAGGGCCACGCTTCCGCTCATGGTTCGGTCGCCGAAGAGGCTGGTGGTGGCCCCGCGGGTTATCTCGGCGCGGTCGACTTCCTCGGCGGGGACTCGCGTCCAATAGATCCAGCCGCCGAAAGGATCATTGAGCGGAATCCCGTCCCAAATGACGAGTGTGCGGCTGGCGCCGCTCGAGCCGAGACCGCGCAGGCTGACTCCCTGGGTGGTGGGGTTGGCGGCGAGACTGGAATTGCGGCGAAACAGGGAGAATCCCGGCACGAGACGGAGCCGGTCGTCAAGATTGACGCCGGGCGCCTTGGCGACATCAAGCTTGTCGAGAGTGGTGATCGCGGCCGGGGTTTCCTGCTCGATGCGTTCAAGGACGGTCAAGGAAGTGCGAACCGGCGGCGGTTTTTCGGTTTGCTCCTGCGCAAAGCCCAAGGCGAGGAGGACACCAGCGGAAAACAGCATCTAACCCTAAGTTATCGCAATCCCCTGAACAGAAATGATTTTCCGCGAATCGCCAGCGCCGACTAGTATAGTGCTTCATAAATAGCGACCACAATCAGGATTGGCGCATCTTTATAATCGAGGAGCCGGATTCCCGATGCGAGTTGCGCCCCAAGTTGAACTGACCACCGATGAAAAAGCGACGTTGGCGGCCTGGGCCACCGGGCGCA
>JAINDK010000078.1 GCA_019931185.1 Bryobacter sp. CoA8 C33
CCGATCTCAAGCAGATCCAGAAAGACTTCCCGCAGACGCTGCTTGCCGGTGCGGGCGCGCAGGTCCTCCATCGTGCCCGAGACCTTCAATTGCCCACGGTGGATCACGGCGATGCGGTCGCAAAGATACTCGGCCTCTTCCATGATGTGCGTCGAATAGAGGATACACTTGCCCGCCCGCCGGGCCTCGACAATGCTGGTTTCGATGATCCGCGCCGTTGGCAGATCAAGAGTCGCCGTCGGCTCGTCGAGTATCAACACCGGCGGATCATGCACGAGTGTGCGGGCGATCATCGTCTTCTGTTTCATGCCGCTCGAAAGCTTGTCGGCGCGGGTGTCGGCGAAGTCCCCCATATCGAGCTTCTCAATCAGCCCACTTACCCGCCCGCGGATCAGCCCCTCTTCCACTCCCGCCAGGCGGGCAAAGAATGTGAGCGTTTCCCGCGGCGTGATCCTCGCATACAAGCCCATGTCGCCGGTCAGGAAGCCGATCTGCCGCCGCACCCCGGCCGGATCGCTCGCAAGATCGCAGCCGCCGATTCTCGCCGAGCCCGCTGTTGGCTTCAGCAGGGTCGCTAACATACGCAGCGTTGTCGACTTGCCGGCCCCGTTGGGCCCCAGCAACCCGAAAACCTCCCCGCGTTCCACCGTGAAGCTCACCGCATCGACGGCCTTCACTTCACCCCGCTTCGGGTCTTGAAAGCTACGGCTCAGGCCGCGGATTTCAATCATGGCTCCATGTTACTGCTTCAGCGTCAGCACGCCCCAGGGTGAGCCCTCCGAGGCAATCCGCTTCACCACGCTTTTCGTAGCTACGTCAATGACCGCAATATCGTTGCCCGGGCCGTTCGCCGTGAATAAGGTCTTGCCGTCCGGGGACAAGCCAAGACCCCAGGGCCGCCGTCCCGCCTCCACTTCTCCGAGCGTCGCCCCCGTCGCCGCGTCGAGGAAGAAGACCTTCTTGCCGCGCCCGGTACTGACGAACAAGGTCTTCGAGTCCGGCGACAGCAACACCTTCATCGGTTTGACGACCCCCGCCTCGCCCAAAGTAACGGTCTTCGCCGCCGCCTTCTTCGCCACATCGAGCAGCACCACCGTACCGTCGTTTTCCGCATTCACCCACGCCAGATTGCTGTCGGGCAGGAAGGCGATCGACCGCGGCCGCCGCCCTACCTTGATGTTGTCGACCAACTCATTGCGGGCCGTATCGACCACCGCCACGGTGCCCGCGTCCTCGCTTGTCACGAGCACCAGCTTCCCATCCGGGCTCACGGTCACGCCCTCGGGCTCCTCACCGGTTTTAAATTCCTTGAGGATTTTTTCCGTCGCCAGATCGAGGATCGACGCCCCGCCGACATCCTCATTTGATACATAAATCAGCTTGCCGTCGCGGCTGAGGTCGAACTCCTCCGGGTCTGATCCGCTATGGATCACGCGCAATAGCTTCTGGCTGGCCACATCGAAGACGCCAATGCCATCGGCGCTCTTGTCCGGGGGCGGCAGCGTGCTCTCATCGACACCCGGTCCGGCGATTGGCGAGCCGCTGAGGGCGACGTAGATCGTCTTGCCGTCCGGGCTCGCATGAATGCCGCGCGGGCGCTTACCCAGCGGAATCCGCGCCACGGCTTCCATCTTCTCCGAGTCGATGACCGTCAGATCGCCACTCGCCTCATTCGTCACATAGACCCGATAGCCGCCGGGCTTTGGCGCGCTCCCACAACCCACCATCATCAAAGCAGCCAGCGGAACGATCGTTTTCCACATGCGGCCATTATTTCATCTCGAAGCGTTGATCCACCGTACCGCGCGGCCCAACCTTCACCGCCGCCTCGCGCTCGCCCAGTTTCTCGTGCCAGGCGACGAGCGTGTAATCCCCTGGTGGCAGGTTCTTCAGCACAAACTTGCCGTCCTTACCCGTCACCGCGAAATAAGGATGCTCAAGCACGCCCACCCAGGCGCGCATCCAGCGGTGCACATTGCACTTGACGCGGATCATCACCTCCGGCAGGGAAAACTTCCGCTTCAGCGGCCCATCCTCGGGCGCCTGGCTTTGATTCCATTCCCGGTTGAGCCGCGGCTCGGGGTGGATGTTGTGCGTGACCGGATCGGCGTTGATCACCTCCACGGTCTGCCCCGCCTGCATGCCCACCACGCGCGGCTCAAACCAGCAGCCCTTCTGCTCGATGCGCGCCGAATTCGTCGGTACCGCAAACTTCTTGCCCTCGAGGCCCTGCTTCACATAAACGAACACATTGCCCAGCCCGCCCCCCTCGCCGGTCACGATCAACTGTTCCCGCTTCGGGTCTTTGCCGTACAACTTCTGGCAGCCCGGGTCTTGTTCCATGTCGACGGCAACGGCCGCATCGGCCGGGCCGGAAAACACTACGTCGCCGCGGATTTCGCCTGCCGTGGCCGGGTCCACCACAAAGAAGTCGGGTCCCTTGGGCGGGGCGCAGCCCACGAGCAAGGCCAGCAACACAATGGGAGTCGTCCTCATTGCGGCATCTCCCCGTTGAGCGACTCAAGAAAGGCCACGAGCCCGGCGCGCTCGGCGCCGCTCAGCGCGAGCGGGCGGATGCGGGCATCGAGATGCGGGTTCGAGTTTCCGCCGCCGACGTAATAATCCACCACCTGCCGGAGCGTCTTGAGGCTGCCGTCGTGCATGTACGGCGCCGTCCGCGCAACGTTGCGCAGCGATGGTGTGCGGAACCGGCCCTTGCTCTGTCCCAGGTCCGTCAGCTCCCCCACGGCATTCACGCCGATGCCGATGTTATGAAACTCATGATCGGTAAACAAGCCATGCTCCCGCCCAATCATATGGCAGCTGACGCAATGCTGCCGAAAAACTTTCAAGCCCAGGATGGCCTCCTCGCTGAGGGCCGTCTTGTCCCCGCCATACAGATAGCGGTCGGCCGCCGAGTTCCCGCTCAACAGCGTGCGCTCATAAGCCGCGATCGCCTCGACGAGTGCCTCCATCGTGATCTCGCGGCCGCCAAAGGCTTGGACATACTCACCATCGGCCTTCAACTTTGCCATGAGTTTCGCCGGCTCATGCGCCATTTCCAGTTCATTGGTGATCGGCCCCCGCGCCTGCTGCTCAAGGCTCGGCGCGCGCCCGTCCCAGAACTGCGTGCGCCAGTAAGCGGCATTCAACACCGTGGGTGCGTTGCGCCTGCCGCGGCGGCCCCCCACGCCCTCCGACACTGGCTTGGGGTCGGCGAAACCATGCCGGGGGTCATGACAACTCGCGCAGGCCACGCGGCCGTCCGCGGACAGTTTCGGGTCGAAAAACAAACGCTTGCCGAGCGCCACCTCCGCTGCTCCGGCTTCCGGCATCTCGAGCGGTGGCAGGCCCAAGGCCCCTGTCACGGTCACCCTCTTGCGCTCGGGCACGGCGCGGCCGCAGCCGACGAGCACCAGTGCCAGCAAGATTGCGTACTTCATCTCTTCCTCTTTTATTATGAAAATATATGAAGTTTTCCTGGGCGCTGCTTTCGCTGTTCTGGGGCGCGAGTGCACTTGCCTCCGATCTCAAGCTCAACGCCAAGGATCCCGCCGGCGCCCGGCTTGCCGCCACCGCCACGCTGATCGAAGTCCGCACAGGCTATCGCCAAACCTTCATTTTGCCCCGCACCCTCTCCTCGCTCACCCCCGGCCGCTACCGGCTCGAAGTCACCGCATCGGGCTTTGCGGCCGAGGCCCGTGACCTCGATCTCACGCAGGACCTTGCGCTCGATCTCACCCTGAGCATCCGCCCGGCCGGGTTCCGGATCGATGTCACGAGCACCGCTCCGCTGCCGGGCGTCGAGCGCTCCCTCGAAGAAGTACCCATACCCCTCCGCACTGCCACCGCCCAGGACATCGAGAATAGCAGTGCGCTCAACCTGCCCGATTTTCTCAATCGCCGCCTCGGTTCCGTTCACCTCAATGAAATCCAGGGCAACCCCTACCAGGTGGACCTGAACTTTCGCGGCTACACCGCCTCACCGCTGCTCGGGACGCCGCAGGGCCTGTCGGTTTACATGGATGGGGTTCGCCTCAACCAGCCCTTTGGCGACATCCTCTCCTGGGATCTCATTCCGCGGACGGCGATCGCGGAAATGTCGCTGGTGCCCGGCCCCAACCCGCTCTTCGGCCTCAACACGCTCGGCGGTGCGCTGGCGATCGAGACGCGCGATGGGCGCCGCCACCCCGGGTCCCTGCTGGAGTTCTCCGGCGGCAGCTTCGGCCGCCGCAATGGCTATGCCGAAACGGCCGGCTATTCAGAGAAGGGTTTTGACTGGCTGCTGTCGGCCAACCTGTTCTTTGAAGATGGCTGGCGCGACGCCTCCCCCTCCAATGTCCGGCAGATCTTCGCACGCACGGGATGGCAGGGCCGGCGCAGTTCTGTCCATCTCTCCACGACGCTGGCCAATAACTCCCTGGCCGGCAACGGCCTCCAGGACCATCGCCTGCTCGCCGCCGACTGGCGCAGCGTCTACACCAAGCCCGACATCACCAACAACCGCAGCCCCTTTTTCAACCTCCGCCTCCGCCACGCCCTCACTTCCCAATGGCAGCTCTCCGGCAATGTCTACTTCCGCCACATCACCACCAGCACGCTCAACGGCGACATCAACGAAGAATCCCTCGACCAGCAGCTCTACAACCTTTCCAACTCCGATGCCGCCGCACTGCGCGCCGCCGGCTTCTCCGGCTTCCCTCTCACCTCGAACGCCGCCAACACCCCCTTCCCCTTCTGGCGCTGCATCGCGCAGGTTCTCCAGCGCGACGAACCGTCCGAGAAATGCAACGGCCTGCTCAACCGCGGCTTCACCGCGCAGGACAACTATGGCCTTGCCGCCCAACTGAGCCGCTCCGGCCGCCTCGCCTCGCTGCGCAATCAGTTCACCCTCGGCGGGGCTTGGGATGGCAACCGGGTCGACTTCCGCCAATCGACCGAGCTTGGCTACCTCAACCCCGACCGGAGCGTGACTCCGCTCGGCGCCTTCGCCGACGGTGTCACGGGCGGCGAAGTCGACGGCGAACCATTCGATACACGCGTCGACCTGGCAAGCCGCATCTACACAGCCAGTCTCTTTGCCACTGACACCATCAGTCTCAACTCCCGTCTGCACCTGACAGTGAGCGGCCGCTACAACCGCACCCGCATCGACAATCGCGACCGCATCCTGCCCGGCGGCGGCCGCGGCTCGCTTGACGGCAACCATCTCTTTCAGCGCTTCAACCCCGCCTTCGGCCTCACCTGGGGCCTGCGCGGCGGACTGAGTGCTTATGCCAACTACACCGAAGGCAGCCGCGCCCCCACCGCCATCGAACTCGGCTGCGCCGATCCGGAATCCCCCTGCCGGCTGCCCAATTCCATGGCCGGCGATCCGCCGCTGCGGCAGGTCATCTCCCGCGGCGTCGAGGCCGGTCTGCGCGGCAACTACGAAGGCCGCTACCAGTGGAGCGCCGGCTTCTTTCGCGCCGACAATCGCAACGACATCCTCTTTGTCGCCAGTGAACAAACCGGTTTTGGCTACTTCCGCAACTTCGGCCTCACGCGCCGCCAAGGCTTCGAGGCCAGCTTCGATGCCCGCCTTGGCCGCGTTTACACGGGTGCCAATTACAACCTGCTCGCCGCTACTTTTGAGTCTCCCGAGGAAGTAAACGGCACGGGTAATTCCACCAACGAAGAAGGCGCGGGCCTGGAAGGAACGATCGAAATCAACCCTGGCGCCCGCATCCCGCTCATCCCCCGTCACATTGCGAAAGCCTTTGTGGACGTCCAACTGACGCGCCGGCTGAGCCTCGACCTCGGCGCCACCGGCATTTCCTCGCAATTCGCTCGCGGCAATGAGAACAATCTCCACGCCCCCGACGGCCGCTTCTATCTCGGCGCCGGCTCCACGCCCGCCTATGCCGTGCTCAATTCCGGCGCCCGCTTCGCGCTCACCTCGCGCATCCAACTTTTCGCCACGGTCAATAACCTGCTCGACCGCCGCTACTACTCGAGCGCGCAACTGGCGCACAGCGGCTTCACGGCCGCGGGCAATTTCATCGCGCGTCCCTTTGGCTCCCTCAGTGGCCAGTTTCCGCTCCAGGGCGCTACGTTTTTTGCTCCGGGCGCCCCGCGCGGGGCTTGGGCCGGTGTGCGATGGCGCTTTTAGTCCTCGCGCTGATGCTCGCGCCGGCCGATGCCTGCCCCGCCGCGGCCGATGCCTTTCGCCGTGGCGATCACGAGGCGGCGCTGGCGCTGCTCGGCCCGGCACCCGCGCGGAACTCCTTCTGCTCGAAACTCGCCGGTCTCATCGCGGCCGCCCGCGGAGATTACCGCGCCGCGCTGAATCCGCTCGAGACCAGTTGCCGCATGAACCGCAACGAGCCCGACGCCTGTTACTACTATGCGCGCGCCCTCTATGCGCTTGATCGTTTCGAGGATTCCCTGGCCGCTCTGGCCGCCCCCGCGGCCAGTAAATCCTGGCAACTGCTCACCGCCCGCGGCCAGGCCCTCGACGCCCTCGGCCGCACCGAAGCCGAGCCAGCGCTCAAGCGCGCTCTTGCCGAGCGTCAATCCGATCCCACCCCTGTGAGCGAACCCGATCCCCTGCTGGCCTTGGCCTCCTTCCTCTATCGCCAGGGCCGCGCAGCCGAGGCGCTCTCGTTGCTGCGCTCGGCTCCCGCCGCCTACCAGCCTCTGGCCAGCTACCACTACCAGACGGGCCGCGCCCAGGCTCAAGCCCAGCACTGGGCCGAGGCTGCCGAATCGCTCAAGAACGCCGTCTCGCTCGCCCCCGACCATACGGAAGCCCACGGCCTGTTGAGCCGCGTCTACTATCGCCTCAATGAGCCCGAGCTGGCCGCCGCCCACGCGCGCCGGGCAACTCAGGGCTCACCGATTTCGAGATAACGGTCCACCCGGCCGGCCTCGATCTTCTGCTCCTTGCCTCCCGGCCAGCGCACCACGAGCGACTTCACTTGCTGTTCCGCCCCCAGGCCAAAATGCACATCGAGCGAACTGGCGCTCGCATAACCCACGGCGCTGGTCACGCGGTTGATCTGCCTTGAGCCCCGCGCTGTCATCAACTCGACGCGCGCCCCGATCGCGCTGCGGTTGCTCCGCGTACCGCGCAGGCGCAGGCCCAGCCAGTGCCGCCCCGCGCCGAGCGTGTTGCGCAAAACAAGCGGCGTATCTCCGATGCGGCTCACCACGGCGTCGACTTGCCCGTCGCCGTCCAGGTCGCCAAACGCCGCCCCGCGGTGCCGCCCGGGCGCACCCACCGTTGCCGCCGCGAACATCCCATTGCCCTGATTGCGCAGCAGCAGGTTCGGCTGCCGCGAGGCCCGGTTCGAGTACTGCTCGGTGTTGTCCTGCACATCCGAGCACGCGGCGAACAGGTCCTTCCAGCCGTCGTTATCGAAGTCGTAAATCCCCGCGCTCCAGCCACTCGAGGCGAGCGTCGCCCGCCCGACCCGGCTCGCGTAAGTCCGGTCGAGAAATTGCTTCCCCCCCTGATTAAAAAACAGCGGAAAGGTTTCGTTGGTGAGCGCCGTGAGAAACAGATCTTCCTGCCCGTCGTTATTCAGATCACGAAAGTCCGCGCCCATGGCCGACAAGGCCCGCCCATCATCGTTAAACGCCACCCCCGCCGGCCCGGCGATCTCTTCAAAGCGCCCCCCCCCGCGGTTGCGGAACAGAAAGTTGGCCTCCGTATCGTTGGTTACGAATACATCGGGCAAGCCGTCTCCCTCCACGTCACCAAACGCCAGCCCCATGCCCTTGCCGGGATAAGCACCGATGCCGCTTTCCGCCGACACGTCGGCGAAGCGCCCCGCCCCATCGTTGCGGTACAAACGATTCGCCACGGGCCCGTATTCCCTGGGGTGGCAATACGTGCGCACCGCGCCGCCGCAGGCCGGCTCCCGGGCTGGGTCCCAATCGACGTAGTTCACCACGAACAAATCGAGATCGCCGTCGTTGTCCATGTCAAACCAGCCGGCCCCCACGGCCCACTCCGCCTTCTTGCGCACCAGTCCGGCTCTGGCGGTCACATCTTCAAACTTCCCTTCGCCGCGGTTGTGGTAAAGCGTATTGCCGCCGACTCCGGCGACAAACAGATCGACGCGTCCGTCATTGTCGAAATCCCCCACCGCCGCCCCGATGTCATAACCCGTTCCCGCCACGCCCGCCTCTTCGGTACGGTCTTCAAAGCGCATGCCGCCGAGGTTGCGGTACAGACGGTTCCAGTAGCGCGGGTTGGTTTTCTTGAGCTCGGG
Organism: Bryobacter sp. CoA8 C33; assembly: GCA_019931185.1. Classification (GTDB taxonomy): domain Bacteria; phylum Acidobacteriota; class Terriglobia; order Bryobacterales; family Bryobacteraceae; genus Bryobacter. The sequence goes on from JAINDK010000078.1 coordinate 8,259, forward strand.
CTGCGCTGCCCCGTTAACCAGAAACAAATCCAGCCGGCCGTCCCGGTCATAGTCGAGCAAGGCGACGCCGCCCACCATGGTCTCGATCAGCCGTTTTCCACCTCGTATATCTGCTTCGAGGCGCGCCGTGATGCCGCTGTTCGCGCTGACATCGCCCAGGGCCGGCGCCAGGAGCAGCGCGAGCCAAAGCTGCCTCATCTTTGGGCCTTCATGGGAGCGGCCTCATCGCCTCATTCGCTCTGGCTGACATCAATACCCCGCCCGGGAGCTTAGCACAGGCTGCCAGGCGGCGGGGCTCTCTCTCAGCAGGCGACTTTCTGATCCTGCCGTGCCTGTGCTTCCAGCATCTTTCGCGCCGTCGCGGCCGGCATGGGTGGGGAATACAGATAGCCTTGACCATACTGGCAACCCAAACCCGCCAAGTTCTCAGCCTGCTTGCGCGTCTCCACGCCCTCGGCCACCACGTGTAGCCCGAGGCTGCCGGCGAGCAAAATGATGGCGCGCACAATCTCAAACGCCGCGCGGTCCTCCATCATCGTGCTGACGAACGACCGGTCGATTTTTAGAGTGTTGAATGGCAACTTGTGCAGGTAGCTTAAGGATGAGTAGCCGGTGCCGAAGTCGTCAATTTTCAAACCAGCACCCATCCGGCGCAATTCCTTGACGATGTCGAGGGCTTGCTCGGGGTCCTGGACCAGTACGCTCTCGGTGACTTCAAAGTGCAGGCTGCTCGCGGCCAAGCCTGTTTCCGCGAGAACCCTCTCCACCTCTTCAATCAGATGGCGGTCCTGAAATTGCCTCACGCTCAGGTTCACGCTGATCTCCAGTGGGGGAGTTTGCGGAAATTCCCTCTGCCAGCCCCGCACGGTTCGGCAAGCTTCCTCAAGTGTTCTCATGCCGATCGGCACAATCAAGCCGGTCTCCTCCGCCAGCGGAATGAAGTGTGTCGGGGAAATCAGCCCTCGTACCGGATGCCGCCATCGCAACAATGCCTCAAAACCCACTATACGGTCATTGCTCAGTAACACCTTCGGTTGATAGTAGACCTCGAACTCCCATTGCTCGACGGCCCGCTTGAGCTCGCTTTCCATTTCGAGCCGCTCCCGGACGTTTTGCCGCATCTCCCGGTCAAACAGGACAGTCCGGTTCCCACCCAGGGATTTTGCTTCATGCAGAGCCATCTCGGCGTCCCGCCAGATGTCTTCACCTTTCCGGCGGTCTTCCTGCAATGCATAGCCAACACTCGATGACAGATAGAACTCAGTACCCTGCAGCCAAATTCCCCGGGCCAGCGCGTAGCGCATGCTTTCGGCGATCTTGAGCGCATTCTCTTCACTTTCGATGCCCGGTAGGGCGACCGCGAATTCCTCTTCGCTGATCCGCGCCACCACGCAGGAGCCTTCGTTTCTTCCGCCGGTATTGAGAACTTCCACCAGCCGCTCTCCTGTCAGCCGGAGCAGTTGATCACCCACGCCGTTGCCGAGAGAATCACGCAACAGCGCCAGACGGTCAATACACACCAGGAATACGGCCAAGCTCAAACTTTGCGCTTCAAACTCATCCTCAATCCATTGCTCAAATCCAACACGGTTCCCCAAACCGGTAAGCGCATCGACTGTTTTCGCCTCCGTGATGTCCTGATGAGATCCACTGATGCTAACCGCGTCTCCCCATTCATCCTTCTCCAGACGGCCCCGCAATAACAACCAGCGCCAAGCGCCATCGCGGTTCCTGAGCCGGAATTCCAAACTCAACTCTTCCGGCAGCGCCTTCCAGTCACTTCCACTCATTGCCTTGCCCAAGCGGGCCAGATCGAGCGGATGAATCAGCGCCATGCACTCCTCAAGGGAGGTCTCGACATCCACAGCCTCAAGTCCGGTTAGTTCCTTGAATTTTTCGCTGAAGTCGATTTGCCGCCGCACCAGATCGATTCGCCAGTGATCCTGATTCACCGCTGCCTGTTGCTGCTGTTTCAATAATCGCTCGGCGTATCTTTTCCCTGTCTGCAATTCCAGGATTTTTCCTGCCTGTTCAAGTGAGCGGCGCGCCTTAAGTTCGATCAGACTCCAATTCCACGGCGCCGGAAAACTTGCGTCCACGCCCGCATCGACGCAATCCAGTTGCCCCTCCTCAGTCCACTCACAACAACAGGCTATGATCCGCACCGGAGATTGTTCGTAACGAGTTCGCAACATCCGCACCCAATCCCCGCACTCCTTCGTCCAACTCATTCCCTCGAGCACCAGCAATCCCACCGGCGTCCCCAGTTTGTCGCACTCCTCGATAATCGCTGCTGTTTCTTGTATCGAACGCGTGGAGAAAACCGCATCCGCTACCCGCTGCAGCGTTTCCCGCCACAGCCCTTGGGGCGTCGTGCTTGCACTGCCCCCTGGTATCGATAACAACAAAATGGGCATTTCGGGCAGGTTAGGGACTAATTCTTCCACTTCATCAGGCATATCGACGTCCGATCCCTTTGCTTTAATGACAACTAAAGAATTTGCCGCCCTTCCCCCTCCCGCCGCGTCATCTTTTCCCGGTCCAAGTATTCGAGTAGCGGGATTGCATACTTTCGTGATACGCCAGTCCATTCCTTGAACTCCACCACGCCAAAGCGGGTCCCCCTGCGAGTCCGCAGCAGTTCTTTCAGTTCGCTGATGGCGCGCGCATGGTAGACGAGTTCCGGGCCAACCCGCACGAGTTTCCCCTCCCGCAGGAGAATGGCCAAGACCGTCCTGGCGCGATTGGCGTCGATACCGCAGGACCCGAGCACCTCGCCAAGGGCCGGAACCGCGAGGCCCGCATCAGCAAAAGCCTTCTCGATGCGTTTGGCTGCCTCGTCTTCGGCTCCGGCCAGTCGCACCTGGTGGCTTTCGAGACGCAGCCACTCGCCTTCGGACTTGACGGCTGGGGCCTGCTTCAGGACGAGATCCAAGACACCCGCCGGGGCGCTGCCCAATAGCTGGCTGCGCAGCATTTCCCGGCTAAGGCCGGTCTCGAGCGGCTTATCCTGATGGTGGCGGCGGAGACGGTCCACGACAGCCGCCGCCAGCTGCTTTAATTCCTGGCGGGCGATCAGCCAGTTGCCGCTGCGCTCGATTCCTTCCGGTAGCGTCTTCAGATCCTGTCCCAGCCTCGCCTCGATCTCGGCCAAGGCGGCGCCGAGCGGCTCCTCCCCGGCCAGCGCCGCCACTCTCTCGGTGGTCTGCATTCCGCGCCAGCGCCGCAGGCGCTCGGCCGCCCCCTTGCGCCGCATCCGCTGGCCGGTGGTGTTCAAGTCGAGGACGGTGCCGCCTCCCACGGTCGAGACGGGAGAAAAGCTGCGCAGAATAAATCGGTCGCCCGGCAACACCAGCAGTGGCCGCTCGAGCACCAGCCGCGCCATGGCCGTTGCGCCAGGTTCGATGCGCCGACTGTCCTCGAGCACGCGCACTTCGGCGACCTCCTCGGCGCTACCGCTGTGAAAATGAACGCGCGCACGGTCGCGAATCGCCCGCGCCTCTGGCAGCAACTCGATCTCGCAGTCGAGCAGGCGCGATGCGCGGGGCCGCGCTGGAAGGCTCACCACTTGGCCGCGCTCGATCTCCCCGGCCTCAACGCCCGTCAAATTCAAGGCCACGCGCTGACCCGGCCGTGCCTGTTTGACTGCCGTCCCATGCACTTCGAGTCCGCGCACCCGCACTTTCCGGCCCAGGGGATAAAGCTCGAGCTCATCCTCGAGGGCGATGGCGCCGCCCCGCAGTGTCCCGGTCACCACCGTCCCATGCCCTTTGATGACAAAGGCCCGGTCGACCGGCAAGCGGGGCCAGCCCGCCGCCGCGGGCGCCTTGTACTCCCGGGCCGCCTCAACCAGGGCCGCGAGCAAGTCCGGCATCCCCGCTCCGTTCACCGTGCTCACCGCGATCACCGGCGCCGTCTCGAGAAAGCTGCCGCGCACAAACTCCTCCACCTCGAGCCGCGCCAGCTCGAGCCACTCCTCATCCACCAGGTCGGCCTTGGTCAGCGCGATCACCCCCCGCTTGAGCCCCAGCAGACGGCAGATCTCAAAGTGCTCCCGTGTCTGCGGCTTGATCAGCTCATCGGCGGCGATCACAAACAGCACCACGTCGATGCCGCTTACCCCGGCCAGCATGTTCCGCACAAACCGTTCGTGGCCCGGCACGTCGACAAAGGCCAGCTTCACCCCGGCCGGCGCCGTCAGATTCGCAAAGCCCAGCTCGATGGAGATGCCCCGCTGTTTTTCTTCCTTCAGCCGGTCCGTATCGATGCCGGTCAGCGCCTTCACCAGGCTCGTCTTGCCATGATCGATGTGTCCGGCCGTCCCGGCGATAATGTGAGTCATGCGGTTGTTGGCTTTCTTATTTTGTCTGATCGCTCTTCAGGCCGGTCAAGAGTCGGCGGCTACCTTCCACTCTTCGGTCACGCAGGTGCGGCTCGACCTGCTTGCCACCAACGGCCAGGGGCCGCTCGGCCAGTTGCGCGCCGAAGACCTTGTGATTCAGGACGAGGGCCAGCCCGTCCGGATCACTTCTTTTCACCGGGAGACCCCCGATCTCAATATTTTGCTGCTCCTCGATGTCTCCGGCAGCATGAAAACATTTCTTTCGCAGATTGGCCAGAACGCCCGTACGCTGCTCGGGCAACTCCGCCAGCAGGATCGTACCGGCGTGATGGTCTTCTCGAAGGAGACCGATTACCTGATGCCGTTTTCCTCCCGCCTCGACCGTGTCGTTAACGCCATTGACCAAGCTCTGCGGCCGGGACTGATGCCCGCCGGCACGGCCATCAATGCCGCGCTTGTCGATGCCGCGGAAGCCTTCCTCACCAATCCGAAACTGACCGGCCACCGCGCCATCTTCATTCTTACCGACAACAAAAGTCTCAACTACCGCGTTCCCGACGAACTCGTCCTGCGCAAGCTTTTCGCCGCCGACACCGTCCTCAACGCGATTGTCACCAGCAATGCCGAGTCTCCGCGCCCCTACAAGAATCCCAGCGAGCGCAATCCGGATTTCAGCTGGGCCGATGTCTTCAAGCTCTCCGCGGAAACGGGCGGAGAAACACTGCGCACCGGCCGCGCCGACGAGGCCTTCACGCGGCTGCTCGGCAATCTGCGGCAGCGCTATCTCATTACCTACGATGCCCCGCCTGCTCCCGCCAATCAGTTTCGCCGTGTCCGCCTCACTCTCACCGCGCAGGCCCGCAAGAAGTTCGGCAAGCTCAACCTCAAGGTCCGCTCCGGCTATTACACTGGTTCGTGATGAAATCCTCGAATTCCGCCGCTGAGCTCGAGCGCCGCCGCGCCAACGCGAGGCTTGGGGGTGGCCCCGAGCGATTGGAAAAACAGCGCCGCGAGGGCCGAATGACGGCCCGCGAGCGCATCGACTTCCTGCTCGACGAGGGCAGCTTTGAGGAGCTCGATCCCTTCGTGCGTCACCGCTGCCGCGACTTCGGCATGCAGGACCAGATTTTCGACGGCGATGGCTTTGTCACCGGCTTTGGCTACATCCATGGCCGCCTCGTCTATGTGTTCGCCCAGGATTTCACCGTGCTCGGCGGCTCGCTGTCGGAGTCGAACGCCCTGAAGATTTGCAAGATCATGGACATGGCCATGAAGAACGGCGCGCCCGTGATTGGCCTCAATGATTCCGGCGGGGCTCGTATCCAGGAAGGCGTCATGTCGCTGGCCGGCTATGCCGATATTTTCCTGCGCAACACGCTGGCCTCCGGGGTCGTGCCTCAGATCTCTGCCGTACTCGGGCCCTGCGCCGGCGGCGCGGTTTACTCCCCGGCCCTCACCGACTTCATCTTCATGGTCGACGGCACCTCCCACATGTTCGTCACCGGGCCCGACGTAATCCGCACTGTCACCCACGAGGAGGTCTCCAAGGAAGATCTCGGCGGCGGCATGACTCACAACGCCACCTCGGGTGTCGCGCACTTCCTGGCGCCTTCCGACGCCGGCTGCCTCCGCCAGATTCGCCGCCTGCTCGAATTCCTTCCCTCCAACAACCGCGACGAGGCCCCCCGCCGCTCCACCGACGACCCCATCGACCGCATGGACCCCGCTCTCGATTCCCTCGTTCCCGAGGATTCCAGCCAGCCCTACGACATCAAGGACCTCATCTCGCGCGTGGTCGACGACGGAGACTTTCTCGAGATCCACGAACACTTCGCCCGGAACATCGTCATCGGCCTCGGCCGCCTCGCCGGCCAGACGGTTGGGATAGTCGCCAATCAACCTGCCGTACTCGCCGGCTGCCTCGATATCGATTCGAGCGTCAAGGCCGCCCGCTTCGTGCGCTTCTGCGACGCCTTCAATATCCCCATTCTGACTTTTGAGGATGTTCCCGGCTTTCTGCCCGGTCTCGCCCAGGAATTCGGCGGCGTCATCCGCCATGGCGCGAAACTCCTGTATGCCTACGCCGAAGCTACCGTACCCAAAGTCACCGTCATCACCCGCAAAGCCTATGGCGGCGCTTACTGCGTCATGGGCTCCAAGCACCTCCGCACCGACATCAATCTTGCCTACCCCAGCGCCGAAATCGCCGTCATGGGGGCCGAGGGCGCGGTAAACATCGTGTACCGCAATGAACTCGCCCGCGCGTCTTACCCTCAGCAGACGCGCGAGGAGAAGGTACAGGAATTCAAAGAAAAGTTCGCCAATCCGTTCGTTGCGGCCGAACGTGGATTTATCGACGACGTGATCCTGCCCCGGGAGACGCGCCCTCGCCTAGTCCGCGCCCTGCGCATGCTCGAAAACAAGGTGGACAGCCTGCCGCGCAAGAAGCACGGCAATATCCCGCTGTAGTATTCTCGTTGAGGAGTGAATCCCATGAAAACTTTCGCACGGAACCTGTTGGGCTGGAGCTCAGTACTCGCCCTGTTCCTTGGCTTCGCGGCCAATCCCGCTTTTTCGCAGACCGGCGCCTTGGAAGGCAAGGTCATCGGCCCCGACGGCAAACCCGTTGGCAAGGATGCGGCGTTGATTCTCATCACGCGCACCGACATCAAGGGCAATTACAAGGTCAAGACCAACAAGAAAGGTGAGTTCTTTCACGCCGGTCTCCCCCTCGGCACCTATGATGTTTCCTGCGAAGTCGACGGCAAAGTTGTCGACAGTGTGAAGGGCGTTCGCATGCGCCTCGGCGACCCCGTACCGGTCAACTTCGACCTCGCGCAAATGGCCGCCCGCCAAGCCGCCATGCAGAAAGCCGCGGAAACCGGCCAAGTCACCCAGGAAATGGCCCGCGACATGAGCCCCGAGCAGAAGGCCGCCCTCGAGAAGCAGGCCAAGGAACGCGCCGAGGCCATGAAAAAGAACAAGGAGCTCAACGACGCCTTCAACGGCGGCATGGAAGCGATGAAAGTGAACAACTTCCAGGGCGCCGTCGAATCCTTCGAGAAAGCCGCCACCCTCGACGCCAACCAGCACGTCATCTACGGCCAACTGGCGGAAGCCTACGGCCAGCTCGCCAAGACCAAGACTGGCGCTGAAAAGGAAGAAATCAACAACAAGTCTCTTGGCGCCTTCAAGAAGGCCATTGAGCTCAAGGGTGACGACGCCGCTTATTACAACAACTACGGCCTCGCCCTGGCCCGCTCCGGTAAGTTTCCGGAAGCGCAGGAGTCGCTGAACAAGGCCGCCCAGCTCGATCCCGCCGGTGCCGGGCGCTACTTTTACAATCTCGGCGCTCTGCTCGTCAATGCCGGCCAGAATGAGCCTGCCGGCGAAGCCTTCCGCAAGGCGATCGAAGCCGACCCCAATTACGCGGACGCCCACTACCAGATGGGCATCTATCTCACCGGTAAAGCCCAGGTGGATACCAAGACCGGTAAGATGACCTTTCCCGAAGGCACCCAGGCCTCTTTTGAAAAATACCTCGCGCTCAAGCCCGACGGCCCCTTTGCCGCCAGCGCCAAGGGCATGATCGAGACGATGGGTGGTACCGTCCAGACCACCTACACCAACCCCGACGCCAAGAAGGCGGCCCCCGCTCCCGCGGCGCCCAAGAAGAAGAAGAATTAGCTTCCCTTCATGATCCGGGCGCTGATCGGGGTTTTGATCGCCGCAATCGTGGCCGCCTTCATGCGGGCCGTGATTGGCATGATCTCCCGGGAAGTCTCCGATACTCTCAACCCGAAGGCGGCGGCGCCCCAGCCGCCGCCTTCGCCGTCTCAGGCCGCGCTGCGCAAGTGCCCCGTCTGCGGCACCTACTCTCCTGGCGATTATTGCTCGGATCTCTGCCGCGACAAGGCAAAATGAAAAGGTATGCTGCTTTCCGAGATTGCCGCCCGCCTCGCCGCCACTCTGGCCGGTTCGGCCGACCCTGACATCCATTCCCTTTGCGGCATGGAACAAGCTGGCCCCGGACAGCTCACCTTTCTCGCCAATCCCAAGTACGCCCATAAGGTAAAGGATTCCCGCGCCGCCGCGATCATTGCCGCTCAGCCCTCTCCACACTTGCCCACCCTGGTTTCGGCCAATCCCTATCTCGACTTCGCCCGCGCCCTGGAATTTTTCTATCAGCCCCCGACGCTTGCCGCCGGCATCTCTCCGCTCGCCTTTATCGCCCCCACGGCCACCATCGGCGAAGGCGCCCGTATCGCGCCTTTTGTCTATGTCGGCGACGATGCCGTCATCGGCCGCAACGCCACCCTGCACGCCCATGCCGTCATCTATGCCGGGGCCATTATCGGCGACGACTTTCTCGCCCACTCCCATTCGGTCGTCCGCGAGTTCTGCCGCATCGGTCACCGCGTCACGCTCCAGAACAATTGCGTCATCGGCGGCGACGGCTTCGGCTTCGCCAAGCGCGCCGACGGGTCCCATCACAAGATCGTGCAGTCCGGCATCACCGTCATCGAGGATGATGTGGAAATCCAGAGCCTGTCGAACATCGACCGCGCCACCATGGGGGAAAGCCGCGTTCAGCGCGGCGCCAAGATCGATTCCCTCGTTCAGGTCGGCCATGCCTGTGTCGTCGGCGAAGACAACATTTTGTGTTCCCAGGTCGGCCTGGCCGGCTCCACCATCCTCAAGAAAAGTGTTTTGCTCGCCGGCCAGGTTGGCGTCTCCGGCCATCTGACGATCCACGACAACGCCGTTGTCTATGCTCAGAGTGGCGTCGGCCATGACGTGGAGCCCGGTCATATCGTCTCCGGATCTCCGGCCTTCGATTTCCGTGAGTGGCGCCGCGCCGTCACGGCCTTTCCCAAGCTCGGCGAAATGGTGCGTACCCTCCGCGACCTGCAAACCCGCCTCGAAGCCCTCGAACAAGGAAAAACTAATCATGAAGCGTGACCAACTCGCCTATCAGAAGCCCGAATTTCTCCATTCCACCGAAGGACGCAGCGTTCGCATCCTTTCGGAGTATCTCGACCCGCTGCGCGAGTTCCGCCATCACCACATCCACGACACGATCGTTTTTTTCGGCTCGGCTCGCATCCCCTCGCCCGAGGATCCCAAGTTCGCCACCCACACCATGGGCCGTTACTATGACGAGTGCCGCGAGCTTGCCCGCCGCATGACCGAGTGGTCCATGGGCCTCACCAATACCGAGCGCATGTTCGTTGTCTGCACCGGCGGCGGCCCCGGCATCATGGAAGCCGCCAACCGCGGCGCTCACGATGCCGGAGGGCTCTCCGTCGGACTTAACATCGGCCTCCCCATGGAGCAGTTCCCCAACCCCTATATCACCCGGGACCTCAGCTTCGAATTCCACTACTTCTTCATGCGTAAGTTCTGGTTCGCCTACCTCGCCAAAGCCCTCGTGGTCTTTCCCGGAGGCTTCGGCACTCTCGATGAACTCAGCGAAATTCTCACCCTCGCTCAGACCCGCAAGCTCCACAAGAAGATGGTTTGCTTGCTTTACGGCACGGAGTTCTGGAATAAGATCCTCAGCTTCGACGCTCTGGTCGAATCCGGCATGATCAGCGAGGATGATCTCAAGCTCTTTCAATACGCCGACACGGTCGACACCGCTTTTGAGATCCTCCGCGACGGCCTCACGAATCTATACTTGAATCCGGAGGTCGAACTGCCCGAAGCCGAAGTCAAGACTCCGGCCATCGCCAGTTCGCGCGTGTGACGCCGCTTTTCCAACCGCCCCGCAAACTGACCCTGCTCGAAACCCTGAGCCGAGCTGGCTGGTGGGAACGTTGCTTTCTGGCCTCACTCTCCTTCCTGCTTCTGGCCGCGGTGCTGCGCCTGCCCGACCCCATCATCGCTCTGACGCTCGTCATCATGATCGCGGCCGCGCCGGTGGCGATCTGGCGGCTGGGCCGGCGCCTGGTCAGCCACCTCGTCTGGCGGCTGCGCAACCGTCTCATCGTCGCTTATATCTTTATCGCCCTCGTCCCCGTCGTCCTGCTCGTCACCCTCGGAGCCGTCATCAGCTATTTCGTCACCGGACAGCTGGCCATCTATCTCGTCAACAGCGAACTCGAGCGCCAGGTCGGTACGCTCCGCGGCGCCGCTCAAAGCGTGCTCCGCGTCCCGCCCGAGCGCCGCCAAGCCTCCCTCGATCGCCTCGGCGCCTTCTTTGAAGAACGCCTTCCTAACTTTGAAATCCGCCTCGACCAGAAAGAGGTTAACCTCTCCGGAGCTGTTTCGCCTCGCGCTCACTCAGATTTCGAGATCCGCATCGACTACAAAGAAACTTACCTCTACCCCGCCGACGCTTCCCTCCCGCCCGCCCCACCCTCCCTCGCCGATGGCGGCGGCATCCTGCTCAAAGGCGGCGAATACTTCGTCTGGGCGAAGTTCCGCTCCGCCGGCGCCCAAGTCATTGCCATGGCGCCGCTGAGCAATGACTTTCTGTCCCAGCTCATGCCCAGCCTCGGTCCCGTCTCCCTCGGCACCCGAACCGAAGCTGAAAGCCGCGGCGTCCGCTTCCGCAAACGCAAGGCGCCCGCCAAGGAAGTCACCCCCGCCGCCATTCCCGCTCCCCTCAACCGGGCCGACATCCAACTCACCGGTTTTCGCATGGTACCCATTACGGTCTGGGAAGAGCCCGATCACACCCGCGACGATATCCTGCTCGTCGAGACGCGATTCCTCGCCGTTCTCAAACTGCTGTTTTCCTCCAAGCAGGACTGGGATCAAAGTATCATCCTCCTCCTGCTCATCGCCATCGGCGTCCTCTTTCTCATCTTTGAAATCACCGCCCTGCTCATCGGCGTCACCCTCACCCGCACCATCACCGCCACTGTCCACGATATCTACGAGGGCACCAACCGCGTCATGGAGGGCAACTTCTCGCACCGCATCCCGATCAAGGGCCACGATCAGCTGGCGCAGTTGGGCGCCAGCTTCAACCGCATGACCGAAAACCTCGAGCAACTGCTCAAGGTCGCCAAGGACAACGAACGCCTCAACGCCGAGCTCGAAATCGCCCGCGAGGTCCAGCGCCAGCTCTACCCCAAGTCCGTGCCCGCCTCGGCCTCCCTCGCCCTCACGGCTCACTACCAGCCCGCCCGCATGGTCTCTGGCGACTACTTTGACTTCCATCGCCTGTCCCCCACGCAGCTCTGCCTGTCGATGGGCGATGTTGCGGGCAAGGGTATTTCCGCCGCGCTCCTGATGGCCACCGTGCAGTCCAGCTTCCGTTCCCACATACAGTCCCTCAGCGGCCAGATGCACGTTTCGCACCTTGTCACCGAACTAAACAAACTCCTCTACAACAACACCGCCCCGGAGAAGTTCTCCACCTTCTTTCTCGGCATCTACGACGAAGCTTCCTCCACCCTGCGCTACACCAACGCCGGCCATTTGCCCCCGATCCTGATTCGCGGCGGAGAGGCCTCCCTGCTTGCCGTCGATGGCATGGTCGTTGGCGCCTTCCCCTTTGCTCAATACGGCGAAAGCTCCATTTTGCTCGAGCCCCACGACCTGCTGCTGCTCTACACGGACGGCATCACCGAACCACAAAACGAATTCGGCGAAATGTTCGGTGAAGACCGCCTCATCGAAGTTGTCAAGCGCAACGCCCGCCTCAATGACGAAGCCATCATCCACGCCGTCATGGAGGCCGTCAATCAGTGGACGGGATCCCCGGAATTGCAGGATGATATGACATTGCTCATCGCCCGCCGCCACTAGCGCCATGACCAACTTCCGCCGCCGCCTGCTGCTGTTCTTTGGCCTCATGCTCGCCCTGCTGCTCTTCGGCATGGCCGGCTTCGTGCTCGTCGAGGGCTACCACTGGTTTGACGCCCTCTACATGACCGTCATCACCCTGACCACCGTCGGCTATTACGAAGTCAAAACCCTGTCGACCGCCGGCCGCGCCTTCAACATGGTGCTGCTGCTGATCGGCGTCAATGCCATCTTCCTCGGAATCGGCCTGATGACTTCCACCGTCGTCGAGCTCCAACTCGACCACTACTTTGAACGAAAGCGGAGAAAGCGAATGATCGAATCACTGCATGATCACTACATCATCTGCGGCTTCGGCCGCGTCGGCCGCGGAGCCGCGCAGGAACTGCTCCGCTCGAAGGCGCCCATCGTCGTCGTTGACAAGGACGAAGATAAAATCGACCGCGTCATCAAGGCCGGCATGCTGGGCGTCCTCGCCGATTCCACCCGCGACGAAACTCTGCGCGGCGTCCGCATCGAGCGCGCCCGCGGCCTCGTCGCTGCCCTGGCCAGCGACGCCGATAACCTCTTTCTCACTCTCTCGGCGAAAACCCTCAACCCCAAGCTCACCGTCGCCACGCGCGCCAACGAAGACGAAGCCGCCTCCAAGCTCCGCCGCGCTGGCGCTGATTCGGTCGTTTCCCCGTATGGCGTCACCGGCTCCCGCCTCGCCCAAAGCCTCATCCGCCCCCATGTCACGCAGTTTCTCGACTACGCCATGCTCGACCCCGCCGTCGACCTCGGCATCGAACAATTCCGTGTGCACCAGGATTCCCACGTAACCGCCAAATCCCTGGCCGACCTCAAGGAACTGCGCAAGGAATTCGGCATCAGCGTACTCGCCATCCGCCGCGGTCACGGAGAAATGATTTTCAACCCCGGCCCGGACACCATCATCGAGGATGGCGATTACCTCATCGTCATGGGTCAGTCCCAATCCCTGCAAAAGCTCGAAAAACTGCTGCTGTCCCGCCTATGAAAGTCCTCACCCACGAACAGATGCGCGCCGCCGACCGCGCCGCCATTGCCGCCGGCATCCCCGAAATCGTCCTCATGGAGAATGCCGCCCACGGCGTGCTCCGCGCTCTCGAGGCCCGCTACAGCCCCCTCAACTCCCAGCGCATCGCTATCTTCTGCGGCAAGGGCAACAACGGCGGCGACGGCCTCGCCCTCGCCCGCCTCCTTGCCCTCCACCACCGGCCGGCCCGCCTCGATGTCCTGCTCGCCTACCCCCCCGAGGACCTCTCGCCGCTGGCTGCCGCCCAACTGAAAATGCTTGAGGCCCTCGGCATCGTCTACACCATGCAGTGGCCGCCCGATCTTGCCGCCACCACGCTCGCCATCGACGCCCTGCTCGGCACGGGCGCCCGTGGCGCGCCCCAATCTCCGATCCGCGAAGCCATCGGCTACCTCAATCGCTTGCCGCTGGCCCGCCGCGTCGCCGTCGATCTGCCCAGCGGCGGCCTCGTCCAGGCCGACCTCACGGTTACCTTGGCCGCGCCAAAGCCCGAACACGCTCTCACGCCCGCGCTCGGAGAATGGGTCCTGGCCCCGATCGGCATCCCGGAGGCGGTGCTCAATGCATCCTCCTGGAATCTGACCACGTCCGCCGACTTGGCCGCCTTCGCCGTCCGGCGCGATCCCGCCGCGCACAAAGGCGACTTCGGTCATGTCGCGATTCTCGGCGGCGCCACCGGCAAGCCTGGCGCCCTGCAGATGGCCGGCGCGGCCGCCCTGGCCGCCGGCGCGGGCCTCGTCACCCTCCATTCCCCCGACGCGCAATTCCGGCCCCATCTGCCCGATCTCATGTACGGCCCCTGGCCCGGCAGCCCCGCCGCCCTCGCCCCCTATCGGGTCGTCGCCATCGGCCCCGGTCTCGGCCTCGCCCCCGCTCTAGTCACGGAGCTCTACCACCATCTGCCCGCCCCGCTCGTGCTCGACGCCGATGCCTTGAATTCCCTCGCCCCGCTCAGCGACAAACCCGCCTGTGGCGCACCCCGCTTTCTTACACCCCATCCGGGCGAGATGGTCCGCCTGCTCGGCCGTCCCGTCGGCGACCGAGTCGAGGATGCGCTCCATCTCTCCGCCCTCACCGGCGCCACGGTGATCCTCAAAGGCCAGCGCACTCTCATCGCGCTGCCCGGCGGCACGCTCTGGATCAACCCCACCGGCGGCCCAGCCCTCGCCAAAGCCGGCACTGGCGACGTCCTCACCGGCATGCTCGCCGCCCTCCTTTCTCAATTCCCCGCCGCCGGCGCCCTTGCCGCCGTGGCCGCCGTCTATCTCCATGGCCGCTGCGGCGATCTCGCCGCCGCGCACCACCGCGAGCGCTCCGTTCTTGCGTCCCGTCTCGTCGATCACCTCCCGGAGGCCTGGCGTGAACTCGGCTGAGTGGCTCACGGCAAACGAAGCCGAAACCATCGCCGCCGGCCGCCAAATCGCCGCGCTTCTGCCCGCGCGCGGTCTCGTCCTGCTCACCGGCGATCTCGGCGCCGGCAAAACCACCCTCGTCAAAGGAATCGCCGCCGGCCGTGGCATCGCCACCCCCGACGAGGTCACCTCGCCCACCTTCCCCCTCATTCACGAATACGGCGAGCCCGTTCGCATCTATCACGTCGATCTTTATCGCCTCGATACCGAGCAGGAAGTCCTGAGCCTCGGCCTCGATGACCTCATCGATAGCCGCGCCCTCGTTCTGATCGAGTGGGGCGAACGCTTCCCCCGCCTCTGGCCTCCTGGCGCTCCCCAATTGCATCTCAAACACCTCGGCGGCGACCAGCGCCTCATCCGCCTCGTGAACGGTTAAAATCAAGTCTCTATGGGACAACTGCAAGGCAAGGTCGCCATCGTCACCGGCGGAGCTTCCGGTATCGGCCGGGCCATCGTCGAACGCTTCTCGCGCGAAGGCGCCGCCGTCGAAATTCTCGACCGCGATACCAGCGAGGTGCCCGGCGCCACGCTCACCCCCTGCGACGTCGCCGATGCTGCCGCCGTCGAAGCCGCCGTCGCTGCCATCCACGCCCGCCACGGCCAAATCGACATCCTCATCAACAACGCCGGCATCGCCCACGTGGGCAATGCCCTCACCACCACGCCCGAGGATTTCGAGCGCGTCCAGCGCGTCAACGTCTTCGGCCCCGCCAATTGCCTCCGTGCCGTGCTGCGGCGCATGGTCGACGGCCAGCGCGGTGGCGCCATTGTCAATCTCGCCAGTTGTCTCTCCGTCATGGCCATCGCCGACCGCTTCGCTTATGGCGCCAGCAAGGGCGCTGTCCTCGCCATGACCTACTCCGTTGCCAAGGACTTTCTCGATCACCGCATCCGCTGCAACGCCATCCTCCCCGGCCGTGTGCACACTCCCTTCGTCGATGGCTTCATCGCCCGCAATTACGCCGGCCGCGAAGCCGAAATGTTCGACAAATTGTCCAAAGCCCAGCCCATCGGCCGCATGGCCCAGCCCGAGGAGATCGCCTACGCCGCTCTCTTCCTGTGCAGCGACGAAGCCAGCTTTATCACCGGCACGGCCCTGCCCGTCGACGGCGGCACGCTTACGATTCGCTAGCCCGTCCCGCGCGCAAAAATTCCTCCAGCCGCTGCCCGGCCTGCTCCCGCACCCCCGGCTCGTCGCCGAATCCCTCAAGCCACAACATCTCCGTGTCCCGCCGGAACCACGTCATCTGCCTCTTGGCGTATTGCGCCGTCCGCAAGGCCGTTTCGGCCACCGCCTGCTCGCGCGTCATCTCCCCAGCCAGACACGCCCAGGCCTGCCGGTACCCCACCGCCTCCATCGCCTTTGCCTCCCGCCCAAAGCCCGCCGCCGCCAAGCCCTTCACTTCCTCGAGCAATCCCCGCTCGAACATCTGCCTCGCCCGCAACCCGATCCGCTCCCGCAGCGCCTCCCGCGGCGGATTCAGCCCCAGCTTCAGAATGCGAAATCCCTCCAGCCGCCGCCGCTCGCGCCGGTGCGCCTCCCGTAGCGGTTGCCGCTCGAGCACCATGATCTCGAGCGCCCGGATCAGCTTATTCACGTCTCGGGCATGGATCCGCGCCGCGCTGTCCCGGTCCCAGCACGCCAACACCCGGTGCAGCGTCCCCGCCCGCCACCCCTCCCACCGGCTCAGCCGCTCGCGCCCGGGCTCCGAGCGCGCCGGCCCGTCGAATAATCCCTCGAGCAGCGCCCGCAGATAAAAGCCCGCCCCGCCGATCACCATCGGCAACCTGCCCCGCCCCGCGATTTCCCGCAGCATCGCGCGCCCCTGCCGGCTGTATTCTCCGGCCGTGTACACCTCGTCCGGATTACGGACGTCAAATAGCCAGTGTGGCAGCAGCGCTCTCTCGGCCGCGTCCGGCTTCGCTGTGCCGATGTCCATTCCCCGGTACATCTGCAGCGAATCGCAATTCACGATTTCACCGCCGTATCGTGCCCCCAAAGCCAGCGCCAGCGCGCTTTTTCCGCTCGCCGTTGGTCCGGCAATCACCACCAGCGGCGATATACTGTTAATCAAATCGGGGATTGCCTCCAACGAAGGACGAAAACAAATGAAGAAGTCAGTTCGATGTGCCTGCGGCTTGGGCCTATTGGTATTGTGCCTCAACCCCGCCTCGGCTCAGCAGACGGCCCCCCGGCAGGCGGTTGCCGCCGCGCAATCGCCCAAGACCGACAAGGCCGCGGCTTACTTCAATTACTCGATGGCCCACATCTTCGCCGATCTCGCCGCCTCTTCCGGTAACAAGAGCGAGTATCTCAACCCCGCCATCGAATTCTACAAAAACGCCATCAAGGCTGACCCCAAGGCCGGTTTCATGAGCACCGAGCTCAGCGACCTCTACGTCCAGGCCGGGCTCGGCAATCGCGCCGTCACTGAATCCGAGGCCGCCCT
Organism: Bryobacter sp. CoA8 C33; assembly: GCA_019931185.1. Taxonomy (GTDB): domain Bacteria; phylum Acidobacteriota; class Terriglobia; order Bryobacterales; family Bryobacteraceae; genus Bryobacter. The sequence goes on from JAINDK010000078.1 coordinate 25,278, forward strand.
CAAGGCCGACCCCAACGACCTCAGCGCCCGCCGCATCCTCGGCCGCATCTACGCCCGCCTCATCGGCGACCCCCAGGCCAACCGTATCCGCGAAGACATGGTGCGCAAAGCCCTCGACCAGTATCAGAGGATCACCGACCTCGAGCCCACCGATATCGAATCCTGGGTCATGCTCGGCCGCCTCGCCAAGGTCGGCCAGGATAATGCCGGGAGCGAAAAAGCTTACAAGAAAGTGCTCGAGCTCGATCCCGGGAACGAAGACGCTCTCTCCGGCCTCGCCATGGCCGCGGCTGAATCCGGCGATGTCGCCGGCGCCGCCGCCATGCTCGAAAAAGCCGGCGCCAAGAATCCCAACCCCCGCGCCATGGCTCAACTCGCCGAAATGTATGAACAGATGAAGGATTACCGCAGCGCCGCCAAGGCTTGGCAGAAAGCCCTCGATCTAAGCGGCGGCAATCCCGAAATCAAACGCCAGCTCGCCGAAAATCTCCTGCTCGGCGGCCAGCTCGACGAGGCCGTTCGCGTCTACGAAGAGCTCGTCGAGGACGAACCCAAGGACATCGGCAGCATTTTGCGCATTTCTCAGATCTACCAGCAGAAGCGCAACTTCGCCAAGGCCCGCGACTTCGTCAAGAAGGCCAAGGACCTCGACGCCACCAACCTCGATGTCCGCTTCAATGAAGTTGTTCTCCTTGAGGCCGAAGGCAAATCCGCCCAAGCCCTCGCCACCCTCAAGGACATGCTCGACTCAACGGCCCGCCGCAGCTATCTGCCCACCGAGAAGAACGTCCGCATCAACCTCCTCGAGCGCTACGCCGTGATGCAGCGCAATAGTGAAAAATTCGCTGAGGCCGTCAAAACCTTTGAAGAGATCCAGAACCTCGATTCCTCGGCCACCACCAAGGTTCAGGCCCAGATCGTCGAAACCTGGCGCCAGGCGAAGGATTACCCCAAGGCTGACGCCCTCGCCGACGACTTCCTCAAGAAGAACCCCAACGACCGCATGATGCGCCGCATCAAGGCCCTTCTTCTGTCGGAAACCGGCAAAGCCCCTGAAGGCGCCGATCTACTCACGAAAATGCTCGACGGCAAGGAAGACCGCGAGATCCACATCGCCATTGCCACCGTCTGGGAAAAAGGCCGCAACTACCCCGAAATGGCCAAGAGCCTCGATGCCGCCAGCAAACTCTCCCAAACCCCCGACGAGCAGGAGACCATCACCTTCATGCGCGGCGCCATGCTCGAAAAACAGAAGCACTTCGATGCCGCCGAAGCCGAGTTTCAGAAAATTCTCAAAGCTGACCCCAATAACGCCGGCGCCCTCAACTACCTCGGCTACATGCTGGTCGACCGTAATGTTCGTGTCGCCGAAGGCCTCGCCATGATCCAAAAAGCCCTCGAACAGGACCCCAACAACGGCGCTTATCTCGATAGCCTCGGCTGGGCCTATTTCCGTCTCGACAAGCTCGACGAGGCCGCCAAATACCTCCAGATGGCCATCGAACGCTCCGCCAAGGACCCCACCGTTCATGACCATTACGGTGATATTCTCCTCAAACAGGGCAAAACAAAAGAAGCCGTTGCCGCCTGGGAGCGCAGCCTTGCCGAGTGGGCCTCCACCGGCCCTAGCGACAAGGACGACAAGGAGATCGCCAAGGTCCAGAAAAAACTCGACACCGCCAAGGCGCGCCTCGCCCGCGAGTCCACCGCCCGCCCTCGCAAGAACTAGGAACCAATCGATGAAATCCTTCTTCACTGCCTCACTGCTCGCCGCCAGCCTCCTCGCCGCCGCCGAACTCAAACTCGGCAAGCCCCTCACCGTCAAACAGCCCGTCTCGATCGCCGACGTCTACGCCCAGCCGGAAAAATTCCTCGGCAAAACCGTCGCCGTCAAGGGCAAGATCACCGAAGTCTGCCAGATGATGGGCTGCTGGATGAATCTCGTCGATTCCGCCTCCGGCAAGAGCATCCGCATCAAGGTCAACGACGGAGAAATCGAGTTCCCCAAGAACGGCGCCGGCCGCCTCGCCATCGCCGAAGGCTCTCTCACCAAGATCGAGCTGAGCAAAGAACGCGCTCTCGCCGAAGCCAAGCACGAAGCCGAGGAAATGAACCGCAAATTCGACCCCCAATCCATCACCGCCCCCGTCACCCGCTACCAAATCCGCGGTACCGGCGCTGTCATTTTGGATTAGCCGCCACCCTGTAGTACAATCTAAGAAGTAAGCCTTCACGTGGGCCTGTGGCGCAGTTGGGAGCGCGCTTCCATGGCATGGAAGAGGTCAAGGGTTCGAATCCCTTCAGGTCCACCAAACGCCTCAAAAACTGAGCGTGCACTGGCTGCCTTTCAGGCTGCCCATCAATCCAATTGGAGTCCAATTCTTGAATGCCAACTGGTCTAGCCCGCGCGACACCATGACGGCAGCAATGGATCAACCCACACGTCAATGAACTGCCTCAGGTGTGAATTGCCTCAGGGGTGGATGTCGCCTCCAGCGCATACAGTTCGGGCAAGACTTTGTGAAAGAAACACGAAGCTAGCGCGAAGACTTAAGCGGGTCGATCAAAGAAAGCCTGGGATTGCGAACGAATTAGGCCGGCCCACCGGGCCTCAATGGTGGCTCAAGTGGCACTCTTCCGCCAGTGCTATTTGCGTTTGGAAAGCTAGCGAAACCAGCACTCTTCGGGAGTTTCGCTTTCCGTCCCACGATCTTCTTCGCTTTTAGCCACCGCCACACTCTTGCTGCCTTCTTGTACATCTTGGAGTCAAGTATATCCTCACCCACTGCAAATCGTTCCCGGACATCAAAACGGCATTATCGAACTGAAGGCATCCAAAAGCCTGAAACCAGTTTCGTTATCACACATGCGAGGTGATGCACAAATCTCAATAGGCGCAAACCGGGAGGAAGGGTGACGGAATAGACCGGAAGGAAGGGTGACACATTGAGAGGCCGGCGGCCGATAGGGGTGAATGCCCTGGAAAGAGAGAAGCCGGACAATGGAAAAAATCAAGTTTGTGATTGCGGTGACG
>JAINDK010000109.1 GCA_019931185.1 Bryobacter sp. CoA8 C33
CCGTTGGCCCACGCCTCCAGGGTCGTTCGCTGTTCAGCGGAGAGTTCAATTGGCGGAGCAACGCGCATGAAAGTCCAGCACCTCAATTGTAGAGGCGTCGGAAATTCGATACTGGTTACTATTAGCGAAGCACTACACTAGCGTTGTGCGCTGGTTTTGGGATCGGCCTTGGGGTCGAAGGCGGGATCGGACTTCTGCAACTCGTGCATCGCCTTGCGCAGGGCGGCCGCTTTATCAGCCGGCCAAACCTGCCCGGCGGACCCGTTGTAGGCGCGCGAGAAATCCTCCACGGCTTGCACCAACTTGTTAAACCGGTCTTCCATACGCCGGGTTTTGACAAGCTTCAAGTAGGGGGAAAGCTCCGTCGATTGCGTATCATAGCGGACTGCCAGGCCCGCGCGGTGCATCGCGACTGTTTGCTCCTGCTGACGGACAGGGTCAGTGGGAGCCTGCAGCAAGCACAACAAGATCAGTATTGTGTTCATGACGGAGCCCTCCCGGCAAACGGAATTTGTACTTCAGTACAGATTCCGATTATAACGATTCAGTTACAAATTGTTGACGATTGAATTGCAGGTCGATGCCCACACCAAAGTGATCGGCGGAAACGGCCGAATTTTTGGGGTCTTGTGCGCTGGGAGGAGGCGGGATTAATCGCGATAGCTGGGGTCTTTTCGGTCCAGAAGCCGCAGGAAGGCATCGAACTCCGGATTCGGATTCCGGCTGTAACCATCCCCGCCTTGCGTTGAGAGGAATTGATCGCTTCGTTCGGCCGAGAGCCGGCAGACCGGCTCCGGAGGGACCACCAGCCTGGCGCCTGTCGCTTGGGCGGCCAACTGCACCTGGCAGGCGCGCTCAAGCCGGTACATGCGTACAAACGCTTGAGCTACCGTCGCGCCACAGGTGAGCAAACCGTGATTGCGCAACACGAGCACATTCCGGTCCCCCAGGTTGGCGCCAAGCCGGCCGCGTTCGTCGAGGTCGAGAGAGGGCCCCTCGAAATCGTGATAGGCCACCTGCTGGTAATAACCGAGCGCATACATGGAAATCGGCAGGAGCCCGCAGTCGAGAGCGGCGACCGCCATGCCAGCGACCGTATGCGTATGGAGAATGCAGCGCACGTCGGGCCGCATGCGGTGGATGGCGGAGTGGATGACAAAACCAGCGGGATTGATTTCCTGATTCGGGTCACCCAGAATCCTGCCATCCGCATCCACCTTGACCAGATTGGAAGCGGTCACCTCATCGAAACGGAAGCCGTAGGGGTTGATCAGGAAGTGATCCTCGGGGCCAGGCAGGCGGACCGTGGAATGGGTCCAGATCAGTTCATCCCAGCCAAAATGATGCACGAGCCGGTAGACGGCGGCCAGTTGGATACGGAGTTCGCGTTCGATGGCTTCCATGAGGTGATATAGTGACTCGAAAACCAGGAGTGTATCGAAATGTTTGAGTCGAAGTCTCGTCGATTTTTCATGGGCGCAGCCGCGGCAGCGTCGGCCACGCAGGTGATCGGCGCCAATGACAAGGTGAATTTGGCCATCGTGGGTTTGGGAGGGCGTGGGAGCGCGCACTTGGGAACCTACATCCGGCTGGAAGGAGTGCAGGTCGTCGGACTGTGCGATGTCAACCAAGCGGCGCGTGAGCGGGCGCAGGCGACGCTGACCCGGGCCAGTAAGGAAAAAGCCCGCGAGTTCGAGGACATGCGTGAGGCCTTCGCCGACAAGAATATCGAAGCCGTTTCGATCGCCACTCCCAATCACTGGCACGCCTTGTCGGCGATCTGGGCGATGAAGGCAGGCAAGGACGTCTATGGCGAAAAGCCGGCCTGCTACAACATCTATGAAGGCCTGAAAATGATTGAGGTGGCGCGGCAGACCAAGCGCATGATGCAGGTCGGCTCGCAGCACCGCAGCACGCCGTTCAAGATTCAGGCGATCGAGGCGCTGCAAGGCGGTCTGATCGGCAAGATCTACCAGGGTAAGGGACTCTGCTTCAAACGCCGCGTCTCAATCGGCAAGAAGCCGGACTCCCCGACGCCACCGGGAGTCAACTGGGATCTCTTCCTCGGTCCCGCTCCGATGCGCCCATTCAACGAATTGCGCTTCCGCTATAACTGGCACTGGTTTTGGGATACCGGCAACGGTGACATCGGCAACCAGGGTGTGCACCAAATCGGAGTGGCGCGCTGGGGCATGGGCGACCCGGCTTATCCGAAATCGGTTTATTCCTACGGAGGCAAATATGCTTACGACGACGATCAGGAAACACCGAACACACTCACGACCAACTTTGATTTGGGCGGCCGGGAGTTGAACTTCGAGGTACGCGGCTTGATGACGGGCGCTGAGGGCATGGTTCCGGCCCGGCGGCGCCGCCCGCAAGATGCCCCCACACCGGTGGCGACCACGCCCGCCAAGGGTGAGCCGTTAAGCATCATGATTGGCAATCTCTGGTACGGCACCGAAGGCTGGGCCGCCATGAACGACGAAGGATTCCAGGCCTTCAAGGGCGAGAGCAACGAACTCGTCCTCGACCTGCGCGCCGAGAGAGGCCCTGGCGGCAGCGACTCAACCGCTCTTCACATGAAGAACTTCCTCGAGGCCGTCAAGACGCGGAACCCGAAGACGCTGACCGACGGGCTCGACACCGCCGTGGTGAGCGCCAACTACGGGCATCTGGCCAACATCAGCTATCGCGTCGGCCGCAAGCTGACCCTGGCCGAGGGGCCGAAGTTCGCCGGTGACGCCGAAGCAAACGCGCTGATCACGCGGAAGTACCGTAAAGGTTACGAAGTCTAAGCTTTTCCCCAGAGCACCCAACCTCTCGAAGCTCAATCCTCGAAATCTTTGCCCGCGATCACACGGGAAGAACGGTGGGCGGGGCGGTCCTCTCCCCCTGGAACGACCAACTCGCCTTCCCATTCCACCAGCGTCGAGGTTACGGGGGCATAGGGCATCAGGCCGGCGGGACGCCAGCGCTCGGTTTCCCACTTCCAGATGACCGTACTGAATCCGGGATGCAAATCGGCAAAGTCGGCCTCCATGAGCGACAAATTGCCATCATTGCCACCAAAGATGTGCGGTATGCCCCGCGGCGCGGCGGCAAAGCCAGCTTGCACAGGCAGCGGTAAATCTGCAATGCGCTGCCATTGGTCGGCCTGAAGCCGATAAACATCCTTCAAAAAAACTCGCTGCTCACGAGCCAGATCCGTTCCCCCGGCAAGATAGAGCCCGTTCGGCGCCGAGCAGGCCTGCGCGAAGAAGCGCCCCGGCCCAGGCCAGGGCGGGGCCGGCTGCCAGTGTTGAAGGTCAGCCGAGCGTAGGCACGTCTTCAGGTCCGGCTGTCCACCCAACAGATAGTATCGGCCTTCATGCTTGGCATAGGCAGGCATCATCAGCGGCGCGGGCAGCCGCCCCTGCGCGCCGGTATCAACACAATAAATCAAATCGAGCGGCCCGTTGGCATCCTGGCCGCCAACCAGCCACAATGCGTTGTCATGGACGAATGAGGCCCCATAGCCCATGGGGCGCGGCAGCTTGCCGATCTGGCGCCATGCCTTGCGGTCATAAGCATAAATGACGTCGACAAAGATCTTGCGGCTGCCCGGTATCCACGGTGCACCCTCCCAGTAAGAGCCGCCGGCAACGATGAGCCGTCCCGATACGCTACCGGCAAAGACGCCGCCCAGGGCCCGCGGCAGCCGGGGCAGTTCCCGCCATACCGGCTTCATTCCACAACCAGCGAGGCAAACCGGGACAGATCGAATGTGGCGCCGCGGACGAAGTCCATTACCTTTCGCTCGCGAGCCCGAACGCTCTCAATCGCTGCCGGCAGAGTAGCTTCGACTCCTCCCGGCACCTGAATCAGTCCATTCTCATCCCCGTGCAGAATATCACCCGGTTTGACCTCCATCCCCAGGACCTGAACCGGAACACCAGGGCGCACAATGCGGAAATTGCCATGGCTGGCAACCGTGCCGCGCGCGAAGTAATGAAATCCCAGCGCCCTCACCTCGGCTATGTCTCTCACGGCGCAATCGCTCACCAGACCAATCGCGCCGAGACGCTGAAAGAAAGTAGCCATCACCTCTCCACAATGCGCAGCGTAGCCGGGATAGCCCCCGATCTCTTGCAGTACGATCACGGCCGGCTTGGGCGCGGCTTCGACCAGCCGGTATAGTGCCACAAATTGATCCAGCTCGAAAGGGCCGGTCTGGCTGATGGTCTCCACTTGCGCCGTTACCGCGTAACCGCACAGGCGCCCGAACTCCGGAAACAGGCAGCGCAACTCAAGCGGTGTAAAGCCCTCGCGATTCGGCCGTAGCTTCAATTCCTCTATCGCATTGATGAGCGTGGGTGTATCGATCGTCTTGAGGAAATCAATCCAGGTTGACATAACAAATCCTATTGTGAAGCGCCGGAGCGAGTCGGCAGCGGACGCGCGCGGCTATAGCCCCTTGGGCCAGGTGAACTGCGCAAGTTGGAGCGATGCCGTCTGATAAGCGTTGCCACCTTGGGCGCCATCCTCATAGAAGAGGTAGATGGTCTGATCCTTACCGTAGGCCAGATCGGAATAACCAGACCAGCCCTGCTCAATCACGATTTTGGCCTTCCAGGTTTGACCATTGTCCTGGGAGAACTGAACCGTAAGATTCTTCCGGTCGCGGCTTTTGCCGGCCACGGCAGCCCCACCGGTCTTGTCCAGGTTGTCGGGGTTCGCAAAGGCGAGCCGCTTTCCTCCCAAGCTCAATAAACTGCCGAAACAGATCGGCTCAAGCAGGGCGGAATCAAAGCGGGGTTGCGACCAATTGCCCGTTCCATCCGGGCTTGTAACAATGAGGCGGCGGTGAGCCGTGGATTCACTACGAACGTTCAGCATGACACGGCCGTCGGAAAGCTGCGCCGCCGTGGTTTCGTTGGGAAAAACGAATTCCGGCGTATCGGGAACAGCGATCGCCCCGCGCTTCCAACTCTTGCCATTGTCGTCGGAGACGATGGTCGAGGTGACCGACGGCCGGTGCGCATGGCCCCCCGTTCCCAGTGAAAGCCAGACCGGCACGAGCAAGCGGCCATTGCGGAGTTGGATGCCATGCCCAGGCCCCGTGGCAAGCACCTTCCAGGCATAGTCCGGCCGGAAGGCTTCGAAGGTTGAGGTAATCTCGACCGGTTTCGAGAAGTTCTCGCCGTCGTCATCCGAGCGCATATAGAATGCGCGCATGTATTCTAGACAAAACAAGAAGTGAATCGTTCCGGTCTTCCGGTCAGCGATCGCCACGGGGTTGTTATAGGTGACATCGCTCGGATTGGCCAGATTCTGGGCGAGGGCTACGGGATTTTTCGATTTTGGACCCTCCACCCGAGCAATCGTTTTCATCGGCGACCATGTTGCGCCCTTGTCGGTGCTACGCCGCAGCACTACGTCAATCGGGCCCCAATCGCCGCGCATCGATTTGCGCGCCTCGGCATAGGCAAGCAGGGTGCCTTTTTTCGAAACGACAATTCCGGGGATACGAAAGAGAGCATAACCGTTGGTACCCGACTGAAAAATCTCCTGCTTTTTCACAGGTTCGGCCATGAGGGCCAAGGCAAGAAGGCTGAGAAAGATCACTTTCATAATCGCAAGTTTAATCGATAATACTACCGATGCTAGACTGAAGCAAGTACATGACCCAATCAGCTAAGCCGACCGGCTCAGCTCCTCAACCCAGCCGCAGCGAAGCAGCGGCCCAAACGCTGCGGGCGGCGATCTTTGCCGGCCACTATCCGCCCGGCGCACCACTGCGGGAAATTCGCATTGCCCGGGAACTCGGTGTCAGCCAGGCCACCGTTCGCGAAGGATTGCAGAAACTGGAACGGGAGGGGCTTGTGACACGCACGCCAAACATCGGAAGCTCCGTCGTGCGGCTGAGTCCGAAGGACATTCGGGAACGCGTGCAGTTGCGGGCTGAACTGGAGATCCGGGCGGCCCGTCTGGCGGCCGACCGCATCGGGCAAGTAGAGTATGGGGAACTCGAGCAGCGCCTCGCTATTTTGCAGCAAGCCGTCCAGCAGGATGCACACTACGAGGCAGCTCAAGCTGACCTCGAATTCCACCGCCATGTTTGGCGCTGTAGCGGCAACGCCACGCTTGCTTCTGTCCTCGAACAATTGGCTATACCGCTATTCGCCTTCGTGAGTTTGTTGCGGCATTCGGGCCTCGAACACCTTCCGGATGTCGTCGCGGCGCACGAACCCCTGCTGGAGGCATTGCGCAGTAAGGATGACGCACGCATTGAGCAGGCTTTCCGGCTGGGCGCCACAGAGAGCTATCGCCAATACATGGACACACGCAGGGGCGCAAGTGAGGCATTTGCTTTTGGCTGGATGGCGACCGGCGACCAATAGCAGCCTCGAGAAAACTTTCCCTGGTGCTGGGCAGGATTAAGCTTGTTGGCAGACGACAACTCAGGTGATTTCATCTCAAGTCACATCCCGGCCCGCCGATACGCCGTGGTACCAAGGAGGATCAAACCGTATGGCGTCGTCCATTCCGCCCCTCTCGGCCGTCACTGCCGGGAATGCTCAAGCCAATATGAACACGAAGTTTAGCCGAAATCTGGATCGTCTTGCCAGCGCGGTGGGCCAGCGCGCCGCGCAGTCAACTCCCGCGGAGTCCGTCGCGGGAGAATTGGTCAAGGTCAGGGCTACCGCGGCAATTGAACAAGCCTACTCTACCAACGATGCGGTGACTGAGGCTCGTCAAGCAGACCGCAATCTCGATCAGGCGGGACAGTTGCTGCGGCGTGCCAGAACACTGGCATTTGAAGCAGTTAACTCTCCGGAGAGACGGCTGTCCGGGCAGGCTCTGGAAGAGTTCAATCGCGCCATCGGGCAGATCGGACAACTGACCGCGGACAAGCCTTTGGCAGAGGGCGGCGTGGCTCAGGTCGATCCACGCAGCTTCAAAGGTTCCCTTGGTGCAATTGTCGTCATCGATCGTGCGCTTTCCGAACTGACGGATCAGCGCGGATTGCTGGGCCTTTTTCAGGCAAGCAAACTGGCTGAATTGGGTAGAATGTTGCGCTCGGGAGTAGCGGGAGCCGTCACGTCAAGCAGCGTCGTCCGCGACCGCGTCGTAGCCTCGGCGCTAGCCCAAGGGGCTTCCAATCGGCTGGAGGAGCAACCGGGATCGAGCCTGCTCGAGAACCAGCAAGGCCCGGGGCTGATCCTGGCGGCAATCGCGGCGAGGGCCTCATGACGCAGTCCAGCCTCTTGCTCCACCTTCTTGATGAAGCGATCCAAGGCATTGAGGACGGGAGGATCGAGCGGCTGCTCGATGCCCAGTTGGCAATCTACGGTCTTGCTTTAGCAGCGCAGCCCGTTCGGACCGAAGCCGATGACATGGTATCGCGGGTTTGCGAGTACTGCCTCGATTGCCTTAGCCATGGAGAGCGCGACCGGGAGTGGGGAGCAGCATCCGTGCTGGCCGAATTCCGTTCGGGGCTGCGAAACTTTGCTGCTTCCAGGGTTGGGGTGGAGCCTGTCGGAGAAATCCTCAATTACTCCGCCTGAGGCTCAGGCTCAGCCTTTATAGACAGAAACTTCGGGAATACGAAATGGCGAGCGGTCCGCGAAAATATCGCCAAAAAGCGCGAGCGTTGCCTCGTGAACGTGCGCGTTGGTGGCAAGCAAGTGGCGGCTCGTTATGAGATGGTGCGGCGCCCCATGCATGTCCGTGATAGCCCCACCAGCTTCTTCCACCATCAGCTTGCCCGCCGCCATGTCCCATGGATTCAGGCCGAACTCCCAAAAACCGTCCAGCCGCCCACAGGCGACATAAGCGAGATCAATCGCAGCCGAACCCGCGCGGCGCACGCCATGAGAAATCATTGCCAGTTGGTAGTAGAAATGGATATTGATGTTCTGGTGACGCTTCCGGCTGGGAAAGCCCGTGGCCCAAAGCGCATCTTCCAGCCGCGCAGCGCGGGAAACCGAAATTCGTTCTCCATTCAGGTACGCGCCTGCCGATTTTTCCGCCGCGAACATCTCATCGCGCGTGGGATCGTAAATGATACCCGCTATTAGTTCTCCATATCTCTCGAGAGCCATCGTGATGTTATAAACCGGAAATCCATGAGCAAAGTTGGTCGTCCCGTCAACCGGGTCAACAAACCAGCGGTAGCCCGATTCCGAGTGGGAATTGTTGCCCTCCTCGGCCACGATGGCATGCTCGGGATAGGCGCGCAACAATTCGCGAGTGATGTGGATCTCACTCTGACGGTCCGCCTGGGTCACCAGATCGGCCTCGCCCTTGAGTTCGAATCCAATCTTTTGCCGACGCAAGTCTTCGATAATCGCAGCCGCCTCGCGGGCAATGCGGGACGCTGTCCGGATGTAATCGCTCATTGGCTCAAGAGCTCTTCCCAAAGATATCTCACTTCATCCTTGTAAAGCAGCAGGCTTGGGCCTTGACTTTGCGCCACGCGCAGAACATCGGCATCAAAAATCTCCAGCTTGCCGGTCACAACCCGGCCGTTGAGCAGCTTGATGGCAATCGGCGCCTTACTCGCCGCCAGCTTGCGAAGGTAAGCATCCTCGGCAAGGGTCTGCAATGGTGCTTTGGTCTTCGCTTTCGCCATGAATCAGAGTGTCTCCTCATAGTAGCCAGAGCGAGCCGCGACCCGCAAACCGGGCCGTCTGAGCTGCACCTCAATACGATGAAACTGGTTGCGCTTGCCGCTCAGGTTGCGCGGATAGTAAGCCAGCAAATACTGCGTGCGGAGATCTAGAAGAATTTCTTCAAAGCTGCCGCTCAGCTTTTCGTAGGAAGCCGGTTGAAGCACCCGCCCTCCGCTGCGCTCGGCGATCAATTGCATCGCGTTTTCGCCGCCCACATTCCGGCCAGGATCGTTCGCCACCGGCACGACAATGATCGGGTAAACAGCCGCCTGCGCTCGCTGAACCGCAACATTGGCGTCGTGAAAACGACGGCGGCTCGCGGTGTCGCCGCCATCGGAGACCAGCGCAATCACCTTACGGCCAGGACGGCCCTCGAGCTCTTCGCTCGCCAGCACCATTGCATCGTAAAGCGCGGTTCCCGAACCGGTGCGCAAACCCTTCATCGCGCTCTCCAGCCGCGGCAAACGGCGGGTAAATCCGGCAAGGAGGTCGACGTTGTGGTTGAAGCTGAGCAGCGCGAGAGAATCCTCCGGATTCCCTTCCCGAAACAGTGCCCGGGCAAAGCGCAGCGCTGCTTCGGTTTCGTAGCGAATCTCCCGGGCTACACTGGCGCTGACATCGAGCATCAGCGCCACACTCAGCGGCTGCGTCGTCGAGCGCTCAAAGACTGCGATCTCCTGTTCCACCCCCTCATCAAGAACACGAAAATCCTCACGGCTCAGCCCGCCCACAAGCTGCCCATCACCGTTCCGAACACTGGCAAGAACCCGGATCAACTTGACATCGACACGGATCACGGTCTCCTGCGCCCAACCAAAAGCGGGCAGCCCTAGCATCGCCCGCCGTCTCATGAGCGGACGCGGAGGACCGCATCGTCCCACGCCCCTTCCACCCAAACCTCGCCGTCCACGAAGTACTCTTTCTTCCAAATCGGCACCGTGCTCTTCAGTCGGTTGATGCCCTCGAGCGCGGCATCGAAACTGGGACGGCGGTGCGGCGAAGTAACAGCCACCACGACGCTCGCCTCCCCGATCTCCATGCGGCCCAACCGGTGCACGATCGCAATGCGTGAAATCGCATGACGCGCGGCAATCTCCTGGCCGATCGCCGCCATCAGTTTGATGGCCATGCTCTCATAGCATTCATAGTCGAGATAACGGGTCGATCGGCCTCCAGACTGGTTGCGCACAACGCCCTCGAAAACACACACCGCCCCATCGCATCCCCGCAGCAACCTGTCCCGCAGCGCGCCCGTATGGATCGGCTCCCGCGTCAGGGCAAAAAAGTGCCCCCCCGGCGTCTCAATGTGGTGCGTGTAAGCCGTACCCCCACTGACCGGCGGCAGGAAGGCAATCTCATCCCCGTCGGCAAGGACTTCTCCCGGCCGCGCGAATTGCTGATTGCGGGCAATCGCGATCGAGCAGGCCATGCCCTCCAATTGCGGAAACCGGCCCAAAAAATAGGCAAACAGCGATTCGACGGTGGAGCCTTCTGGCAACTCGATGGTCTGATCGGGGGAGTCCGCAAACTCCTTAAGCAGACCGAAAAACAGGACGCGCACTTGCATCTGCTTTCAGAGTAGCGCGCCCGCGTTTCCCCCACGAATCCCGGTCGCGGCGCCAAACACGCACCGGCTCGCGCCGCTTTCGCTAAAATCAAATTACTCCATGAACAAAACGAGTAATCCCGCAGATCTGGCGGAGATTTCGAAGCGTGTGCGCCGGCACATCATCGAAATGATCACTGCCGCCAAGAGTGGCCACCCCGGCGGCAGCCTGTCCGCCACCGAACTGGTGGTGACCCTGTTCTTTGACACCATGCGCCACGATCCGGCTAACCCGAAGTGGGCCGACCGCGATCATTTCATCCTGGGCAAGGGCCATGCCTGCCCAGTGCTTTATTCAACGATGGCCGAGTGCGGCTACACGCCCATTGACCAGTTGAATACATTCCGCCGGCTGGGCTCTATTTATCAGGGCCATCCGGACGTCCGCTTCATACCCGCCCTCGAAGCCTCCACCGGCTCCCTCGGCCAGGGCTTGAGCATCGGGCTTGGTATGGCTCTGGCAGCCCGTCTCGACCACCGTCCCTCGCGCACTTACGTCGTGCTGGGCGATGGGGAAATCCAGGAAGGTCAGGTTTGGGAAGCCGCCATGTTTGCCAGCTTCCATAAGCTTGACAATCTCGCCTGTATCGTCGATTACAACAAGATCCAGTTGGACGGCTTCGTCGAAGATATCATGCCGCTCGAGCCGCTCGCCGACAAATGGAAGAGCTTCGGCTGGCACGTAATCGAAATCAACGGCCATGACATCCCCGCGGTCCAGGCTGCTTTTGCGGAAGCCGCCACGGTCAAGGGCAAGCCGACGGTCATCCTCGCTCACACCGTCAAAGGCAAGGGCGTGTCCTTCATGGAAAACAATCCCAAGTGGCACGGCACCGCGCCCTCCAAGGAAGAATGTGAATTGGCCCTCAAGGAGCTTGCATAATGGCCGTTTCGACGAATTATGAACTGAAGATGGGCCCCGCGACCCGCGAGTCGTTCGGCAAAGCCCTGGTCGAATTGGGCAAAACAAACCCCAATATCGTGGTTTGTGACGCCGACCTGTCCAAGTCCACCAATACTAATTTCTTCGCCAAGGAATTCCCCGAGCGCTTCTTCCAGTGCGGCATCGCCGAGGCGAACATGGTTGCCGTCGGAAGCGGCCTGTCGGCCGCCGGCAAGGTTGCTTTCGTATCCAGCTTCTCCGCTTTTGTTCTGAACAAGGGCTTTGAGCAGTTGCGCGTCACCGCCGCCTACCCGAATGTAAATCTCAAGGTGGTCGGCACGCACAGCGGCATCTCCATCGGCGAAGATGGTCCCTCGCAGATGTCAATTGAGGATCTCAGCCTGGCCTGTAACTTACCAGGCTTCACTGTCCTGTCCCCTGCCGACGATGCCTCAATGAAGGCAGCGATCCATCTGGCCGCCGAGCACAAGGGGCCGGTTTTCGTTCGTGCCGGCCGGGTCAAGACTCCTCTCATCTACCCCGAAGGCACTCCCTTCCGCATCGGTGGCAGCCACGAGTTGCTGACCGGCGGCGACCTCGCCATTCTCGCCAACGGACTTCTCGTGGCGGAGGCCATAAAGGCCGCCGTTCAACTCGATTCCGAGGGCATTTCCGCGCGCGTGATTGATCTGTACAGTATCAAACCCATTGATCGCGAAGCCATCGACCGCGCCGCGCGCGAATGCGGCGCCATCGTCGTGGCCGAAGAGCACCTGAAGGATACCGGTATCGGAGCCCGCGTTGCTCAGGTCGCCGCCGAGACCACTCCCTGCATCATGGAATTCGTCGGCATCGACAACACCTACGCCGAAAGCGGCACTCCCGAAGCGGTTGTCGAGAAGTATGGCTTGCTCGCCAAGGATATTGCCGCGGCAGCCCGCAAGGCGCTCGCGCGCAAAAAGTAAATGGATTCCGAGCGGGGATTCGCGGAGCTGCTGCGCCGGCATGAAGAGCTGACGCAGCGCTTCTCCCGCTTGCTCCATGATGATGCCGGTCAAATCCTGACGGCGATCGCCCTGCGGCTAACCGCATTGGAAGGGGTTCCTCCCGGCGAATTAGCGGATCTCACCTCGGCTCTCGATGAGCTGCTCGAGCGCTTCCGGGCTGCGCAAAATTTCCTCGGCGCCTCGGTGGTTCGACAGCGCGGTCTCGCCGCCGGTCTTTCTCTTTGGCGGCACACCCGTCCTGAAACGCGGATAACCGGGCTTTGCGACGCCGAATGGACGCCCCTCGAGCAACTCGCCATCTTCCGCATCATCGAAGCTCTTGAGCCTCACGCAATTCATTGCCATCCGTTTTCAATTGAACTCAAACACGCGCGCAGTCTTGGCGATTATGAGCAAATGATCGCCCAACTCGCCAGTCTCTCTATTGAATCGGCGCCTAATGCGCATACAATCAAGATTGGCCATGCCAATACGGGTTCTGATCGTTGACGACCATAAAATCATGCGCGACGGGATCAAGGCGATCCTGAAGCAGGCAGGAGACCTCGAGGTGGCCGGTGAAACCGACAGTGGCGTTGAAGCAGTCCAGCTGGTTCGGAGAGTCAGGCCCGATGTTGTCCTCATGGACATCAATCTCCAGGGCATGAGCGGTATCGAGGCGACCGTGGAGATGATTCGCCATTACCCCGATACGCGAGTCATGATGTTGTCGATGTACGACGATGAACACTCCGTGATCAGCGCCGTGAAGGCTGGCGCCCGCGGCTTCGTTCTCAAGCGCGCCTCCGACGGCGATGTCATCATGGCTCTCCGTATGGTCGCCCAAGGGGGCACTTACCTTAGCCCGCGCGTGTCGGATCGCCTGCTCGACCGCATCCAAAAAGGCCGCGTCGACGAAAGCACCCAAGCGCTCCCTCTGGCCGATCTGAGCCCACGTGAAATTCAGGTTTTGCGCCTGGTTTCCGAGGGCAAGACCAGTAAAGAAATTGCTGTCATGCTCGACCTCAGCGTGCAAACCATCCGCTCCTACCGCAAAGCCATGATGAAGAAGCTGAAGGTCAACAATGTCGCCGGGTTGACACAACTGGCCCTCGCTACCGGCCTGACACGGCCCAACAGCTTCACTACCGAGGCGAATGACTAAGGTATAATCCGAAAATTGCGTCCTAGTCTTGTCACCGCCCTGGCGGTTCTGCTGCTCGTGTTCCTTCCCGCGGCAGCGGCGCCGGTGGCGAAAAAGAAAAATGCCGTCCGCCGTCCCGCGGCGCTCCGCTCCTCCCGCGCGGCAGTTCCCAAGCCCGCTCCGCGCAAGGCACGGGCGAAATCCACGCGCATCGCCTCGCCACTCCCCCCCAAACCGCTTAACTTCGCAACTATCCCGGTTTCGCCCGAGCTCAAGGCTTGCTCGTTGCGCTCTCATTCCGCTGCATCCGGCCCTCTGTGTCTCAATTGCGTCGACCACGCTCTTTCCACCGCCAGCGCTTTTCGCGGTCTTCGCTACCGCCGCGGTGGAACCAACCCCAATGTCGGCTTCGATTGCAGTGGTTTCGTCCAACACGTTTACGCGAGCAGTTGCGGCCGTGAATTGCCGCGCACCGCCCGCGAACAGTTTGAAGTCGGTGAATCCATAGCAAAAGAGGACCTGCAACGAGGGGATCTCGTTTTCTTTCGTGGGCGTCAAGGGTGGCATGTTGGCATCTATACAGGCAACAATCAGTTCATCCATTCCCCTAACCGCCGTTCTTCCATCCAAACCAGTTCTCTCGACGCCCCTTTTTACAGAAAGACTTACAAGGGTGCTCGCCGTGTCGGTACCGACGTTACTCCCATGGTTGCTGCCGATGAGGCCGCAATGCCAGGCAATTAATTCGCCGCGAGAATTTTCCCTTCCCCGAGCCACTTCCATCTTGAATGAGAGTTGTAGCACGCGTTACGGGAAACCCGTGGTGGCTTGCCCCCCTCGCGGCATTCAGGCCTGAGCCAGACCTGAGCCCGGAAGAAAAGTTCCTCCGTCTACGTAACGCTGCCCTTGCCACACCCTATTTCTCCCGCCACGGCCGCGCACAGGACCTGCGAGCGGCGACCAGCCTCAGTCAATTACCCGTGCTCCCCTTGCGCGAAGTACTTGACTGCCGCAGTCAATTCATCAATCCCAATATGAGCGCCGGAGTAGGGAGACTGCGAATTCCCTTCCCCACGGTTTGTGGCGCCCTCATCGGCCGGAAACTGCGACTGCCAGAAAACTTTACCTTTATCGAAAATGGCTCCCTCGGCCGGCTGCACCTCAGCCCGACCCGCATGTTGGCCGCGACACCCGCCGCGCTGCGACGAATCTGCGCCGCTGTCCATTCCCGATTTCTCGCCTTGCCACAATTGTGTGAGGCGGTTATCGTGCTTCAAGGGATTGAGGAGGGCACGCTGTTTTCCGGGGAACGGGACATGTTGTGGAACACACTCGGCGTGCCTGTTTTTGAGCAATGGCTAGGACTCGATGGGGAACTCATCGCTTGGGAATGCGGCATGCACCAGGGTCTGCACTTCCAGTGTGATCGTGCCGAGTTGGAACAGATTGAGGGAGAATTGGTGCTGACCAGTTGGTACGGCTTGTGCAGCCCGGCTCCCCGCCTGGCAACCGGCTGGACGGCTGAATTCGATCCTCGTGCCTGCCGTTGCGGCAACTCCAGCCCCTTGCTCCTCGACTTCACTATTCAGGAGCCGGCTCCCACCCCCAAGGTCACCTTCGCCTGCGCCTAATCCCGCTTTGCACATTTCCCCCTCGCCTGCCGTCATACTAATGAACGATGGCCGAATTCGTCCTTAAGTATGCCGACTCCCGCGGCCAAGTGCATCAGGTATCGGCCGTTGCCCGCAACGAGGCCGAACTGCGCGAGCGCTACGCCCGTGAGGGTTACTTGGTCTACTCAGTGTCGGCTCGCGGCGCCGCTTTACCCGGCAACAGGAGCGGCAAGCTGGACATGGAAAAGTTTCTGATTCTGAACCAGCAGTTTGTCACCCTGATCAAAGCCGGTTTGCCGATCCTCAAAGCCCTTGACCTGCTCGCCGAAAGACTCACCGACGCCAAGCTTCGCGGCCCGCTTACCGCGATTCGCGATGAAGTCAAGACCGGCGCCATGCTATCGAGCGCTTTTCAAAATCAAGGCCTCTTCCCCCCCATGTACATCACTACCATCATGGCCGGGGAAAAAGCCGGCAGTCTTCCCGAAGTTCTCGACCGCTACATTCAATACCAGAAGCTGGCGCTTTCCGTCCGCAAGAAAGTGCTTACTTCCCTGATTTATCCCGCTCTGCTGTTTTCACTCGTATTGGCGCTGATCGTCTTTCTCATCACATACGTCGTTCCGAAATTCAGCGAACTTTACAGCACCCTCAATGCCGAACTTCCTACGGCCACGCAAATTCTGATCGCCATCAGCACAACCGCAAGCAGCTACATCCTGGCCGCCTTCCTCGCGCTCGCGGGCACTGGCGTTGCGCTCTATTTCTGGAGCCGCACGCCCTCAGCACAAGAAAAACTCGACCATCTGAAAATGGGTTTTCCCCTTTTTGGCGATATTTGGACGAAATTCCAGGTCGCCCAACTCGCGCGCTTGCTCAGCACCTTGCTCCTTGGCGGCATTCCCCTGCTGCAAGCCATTCACACCGCGGGAGAATCCGTTTCGAGCGTCCTGATTCGCAAGGCGCTCGCCACTGCCAGCCAACTCGTGCGCGAAGGCCAGCCCCTGTCGCACTCCCTTGCCAAGACCGGTATCTTCCCCGAACTCGCCGTGGACATGATGGAAGTTGGCGAATCCACCGGCGCCCTTCCCACCATGCTTGGCAGCGTGGCTGAGTTCTATGAAGAAGATGTGCAAACCAAACTGCAGGCGGTCCTGAGCCTGATCGAGCCGGTGATCATGATTTTCATGGGCACCTTTGTTGCCTTTGTCCTGATTGCCCTCTACCTTCCGATCTTTAGCTTGGCCGACAGCCTCAGCTAGAACTGTAAATACCTTAGAATCGAGTTTATGCGCGTCTGTTCACGGGCCATCCTAGCCCTTTCTCTGCTCGGTGTCAGTCTCCTCGGACAAGGCACCACCTCCCGGCTGATCGGCACGGTTCAAGATTCCTCCGGCGCCCCGGTCGCGGCGGCTACTGTGCGCCTCACCAATGAAGGTACGGGACAATCCTTCACCACATCCACGAGCGAGAATGGAGCCTACTTTTTTGAATCCATTCAGGTAGGCTCCTACACCGCAACGGTCGAGCAAAGCGGCTTCAAGAAATTCACCGCGAAAGGCAACGTGGTCAATATCGGTCAGCCCACAACCGTCAACATCCGGCTGGAAGTGGGCGCGGTCTCCGAGAGCATCGAGGTTACCGGCGCCTACGAACAGGTCCAAACCTCGACCTCCGGCAACATCGGAAATGTCTTCAGCGAAAAGGTGATCAAGGATCTGCCGATTGTCGGTACCCGCGGACGGAATCCACTCGAACTTGTCCTGCGCCAGCCTGGCGTCGTCAGCGGGTCGAATACCGGCGGCGGCGTACACGTCAATGGCGCGCGCGACCGCGCCTGGAACTTTACGATGGACGGCATCGATTCCAATGAAACCTCCGCCGGCGGGAGTAATTTCTCCCCGGTTCGTGCTAATCCGGATTCCCTGGCCGAGTTCAAAGTGCTCACCTCGAATGCCACAGCCGAGTTCGGGCGCAATTCCGGAGCGCAGGTCTCCATGGTGACCAAGAGTGGCACCAATGAGTTTCACGGCTCCGGCTTCTATTTCTACCGTACGCCCCGGCTCAATGCCAATGAATGGGAAAACAACATCAACCGCCTTGGCAAGAGACAGTTTGTCCAGAATATCTACGGCGGCTCGATCGGTGGCCCCATCAAGCGCAACAAAGCGTTCTTCTTCGCCAACATCCAACGCCTGGCCGCCCGGGAAAGCGCTCAGGTGGACCGTACCGTCTACACGCAGGAGGCCCGGCAGGGTAACTTTCGATATGTGCGCGGGGGCGGCCGCAATCTTCCCGCCGGAGTACCGGGTGCTTCGATCGATGATCGCGGCAACGTGTTGCCTGGCATCAACCTCGGAACATACAACATCTTTACCAATGATCCGGACCGGCTCGGCGCCGACCCCAGAATCCGCTCCCTGATTGCCGCCTCCCCTCTTCCCAACAATTTCTTTGGTGGCGACGGTCTGAACACGGCTCTATACACATTCGCCGCTTTGCAATTTGAGCGCCAGCAGGACAACACCCTGAAGTTTGACTACATTCTGAATGACAAGAACACTTTGTTTGCCCGCTTCACCTGGGGCTATCAGAATACGCTCTGCGACCGAGCCAACGGCGGCCAACCCTTTTTCCCTGGTGGCGCCTGTCAGGTAGACACCAAGCGCGACCCGCTCAACTATGCCATTAATTGGCGCACGAACCCAACCTCACGCCTCACCAACGAATTCGTATTCGGCCGCAACTACTTCGGGTTTGACTTCAACATCCCCACCTCCGACGTCAACGCCATCCAACTCACCGGTCCAGTGACGGTCCCCGAGAATCTCAGCGTCGGCAATGCCCGTAAGCTCAATACCTGGCAGATCGTCGACAACCTTTCTTACTTCGCCGGAGCGCACGCGCTTAAGTTCGGCATCAACTTCCGCTTGGCCACGCACAATGACGTTCGTGGCAGCGTGGGCGGAGAGAACCTCACGACGAACGCGAACTTCTCCCGCTTGGTCAATTCCGTCAGCCCAACAGCCTTCGGTCTTCCCGCCGATATCCAGCAAGCTTTCGACCGTCCCAACCTCGAATCGAGCATCAATTTCCTCTTGGGCCGAGTCGGCAGCGTCGGCCGCGGGTTCGTTGCCCAGGGTGATCGTTTCGCTGCCGTCCCCTATGACTTCCGCGCACTGTTCAATGAGTATGACTTCTATGTGCAGGACACCTGGAAGGTCAACCGACGCCTCACCGTCGACCTGGGTCTCCGCCTGGAATTCAAGATGACGCCCGGCTCGGATCCCGATGGCCGCATCCGCCGTCCCGACCAGAACCTCGTCGCCGGCGCCCCCCCGGTCAATAATGCCCGCTGGGAAGTGGGCAAACTCTATCGCAGCGACCGCAACAATTGGGCCCCGAGCGCCGGCATTGCCTACGATCCCTTCGGCAAAGGCAAAACGGCTATCCGCTCCAACTACCGCATGGCTTACGACCGCTTGAACACCTTTGTTCTCAGCTCGTTCGTCTTCCAGAACCTTCCCGGACAAGCTCAGGGCGTTCGCAACGAAGCCTTCGGTCAGGCTGGCGGCCGCTTGCGAAACCTGCAGCCGATCGCGCCCCCGGCAACAAATCCCAATGCCTTCGCCCAGCCTGCGCCTTTCGGCGCCGCCACGACCACCGTCGTCGATCCAAACTTCGAAACCCCAACCACCCACATGTGGAGCTTCGGCTTCCAGCAGGAAGTCATGCGGAATACGGTCATCGATATCAACTACATTGGCCGCCGGGCCCACAATCTCTTCGGCGGCTACAACGCCAACCAGGTCGATATCCGCAACAATGGATTCCTCAATGCCTACAACATCGCCGCCGCGGGAGGAGAAAGCCCGCTCATCAATCAGATTTTCGCCGTCGATCCGCGCCGCCCCGCCAACCAGACCGGCAGCGCGTTCATGCGCTCTCAGTACGCGGCTGATATCCGGGGCAATTCGGTGTCAAATATCGCTCAGGACTTATCCCGCCGCCTCGTCAACGGCGTTTCCATCTCGCAGGCCGCCGGCTTGGGGCAGTACTTCTTCATCCCTTATCCTCAGTTCGCCAATGGCGTCTTCGTGATTGATTCGAACGATTTTTCCACCTACCATGGCCTGCAAATGCAGATCGAGCGCCGCATGAGCCGCGGGCTTGCCGCGCAATTCAGCTATACCTGGGCCAAGTCGCTTGACACTCGCAGCTTCGATCCCGCCTTCACCCTCGCCGCCGGTGGCACGGCCCAAAGCGGTTCCTCCACTCCATTCGACATCTACAACCGGCGCGGCAATTACGCTCCGAGCGACTTCGACCGCCGCCATGCCATCCAGAGCTACTGGGTTTGGGAGCTTCCTTTCGGTAAGGGCATGCGCTTCGGCGCCAACGCCGGCCGCGCGATCCAGGCCCTGATCGGCGAATGGCAGTTCTCCGGCCTGATGACGATCCAAAGCGGGCGCCCCTTCACAGTGTTCTCCGGCTTCAACTCCTTCAGCAACGTCATCGGCGCCACGGCGGACTGCAATCGTTGTGACAGCTTTGGCGTGCGCGGCGACCGTCCGGACGGCATCACTTGGTACTTCACGCCTGATCAGGTCTCGGCCTTTTCGAACCCCGCCGCCGGATCCAATGGCAGCTCCGGCCGCAACCGCTTCTATGGGCCCGGAGCCTTCAACATGGATGCATGCTTCCTCAAGCGTGTCGCCTTCACCGAACGCTACAAACTCGAGGTGCGCGCCGACATGACGAACCTTACGAATACGCCCACCTTCGGCTTCCCGACATCCACGCTGTCTTCAGCTACCTTCGGACGTATTCGCGACACGATCCTCAGCGGTTCGCGTAAGGTTCAGCTTGGCGCCAAATTCATTTTCTAGCACACCACCCGGGGACTTCGGGCTCTTCGTAGTCGAAATGAGCCTGCGGGCAAAGGCGCCACTTTCCTTCCCCGCCGGGGAAGCAGCCAATCGCATCCGCGGCCTCTGGGGCAAGAATCTCCACGGCGGACCCTTCTATGAAAAGCTCTTCGCCCCACCCCGGCGCGACACCGGGCCGAGCGGCCTCAAGGATCCGCCACGGCCCTTCGTGCTCCGCACCCGGCACCTCGACGGACGCAGTTTTGCCGCCGGGGAGGAGATTCCTTTCCTCGTGCACATTTTTGACCGCAAACTGGCCCCACTGCGCTGCCGCCAGCTTTCCCTGAGCCTTGCCCCCCATCCCGAACCCGTCACCCGCGTCAAGGTGGAATTCCTCACACCCACCGACCTCAAAGGCGGGCATGGCGCCGATTTTCCCACCCTCCTGGGACGCCTCCGGGACCGCATCAGTACCCTGCGCTCGCTCTATGGCGATGGCCCCCTGGAAATCGATTTCAAAGCCATGGGACAAAGGGCCACCCTCGTTCATTCCCTCAGCCAGGACATCGACTATATCGAACGCCAGCGCAAGAGCTTTCACACTGGCCAAGTGCATCCGCTCGGCGGATTCATCGGCGAGGCCATTTATGAAGGACCACTCGCGGAATTTCTCCCTTACCTCGAACTCGGGGCCTGGCTCGGTGTTGGCCGCCAAACTGTTTGGGGCAATGGGGAACTCCGAGTGACGCGCCTTGCCTAGCCCGCCGTGATCGCATCGATAGTGGCCGGAGCGTTGCCTTCAAGCCGGTTATTCACGAATACATAGGCCGGCTGCCGCAGCCGGCGAGCCCGCTCGATGATGACCTTCAGAGCATCCCGCGTCGACGGGTTCTCGTCCTGCAACGTGCGATACGGTTCAAAGGATTTCACCGCCGCCTCATAGCTTCGCCCCTGTTTCAGCAGCGCCCGCGCCACGGAGAAGTCGGCCGTGAAAATGCCCTCGATCTCCAACTGCCGCCTGATTTCTGGCATCCGCGTCCAGGCGTTCAACACATGCGCCACATTGTAGCTGCGCAGGCAGGCCAGATAATCCGGCTCGAGAAATTCCGGATTGCGAATCTCCACCGAATACCGCCACCCCTCGGGCAACTCGCTTAAGAACTGGTTGAGCAGCGGCAGAAACGCATCGAGGCCCGGCATCACCTTCCTCGACATTGTGCCGAATTCAAAAATCATCGCGCTCACCCGTTCCCGGTACGGCGCCAGTGCATCGAGAAAAGCGCCCCGAAACAGCTCCACATTGAGAAAGTTCTCGTTCATCAGCCCCGCTCGTGCGCCATAACGGGCATGCCCCGGCCACTGGCACACCGTGATCTCCTCGGGCACCTTAAACGCCCAGCGCAATCCCGGTGCCGCCGTGCTGAACAGCTTTTGCCAAAAGGCCGCCGACGGGAATTGATAGAAAGCGAAATCCCCGCACACGATGGGAAACACCTCACCATATTCGGCAATACAGGTTTCCTCAAATTTCTTGCGCGAAAACTTGCCCCGCGTCGCATAGCGCGACTCCGTGAAGATCTGCCCCAACCACCCCTCGTACTTCCAGGAACTGGTTCCGATATACACTCCCTCGGCGGCCAAGCGGCGTAAATTGTTCTCCAGCCGCGCACGCAACGGGCAAGGAGGTACATCGAACAAACCGGGCAGTGACATGTCTTTCTATATAATCGCCCCATGCCTGTCCCTCCACGCCGTCGTGATCTGCTGGCTTCCCTGGCCAGCCCCGCATTGCTCAGCGGGGCGCAGCAACGGCCACCCAATCTCGTGCTCGTCCTCAGCGATGATCATTCACGGCCCCATGCCGGCTGCTTCGGCAACCCCGTCATCCAGACTCCCGTCATCGACCGCATGGCCGCCGACGGCATCAAACTCGATCACATGTTCACGGCTGCCCCGCAGTGCGTTCCCTCCCGCTCTGCCCTTCTCACCGGCCGCAGTCCCGTTGCCAATCGCATGGGACGCTTCGCCTCTCCCATGCCCCCGGAGATCCCTACGCTGCCCGAACTCTTGCGCCAGAAAAACTATTACACCGGCATCGCCCGGCGTTACTTCCATTTGGACGGCGTCAATAACCCCACGGCCCTGACCCGGCGCATCTACGAGGACAACGACATGCGCACCTGGTCCAAGCGCGTCGATTCCCTCCACATCGGCGGCAACCGCGATCAGACGGCCCATCTCTTCAATCAGTTCATCGATTCGGCCGGCACGCGGCCCTTTTTCTATTGGGTCAACTTCTCCGACCCTCACCATGTCTGGGATCGCAACGCCATCCCCAAACCCCATGACCCGGCGCGGATCCCGCTACCACCCCACTTGCCCGATCTGCCCGGAGTGCGCGACGACCTCGCGCGTTACTACGACGAAATCACACGCGCCGACGAGGAACTCGGCTTCGTACTGTCCACGCTCGAAAAACGCGGCATCGCCGAAAACACTCTGGTGCTGTTCATGGGGGATAACGGACATGCCTTCCCTCATGGCAAGGGGTCGCTATACGATCCTGGGCTCAATGTCCCGTGCTTGGCCTGCTGGCCAGGCCGGATCCGCCCAGGTTCAGCTTCCCCTCAGCTCCTTTCCGGCGAGGACGTCACGCCCACGTTTCTCGACGCCGCCGGGCTGCCTGTCCCTTCCAGCATGAGTGGACGCAGTTTTCTTCCGCTGCTCGAAGGCCGCCCCAATTACCAGCCGCGCAGCCACATCTTCGCCGCCCGCTTGCCCCATGGCAACTCAAACTATACGGCGGAAACCAAGGCCAGCACCTTCGATCTCAGCCGTTGCGCCCGCTCCCGGACCCACAAACTCATCTGGAACTATACGCCTTACCAGGAGTATTGGCCGGTCGATAGCGCACGGGACGCCGGCTGGCAGCAAATCCTCGCCGCTCACGCGGCAGGCAAATTGGCGCCGGAACTCGACCGGGCCTACTTCTCCCGTCCCCGGCCTGTCGTCGAACTCTTTGACCTGGCAAAGGATCCGAGCGAACTCGACAACCTGGCTGGCCGGCCCGAGTACGCCGCCATCGAACTGGATCTCAAGACAGCGCTCCAGGAGAAGATGGTCAAGGATTATGATTTCCTACCTCCGCCTTTTGACGAGGCCGCTGCTCCCAATCCCGTTCCTGCTCTGCGTTGAGCTGGTCCACGCCGAGGTCACCGGCCGTGTCCGTGATGCCCACACCGGCGAACCCTTGGCCAAAGCCCGTATCTCGCTCGGTCCGGCAACGGCCATTACGGCCGCCGATGGCCGCTTCCGCCTCCCGGATTCCCCATTCGGCCAGTTACTGGTTTCCCTGGTTGGCTATCGTAGCCTTCAGGTTACAGTCGCCTCCCCTTCGGAGTTCGATCTGCTGCTCACCCCTGACGGGCTCACCCGGCGCGAATCCGTCGAGGTGCGCGAGAACGTCTTCGAGCCGCAATTCGCATCGAGTGCTTCGGAAAGAACTCTCAGTTCCGCGGAGATCCGCAATCTGGCGGGCGTCATCACCAACGACCCGCTCCGGGCCGTCCAGGGCCTGCCGGGCGTGGCTTGGTCCAACGACTTCACCGCCACCTTCGCCGTGCGCGGCGCAGCCTTCCAACGTGTCGGCATCTTCCTGGACGGAGTGCTTCTCAATAATCCCCTGCACGCCACCCAGGGCGCTCAGGCCAACGGTTCCCTCTCGATGATGAACACCGACATTGTCGAATCCCTTACCCTGCACGCTGGCGCCCCACCCGTCCAGTACATGGACCGGAACGCTTCCACCCTCGACATGACCATACGCGAGGGCAGTGACAAGGGTATTGCCTGGCGGGTCAATACCGGCGTCGCCGCTACCAGTGCCGTGGCCGAGGGCCCTTGGCGCAAGGGCACTTGGCTGGTCAGCGCGCGCAAAAGTTACTTGCAATATCTACTGGAGCGCGCCCGCGCCATCGACACGTTCGCCTTCGGCTTCTTCGACGTTCAGGCGAAAGCTACTTACCGGCTCAGTAGCCGCCAGCAGGCCTCGCTCACTTTCTTCGACGGGGTTTCAAGTCTAAACCGCACCGGCGTCATTACGAACCTCTCAATGAACGCCATTCTCGAAGGCTCTTACCATCTTTCCAACGTCCAGTTGGGCCACCGCTGGACGCCGGCCGGCCGTGTCTCCCTGGCAAATAAAATCTCCTGGCTCCGCGAACGCGCCGACAACCGTAATCCGCAAAGGCTGCCTCTCACCCTGGCCAGCTATGGGGAGTGGATCGCCAACAGCGATTTCGCTTGGTCCGGGCTGCGCGCCGGCGCCTCTTTCCGCCGTCAGCGCGAGGATGGCTTCGAGGCCCGCTATCAATTCAACCCCCTCGCCTTGCGGCGTCGCGATGCCTGGCTCGGCCGCGCCCTGCGCGCGGGAGCTTATCTCGAGCACAGCTTCGCCCGCGGCCCCTGGTCCGCCACCGCCGGCGCGCGCTGGGATGATTCCTCCACGGCTCAGCCCGCTGCCTTCTCACCCCACGCCAGCCTCCGGGTTCGTCTTGGTCGCGCAACGCAGTGGATCAGCGCGGCCAGCCAAGCCGTTCAATATGTCCCCCTCAGCCAACTCACCATCGCCAACACAGGCAATCCCAACTTGCTTCCTTCCCGGTCCGTCCATGCCATCACAGGCATCGAGCAGACCTTGGGCCCCGCGCTCCGCCTGCGCGCCGAAGGCTACTACCGCGCCGACCGCGACCTTGTCGCGCAACCCCTTTTCGACGTACGCCTGCTCGATAATGGCCGTCTCTTCCTCCCCCCGGCATCCCCGAGACTGGAAAACAGCGTCCGTGGCGCCGCTCGCGGCTTCGAGATTTTTCTGCAAAAGCGCAGCGCCAACCGCTGGAACGGCTGGGCCTCCTATGGTTGGTCGCGCACCCGCCTGCGCGACGGCATCACCCGCGCTCATTACGATGCCGATACCGACCAGCGCCACACCATCAACGTCTACGCCAGCTATCGCCTGAGCGCCAGCGTCAACCTGAGCCTCCGCTACAGCTTCGGCTCCAACTTCCCCGTCCCTGGCTTCTTTGAGGAGCGCAACGGTCAATACTTTGTTTCCCGGCTGCGTAACACCGCCCGCTTGCCCGTCTTCCAGCGCGCCGACTTCCGTCTTAACAAACAGTTCGAGCGCAAACGCTGGCGCGGCGTTCTCTTTGTCGAAGTCATGAACCTCTGGAACGCCAATAACCGTACCTTCGACTCCTACAACGGCTTCAATCCCTCCACCGGACGCGCCAACATCAGCCTGCTGCGGCTTTTTCCCATCGTGCCCGCCGCCGGCTGGATGATGGATTGGGGCCACCGCTGAATCGCGTTATACTGTAAATATTTACAGAATGAACCTTACCGCCCGCCAGCAGGAAATTCTCAACTACATCCGCGATTTCCGCCGTCAGGCGGGTTGTTCCCCTTCGATCCCCGAATTGCAGCGCGCCTTCGGCTTCCGCAGCCCGAATGCCGTCTCTTCCCACCTCTCCGCTCTTGAAAACAAAGGCGCCATCCGCCGCGCCGAGCGCGGCTCACGCCAGATCGAGCTTCCCGGCGAGGCCCTCCCAACACTCCCGATTCCCTTGCTTGGCGCCATTCCCGCCGGCAATCCCCAACAACAGGAACCTCTTCCGCCCGAGGACTGCCTCCATGTCGACCTTGAAGCCCTTGGATTCCGCCCCCAACGTGGTTGCTTTGCCTTGCGGGTCCGGGGCGATTCGATGAACCAAGCCGCCATTCTCGATGGGGATGTTGTCGTCGTTCAGCCCTCCCCCAGCCCCAAGGCAGGCCAGATCGTCGCCGCGCTGATCGATGGCGAGTCAACGCTTAAGCGCCTCGTCTTCGTCCGCGGCCGCTGGTTTCTGAAGGCTGAGAATACCGCTTACCCGGAATTGATCCCTCGCTCGGACCTGGTGATCCAAGGCGTGGTCCAACTCGTCATTCGCCAACTGAAAGCCTAGACCGAATCCCGGCTTACTATAACGCATAGCCGCGGTGGCGGAGGCAGTTGGCAATGACCTGCTTGGAAACGGTGTCAAGCGCACTGGGGATAGCCAGATCGAGATCTTCGAGGGATCGGGCCTTGCATTTCGGCAAGTGTTGTTTGACAACGGACCAACACGCCTCAATGGGATTGAAGTCTGGCGAGTAGGGCGGCAA
>JAINDK010000070.1 GCA_019931185.1 Bryobacter sp. CoA8 C33
CGACCGCTCCGTCGCCGCCGAAGTCCAAAACGAAATGTTCACCATGGACGAACAGTGCTCGATCCCCGTCTCACTGCCCCTCCACGAGATGCGCCGCACCCACTCCCGCTTCCTCCTCGCCGTCCAATGGCTCAGCGCCCAGCCCGACATCCAACTCCAGTTCGCCGAACTCCGCGACCGCTGCGCCCAAAGACCCCCGTGCCCCCCGCGCCCCGCCGCCGCGAACTAACACCCCCAAACAACCTGGCCAAACAAACGAAGCCAACCGCTCCTTGACATCACCCCATATCAACGCGATCGCACCAGCCGGGCAATCGTGGCCGGATACAACTGGTGTTCGGCCTCCAGGATTCGCGCGCTTAGGCTCTCCACCGTATCGCCCTCCAGCACCGGCACCGCCGACTGCGCCACAATTGGGCCCGTATCCAGCCCTTCATCCACCAGATGCACCGTGCACCCCGTCACCTTCACCCCATGCTCAAAGGCCTGCCGCTGCGCATCCAGCCCCGGAAACGACGGCAACAGCGACGGATGGATATTCACGATCCGCCCCGCATACGCCTGAATAAACTCCGCACTCAATAGCCGCATGTATCCAGCCAAACAAACCCATTCCACCCCGGCCTCCCGCAACACCCCCAACACCCGCCGGTCAAACTCCGCCCGCGGCACCCCCTTCGACGTCTCCGCGAACACCGGTAATCCCTTCTCCCGCGCATACACCACCCCCGCCGCCTCCGGTACGTTCGACACCACCATTGCGATCTCCGCCGGTAACTCCCCCCTCTCGATCGCCCCATGGATCGCCCGGAAGTTCGACCCCCGCCCACTCAATAAAATCCCCAGCCGCGTCACGCGTAAATTACCCTCGGCTTCTCGCTCTTCTTCCCCCTCACAACCTTGCCCACTACCACCGGAGCAAACCCTGCCCGCCCCAGCACCTCCAGCGCCCGGCCCTTCTCCTCAGCCCCCACGCAAACAATCATCCCAATCCCCAGATTGAAGGTCCGCCGCCAGTCCTCCTCCGGCACATCCCCGATTCGCCGCAATAACTCAAACAAAGCCGGCACCTTCCAGCTCCTCGTCAATATCTTCGCGTTCGTCCCCGCCGGCAGCATCCGCGGCGTATTGTCCGTAATCCCACCCCCGGTTATGTGCGCCGCCCCCTTCAGCAGTTTCGCCTTCCGCAACGCCCGCAATGCCCCCGCATAGCTCACATGCACCCGCAACAACACCTCACCCACCGTCTCGCCCAGTTCCTCCACCCTCTGGTTCACCTTGTACTTCGCCACCTCAAACAACAGCTTCCGCGCCAGCGAATACCCATTCGTGTGCAACCCGTCGCTCGGCAATCCGATTAACACATCCCCCGCCTCAATCCCCGCCCCCGTCACCAGGTCCTTCTCCTCGCATGCTCCAACAATAAAGCCCGCTACGTCGTACTCGCCCTTCTTGTACAAGCCCGGCATCTCCGCCGTCTCCCCCCCGATCAACGCACACCCGTTCCGCTCACAGCCCCGCGCAATCCCCCGGATCACACTCCCGGCCACTGCCGCATCCAATTGCCCCATCGCAAAGTAGTCCAGAAAAAACAACGGCTCCGCCCCCTGCACCATGATGTCGTTCACACAGTGGTTCACCAGACACTCCCCCACCGTGTCGTGCCGGCCCGCCAGAATCGCCACCTTCAGTTTCGTCCCAATTCCATCCGCGCTCGAAATCAATACCGGCTTCTTGTAGCCTGCGATCCGGAATGCCGCCCCGAAGCTCCCGATCCCCGTCAGTACATTCTTTGAAAACGTCCGCTTCGCCGCCTCCCGAATCGAATCGACCGTCTTCTCGCCCTCTTCAATGCTTACGCCCGCCTGACTGTATGTGATTGCCATGAGTCCTGAATTCTCTTTACTTTACCAACCCCGCCTCACCCCACCCGCCGGCTGCGTGCAAAATAGAAAAGGACCATGGTGGCCGAACTGCTCAGCAACCCGCTCACCCCCCTCGCGCTCGCCGGCGCCGGGATGGCCTATGCCGTCCGCGCCCCCCGCTGCGACTGGTTCGCCCCCAGCGTCTACCGCGGCGACCCCCACCGCAAAAGCCTCGCCCTCACCCTCGATGATGGCCCCAGCGAATCCACCATCGATCTGCTCGACCTCCTCGACCGCTTCGGTGTCCGCGCCACCTTCTTCATGTGCGGCGCCAATATCCGCCGCCTCCCCTCCGTCGCCCAGGAAGTCTTCTGCCGCGGTCATGAAATCGCGAACCATACTTACTCCCACCGCCCCCTCTACTTACGTGGCCCCGCTTTTATCGAACGCGAAATCGCCGCCGCCCAGCAAGCCTGCGAAGACGTCCTCTACCTCCGCCCCAAATACTTCCGCGCCCCCTACGGCTGCCGCTGGTTCGGCCTCGCCGCCGCCCAGCACCACCACGACCTCACCGGCGTCATGTGGACCGTCCTCGGCCTCGACTGGAAATACCTCGCCGACCAGGTCGCCCGCCGCATCGTCGACCGCGCCTCACCCGGCGGAATCATCTGCCTGCACGACGGCCGCGGCCTCCAAATCAACCCAAACATTAAAAATACCCTTGATGCCCTCGATTGGGCCTTGCCAGTGCTACAGAAGCAAGGGTATAAATTTGAAACAGTCTCTCAATTACTATGCCCGACCCCGAACTTACCCAGCGCATAATCCGCGTCATCGCCGAAACCCAAAAAATTAGCCCCGACTCGATCGGTGCCGAAGCCACTTTCGAGGAACTGAAGTTCGACTCTCTCGACGGCATCAACATCCTATTCGCCCTCGAGAACGAGTTCGATATCAACATCCCCGACGACTCGGCCCGCGAGATCAAGTCCATCCCCGAGATGGTCGCCGGTATCGAAAAACTGATCGCCGCCAGATCCGCCTAGTTTATCTCTTCCTTGCCGGCATACATCTCGTTGATCTCAGCCGCGTAACGCTCCATCACCACGCTCTTGCGTATCTTCAGCGTCGGCGTCACCTCACCGTAATCAATCGATAACTCTCGCGGCAGGATCTTGAATCGCCGGATTTGCTCGTGCGCCTCGAGCTGGCGGTTCACCTCCTTGACCACCCCCGCCAGCACGTCTTCCGGCTTCTCCCCCAGCCCCTCCGCCGCCCCCGCGTTCAGCGTGAACAATGCCGTTACATACGAGCGCTTGTCCCCCACCAGCACCACCTGATTAATCAGTGGCTCGCCCTTGAACAGACCTTCAATCCGGTTGGGATAAATCTTCTTCCCGTTCGAGGCCACCAGAACTTCCTTCTTCCGCCCGGTAATGTACCAGTAGCCTTCTTCATCCACCGTGCCAATGTCGCCCGTCAGCAGCCAGCCGTCCTCGGTGAATACCTTGCCCGTCGCCTCGGCGTCCTGATAGTACCCGCTAAAAAGCGTGGGCCCGTTCAGCGCGATTTCCCCGTCCGGCATCAGCTTGCACGCCACCGTCGGCAGCAGTTTGCCAATGCAGCCGATCTTCGGCCTCTTCACCGGATTCAAATGCGTCACCCCACCCTCGGTCAGCCCATAGCCTTCAATCAGATTCACGCCAATTGCATTGAAGAAGTTCGCCAGATCCTTGCCAAGCGGCGCCGAGCCGGAAACCGCCAGCGTGATCTTGCCGCCCAGCTTCTCCCGGATCTTGCTGAAGATCACCTTGTCGACCAGACCCAGCGGCCCCGCGATCCATAAGGGCACCGTCTTGTCGGCGCGCTTCAGCTCGTTGGCCTTCACCGCCAGACCCAGCCCCATGTGAAACAGCTTCTGAATCGCCTGCGGCTTCTTCTTCATCTCCGCCACCACGTTCGTGTGGATGCGCTCCCAAAGCCGCGGCGGCGCCAGCAGAAACGTGGGCCGTACCGCTTGTATCTCCTTCGGCAGCCGCGACAGGCTTTCACTGAAGTAGATCTTCATGCCAAAGGCCAGCGGCATCATCTGCAGCACCAGACGCTGCGTGATGTGCGCGCTCGGCAGAAACGCAATCGTCAGATCCTGTGAACTGAGCGGCAATACCGCCGGCGCCGCCGCGACATTGGCCACGATCGCCCGGTGCGTCACCATCCCCATCTTCGGCTCCCCTGTTGACCCCGAAGTCAGATAGATGATCGCCGTGTCCTCCGGCTTCGTGTCAACGTAGATGCGCGCGAAAAGCTGCGCATCCTCCTCCAAGGCTTGCCGACCCATTGCGCGCAACTCCTCGAGCGTCATCACCCCCTTGGCCGAGCCCGTCATCAGGACCCAGCGGATCTCGAGCGGCTCTTCCCGTGTCAGCCCCGCCGTAATGCTCGCCAGCATCTTCGGGTTTTCAATGAACGCCAGCTTGGCCCCGCATGCCCGCAGCTTCTTGATCGCCTCCCCCTGCGGATAGCTCGTGTACATCGCCGCCGCCGTCGAGCCGTTGGCGATGATGCCCATATCGGCAAAGTAGAACTCGGCACGCGTCTCGCTCTGAATGGCAACCACATCGCCATGACCAATACCCAAATGGCGCAGACCGCAGGCAATCTCCTTTACCGTCTGGCGGTATTGGTTCCAGGAGTATTCCGTTGTTTTGCCGCCGCCCTCCGGCTGGATCAGCGCGGTGGCGTCACCGTATTTGTCGGCTGCCTCCTCGAGGGCCGTGAACAGGGTCCGGGTGCTCATGTCAACGATGCTATCATCCTCGTTTTGCATGAGTTACGAATCGGAACTGTTCTTTGCCCAGTCGGCGGCACGCAAGGCCGGCGAGGCCTGCATTCGCATTCTGCACGAAGGTGTAGTCGCCGAAACCAAGTCCGACGAATCCCCGGTCACCCGGGCCGACAAGGAAAGTGAGCGGCTGATTGTCAGCATCCTTTCCCAGGCCTTTCCCGACGACGGCTTCCTCGGTGAAGAGGGCGCCAGCCGGACCTCCGCCAATGGCCGCCGGTGGATCATCGACCCCATCGACGGCACGCGTGACTTTGTGCGCAACAACCGCTTGTGGGCGATTCTGATCGGGCTCGAGGAGAACGGCGAGCCGGTGGTGGGCATCTGCTATCTGCCGATGCTGGGTGAGATGTATTATGCCGCCAAGGGGCAAGGCGCCTTTCTCGACGGGACGCCCATCCGGGCCTCGAAGATCGATACCCCCAAGCAGGCCGTCGTCTGCGTCAACAAGCTCAATGGAGTAACGCAACCGCCCTTCGGGCCGCGGCTCCTCGACTGGTTGGCAACGTTCTGGTGTGTGCGGGTGTTTGGCGGTATCTACGACGCGATGCTCGTGGCGAGCGGTCGCATGGAGATCTGGATGGAGCCGAGCGTGCAGCCGTGGGACCTTTGTGCGCCGGCCTGCATCCTGCGGGAAGCAGGGGCGCGGTTCTTTGCTCTCGACGGCAAGGAATCGATTTATGAAGGTAACGGTGTTGCCTGCGCTCCGGGCATGGAGCCGGAAGTGCGGCGGTACCTCGGGCTCTAGGCGAGCGGCTTGCGAGCGATGACCTGGTGCATGCGGCAATGGGCGACGACAGAGTGCGAGGCTGAGTCGGCGGCACTCATGCCGGCTGCCAAAGAGTCGCAGTTCTCTTGAGACAGTAAACCGGCCTTGACCAGATTTGCTCCGGCTTCCTGGAAGGTCCAGTTCCAGAAGCCTTTGTGTGGGCCGTCCATGTAGTAGGGATGATAAGCGCTCACGTGCTCGATGGTGAAGCCGGCGTCGCGGGCCCAGAGATGGGCGCGTCGGCCGCCGGTGTAGTCGACGCCACGTTGATTTCCCGCGGCGAGAGCCACGTCGCGCATATCGGCGTAGGATTCGCAATGGGGCTCGGCGTAAACAGCACTGACATCAGCTTCTTCCATGACCATGGAGCCGCCGGGCTTGAGGGCGGCCCAGACGGCGGCGAGCGCTGAGACTGGGCGTTCCAGATGGACGAGGAGCCAGCGGCAGTAGGCGATGTCAATGGACTCCGGCTCGAGGCCGGGCTCGTAGATGCTGCCGGTGCGGAAGGCTGTGCGAGTGTCCTCTACCAGTTCGGTGGCGGCGGCAATGTGGTCTTCGCTCAGGTCGATGCCCGGTGGCATGGGCGCCGAGGGAGCCGGCCCAGCGGGTGACAAAGCCGAGGCCACAGCCGAACTCGACATAGCGGTGACCGGAGGCGAGACCGGCGCGCAGGAGCAATTCGCGCGTGCTGCCGTCGCGGATCTCGCTGATGACGCGAATCAAGCGCGTAATGGTCGCCGAACTTTTCCATGGAGCAATGATAGAACGATAGCTACTTTCCAGAAGGAGATGCCGCGATGGAGCAGAAGAGGTTTGGCCGGAGATGGTTTCTTGGTTGTGTGGGTGTGGCCTGGGGGCAGACACACTCGGCCTCGGCCAAGGTGGTGGAGGAGTTGCGGACCCGCTATACGTTTCAGATCTCGGTGGATGTGGGGAGCCTGTCGCAGGGTCTGGGAATCGCCGAGGCAGCGCTGCGCGGGGGCGTGCGGATTGTAGAGATGGGCACCCCGCTGCTCAAGAACGAAGGCGTGGCCAATGTCGTGCCCGCTTTCCGCAAGAAGTTTCCTCAGGCCCTGTTGCTGGCCGACATGAAGACGATGGACGGTGGGGCCTCGGAAGCCCGCGGGGTCTATGCCGGGGGAGGCAACATTGTGGATTTCCTGGCCTTGTCGGGCGTCGATACGGCCAAGGCCGTGTGCGCGGTGCGCGATGAGTTCCGGCGCGCCAACGCTGAAATACCCCGGCTCGCCTTCGCTGACATTCTGTTGCCACACCAGGGCCCGGCGGCCCGGGCCGCCGAAGTCGCCGTGCGGATGCTCGAGGCCGGCGTCGATGCCGTGGGCGTGCACTTGCAGTCCGACGCGCGGCGGGCCGACCCGAAGCTGATGGAAAGCGATTATCTGGGCCAAACAGCCCAAGCCATCTTCGCCCGCGTGGGTAAGTCGGCGCCGGTGCAGGTCGTCGGCGGGCTCAGCGGCGGGCAAGCGAAAAAACTAGCCCGGGCCGGCCTGCGGGCCTTTGTCATCAGCGGCAACCTCGGCCAACCCGATACCGTAACGCGCTACAACCTGCCGTCAGCAGAGATCGAGCGGTTGGTGTCGGGCTTCATTAGCGAGGTTGCCGGGGCATAAGTCTGCCGATGGAGAGTCCTGCTTTTGAGTAGCCTGTTTGCCCGGGGGAGTCATCCTTTCCCCGAATGTTGGATGCCTTATCGCCCCGCGGCTAAAGTCTGATCGCTATTCCAGATATCGCGGGCCACGGCCCAGCCACCGCCAGGAAGTCTTTCGTAGATGGTGATGTATTTACCCGCGTCCTGCATGCCCGGGCCACTTTCGTCAGGGGACATCGAGATCGCGAAGGTGCCGCTTTCGATCGCCCGGTCTCCCGCAATGTGCAGTTCGCTCACCGACAAGGCAAACTGGACTCGGCTCATAGCACCGAGAAACCCTGCTGCCCAGGATTGAATGTTGGTCTTGCCGGCATTGGCTGGGGCGTTCGGAGGCATCTGTACGGCGTCGTCGCTAAAGACTCCGGCCCACGCCATTGCGTCGCGAGCGTTGAGAGCAGCCACATGCGTCTGACGAATCGCATCGATGACGGCAACATCGCTCTTTTCCTCTCCGATGACACTGGCAGGTTCTTCCGGAAGTGGGCCGTGAATATCGATTTGAAACTTCGCTGCTAGTTCCATGAGTTTTGCCATGTCTGGTGGCGAGGGTGGGTCCGCGATCGGTGTAGCCTGTTCCAGCAGGAAATGCTCAAAGCCAGCGGGAGCACACAGTATCAACATACTGGCGGGGGCGCTGCCGACAATCTTGAAACCGTGAGGAATACCTCGCGGCCCGAAAACATAAGTGCCCGCTTCTGCCTTCAACCACTTGCCATCGCAGACGAATGCTACTTCACCCTCCAGAACATAAAACGCTTCATCCTCGCGATGGTGCGTGTGGTAAGGCGAGGCAAATCCGGGCGGCATCATCCAGTGCTCCATCAGTCCAAACGCTCCATTGGTGGTTTCTCCGGTGGACCTCATCAGAGTTGGTAGCCCCAAAAACCGGAAAGCGGAATCTTCTCTCCGGTTCAGGTAAGGTTCTTGCAATCTTTCAATCAGGTCCATCCTCCTCAGTGTTCGCGCCGATCCGCGCGTGATAATCGGATGTGTAACAAGTCACCCCGCCGTTACACATAAAATGTGATGGTGGCTTCTGAATTGAATGTCTGCGAATTAGCGGATGCGGAACTGGTGCGGCGCATCGGCTCCGGCAGTGCGCGCGAAGCAGAAGCCGAGCTTGTCCGGCGCATGGTTCCGCGCGTCCGTCTCTACGGACTCCGCCACCTGCGAGACCAACAGGCTGCGGACGATCTCACGCAACAGGTTCTGATCACTCTCCTCGAGGCGCTGCGCGCGGGCCGGCTTCGGGATCCGGAAAAACTTGTCTCTTTCGTCCTGGGAACTTGCCGCATGATGGTGCTCGACCAGCGCCGAGGCACGCAGAGAAAGCAACGGCTGCTTGAACAATTTGGGGCGGATCTTCTGGCGCCGGCGCAATCTTTTTTGCCTCAGCTTGACTATGGACAACTCAGGCGCTGCATGCAGAATCTGAAAGAGCGCGAACGGGCCGTCGTACTCATGACTATCTACGACGAGCAGACGAGCACGGACGTCGCCCGCTTCTTGAGTGTTTCTGAATCGAATGT
This sequence comes from Bryobacter sp. CoA8 C33, assembly GCA_019931185.1. Lineage (GTDB taxonomy): Bacteria > Acidobacteriota > Terriglobia > Bryobacterales > Bryobacteraceae > Bryobacter. The sequence goes on from JAINDK010000070.1 coordinate 8,675, forward strand.
GCGGGTGATTCGCCACCGGGCAATTCACCAACTGCGGGACTGCATGGGGGTTGTTGCATGAACTGCTCCGCGCCCATCGATCCGGCAGTCCTCGCGGATTATTGGCTTGCTGCTCTTACGGAAGCCGAACAAGAGTCGGTCGAGCAACATCTATTCACATGCGACGACTGTGGAGCGCGGCTTCGTGAAACTGTCGCGATGGCTGAAGGAATCCGCAACATCGCGCAGGACGGTACGCTGCTCATGGTTGTAAGCGACGCGTTTCTTAAGCGGGCCGCAGAACAAGGCGTGCGGATTCGGGAGTATTGTCCGCCCAACGGAGGGAGCGTCGAGTGCACGGTTAGGGCAGAAGACGACCTCCTGGTTGGACGCTTGGAATCGGATTTGCGCGGTGCAAAGCGCATTGATCTTCGCATCTGTGATCCAGGAGGCGTCGAGCGCTTTCGGCTGCCCGACATTCCTTTTGATCCCAGCGCGGGCAGTATTGCTTTTCAGCAATCGATCACATACTCGAAGGCTGCTCCTTCGGAGACCATCGTTGCGCGTCTCGTCAGTATGGATGATTCGGGCGGAGAGCGTCTGCTTGGCGAATATACTTTCCACCACAGGCGAACCTTGCCGGGCCCGGGAGCCTGGTGAGCACACCGGGCGGAAGCGGGCATCCCGCTGAAATTGATTTTGCGCGAGGGCTTGGGGTGGGAAAATCGGGAAGACCAATTCGCGCCAATCGACAAAAGTGCTTTGCCCGGATTGAGTTATGAAGTTGAGATAAGCTTTACGAAATGCCGGAGCTTCTCAGTTTCGTCCTGCCATCGAGCAACTCAGGAGTCAGTTTCATTGAGTAAGTTGCATCGCATCGGCGGCACCGGCAACGACAGCCGCAAGGCTGACGTCGTCTTTATTCATGGGCTTGGCGGCGATGCCTTTGGCACGTGGAGGCATGGACAAGACGAGAACTCATCCTGGCCACATTGGTTAGCGAAGAAGAACCCGGAGGTAGGCGTTTGGTCATTGGGCTATGCTGCGAGCCCTAGTAAATGGCCAAGGTTGTTGAGATTTTTTGGGAAAGGCAATCGGGATACCGGTCATGCGATGCCACTTCCCGCGCGGGCCAAGCAGTCATTGGATCTGCTGCGACTACACCTGGGTGAACGCGAGGGCCCGCTGCTTTTTATCTGTCACAGCCTGGGTGGGCTGCTGGCAAAACACATGCTGCGCTTGTCGTGGGAGGCAGGAGCAGACGAAGCGGGATGTATTGCCAGGCGGACGCGAGCGGTGCTTTTTTTGGCAACTCCCCATCACGGCGCCACCCTTGCCAGCCTCGCTCACAGTTTCAGTGCTGTTTTTCAAACCACGGTCAGCATGGAGGATCTTCGTGCCCACGATGCCCACCTGCTGGAGCTTTACGACTGGTATAGGAACCATGCTCCTGATCTGGCCATCAAAACCGTTACTTACTACGAGCGCCGGGATGTAGGGGGCATCCTGCCGATCGTTAAACCCGCTTTCGCCCAGGCAGGAACGGGAAAGGATGCGGTTGCGCTTGATGAAGACCATATATCCATCAGCAAGCCAAGAGATTTTGAGGGCCAACTATGCCTGGCCACGGATTCTCTGCTTCGTTCGTTGATCGACCAGCCTTTGTCAATTGTGCCGGCTTTTCAACCGCCAAGGGAGGCGATTGTCGTTCAGATCGATTCTTCGTTATTGGCGCGGGAAGGCGAGCAGCCGATACCATGCCAGCTTCCGCCCCAAGCCAATCAATTTGTTGGCCGCCGCAAGGAAGTCCAACAGTTGACCGAGCGTCTGCGCGAGCGGCGTAATACGGCTGTGGCCGGTGCGGCGGGATTGGGCAAAACCGCACTGGCGGCAACGGCACTTAGGGAAGTTATCGGGCCCGCTTGGCCGAGTTTGACCCACACTCCCTTCGCGGCGGGATTGGTTTTTCTGGATTTTTATTCGCATCGCGGGCAGACGGAGCCGGCCTGGCAAGCCCTTGCAAACGTTCTGCGCGGCCCCTTGTTTCTTGAACGGCGTCCGGCGCGCGAAAGGGCGGAGGAAGCCTGTCGCCATCGCGAGTTTCTTCTTGTCGTAGAAGGAGCGGAGGAAGCCGGGGAGCGAATCCACGAGTTTCTTGCGGTGCTTTCCCCGGAGAACCGGTGGCTTCTGTTGACGCGCGACGCGACGCAGTGCTCGCCTATTGATTCGATTTACCTGCGCGATTCGCTGTCAGCGGAGGAGTCGGGAATGCTTTTTGACGCGCTGACGGGTGGAAGGAGATTTGCGCCGGACATTCGGGAGAGGGTACTCGAGCTGATGGACGGCCATCCGCTTGCCCTTCATTGGGCCGCCGGTCTATTGAGTGGGCCGGATGAAGATCCGGAGGCGATTCTAAGGAGCTGGAGGGAAGAAGGGCTAACCGGCAGTCTGCATGATCCAAGCCGCGCGCAGCATACGCTGGAGTGGCTTTTCAACCGCAGCACGCGGGGCTTGAATGAAGAGGAGCGCGGAGTGCTGTCAGTGGCTGGCTTTGTGGCGCATCGTCCGGTTGCCCAAGCTTTGTTGGAGACGGCATTGGGAGTTGGGGCACCAAGCGCCGGGAGCGCAATTCAAACACTGGTGCGCCGCAGCCTTTTGCAGCGAAGAACCGATCCGAAGGGATGGATGTTTTCGCACGTATTGGCCTACAAATTTTGCCGCGAGGGGATTCCTCCCAAGCCTGCGATCGCAAAACGCATTGCGAGTTGGGTCGGCAGTGAAATTGCATCCGTGCCGCGGCTGGATACGACCAAAGAGCATTTAGACGGGGCGCGGGGATTGCTGCAACACGCCGAAGCGCTGCTGCAAACTTCTTTTGCGCTGGAACTCTGGGAGATCCTGGTGGAAAGTCTGCTGTATGAAACGGTGGATCGATTCGAGGAAATTGGGCGGCTCGATCTCGCGGCAACTGCCCTCGCCGCCGTGGATGCCTGGTTCAAGATGATGCCGGAGGCGGAAGCGGATTTGGCGGAGTGGCAACGGGAGCAAGGCGTTCTTTGGAGCCGCAAAGGTAATCTTCGTCGCGAACAGGGCGAATTGGGCCTTGCCCTCGAAGCCTTCCGGCAGTCGCTCGCTATTCGGGAGCGGCTCGCCTCGGCGGACCCCGGCAATGCCACCTGGCAGCGCGATCTCAGCGTCGCGCAAAACAATGTCGGCAAAGTCCTCCGCGATCAGGGCGAATTGGGCCTTGCCCTCGAAGCCTTTCGGCAGTCGCTCGCTATCGCGGAGCGGCTCGCCTCGGCGGACCCCAGCAATGCCACCTGGCAGCGCGATCTGGAAATCTCCCGGAGGCTCGTTGAGGAAATCCGTGACCTCTTGCCGGAGTAGCTGATTCAGAAAGCGGGACAGTGCGCGTAGGGGTTAGGGCTGCATCCGAGCGAGGCTCCGGGGTGTGCGGGTATGAGGATGATCTGAAAGTCTGGGCTGGGTAACCTGACTGTTGGGAGGGACGGGAGAACACCAGTGGATGTTGTGGGGATGAGACGTGAAGGGGTGGAGTGTGGGTGGGGATGGCCGCAAGGATATTCGGGGCCGGGGGGCGACTATAATCGGGGCATGCGGTACTTGTTGATTCTGGCTCTGGCCAGCGTGGTGTTCGCGCAGCGTCCGGTGAGTTTTAATCGGGATATCCGGCCGATCATGGCCGACACCTGTTTCCGCTGTCATGGGCCGGATGCGGGGACGCGGATGGCGAACCTGCGGCTGGACTTGCGCGACGAAGCGACGAAGGCGAACCGGGCGGGGCGGACGCCGATCGTGCCGGGCAAGCCGGAGGAATCGCAGATCGTGGCGCGGGTCTTTCACACGAACCCGGCGCGGGTGATGCCGCCGCCGTCGGCGCACAAGGAGCTGGGCGAAAAGCAAAAGGAAACGATACGGCGGTGGGTGGCCGAGGGGGCCCGCTATGAAGGGCATTGGGCCTATGAACCGATCCGCAAGCAGGCCGGGGCGAGCATTGATTCTCTCGTCGAGGCGCGGCTCAAGGAAGAGGGTCTGAGCCTGTCGGCCGAGGCGGACAAGCGAACCCTGCTGCGGCGCGTGACGCTCGACCTGACGGGACTGCCGCCAACGGCGGCGGAGGTGAATGCGTTTCTCGCCGATACGTCCGCGAGCGCCTATGAAAAGACAGTGGACCGTCTGCTCAGCTCGCAGGCGCACGCCGAGAAGATGACCATGCACTGGCTCGACGCGGTGCGCTACGCGGATACGTCCGGCTTTCATGGCGACAACCTCTACCCATCGTGGCCGTACCGGGATTATGTACTGAAAAGCTTTCTCGACAACAAACGCTTTGACGTCTTCACGCGGGAGCAACTGGCGGGAGATTTACTGCCGAACGCGACGACCGAGCAGAAGATCGCAGCAGCGTTCAACCGGCTGAACCGGACCTCGGCGGAAGGCGGCTTGCAGCCGAAAGAGTATCTGGCCAAGTATGGCGCCGACCGGGTGAGGACAGTGTCGGCGGTGTGGCTGGGGGCAACGCTTGGTTGTGCCGAGTGTCACGATCATAAATTCGATCCGTTGACGAGCCGGGATTTCTATTCGATGAAGGCGTTCTTCGCCGACATCAAGGAGACGGGACTGGTGCCGGACCGGGGGGCGCGGGCCTGGGGCAGCGTGATGCGGCTGGGGACGGAGGCGCAGCAAGGGCAACTTGCGCAAATAGACGCCCGGATCGCGGCGCTGCGGCAACAGATTGAGAATCAGCAGGCGGCGGCGCCGGAGCTGCTCAAGGCCTATGAGGCGGGCGAGCTGGCCTGGAAGGTGCAGCGGCCGCTGACGGCGGCAAGCCGCAACGGCGCGGCCCTGAAGATCTATAACGAGGAAGAAGTCGATTCGATGCCTTATGTGGGCGGCATCATCCGATCCTTCCGCGGGCCGGGCAAGGGGCTGATCGTCGCCTCGGGGCCGAACCCGGACAATGAAACTTACACGATCACGATCCGGCCGGCGGCGGGCCGCTATACGGCGCTGGGGCTCGAGGTCGTCCAGGATGAGGGCAACCCGGGCAACGGGGTGGCGCGCGGAGCCGACCGGCTGGCGGTGACCGAGGTGGAGGCGTATTTGGGGCGCAAGCGGCTGGACTTCAGCCTGGCGACATCGAATGTAGCCGACCCCACCTGGGAGCAGCCGGCGATGTCGGCCATCGACGGTGACTCGGCAACGGCCTGGGGCGTGGTGACCTACGGCGAGAATAAGAATCCGTTTCTGGCGCTGCGCCTGCGGCAGCCGCTGGTCTTGACCGGGCAGGAGACCTTGCGGGTCGAGATCCGGCACGACTCGGTCTACCGCAAGGCAACGATCGGGCGGATGCGCCTGGCGATGTCGACGGGAACCTATGGCTGGCCTGAGGGCACAGACATCACCGAGCAAAGAAACAAGGACGGCAAGAACCCCGGCGGCCTGCCGGTGGAAGTGGTCAAGGCGTTGCGCGGCGAAAAGGACGCCGACGCGAAGGCGCTGGCGCGCTATCTGGCGTGGATGCGCGGCGAGACGATGGAGTTGGCGCGGCACGAGCAGCAGCGGTATTACCTCGAGGCAGCGATCCCGAAGGTGTTGCTCACCGAGCGCGTGGAGCCGGAGACGGTACGGATCCTGCCGCGGGGGAATTTTTTGGATGAGACGGGCGCGGTGGTGGAGCCGGCGATTCCGGCGCGGTTCGGCAAGCTGAATACGGCGGGCCGGGCGACGCGGCTCGATCTGGCGAACTGGATTGTGGCTCAGGACAATCCGCTGACGCCGCGGGTGCAGGTAAACCGGATGTGGCGGATGTTGTTTGGCGTGGGGTTGAGCAAGGTGCTCGATGATATCGGGAGCCAGGGAGAGTTGCCGGTGAACCCGGATCTGCTCGATTATCTGGCGGCGGAGTTTCAATCGGATTGGGACCTGAGGCGGCTGGTGAAGCAGATCGTGATGAGCAGAACTTACCGGCAGAGCTCGCAGGCAACGAAGCAGGCGGCGGAGAAGGACCCGGACAACCGGTTGTTGTCGCACCAGAGCCGGACGCGGGTGGACGCCGAGGTGGTGCATGATATCGCGCTGTCGGCGGCGGGACTGCTGAAGCCGCGTTTTGGGGGGCCGAGCGTAAGGCCGTATCAACCGGAGGGCTATCTGGGGGCGTTGAATTTCCCCAAGCGGGACTATTCAGCGAGCCGGGGCGCGGAGCTGTACGCACGCGGGCTCTACACACAGTGGCAGCGGACGTTCTTGCATCCGAGCCTGATGACCTTCGACGCGCCGTCGCGCGAGGAGTGCACGGTGAACCGGGTGAACTCGAATACGCCGCTGCAGGCGCTGGTGCTGTTGAATGATCCGATCTATGTCGAGGCGGCGCGGGTCTTCGCGCAGAAGATGCTCGCCGAGGGCGGCAAGACGATCGAGGAACAGATCGACTGGGCCTACCTGCGGACGGTGGCGCGGCCGGCGACGGCTGAGGAGAAGGCAATTCTAAAGGAGCTGCACGGCAAGAACCTGGCGCGGTTCCGCGCCGACGCGAAGGCGGCGCGGCAACTGTTGACGGTGGGCGATGCGCCGCTGACGGTGAAGGCGAAGCCGGAGGAACTGGCGGCGGCGGCGACGGTGACGCGGGCCATTCTGAACCTGCACGAAGCGATTACGAGGAACTAGGCGATGCAAGAAGTGAACTGGAAGCGGCGGACATTTTTGACGCGATCCTGCGCGGGCTTCGGCCTGGCGGCGCTGGGGCGGCTGATGGGCGCTAGCGGGCTGCATCACGCGGCCAAGGCCAAGCGCGTGATCTTTCTTTATCAGGCAGGCGGGCCCTCGCACCTGGAGACCTTCGACTCGAAGCCGGAGTTGGCGCGGATGCACGGCAAGCCAATGCCGGAGAGCTTCACGAAGGGCCAGCAGATTGCGCAATTGCAGGGCAAGCCGCTGATCTGTTATGGGCCGCAGCAGAAGTTTAAGCGATTTGGGAAGTCGGGGCAGGAGATGTGCGAGCTGTTTCCGGAGATGGGGTCGGTGGCGGATGAATTGTGCATTGTGCGGTCGATGTGGACCGAGCAGATCAATCATGATCCGGCGCACACGATCATGAACACGGGGTCGATCATCACGGGGCGGCCGAGTATGGGCTCGTGGATCACCTATGGGTTGGGGGCCGAGACGGAAGATCTGCCGGGCTTTGTGGTGATGATGAGTTCGGGTAAGGGAGGGCAGAATCAGCCGGTGGCGATGCGGCAGTGGTCGGCGGGGATGCTGCCGTCGAAGTATCAGGGCGTGAAGTTCAACTCGGTGGGGGACCCGGTGCTCTATGTACAGAACCCGCCGGGGGTGTCGCGGGACATGCAGAAGGATTCGATCGACGCGGTGAACCGGCTGAACCAGCGACAGCAGGCGCTGATCGAGGACCCGGAGATACAAACGCCGATCGCGCAGTATGAGATGGCGTTCCGGATGCAGGCGTCGGTGCCGGAACTGGTGGATATGTCGAAGGAGCCGGCGAGCGTGCTCGAGATGTACGGAGCAAAGCCCGGGGATGGGAGTTTTGCGTCGAACTGTCTGCTGGCGCGGCGGCTGGCGGAGCGGGGGGTACGGTTTATCCAGCTGTATCACCGCGACTGGGATCATCATGGCGGGGTGAAGGACGGCATCGCGGCGAAGGCGCAGGAAGTGGACCGGCCGACGGCGGCGCTGATTCGGGATCTGAAGCAGCGGGGCATGCTCGATGAGACTTTGATTGTGTGGGGCGGAGAGTTTGGCCGCACGCCGATGTCGCAAGGCGGAGACGGGCGCGACCATCACATCAAGGGATTTTCTTATGTGATGGCGGGCGGGGGAATCAAGGGAGGAATCACGTATGGGGCGACGGACGATCTGGGCTACGCGGCGGTGGAGAACCCGGTGAGCGTGCATGATTTTCATGCGACGATGCTGCATCTGCTGGGGGTGAATCATCTGCGGATGACGGTGAAGCACCAGGGACTGGACGTTCGGCTGACGGGGGTATCGGGCGAGGTAGTGAAGCCGCTGCTGGCTTAGCGGACGCGCTCGAAGCGGTAGCCAAGTTTTTCGAGGGCGGCGAAGAGGGCGTCGATGTGGCCGCTGCCGCGGGTCTCGATGGTGGCCTCGACGCTGGTATTGCCGAGGGTGACGCCGTGGTAGGCACGCTCATGGGCAATGGATAAGACGTTGACGCGCATTTCGGCGAAGACGCCGGTGAGGACGTGGAGGGCGCCGGGGCGGTCGGGGACAAAGACGCGGATGCGGACGAGGCGGCCGTCCTTGACCATGCCGCGCTCGATGATGTGGGACAGGAAGAGGGGATCGATGTTGCCGCCGCAGACGAGGGCAACGGTTTTTTTGCCTTTGAGATTCGTTTTGTTGTGGAGGAGAGCGGCCACGGCGGCGGCGCCGGCGCCTTCGGCGACGGTCTTCTCCTTTTCAAGGAGGTAGAGGATGGCGCTGGCGATTTCTTCTTCTTCAACGGTGACAATCGTGTCGACGTATTGTTCGACGAGGGGGAGGGTTTCGGCGCCGGCGCGGCGGACGGCGATGCCGTCGGCGATGGTGGAGGCGGCGGGGAGTTCGAAGGGGGCGTGGTGTTCGAGGGCGGCGAGCATGGAGGGGATGCGGGAAGTTTGAACCCCAACGATTTTGATTTTGGGGTTGGTTTCCTTGAGGGCGCAGGCGATGCCGCCGATCAGGCCACCGCCGCCGATGGGGACGAGAACGGCTTCGGTGAAGGGGTTTTGGCTGAGGATCTCGAGGCCGATGGTGCCCTGGCCGGCGATGACATCAGGGTCATCGAAGGCGTGAACGAAGGTGAGGCCTTCGGCGGCGGCGCGGCGTTTGGCCTCGGCGAGGGCTTCGTCGAAACTCTTGCCGAAGAGGACGACTTCGCCGCCGAAGTTTTCGGTGGCGTTGATCTTGGTGATGGGGGCATGCTCGGGCATGTAGATGATGGCGCGGATGCCGAGGCGGGTGGCGTGATAGGCGAGGCCCTGGCCGTGATTGCCGGCCGAGGCGCAGATAACGCCGCGGGAGCGTTCTTCCGGAGACAGGAGGAGGAGCTTGTTGAGGGCGCCGCGCTCCTTGAAGCTGCCGGTCATGTGGAGGTTTTCGAGCTTGAAGTAGACGGGGTTGCCGGAGAGGGCGGTGAAGGTTTCGGAGAACTCGCAGGGGGTGACGGCGATCGTGGGGCGGATCCGGTGGTGGGCCGCTTCGATGTCCTGGTATTGCACCATAGCTTTATTGTCCACCGCGCGGGGGAGCAGGGCGGCATTCGATAAGATCGAGCGATGCGTAGCGTTGGTCTGTTGATGATGATGACTTCGTGTTTGGCGGCTGAGTTTCGGGCCGCCGCAGTGAAGGTGGACATTACACCGGATACGCCGCAGCCGCTGCTTGGCTATGCGGCGCGGCAATCGACGGGGGTGCTGGATAAGATCTGGCACCGGGTGGTGGTGTTCGATGACGGGCGGGAGCAGTTTGTATTGGTGGCGACGGATATCGCGCTGGTCTCGCCGTCGGTGTATGACGAGGTGGCGCGGGATCTGCAGCGGGAGATGGGCATCGAGCCGCGGCAGTTCTGGTGGACGGCGACGCACACACACGCCGCGCCGGAGGTGGGACCGCCGGGCGTGGCGAAGTTGTTTCTAGGGGAGCGCTACAAGCATGAATCGGATGCGCGGTATGCGGTGAGGGTGAAGCAGAGCCTGATCGAGGGCGTGAAGCAGGCGCGAGCGCGGCTCGAGCCGGCGCGGTTGACCTGGGGCAAGGGATATTCAGCGGCGAACCTGAACCGGCGGGCGCGCGACGTGGATGGAACGATCCGGTTGGGGCTGAATCCGGATGGTCCGGTGGACCGCGAAATCGGGCTGATCCGGGTGGACAATGCGGCGGGCAAGCCGCTAGCGCTGGTGGCGAATTATGCGATGCATGGCACAGCGATGTCGGGGTTGAATACTTTGATCAGCGGGGATGCGCCGGGCATCGTGGCGAGCTATGTCGAGGATAAGCTGGGAGCGCCGATGTTATATGTCAACGGAGCAGCGGGTAACATCTCGCCCATTTACTCGGTGTATCCGGATGCACGGGCGGCGCACTTAGGGGAGTTCCGGGTGCTATTAGGAGATAAGATGCTCGCGGCGAATGCGAAGCTGCCGCCGGGGCGGGCGGCGGTGAACATGCGGTTGGAGCAGGAGTGGGTGGAGATACCGCGCAAGGCGGGGCTCGGCTGGACGGAGGATTTGGGCGCGTACTTGAAGGACAATTCGCTGATTCGTTTGCCAGTGCGGTATTGGCGGATCGGCAAGGATGCGGTGGTGTGGGCGGCGCCGCTTGAATTGTTCTGCGAGATTGCGTTAAAGGTGAGGGCGCGGTCGCGGTTTGCGCATACGTGGTTTTTTGGCTACGCGAATGGATGGTTGGGCTATCTGCCGACGAAGGCGGCTTACGCGGAGGGGGGCTACGAGCCGAGCGTGGCGCCGTTTTCCGATGAAGGAGAGGCGCTGCTTGAGAAGGCGGTGCTGAGGCGGTTGGGAAAGTAGCGATGCACGGTTCACGCCTTGCTTGCGGCGTGGTCTGGTACATGCTCTCAGGGACCATTGGCCAAAGGGGCGAGTGGAGATTGAAGGAGAGAGCATGATTCCCAGTCGAGGTGCTGTACTGGCCGCGGTGGCTGCCGTGGCGCTGACGATGAACCGTTACGCACAGGGCTAACGGGCGACGATCACCGGAGCGGTGACGGATGGCACGGGCGCAAGCATTGCCGGAGCGCAAGTGAATTTGCGCGAGATTACGACGAACGTGACACTGAAGACAACAACGAACGCGGCGGACCTTTATTATTTACCGGCGCTGCCGCCCGGCCAGTATAAGATACGCGTGGAGCAGAAGGGTTTTCGGGCCACAGTCATTTCGGGGATTGTGCTGGGGGCGGGAAGGGCGCAATTGCCGTTTGGCACGAAGCGAAGCTTGGCAGTAACGATTGTCCTTACCTTGGGGAGGCCCACTCCGTTGTTTGGCAAAGTCCACAATTGCACCCTTTATCAAATCCTTGGTACCAAGCTCGCCCATCGGGTTTGCTGATGGTAAGGTCCAATCCTTCGGTTGTAAAACCGCAAAACGGATTTTGATTGATGGGCGCTTGCGAAACACTAAAGCTGTCATTCGGGCTCAGAGCGGCAGCACTGGTAGCGAAAGCTACAGCAGCACTGGCGGGCTGCAAGAGCAAGCCAGCGCAAATCATCCTCAAAAGTTTATCTTCCATTCTATTCTTCCGTCTTTTGGGACTGCCTCCTCGAAAACAAGAAGCGGCGTGGGGAACTGGACATGAAGGCAAGGCGCTGGTGCGCGCTGGTCCTCTTAGCTTGCAAAAATCGCGGCTGATTCGCTAGACGGTTGAGACCGGACGCTTAGTGCGCCAGCCAAAGCTGGCAGGAGATAGTTGATGAAAGTTCAATACGGAAAAGATGTAGCAAGTCATTCCGGCCCCGAGTCATGCGGAGGCGCTCGCGAGGGTGCCGCTGAAGCGTTGACAGGAGAAACCGGCGGGTCAGCCATTGAGCCGCGAAATCAGGAATTCAGGACGCCGACGCCGTTAAGCGACGCAGAAGGCAATACAAACCAGTGCGATAGATGCGAGTCCTGGAATGGTCCTGCGCGGTCGGAGACCCTGTACACGCCGGGACGTTTCCTGCACAGAAGCTGGGAGATCTCCGCCGTGCCCGACGCGACGCCGCCGGGCAACTCAGGGAAGGCCGAGTGCCGCACGCCTGAGACAACAGCGGTGGAGAAGTCGGATGCGTTCAATTTACCTGGGAAGCCATCGAACAAGGGGAGCAATCCCGCGGAGATGGTGGAGGGAAGGAACGCAGCCAAGGGAAACGCCGAACAGGTTCCAGCACACCGGACCCAGAGCCGGATTAGCCGTGCGTCGACGGGCCTGGGACGCGTACGTCAGGCAGCGCGCCGGGATCGGCGGCTGCGGTTCACGGCGCTCATGCATCACATCACGCCGCAGCAACTAATGGACAGCTTTTACAGCCTCCAGAAGAACGCGGCGGCGGTCGTGGACGGAGTAACGTGGCGGGAGTACGAGAAGATCCTTCCACAGCGGGGGGACGAGTTGCATCGAATGGTCCATGTCGGGGCATTTCGGGCAACGCCATCACGGCGGGTTTACATACCCAAAGCCGATGGCCGTCAACGTCCGCTGGGGATTGCCTCGATTGAGGACAAGATCGTGCAGCAGGCCGTCGTCACGGTGCTGGGAGCGATCTATGAAGAGGATTTTCTTGGCTTCTCGTATGGATTCAGACCGGGGCGCGGACAGCACGATGCGCTGGACGCCCTTGCGGTCGGGATCAAGAGCCGGAAGGTGAACTGGATCGTAGATGCGGACATTCGCTCGTTCTTCGACGAAATCGATCACGGGTGGATGTTGCGGTTTCTCGAACACCGGATTGCCGACCAGCGGATCATTCGCCTGATTCGTAAATGGATCGAAGCGGGCGTGATCGAAGATGGAAAGCGGATTCCCGCTGAAAGGGGAACTCCGCAAGGGGCTGTAGTCTCGCCATTGCTGGCGAACATCCATCTGTACCACGTCTTCGATCTATGGGTTCAGCGCTGGCGGAAATCGCCAGGGCGAGGAGAGGTTATCGTGGTACGTTACGCCGACGACAGTGTAGTAGGCTTCGAGCCCGTGGGGACGGCGCGAGCTTTTCTGGATGCACTCCAGGAACGGCTCGCAAAGTTCGGCCTGACTCCGCATCCCGACAAAACGCGCTTGATTGAGTTTGGCCGCTTTGCGGTCGAGCGGCGGCGCAAGAAGGGGCAGGGCCGACCGGAGACGTTCGACTTCCTCGGGTTCACGCACTGCTGTGGAACTGACCGAAACGGCAAGTTCCAGGTCATCAGGCTGACGGCCAAGAAGCGAATGTGCGCGACGCTGACTTCGATCCGGAAAAAGCTATACCAGCGACGGCACGAACCCGTGCCGGTGTTTGGCGCCTGGCTTCACCGGGTCATGAGTGGCTACTTCGAGTACCACGCAGACCCAACGAACCTGCTGCGATTGAATGGCTTCCGCGCCGAGGTCTGCCGCGCCTGGCGGCATGCTTTACTACGCAGAAGCCAACGGAGCGGGCTCAACTGGACCCGTTGCAATCGACTCACCCGTAAATACGTATCGCCCTGCCGGGTCCTGCATCCGTATCCCGAGGAGCGCTTCTTCGCGTCACGACCCTAGGAACTTGTTGAAAAACTCACTGTTTCGAAAAGCGGCCTCACGAGTTGAAAATTTTTGGCCCACAAACGGCCCAGAATCGATCGGCAGCGGGCTGGCAATGGTTTGCCGACCCCCGTGAAAGGGTTGAAATCGGCAAGAGGGGATTGTTTCAACAGGCTCCTAGGCAGGAGCCGTATGCGGTAACACTGCACGTACGGATCTGTGCGGGGGGCGGTCAGTGATGGCCGTCCCTACCGCGACCAGTCAACAGCCTTGCATCAACAGAGATTTCCGGGCTTGCCGCGGATGGCGAACCTTCGCCGTATCGGCGACCACTGAGCCGCGCTGACGCCCTCGCGGGCCATCCGCCGAAGGGCGAGGGCACGTCTTCGAGGAGTCGGACAGCGGAACAGTATCGATGAGCCATTCGAACAAAAGCGGGAAGCCGCCGGCGGAGAGTGAGGAGGGAAGGCCGCTGATCACGCGGAACACTCATCAATCAAACCCGCTCTCGACGCCAAGCGAGCGCGGCGTGGCCCCGGGGTTGGCGGCTGTGCGCAAAGCAGCAAGGGAGTGGAAGGAGATGAAGTTCATCGCCGGGCTTCACCGTTTGACAACTGCGCTGCTCCGAGACGGCTTCCACGCCTTGAAGCGTAGCGCCCCACCAGGAGCACCGGGGGGCTGGCCTCCCTATGCCCCAAACAGAGTATGCTCCCAGACACTTCAGCGAAAAAGCGTCTCACTGGAACGCTTTCACACGGGCACCATACTGGGCCGGACCCCATGGCCGGGAGACCGCGCCGGCGGCATCGTCCTCAACCCTGGTAGGCGCCGCAACGGGAAGCGCTCGGGAGAATTGGTTGAGTCACCCCGCCCCTGCCGGAACCCGCGCGAAAGTCCTACCCCGCAACACGCCGGCGCCGACCAGGGATCCCCCCGGACCGGAGCGCAGAACGTGCGCACCAAACGCCCCCGCCGGGCTTCGTTCGGCTTCATGAGCATCCCCCGTCCAGCGAACACTCGGACTTACCAGCTCCGACCGGCTGACCGGAACCAACCGGTGCCAACGTACCCGTCTCCTGAATCATTTTCTGGATGTCCGCACCAAGTTGTAGATCGGGAAAATGCCCAAACTGGTGCAAACGGAGGTATCCGGCCCGATCGATTAAGGCAAGGCTGGGGGTGCCTCGAAAACCAAATCGCGCCATCGTCAGCGGGACATCGCCACCGCCCGGCGCGTCTACGCCAATCGGAAAAGTCAAACGATACTCGTGGAGGAAAGCTGCGAGCGCCACAGCAGTCATCGCTCCGTGGTGTTCAAACACGGTGTGCAGACCGATGACGGCCACCTCGGCGGGATCAAACGTTTCATGGATGCGCTGAAGTTGTGGCAGACTCGTGCTGACGCAGCCCGGACACAACATCTGAAACGCACCTAACACGACGACGCGCCCCCGCAGTTCTGCAAGGGTGAGGGGTTTGCTGTTGAACCATTCAGCGGTCGTCCACTCCGCGGCAAGTTCCCTTCTCATCGATATCTCCTTTCTCCTCTCTGGCCTGTGGCTGGCCTGTGGCAAAGCTAGAAATCTCCGTCCTTGACATACGGGTGACTCCACAGAATCACCTGGAGGATCACCGACTTCACCCATGCCTGATGCATCTTCTCTACCTCGTCCTGGCTATGTCCTTTCTTGGCGAGGAACGGCTTGAGCGTTGCCGTGATCGGATAAATAAAGGCCGGCAGATACCGGTAGCTGATGTGATCGACCGACGCAGCGTGGTCGGTCTGATTCTTACCCGTACGATGATGACGACGGGCGATCTCAGCTTGGTAATCCAACCAGCGTTGGTCGTAGTTTGCCGAGGCCGTGTCCAAAATCCATTGGCCAAAGCGTTTGCGAACCGCCGACAGGTAGGCGCTATCCGGCTGACCGTCACTCTTCCTGCCGAAATAGTAAACAAGGTGCGGACGAGAGGCAACGAAGCCGTACCAGACATCCAGAACCGCTTCCGTTTGGTCCTGCAAAACCTCGCGGGACGTCCGCAAATAGCGAATATCTTCTTCGGTGAACAGGACGGACTGCTTCAGCAAATCCAGTTCTTTCATGGAGACCGGAGAGGCAGGCAGCTGCCCGCCGTGGGTGTAACCGGGAATTGACATGTTGGTTCCTTTTTTTGAGAGTGCTGGCGTGGGTGTCTGGGCGTTCAGCGCTGCGGCGGTCAAAAAAGCGCCGCCGAGTATGGACGGGAGAAAAGCGGTGGTCATCTGAGGTTTTCCTTGTCGTGGTGGAATCCTGATCGTGTCGCCACGACACTATCATCCTATCAGCGCCGGTGTTTCTTGTCCAGATAGTATTGTGACGATACAATACAAAAATGCCTTCCGCCTATGCCCTGCACCTTATCGAGCGGCTCTCCGCTCTTCTGCGTAGCGAAGTCCGCAGAACTGCGGCGCTCGAAGGGCTTGAACCCGTTCACGTGGTAGCTCTCTGGTACCTTTCTCGGTCCAATTCCTTCAGCGACAATCCCTTGGCCGTTGGTGCGTTTCTTGGCCTGACGAAGGGAAACATGTCGCAGCGCCTGAACGTGCTCGAAGCGAAGGGGTTCCTTGCAAAGGGCGTCGACAAGGAGGATCGGCGCCGGGTTCACCTCTCGCTGACGCCTTCCGGAAAGGCGGCTCTCGGACGGCTCTATCCACCAGCGAGTTGGATCAACGGCGCAAGCCCCGAACTCGAACAGGGCTTGGAGAATGCCCTTCAATCGATCATTGCCGCCCATGGAGGCAAATCTTTCGGCATCTGCCGTACCTGTCGCTTTCACGATTCCCGCGCCTCCGGCGGCTTCTGCCAACTCCTCCAAATCCCCCTCTCCGCCAAACAGGCTGGCCAGATCTGCCAGGAGCATCAAGCACGGGAGGTACATCCGTCGTGACTGTTCTGACCATCAGGAAGGGCACCATCAAGCAAAGAATCCAGGCTGACGGGAAACCTTGGGACACCGCCATCGTCAAGACGGCGGTGGCGGGACCCGTCTCCATTTCGGCCACGGGAATTGATGGCGATCAGCAGGCGGATCGCGAACACCATGGTGGCGTGGACAAGGCGATCCTGCTTTACTGTCGCGATCACTACCGCCTCTGGCGGCAAGAGTACGCTACTGCCGCGCCTCCTGAAGGTTCCCTGGGAGAGAACCTGGAAGTCAGCGGACTCAGCGAAGAATCCGTTTGCATCGGGGATATCCATGTTTGTAGGGGCGTTCGTCTCGAAGTGAGTCAACCACGTCAGCCATGCTGGAAGCCCGCCGTTCTTCATTCGCTGCCGGACCTGACGGCTCGCATGCTGAAAAGTGGACGCATCGGCTGGTACGTCAGAGTGCTTCAGGGCGGCTTCATCGAGGCCCCGGCGATTTGGGAACTGGTGTCCCGCCCCAATCCGCAGTGGACCGTTCAGCGCTCTTCATTCGTGCGACACTTCAGCCGCGACTCCGCCGAAATAGCCTCCTTGTCCTCCCTGAAAGCGCTATCCGCGGTCTGGCGAGGGGCACTCGCGGGAAGGCGATAAGCTTCACCCGCTGCGTCCTCGCCCGTTAGAAAAACGCGGCCCCGAACTCTTCGCCTTCCCCTCCCCATCGCTTCCTTGCCGTTCAGAACTCTCCCGCCGGCCCGGTACCACCCCACGGTCGCCAGCGGGATCTCCTCCGGCAGAGCCATCCCCAGCGCCCCGTCTCTCGCCGCCGCCCTCCCCCCTGAGAATACTTTCCTGCCGCCGGTCCCCCCGGCGCCTCGCCCTTGCCCCCGCCACACCAACGGGCGCCGCGCGTCCCCGCAGTAACGCCCGCTCCCGCCTCACGCACGCCAGGAAGTCCACCTTGAGCGTCGACCGCGAGGCCCCAAACGCCGCACTTTGCCAGTCTGAGGACCCGCCGGAAGTTGATGGACTGGAAACTCCCCCGCCCCGAACCGGACCATCCCCGGCCCCAACCCGGCGCAGCACGCCGGAGCATCGAGCCCCGGCCCGCCGCCCCCCCCCATCTCCCCACCCGCGCCATCTCCCCCCTCCGCCCAAACGATTCCCACCCCGGCTGGGATCGCCGGGACTCTGACGCCCGATGCGGGGCGGGGCTAATTCCACAGGATCAAAGAGCGCTAGCCCTCTGATCTTTTCTGGGTAGACATGGCGCAAAGCGTCGGCGAAGTGGACGAAAGTATTCCAAGAAATTCTTTTGTGGGGGAGGGGAAGGGAAGCGGGCAATTTCGTTAGCCCGCTGATGATGGGATGATTTTGCCCGGGGTGGAAGTTTGGCGGCGAAGCCGCGCGGAGTATGATTACGGCAATGACTCGAAGAATGTTGGTGTTGATGGCGCTGCCGCTGCTGGGGGCGGACGATTACTTTCCGCCGCCGGATGCCCAGGGAGGCTGGCGGAGGCTCAAGACCGCGTCGAGCATCGCGCGCCGCGCGGGCATGGATCTGGCGAAGCTCGACGCGGCTTTCGCCTATGCACAGGGGACGGCGCAGCATGGCGGATTGCTGGTGGTGCGGCATGGCTATCTGCTGTACGAAAAGTATTACGGCCGGGGCGACCGGGAAGCGCTGCCGGAGTTGGCCTCGGTGGGGAAGGCGTTCACGTCGGCGGCGCTGGGTATGGCGATGATGGACAAGCCCGCGGTCTTTGCCCAGGGGCTGGATGAGAGGGTGTGGACGCCGAAGCTGTTGCCGGCGGAGGCGTTTCCCGTCGACGACGAACGCAAGCTAAAGATTACGCTGGGTCAGGTGTTATCGATGGCGGCCGGGATTCGCGGCACGAATCCAGTGTATGTGAAGGGGGAAAAGCAGGTCTGGGAGAATCCGACGATCGACAATGGACCGTGGTCGACGACGGACGAATTCGCGCTGCGGCAGACGTTGTGGTGCCACCCCGGGGATTGCTACTCGTACTCGACGGCCTCGAGCCATATCCCGGCGATAGTCGTCCGCCATGTGATGGGAATGGAAATGGAAGAGTATCTGCGGCGGCGGCTGACGGGGCCGCTGGGCTTTGGCGATTGGGGATATGCGATGTACCGGCCCAAGCTGAAGAGCGGGATTGACGCGCAAGGCCGCATGCTGCACACCCCCGGAGGCGGCAGCATCGCCGTGCGGGCGACGGATATGCTGCGTTTTGGCTATCTGTTTCTCAAGCAGGGGCGCTGGGGGAAGCGCCAGATCTTGCCGGCTGAGTTTGTGGCTCAGTGCGGGCGCGGTGTTTCCTACAACCCGCACTATACACACTCGTTCAACTTCAACGTGAACGAGGACGGGCATCTGGCGGGGGCGCCGCGGGACGCATTCTGGAAGGGCGGCGCGGGAGGATATGCGATCTATGTCGTGCCGTCGCTCGATTTGGTGGTTTGGAAACTGGGCGGCAATGAGGGGCAGTATGATCCGGCGTTGACGCGTTTGCCGGTGCGCTACCGCTATGACGGCTCGCGGGCGGACTGGAAGGCGCCGGCCAATGCCGGCGACACCACGGGCAAGACGCTCGAAATGGTGATCCGGGCGATTACTCCTTAGCCTCGGGCCGATATAAGCTCGATGCATGTACGTCTTTGTCCCCGTTCTGCTGGCCGCGAGCTTGCTGGCGCAGACTGAAGCGCGGCCGGGCCGCTTTGTTGTGGAACATCCGACCCTGCACAACCTCGGCTTTGAGTGGAAGATCGAGGGGGATGCCAACCGCAATGCCCGCGTCGGGGTGCGTTACCGGGCGGCCGGGGAGACGGCGTGGAAGACGGCGCAGCCGCTGTTGCGCATCGGCGGTGAGCGCCCCCATCGCGAACGCGAAAGCATGACTTACACGGTGCCACACGGGTTTGCGGGATCGATTTTCGGGCTGAAACCGGGGACGGCCTATGAGTGTGAATTCACGATGGCGGATCCGGACGGCGTGAGCGGCAGCGCCGTCGAGCGGGTGAGGGTGGCGACGCGGACTGAGCCGCGGCCGTATCGCGGCGGGCGCGTGTTGCATGTATATCCGGCCGATCATGTAGGGCCGAAGATCGAGCCTTCCTATATTGGGCTGAAGGCGGCTTATTATGGCGAGGGCCGCGGCGACTGGACGGCCGTGCGCATGACCAAGGCGCAGCCGGGGGACACGATCCTCGTCCATGCCGGGCTGTACCGGCCGGAGCGCTATAACTACGTCGATCCGCTTTCGGCGCCGTTTACCGGATCCTGGTCGCTGTCGCTCAAGGGTACGGCGGAAAGGCCGATCACGATTCAGGGGGCGGGTGACGGGGAAGCAATTTTCGACGGCGGGGGCAATGCGCGTCTCTTCGACATGATGGCCTCGGCGCATCACATTATCGAGGGGCTGACCTTTCGCAACACCGAAATTGCAATCTTCGCCGGAGAGAAGGAAGTGCTGGGGGCGAGCCATCTGACGGTGCGCCAATGCCGTTTTGAGGATGTCGGTACCGGCGTCTGGACGGAATCGGCCGACTCGCGGGACTTTCTCATCAGTGACAATCTCTTTCTCGGGCGGGAAGACCAGATGCGCCTGATTGGCTGGAATCAGGCGGGACAAAGGACGGCGGGCATTTATCCATCGCATCAGCTAAGGAGCTTTTTCGCCGTGAAGGTATATGGGCCCGGGCATGTGATCGCCCACAATGCCGTGGCGTATTTTCATGACGGGATTTGTATCTCCACGTATGGGCCGCCAGAGGCCGACCCCGAACGCCAAGCCTCTTCGATCGATATCTACAACAACGACATCCATCTATCCAACGATGACTTCATCGAGGCCGACGGCGGTGTGCATAATATACGGGTCTACCACAACCGGGGGGTGAACGCCGCCCACAACGGCTACAGCGCGCAGCCGGTGTTCGGGGGGCCGGTGTATTTTCTCCGCAACTTGGCGTACCAGATTCCCGCCGGCGGGGCGCTGAAGTTCAATGCCTCACCGGCCGGCATCATCGCTTATCACAACACGTTCATTGCCGAGCAGGCCGCGGGTGAGCCTTATTACAACGCGCATTTCCGCAACAATCTCTTTCTCGGCCGGGATACGCCGAACAAGGGCATCATGGTGTGGGCGCATGCTTCGAGCGACTTTAGCAGCGACTACAATGGCTTTCGCCCGAACCGCGGGGTAAAGGAGCAGTATACGTGGCAGGGGCCGGGGGCGGCGAAGCAGAGCTTCGCCACGCTCGAGGAAGTGCGCCGGGCCACGGGGGCGGAGAGCCACGGTATCGAGCTCGATTACGACATTTTTGAAAAGCTGGGCGCCCCGGATGCCAACCGCCGCTATCAGGTCTACCATTCGCCGGATCTCAACTTTGGGCTTCGCGCCGGGGGCCGGGCCGTGGACGCGGCCGAGCCGCTGGTGAATATCAACGACGGCTTCAGCGGCAAGGCGCCGGATCTGGGCGCGCTCGAGCTCGGCCAGCCGCTGCCGCATTACGGGCCGCGCTGGATCACCTGGGCGCCGTTTTACCGGTAGACGGCGTTGTAATGGCAATGTCGGCGAGTGTTTCACCGAGCAGAAAGTCATCGAAATAAATGGTGTCTTCCGCCGCGGTGTGCGGGCTGCGGTGGATGCCCGGCTGGCAGAAATAAACCGCCTCGGGCCCTTTGGCGCGGACCTGTTTTTCCAGCACGATCTCGCCATCAAACCAGAGCCGGACGAAGCCTTTGGTCTCATCCTCGCTCCAGCGGATCTGCATGCCGAGCTGGTGCCATTGGCGGGGGCTGAAGCGGGCCGTCCAGTGCACGCCGTCGCGGCCGAGGTTGCCGGTGCCGTAGCGGATGAGGGTTTGGCCTTCGCTGCCGGGCTCGAGCCACCACGTCATGACATTGCGGTAGCGGGGCGGCGGGTTGCCCTCCCAATAAAAGAAGTTGTCGCGCTCGCGCGGCGGGTCTTCAACGCGCAGCCAGAAGCTGAGGAAGGTTTCATCGCCTTCGGCCACAGTCACGCGCGGGCCGCCCAGTTGCGCCCGCAACTGCTGCGCGTTAAAAATATCGTCGGCATGGATCGTGACTCTGGCGGCATAGTCGCCGCTGCGCGCCAGGCCTTTGACGACGGCGATGTTGCGTTCCTGGTTGTTCTGGCCCCGCGTGCCGGTGTTGTTCCACTGGCTCAGGTCTGCAGTCTCGAAGTCGGCGCGGAAGAGCACCTTGCCCGCCAGAACGGCGGCGGTGGCGGCCAGCAGGCCGGCTTGACGAAGTGCGCTCATCTGACTACTCCGTCCACAGCTTGTGATAGCGGCCCATCCAGTAGGGCAGCAGGAAGGTGGTTCCATCGTCCTCGGAGATGGGGTCGCCGCCGCCGTCGAGAGTGAAGGGATTGCTGTTCCACTTCATGACGGCGCGCTCGTCGGCAGGCAGCAGCACGGTGGTTTCGCGGCGTCCGAAGCGGTCGGCGCCGGGGGCTAGCGGCAATTCCTTGCGCCAGCTGTTCTCGACGCGCCATTTGCGCAGGTCGAGGGGCATGCGCTCGAGAGTTTCAACCGAGGCGCGGCGCAATTGCCGGTTCTCACCCCGTCCCAGTTCGTAGATTGCGTTCCACAAAGGATTCTTCTCGCGCCGCTCATTTTCGAACCAGTCGTCCATGGCCTTGAGGATCGCTTCGCGGTATTGCGGATTCTTTTCATAGCGAATGAGGGGATAGAAGCTGAGCATGGCGAGTTCTTCGTCGCTGTAGTTGAGCTCGATGCGGCGTTGTTTGAGGAGGCCGGCAATCTTGAGATAACCGAGCTCTTCGGCGACCTTCTTCATTTCGGCGCCGTATTTAGCGTCGCCGGTTACGTGTTCGGTTGTGCGGAGAAAGCTCATGAGCTCGACGGAGTTGAGCGGACTGTCTTCCCGGCCCTCCCCGTCGAAATAGGCCGGCGACCATTTGCCCCAACGGGTGGGCTTGCCGGTCTTGGGGTCGATCAAATGGTAGCCGTGCTGGAGGATGTAATCCATTTGCCGGCGGCAGGTTTCACGTACCTGATCGCGCAATTCCCCACGCGGGAGGAGGTCCCAGGCGAGACCGAAGAGGAGGAAATGCCCGACGCTCTCATCGGAGCTGGTGTCGCTCTTGAACTCATGTTTCTGGTCTGGGGTCCAATACCAGAAACCGTCTTTGGGTTTCTCTTCGGACGGGTCGATGTAGGAGCGGGCGGGATAGCCCGGGGTTCCGGTGATCTGTTCGAGAAACAGCACGGCCCGCGTGGCTCGTTCGGCGCGGGTGAGCGCCTCCTTGCTGCCGGTGGCCGCGTACTCAAAGAGTTTGGCCGCGGCGTACATGGCCGTCCAGAGTCCGTCGTTATCGTTGGAGACACGCTGTCCGCCGCGGGTATCAGCGATAAAGCCATGACGGTCATGCCGGGCCGCGATCTCCTCGTAGTGGCGCGCTTTGTCGGCCAGGCGGATCTTCTGGAACCAGAATTCACTTTGCCCGCATCGGGTTTGCACGATGACGTGGCCTTTTTCGGATTCGCGAAACCCGAGGACTTCATCACAGGGCAGGAAGCGCTTGCTGTGAAATAGACGGTCTTGGCGCAAGACGCCGCGCTCGCGCCGCGTCCAAGTGGCGCCATCACGCGCTTTCCAGGTTTCCTTGCCAGCTGAAGCAATGATATCGTCTTGCTTTACGTATACCTGTTCAAATGGTTTAAGCATTATGGATTGCGAAAGAAGGGGCAGGCAAAGCAGTAGAAAGATGAAACACACCATGGTGATAAACATAGCGGAAAATAGACTTTTTTGCCGATACGAGTTTAGGGAAAGGTGCCGTTGCCTCCAATCGGGGGAACACGAAGAAAAAAAGCTAACGTAATGCCGTAGACTCGAAAGGTAGCAGGTTGGTCAAAGAGCAGAGGAATGAAGGTTCTTATCGCTGACGACTCGATTGTGAGTCGGCATATGTTGGAAGCAACGGTGCGCAAATGGGGTTATGAGCCGGTAGTGGCTTGTGACGGACAGGAGGCGTGGGACGTCCTGCAGCAGGAACATGCCCCGCAACTGGCCATATTGGATTGGGTGATGCCACAACTGACCGGCCCGGAGGTATGCCGACTGACGCGGCAGCAGCACAAGGACAAGTACACCTATATGTTGCTGTTGACGAGCAAGAACCAGCGGGAAGATCTGATTGAGGGCATGGATGCTGGGGCGGACGACTACATCACGAAGCCGTTCAACCATCATGAGTTGCAGGTGCGTTTGCGCGCCGGACGCCGCATCGTTGATCTGCAGAGCGAATTGCTGCTGACGCAGGCGGCGTTGCGGCTACAGGCAACGCATGATGCGCTGACGAAGGTTTACAACCGGCACTCGATCTTTGAGGTTTTGGGCCGCGAGTTGGGGCGGGCTGAGCGTGAGAATCTGCCGATTGGCGTGGCGCTGCTCGATATCGATTTTTTCAAGGCGGTCAACGACACCTATGGACACATTGCGGGGGACGCGGTCTTGGTTGAGGCCGCGCGCCGGATCAAGGCCGCTATCCGTTCATACGACTCGATCGGGCGCTATGGCGGGGAAGAATTCCTAGTGATTTTGCCTGGCTGCGATGAGGAGTGCACGCGCAATCAAGCGGAGAGAATTCGGCGGGGACTGGCGAGTGAACCAATGCCAATCCATGAGGATGCTTACTCGGACGTGTCCCTGGCTCTGACGGCGAGTTTCGGGGCGACGACGGTACTGCCCGGTTTTGCGGCCACGATCGAAGAAGTATTGCGGATTGCCGACGAGAACCTCTATGAGGCGAAGAGAGCAGGGCGAAATCGCGTAACATTCCGCTCGATGCTGGAACGAGACGAAGTTTCCGCGACCAGCCTCTAGAAGGCTAATCGTTGCTGGAGCGTTGGGCGACGGAGAAATGGCTGAGTGTATTGGCGTATTGGGAGACGCCGCGGAAGAGTGCTTCGGCGATCTTCTGGCGATAGTCGGGCTTCTTGAGCAGTGCTTCCTCTTTGGAATTACTGAGGAAACCCACCTCGGCGAGGACACTGGGCATGGCGGCGCCAACCAGCACGATGAACGGAGCTTTGCGAACGCCCCGGTCTCTGGTCCGGTTTCCGGCCCGTATGCTGCCCTGAAGGAGGGCGGATTGGACCTTACCGGCGAACTCGCGGGATTCATCCATTTTGTCTTTCAGGGCGATTTTCTTGATCAAATCCCCGAGGTCGGCGACGTTCCGCTCGCTTGAGGCATTTTCCCTGGCCGCCACCTCAAGGGCTTCCTGCGAAGTTGTGAAATTCAAGTAATAGGTCTCGACGCCCGCGGCGGTCTTGAGCAGGGAGGAATTGGCATGGATCGAGATAAACAGGTCGGCGCGCTGTTGATTGGCAATTTCGGTGCGCTGCTCGGGGGACAGGTAGACGTCTTCGGTGCGGGTCAGGACGACATCGCTGCCAAGGCCATCCTCGATCAACTTGGCCAGACGGCGGGAGATATCGAGTGTGACCTCTTTTTCGACGAGGCCGGTGACACCAGTGGAGCCGACGTCGTGGCCTCCATGTCCGGGGTCAATGACGACTTTGCCGATCTTGAGGCCCAGCACGCGGGTGAGCGACTGCTTACCGATACTGGTGCGGCTGGCAGCGATACCGGCCGCCGCCGGGCGTTCGGGTGAGCGTGAAGACAACGATGAAAGTCCCTGGCCCGGCCATTCGCGCAGAGTGAAGCCGCCGACGCGGTAGGGCATCTGACCCGGCTCAGCCTTGGGGAGGACATACTTGGCCATCAGGACTGGCGGATCGGCCAGGGTGAAGCGGGGAGTGGGCTTTGCCCGGAGGGGGGTGGCTGGCGCTCTGGCCGGGGCCGATGTCGAAGTGGGGGGAGAGCCGGCTTTCCGGGGCCTCAATTCGATGACAAGGCGGGCTGGATTGCGCTGCAGCTGGGTTTGATAATCGACCTCACCGTGCTCGAGGTCGAAGACCAGACGGGTCAAGCCTTTTTGGTTTTGCGCCACGCGGATCTGCCGCAGGAGGGGGGTATGCGCAGGCACGGTCTTGATCGCGCCGCGCGGGGCTTTTTCCGCATCCAGCGCGGGAATCGTATCGAGGAAATCAATAAAGATACGGGGCGGGCTCTCGAGCCGGTCATGCCGGATGTCGATGACTCCCTCGACCAGAACAGTTACCCGGGTCCGGGCTGGCTTGCCATCGACAACGATTTCCGTAAGCCGGCCGACCCGGGCCTGATCCGGCCCTGCCGCGAAGGCGGGCGAGAAAGCAAGCGCAAGCGCGAACACTGCGCTAGATCGAGCCCCGAGTTGTCCGCTAATGGCCATTCCTGCTCCTATGGCATCGTGATGTGGATTCTTCCTTCCGCATCCACAAATTGCACAATTCTGGGTTGGGCCTTTTCCGGGGGGGGCAACGGTGCGGCGGGTTGTTTGAGCTTAGCTTCACCATACTTGCGGCCCACACGATACACATATTCAATGGTTTCGGGATAAGGCGGAATCCAGCCATGCTTCTTCACCGCGCCCTCACCTGCATTATAGGCAGCCAGAACCAGCCGGTCGTCGCTGAACTTCTCCTTTAGATAGCGCAGGTATTTCACGCCGCCCTCAATGTTTTGCCGGACGTCAAACGCATTTGTCACTCCGAGCTGCCGCGCCGTGCCGGGCATCAGTTGCATTAAACCCATGGCGCCCTTCGGGGAAAGCGCATTGGGGTTGAAGTTACTCTCCACCTGCATGACACTACGCACAAGCATGGGGTCGACGCCATGCTCGGCGGCGGCTTTCTCGACAATTTGCTCTACTTCCGTCTTTAATTGCACGGGAGAAACCACGGTTGCGGATCTTTCGCGGGCAATCACCTCCACGGGAGGAACTTCGCGGGGCAGCACCAATTGTGTGCGGACGAGGCGCCCACTGCCACGGTCTACCCGCACCGTTGTGCGCACCAATTCCGAGTCGGCACTCCAACCGCCTTGCGCCGCCATGGCCGCCAAACACAGGCTAAAGTAAAAAGGGGACATTCCTGCTCGTCTCATGGTATCTGAAAAACCTTTTTGAATCAATGAATTATCCTTTGCCATTACGCGCACCTACGGCCCTTGCGGCGTTTCTGCTCGCTGGCGGCGCCTCCCGCCGGATGGGCTCGGATAAGGCGCTGCTGCCGTTCGGCGGCAAGACGTTGCTCGAGCATCTGACCGGCCTGTTGTTGACGCTCACACCGGCGGTCCATATCGTGGCACCGTCCGGACGGTACGAATGCTTTGGCTTTCCGGTGTTAGCCGACTTGCGGCCGCACTGTGGGCCGCTCGGCGGGATCGAGGCGGCGCTGAGCCATTCCCCGGCGGACTGGAACCTCATCCTCGCCTGCGACCTTCCGCACATCACGGCGGACTGGCTGCGAACCCTGACGAAGGCAGCATGGGCCGATCCGCGCCTGGAGATCGTTACCTCGGGCGAGCCGCCGAACCCGCTTGCCGCCGTCTGGCATCGATCGGCCTTGTCTGAAGTAAAGGAGGCGCTCGACGGCGGGGAATTGCGCGTGCGCGATCTGCTGAACCGGTTGTCGAGTAAAACACTCATTCCCCAGGACCCCGAAATCCTGGCAAACTGGAATCGCCCGGAGGACATGCAAAAACTTGGCTGTTGAAGGATTTCCCTACTACATTGAGTTCCGGCACGTTTTTAAGACGTTTGATCGTCCCGTTTTGGTCGATTCGAATTTTTTTGTGCCTGCCGGGGAGACTGTTGCCATCATTGGCCGCTCTGGAGTGGGTAAGTCTGTTGCCTTGGCGCACATCATGGGCTTTCTCAAGCCCGACGAAGGCCGGGTGATTGTGAGCAACCGGGATATTACGTTTTTCGACGAGGCGCAATTGCGCCGGATCCGGCAGAAAGTCACGATGGTCTTCCAGAGCGGAGCGCTTTTCGATTCCCTCACGGTCGGCGAAAACATTCTGTTTTCCCTCGAGCTACGGGAAGACTATGATGCCCAGAACAAGGAAGACGTCGTCGATGGTCTTCTGGACCTCGTGGACCTGCTTCCGTACCGCGACCACTACCCGTCGGACCTCTCAACGGGCTACCGTCGGGCCGTCGCTATCGCCCGGGCCCTTGCCGCGCAGCCAGAGTGTGTGCTCTTCGATGAGCCGACGACGATGGTCGATCCGATCATGGCGAATCACCTTGGCAATCTGATGCTACGCCTGAAGATGCAACTCCGGTTGACAAGTGTCGTTGTCACGCATGATCTGGAGTTGATGAGGAAGGTAGCCGACCGGGTTGTCTTTCTGAGCGAAGGGAAAGTCGCCTATTTCGGACCTGTCGAAGGCCTCGAGGAATGTGACCATCCACAGTTACAGGAATTTCTCAACCTCGACCGGATCGCCTGAGCGAGGGGGAAGCCTAACCGCCAAAGCCCTGTGCGATGCGCTTCTTGGCTTCCTCGAAGATGGTAATCTTGCCGTCCTTGATCATCTGGCGCACCAGGGTCTCCTCAAAGATGTCGGCGCGCTCGCTTGCCTTGCGATTCTTCACCATGTTCACCATTTCGGCGCGCCGCGCCGGCAACTGGCTCAAGTCGGCTTCTTTTTTTCCGATAACCTTGGCGACAAACCACTTGCCATCGACGGTGAGAGGCCCGATCATGTCTCCGGCTTTCTTGCTAAAGGCCGCGAGCACGGCCGAGGCCGGACCGATGCCATCGGCAAAGCCGGAGCGGTTGAACTCCTGAGTGTCCTTTAGGGTGAGGCTGAGATCTTTGGCCAGCTTCGCCAAGTCGCCATTCGCGGTACTCATATAAGCGGCTGCCTTTTCCTTCAACTCATTTGTCTTCTTGAGTCCTAAACTGACTGTTAGCGTGGAGACGATGTTGGAGCGTGCCTCATCCAGTGTCATCTGCCGCGGCGGCAAGATTTCATCGACGCTCAGCACCGCCATGCGTCCTTCACCAATTGTGATCGCCTCGGTTACCTCACCCCGCTTTAGCCGCTGTGCCGCTCCAAACAATTCCGGCTTGGGGCCGATGCCCGGTACGGAAAAATTCTGGTTCGAGTATTCGAATTTCAAGGGGGTCAAGCCGAGGCGCGAGGCCGTGGCCGGGATAGCCGCCGTGTTTTTTGACAACTCCGCCCGCAACGTATCCGCCGCCTGACTCAGGCCATTGGCGTTTTTCTGATTGCGCAGTTCCGCTTCGAGTTGCGGCTTGACTTCCTCAAAGCTCTTCAATCCGGCTGGCTGCCTATCCAACACTTCGATCAGGTGGTAGCCAAACTCCGTCTTGATCGGCGAGCTGAGCGATTTCAGCGGCGCCGAGAAGGCATATTCATCGAAGTTTTTCACGGTCTGGCCGCGGGTAATGAAGCCGATGCTCCCACCAGTCCCTTTCGAGCCCGGATCCTCGCTGTATTTTGCCGCCAAGTCCTCAAACTTGGCTCCGGCCTTGAGTTGCTTCCACACATTTTCGGCCTGCTGGCGGGCTTTCTTCTCGGATTCTTCCTTGCCGCTTTCGGTCTTGAACAGGATGTGCCGCACGTTGGAACGCTCCGGCGAACGGAAGTTATCGATACTGTCCTGGTAGAGTTTTTTCAGTTCCGCATCGCTGACTTCGACGCGGGCATTCACGGCCGAGGCTTCAATCGTGTACAGGGTCACCTTCCGCCGTTCGGTTGTGTTGAAAGAGTTTTTCTCTTTCGCATATTTGGCCTGAATCTCTTCCTCCGGAATGCGCACCCCGCGCGTGAGTTCCTGCGGGTCGATGACCAAGTATTGCAGCTTCACCCGTTCTTCCTGCTCGCGGAAGGTGTCCTCAACTTCCTTCGGGGTCGCCACGGCGCTCATCAGAACCAGGGTGCGCAGCCGTTGCGTTTCGAGATCCTTGCGAATGCCGTCTTCAAACTGAACAACTGTCAAGCCGTTCTGCTTGAGCATCGCCTCATACATCTGAGTGCCGACATACTTCCCTTCCTGCCATAGCGAGGGAACATCCTTCTGAATTTTCTTAGCCACTTCCTCGTCGCTGGCAACCATGCCCATCTGCTGCGCATAGCAGGCGACACCCTTGACGGCCACATACTGGTCGACGAATTGTGGAACGAAGATCGCGGCGCTTTCCGGCGGCATGCTCTGTTTGTTGAGCATCTGTTGCAGCTTCATTCTGACTTCGCGCGCCGTCACGGTCTCCCCACACACCTTGGCCACGGTTTCCTCGCCCAGGCCTACATTGAATCCCGAGCCTCCGAAACCCGGAATTAGGGTCACAACCATGGAAAGGGCCACCAGACCCAGCAGGACTCCCAGCAAAATACGCAAGTTGGTGTCCTTGCGCCGGAACAGATCAAACATGCAAACTCCTGAACAATTGTGTTTTGGCGGGGTGCCGCGTCAGCCCGCGCACGGGTAAACGCACCTAAATTATAGCGAATCCCTCCGCCCGTCATCGAATTGACTGAGTGCAGTTTCTTGGAATCGATCTCGGATGGACGGGGAAACCCTCGGGGCTGGCCCTGTTGGATCAGGAGGGCGAGCGACTGAAGCTGTGTCATCTGTCCCGCCCGGCATCGCACGCGGAGTTGCTGGCGGCAATCGACCGGCTGCTCGCCCCGGACGCGCCGGTGTGGATTGGTCTCGATGCACCGGTGCTGATCACAAACGAGTCGGGTTCGCGCGCAGCGGACCGCATGGCGCACTCACTTTTTTCGCGCGAACATGCCGGGGCCTACCCCGTTCACCTCGGTCTGCCATTTGCCGCGCCAGTTCTCGCGCTGGTTGCCGCTCTGCGCGAGCGCCAGTTTTCGACCACGCTGCCGGAGGCGGCGCGGCTTGAGACGAGGCAGGTTTTCGAGGTCTTTCCGCACGCGGCCGCTTTGCGGCTTTTTTCTCTGCCGCGGATCCTGCCTTATAAAAAAGGCCCACTGGCCGAACGCTTGAAGGCGTTGGAGGCCTTTCATCACCTGCTATCGACCGGCTTGGCCAAGCGCCGCCCTGCCTTGCGGCCCCGGCACCTCCCGGCCGCCGGGAACACGCTGGCGGCCCTCAAATCATGCGAGGATCAACTCGACGCCCTATTGTGCGCCTATATCGCCGCCCATTTTTGGTTCTGGGGCCTGGCCCGCACGAACATTCTCGGCGATGCCCGCACGGGCTTTATCGTCAATCCTAGTTTTTGACCTATGCCGCAAAACCGTTACGCTGAACTGCGAGAAAACTACCAGATGGCGGGCCTGCTCGAGTCCGCCGCCCTGCCTGACCCGATTGCTCAGTTTCACCGCTGGTTCGATGAAGTGCTGGCAGCCAACGTGCTTGAGGCGAACGCGATGGCTCTGGCCACCGTCGGCCCCGGTGGCCAGCCCAGCTTGCGTATGGTGCTGCTGAAGGCACTCGACGAGCGGGGGTTTTCCTTCTTCACGAATCACGAAAGCCGCAAGGGCAGGGAACTGGCCGGGCATCCGCAGGCCGCGCTTTGCTTTCACTGGAAGGAACTGGAGCGGCAGGTGCGCGTCACCGGTACGGTCTCGCTGCTGTCGCGCGAGGAAAGCGCGGAGTACTTTGCCCAGCGTCCGCGGATCTCGCAAATCGGCGCCTGGGCCAGCAATCAGTCGAGTCCCATCATGGGCCGTGAAACTCTCGAAGCAGCGCGTCGTATGTATGAAGAGAGGTTTGCCGGTCAAGCCGTGCCGATGCCCGAGTTCTGGGGAGGATACCTGCTTTTCCCGCAGGAGATCGAGTTTTGGCAGGGGCGGCCGGGCCGCTTGCACGACCGTCTGCACTATGATCGACAAAGCGACAACACATGGCGTATTTCCCGCTTATCTCCCTAATCGCGATACTGGCCCAAGAGCCGGACACGCTGCCGGTTCTGCTGAAGCGCATTGAGCAGCGCTATAACTCGACACAGACCCTGCGCGGTGAGTTCGAGCAAACGCTGAGCACCGCCCAGAGCCGAAGGGTTGTTGAGCGGGGTACGCTTTATCTGCGTAAACCCGGGCGCATGCGCTGGGAATATGCGCAGCCCGAAGGCAAGCTCTTTCTCTCCGACGGCAAGCAGATTCATTTCGTCTCGCCGGCAGCGCGCCGTGTCGAAGTCAGCCCCCTGAAGCAGAGTGACGACTTCCGCGCTCCTCTCGCCTTTTTGCTGGGTAAACTCGATTTTGTCCGCGACTTCAGTTCCTTTGAACACTCCCGCATTGGTCCCAACTGGCGTATCCGCGCTTTCCCGAAATCCGAGAAATCCCCCTGGGAAGCCGTCGAGTTTCTCTCCACCCCCGAAGGCCAACTCAGCCTTGTCACCGTCATCTCGCGCGATTCCTCCACCATGACTTACGCGTTCCGCTCCGAGCAGCGCAATCTGCCTCTCGACAATAGCCTCTTCATCTTTCGCCCGCCTGAGGGCTACCAGATCGTCCCGTTGCGCTCCGAGCCCTGAGCGTTTGCCCTGCGCGAAGCGCGTACACTAAGGGCGGGGTTTCTTATGCTTCTCGCCACTCTTCTGCTGCTGAGCCCGCTGGCACTCGCGCCCCCGGCCGAGATCATTGCCCGAATCCGGTCCAACGACCTTGCCTGGCTGCGCCAACAAACAACCGATCCTGAATTCATCCGTGTTGCCGATGCGCGCGGAAACACACCTCTGCTCTGGGCGGCAAGCCATGGCACGCCGGCCGCGCTCGATCTTCTGCTTGCCGCCGGGGCCCCGCCCAACCAAGCCAATTCCCTCGGCATCACACCCCTCATCGCCTCGGCCACCGAGCCTGCGAAAGTGAAGTCTCTCCTGGCCAAAGGCGCCAATCCCAAAGCCAAATCGCAGATCGGCCAGCATGCCCTCATTATTGCCGCCAGTTCTCCACAAGCAACGCAGAGCGTTCAGGCCCTACTGGCCGCCGGTGCCCCCGTGAACGAGCCAGGGGCGCGCGGAACCACGGCCCTGCTTGCCGCCGCCGATAACCACTGCTCCGCTGCCAGTATCCCTCTGCTGCTTGCCGCCGGAGCCGATGCCAAGGCGGTGGACCCCAGCGGATCCAATGTCCTCAATGGTGCTGTCGCCTCCTGTCCCCTCGATCTCATCGCCGACCTCATCGCCCGCGGGGCCAACGTCAATCAGCAAAACTCCTTTGGCGGGGAAGTCCGCAAGGGCAAGATCCAACTTGTCGGCATCAGTCCGCTCATGCTCGCCGCCGCACACCGTGAGGCCCCCCTGGTAGAGTTGCTGCTCAAATCCGGCGCCAACCCGAACGCCAAGGACACTCGCGGCATGACCCCCCTGATCTACGCCTCCTCGAGCAAGGACCAGAACGCCGCCACGATCCAATTCCTGCTCGCCGCCGGCGCCGACCCGAACGCCAGGGATGTTTACGGCCAGACGGCCGCCGACTGGCGCGCTAAGTTCTCGGCTCGCCCCCAATATCAGCCCACCTCGGGCCCGGGCCCGCAGAAAGCTCTGGAATTGCTCGAACACTCGAACGAAACCTTGTTTCGGGAATCGGGTTGTATCTCCTGCCACCACACTTCGCTGCTATCCCTGGCTGCCTCACGCGCGCCCCGCGCCGGACTCAAGCCCAACCCCGATCTTGCCGCCGCCCGTGCCGCCCGCCTTCGGGGCATGGTCAGTGCCTTCGCCCCCACCAACCTGCAACTCCTCCCGCTACCCGGCGCCATCGACACCGCCTTGTACCTGCTGCTCGAAGCAAGAACACTCGGCATCGCCGATAGTGCCGACTTCGATCACCTCGCCCGTTATGTCCATGCCCAGCAAATGCCCTCGGGCGCTTTCACCATGCGAGGGATCTCTCGCTTTCCGCTGGAGGAATCAGACATCCATCGCACCGCCGTGGCGCTTTATTCACTCTCCAGCTTCCCCCACATCGCCGAACGCTCACGGCTCGACCTCGCCACGCGCTGGCTTGCGGCACAACCGGTAAACAACCGCGACGAAGCCGCCATGAAACTCCTGGGTCTTGCCTGGGGCCGCGCCCCCCAGTCTCAAATCCAAGCGGCCGCTAAATCCCTTGCCAAACTCCAATTGGCCGACGGCAGCTTTGAGGATCCTTACTTTACCGGTCTCGCCATCTTCGCCCTCCGCGAGGCCGCCGCCTGGCCCCCCTCGCACAAGGTCATCTCGCGTGCCGCCGGCTGGCTCAGGACCCACCAGCTTCCCGATGGCTCCTGGTTTCAGGCCTCCCGGTCCCCTAAGTTCCAGCCCTACTTTGAATCAGGCTTTCCACATGGCCAGGACCAATGGATCTCCGCTGCCGCCACCGCTTGGGCGATTCTCGGTCTGGTCGAAGCGGCCGCCAACTAGAGCCATCCCTTCTGCCGGGCCAACCGTGCCGCCTCGGTGCGATTGGCCGCTCCCAGCTTCCCGATTGCCTCGCTGAGGTAGTTGCGAACCGTGCCCTCGGAAAGGTGCAGGCCGCCGGCAATCTCGCTGCTCGTCTGCCCCTCCCCAGCCAACCGCAACACCTGCCGTTCCCGGTCCGTCAACGGATCCACCTCTCCCCACGCCTCGGCCGCCAGTTCCGGATCGATCGAACGTCCCCCGGCCGCAATCAGACGAATCGCCTTTGCCAGGCGCTCCGCCGGAGAGTCCTTGAGCAGATAACCGCTCACCCCCGCATCCAGTGCCCGCCGGAGATAGCCGGGCCGGGCAAATGTCGTTACGATGACCACTTTTATGCCCAATCCGCGCCGGCGGATCTCTCCCGCTA
Organism: Bryobacter sp. CoA8 C33; assembly: GCA_019931185.1. GTDB lineage: Bacteria > Acidobacteriota > Terriglobia > Bryobacterales > Bryobacteraceae > Bryobacter. The sequence continues at coordinate 42,540 of JAINDK010000070.1, forward strand.
CCTCCAGCCCCGTCATGCGGGGCATCTCAATATCGAGAAGAAATACTTGCGGCCGCAACGATTCCGCCAATGCGAGCGCCTCCATCCCATCGGCGGCCTCGCCCACCACTTCGATATCTTCCTCGGCCCCAAGCAAAGCCGCCAGCGCCCCGCGGATCAGCGCCTGATCCTCTCCGATCGCTACCCGTATCTTCATGGCGCCCACACCCGCACCTGCGTTCCCGCGCTTGCCTCCAGCGCAAAGCGTCCTCCCACTTCCGCCATCCGCGCTCTCATCCCCGCGATTCCATTTCCTTCTTCCTCCCCCGCTCCCACGCCATCATCTCCCACCAGCATCCCGACACCTTTGCCCTCCCTCCTTACGGTCAGGGAACAATGGCGCGCCGAGGAATGCCGCAGAACGTTCGTCACTGCCTCCTTCAAGACCATGACCAGCACCTCCTCCTCCCGTCTTCCCATCTCATCCACTCCGTACTCCACGGTCACCTCCAATCCCGCATTCTCAAGCAGCGCCCGCGCCCGCTGCAGTTCTCCCCGCAGCCCCGTTGTTCTGTACCCTTGCACTGCCGTGCGAACTTCAGCCAGAGCCCCCCGCGCGATCTCTTCCACTTCTTTCATCTCCTGCTCAGCCCGCTGTTGATCCCTTCGCGCGAGCTTCGCCCCCAACGCCGCCTTCACCACAATCGCCGAAAGTGTGTGGCCCAACAGATCATGTAGGTCCCGCGCAATGCGCTCGCGTTCCGCCACCCGCGCCAGATGCGCCACTTCCTCCTGGGCTCGCTGCAACTCAGCATTCAACTCCGCTTTCCGGGCAAAGTGCAGCATCAGAAACGCCAGTAATGGCGAGAACACAACTCCGCTCGCCGTCACGCTTAGCGGCAGTTTCAACCACCAGCTTTGCCCTCCCATCACCACCAACAACACTGCTAGGGTTCCCGTCACGGCGCGCACGTTTTTCGTATAGCCTGAAAACGCCGCCGCATAAATGTAAAAAGCAATCGCGTTTGGGTTCATTCCCAGATACAGCAGCCCCAAAAGCGCAAACCCCGCCACCGCCTTCAGAATCGCGAGTCCCTCCAGCCAGTGCACCCAAAAGTACAGCGCCACGAAAGCCGCGCATCCTGCCCCGTGCCAGATCCATTCCTCCGGCTGCAAACCCTGCCAGAACGGCCACACCGCAAACGGCACGGCGTACACGATCCAGGCATAGCGCGTCCATCCCTGCTCCTTGTTCTCCGGAAGTAGCGGCATCATTTTCTATCCGTACAATCTCTCCGAGCCCCGGCGCTCGGCCCATAACGTGATCAACAGAAACAGTATCGTGTAGGCTGCCAAAATGGCGAAATGCTCTTGCCGTGATCCGCGCGCCGGAGCGCCCATCGCCGCCAGGCCAATCTGCCCCATATGATAGTACGGCAGCCATTCCGCCACGCGCTGCAGCGCCTCCGGCAGCAGCCCGATCGGAAACCATAGTCCCGAACAGAATCCCAGCGGCAGGTGAATCCCATTGATCAGATTCGCCGCTGAATTCGCTCCCGCCAGCCGGCCGATGGCGATCCCCATGCATGCAAACGGCACACTTCCGAGCACGAGCATCCACCCCGCCTCCGCCCACTGCACCGCGCTTCGCTTCACCCCGCCCAGGCTCGCGCCGAGCGCGAACAGCGCCAGCACCACCAGAGTGCTGAAGGCCAAACCCACCGCTACTTTCGCCCCTAAATAGGCGCCCCGCGGCATCGGACTCACCCGCTTTACCGTCATCCATCCCATCCCTCTCTCGACGGCTATCGTCACCCCCAGAGCATGAATGGTTGCCCCGATCACTCCAAAGGCCCCGTAGGTACCCAAAAGATACTGCGCCATGGGAAAAAAACGGTTCTCGCTCGATGGCAACAGCAGCCCGAACATCACATAGAACCCCAATGGATACAGCAGCGTACTTGCCGAATAAACCGGCATGCGCCACAGCTTCAGAAATTCGTATTTCGTTTCCAGCCAGTAGGCGTTCATTGCGCCACCTCCTGCTTCCCCGTTAGCTCCAGATAAGCCTCCTCGAGCGTTGCCGCTCGAAGGCCCTGTTTGATTTCCTCCACGCTTCCCTCCCGCAACACCCGCCCCCGCTCCATCACCACGACGCGGCTTGCCAACGCCTCCGCCTCCTCTATGTAGTGCGTCGTCAGCAATATCCCTTTCCCTTGCGACCGCAGCGATTTCACCTCCCGCCACAAGCCCCGGCGCGCCTCCGCGTCCATCCCCACGGTCGGCTCATCGAGCACGATCCAGTCCGCGTTGCCCACGATCGCCAATCCAAACAGCAGGCGCTGTTTCTGCCCTCCGCTCAGCTGAGCGTAAAACTCCTCCTCCAGCCCCGCAAGCCCTACCCTGCCGGCAATCTCGCGCCAGTCGATCGGCTTGTCGTAGTAGCTCGCGAAAAGCTCCAGATGCTCCCTTACTCTCAGCGTCGCCGGCACGCCTCCCGCCTGCAGCATCACGCCGCTGACCGCGACCGATCTCTTCACCTGTCCGATCCCCGGACGCCGCAATCCCAGCAGGATCTCAATCGCCGTCGTCTTGCCGGCGCCATTGGCCCCCAGCAGCGCCACGACTTCTCCCGCCCTGACCTGCAGGTTCAGTCCGTGCAACGCCTCCTTCTTCCCATAGCTATAGTGCACATCCACCAGTTCGACTAGTATCTTCATGTCATCATGTTGAAGCCATTCATTGCTTGCCGCCAGTGACGCTCATCACCAATCCGTTATGACTTTTGTCAGCTAAGGAACAATCAGAATCTCCACCCAAAACCCCCGCTGCGAGAATCCCACCAGCGGCACCAATCCCGGCACCTCGCCAATATCGAGCGGACCCATCTCATCGGCTTGCCGGAAGAAGGTCCGCAGCAACTGCCTGACCCAAGGCCAGCGGGCGAAACTACTGTCCGGGTTCCAACTCCGCGAATAGACGACCAGTACATCCCCCTTCCGCCAGTCGAGCCCCTTGAGCCGTTCGAGGGAAAAATCCTCGATGGGGCGCACATCGGGAAGCGCCTCTTCCACATAGCCGAGGTAAGGCTTGCGCAGCGCGTCCGTCAATGGCCAGGCCGTGGTAATTCGGCTCCGGCTCAAGCGTCCGGCCAGATAGCCTGCCACGTCCTTGTGCACCTCGACGAGGTCCACCATCGCCAAGTTGTTCTCGAGCGGATAGGGCCAGGGCGGATTGGCAAACAACATGCCGAGAAGGCCCGCGCAACTCAACCCCACGGCTAAATGCTTTCTCCAACCAGCCAGCTGGGAGAACCCGGCCGCGAAGGCGGCGTAGAGCACCGGCAGCACCGGCAACAGATACCGCTCGAGCACGGCCCCTCCCGTCACACTCACCAGCCCCACCAGCGCCAGACAACCCGCCACCACCGGTTTCCAGGCCGGGCCAAAGCCCACTTCGCGCCATTTCCAGGCGAGCACGCCCGCACCCACCACATGCAGGTTCTCCAATCCCAGGTAGCTCACCCGCCGCGCCAGCGCATAAAGCAGGCGTACCGGATGCAGCGGATAGAGCATGTTGTATTCGGCGTAAGCCGTGTCGCCAAGCAATTTTCCCGTGCTCCACCAGACATAGCCCACCCAGTTGAGTACGATGAGACCCGGTACGAGAAGTAATTGCGAAGCCAGGGTTTTGCGCCCTTCCCGCCAGGCCCACCACGCCAGCGCCCAGGCAACGGCAAGGGATGTCTCCTTGAAGCATACGCCGCCGATCGCTCCAGCCAGCATCATCCCCTCGTCGCGCCTGACCCAGCCAAGCAACAACAGGGTGGTGAAAACGGCGGCTGGCAGATCCAGTTGCGCCATCATGCTCTGCGTGAATACGAGCGGGTTGAGCCCGAGCATCGCCAGCGCCATGAAGGCCGGCGCTCCGCGCGCCTGTTTGAGCAACTCAATCGCCAACAAGAAGCCCAGCGTCAAATAGGCTGTTCCCCAGGCCAGCATCACAACGCGCGTCACCGTAATCGACTCTCCCGCTACTTTCCAAACCCCCGCCAGCAGCAGCGGTAAACCGGGCGGATGGGAGTTCGGCAGGGTGGAACGGGGAATCAGCCCCTCACCCAGATGCAAATCGTGGGCTTGCGAAATAAACTGCCCCGCCTCATCCCAAAAATAAGGCAGGGTCAGCAATTTGTAGTGAGTGGTGTAGAGGTAGAGGAAACACAGACCGGCCACAACCGCGATCGAGACGGCGCGCCGGGCTGACAAGCTCTGAACCTTACTGGACCGGACCGCTACCCGATTGGGGATCCAAGCGGATCTCCCCAAAGGTGCTCTCGTACTGCAGCAAATTCTGGTTCAGCAGATTAGACAGTGCTTTGGCCTGCTGCGGACTCAGATACACACCCTGGAAATTCGTGATGTTCACAGTGTCCGGAACGCTCTGCGAAATCGTGCCGAACATGAGAAAGAAGTCCCACAAATTCACTCGCACCTGCACGGAGTTGGAATAGCTTTCGCGGTAGTCCTCGCTATTGGCGACTTGCAATTTGGGGCTGGGAGCTAGAAACATGGGCCAACTTTCATTTTTGAACCGGATTGAATGCGAAGGAGGGAGAGAAGTGGCGGGGACGACGGGGCTCGAACCCGCGACCTCCGGCGTGACAGGCCGGCGCTCTAACCAACTGAGCTACGTCCCCGCAAACAGCCAGAACTTGGAGTTTAGCATGCAGGCCAGTCCGCCGCAATCCTAATCCTCGCGTTCACTGAGTTGCCGCTGCTCGAGCAAGTCCTCCACTTTGCGCGTGAATTCCCGCTTGGCCTCCTCATGCAACCGTCCGCTGGCCACGCCGGGAAAGCCCGCATGCGCTCCCTTCACCAGCCCGTCCCGCCCCACGAAAAATGTGGTCGGCCAGGAATTCCAATTCTCGGCCTGCTTCAGCTTTTCCTTGGCTTCACTGATTTCTCCGGCAAGCAACACCGGGTATTCAATTCCATGTTTTTTCACAAAGGCCCGCAACCGCGCTGGGTCCGCCAATTGCTCAGCTTCCTCGAAGTCGAGAGCGACGATTTCCAGGCCCCGGGAGCGGTACTGGCGGTCAAGTTCGGCCAGGAAAGGCGCCTCGTCGTGGCAGTTTGGGCACCAGCTTCCCATGACATTCACCAGCACAACTTTTCCGCGAAACCGCTCATCGCTTTCCTTCACCAGCTTGCCGTGCAAATCAGGAGCTGAGAAACGGAGGGGCTCACTGGCATTCTTGACCCCGGTAAACTGATGCGGGTCGGTTGGCCCGGTTAGCCCGGCGGCGCGAGCCGCCTCTGGGCGCCGTGCTGCATACTCCTTGCCATTCAGACGCAAGTTCAGCGTCCCTTCCGTGCCGCGGCGAATCTCCAGCAGCCCCGGCCGTGCCCCGCTAAAGTGACCCAGAAGGAACTTCTCCCCATCAAAGCTTCCGCTCAATAAGCCCGTATCCCCGTCAATACGCAGCACCGTGGCGTCGGCGCGCCCCCCCTTTTGTAAGACAATCAAGCGCCATGCCTTCTCGCCCTTGGCGCTGACGGTTTCAATTTCCCATTCCCCGCCAATCTCCGGCGCTCCTGGGCTTTCCGGAACCGTGCCCGCCAGACGCGCTGAAAAATCATACCAGCGCTTCGCCCGGCCATATTGACCTTTGAGCTCCCCCGCTTCGAAGACCGCTTCGAGCTTCGTCGCATAGTAGTCAAACTCGAATTCCAGTTTTCGCCCGTCAAAGCTACCCTTTGTCGAGCGATAGGAATCGCGGCCATTGGAAAACACTCCGGTAATGTTGTCCTGCCTTCCCTCGATCACAAATCGAAACGGTACCCGGCTGCCATTGGCTAGCACAGTGGCGTCCCAGACACCCGCCAACTCCTGCGCTTGGGCGCTAATCCCCATGATGACTAAGCCGATCAGCAACTCTGAGTTTCTCATGCTGCGTTGATCCTACCCGAATTATCTCTAATTGTCTATCGATGATTAGGGAATTTATCTCCCGATAGAATAAAGCGTTCATGCGCACACTTTCGAAAAGAACGCAGTATGCCCTTCGTGCTCTTTATGCTCTCGCCCGCCAAAGCTCGAAACATCCTGTGCTCATCGCCGAGCTAAGCCAGTCGGAAGACATCCCGCGCAAGTTCCTCGAGCAGATCCTGTTGCAGTTGAAGCAGAAGGGGCTGGTCGATTCCCGCCGGGGGCGCAATGGCGGGTACTTTCTCACTCAAACCACGGATTCCATTACGCTTGGGGCCATCATTCGCGCCATTGACGGCCCGCTTGCGCCACTGCCTTGCGCCAGCGAATCGAAGTTTCGCAAATGCGACGAGTGTCCGGACATTCGGTTTTGTGGGACGCGCCTGATCATGCGAGAAGTTCGTGATGCCACGGCCGCCATTCTGGATCACACAACTTTGGCCGACGTTAACCGCAAAGTCGATGAAGCTCGCTCCGAGGCCGAACCTGGTGACGAACTGATGTACTACATCTAATCTCTATTTTGTCGATCGACATTATTGACATTTTTGAGCATCCCGCTTATTCTTGATCTAATCGATCGAGTTAAGGTATTGCTGCGTATGAAATCCTCCACTTCAAACCTGTTAAAGCTTTTGCTTTCTGTTCTCTGGATCAGCCTGACCGCCCTGTTTTTCCATCAGCATGGGGGGGGGCGCTGATGTCGCTAGCCGCTTCTTTGCTCTACCGCGTCAGTTCCGCGTTGGCGCATTCGGGTCGCCTGGAGGATACGCTTGTCGACTTGGCCAATGCTCTGGGCCGGCATGCTTGCCTGGACCGGGTTTCCCTTACGATAGAAGACCCGCAGCGCGGTCATGGCCAATCCGCCACATACACCCAGCCAGGGCCCGATTCGGCCAGTTTCGTTTTCACGCGGGCGCTGGCGCAGGGTGGCTTCCGTTATGGACAAGTCGAGATCCTTGCCTCCCGGCCCGCGCTTAGCGCCGTGGACCTCTACACTTTGTGTGGCACGCTGGAGAACTTGCTGGTGAACTTCGCCGTGGCCCAATCGCGCGACCGGCGGCGATCGCAGTTGCGCGCGCAATTGCTGCTGTTGCGCGAAGAGTTGAGCAGCAGCAAGCTGCTCGCTCGCATCCAGGCTTTACTCGACTCGACGGGCTATGGTCACTTGTCCGCTTTGGAGGTGCTGGAAGAGGAATGCCGTTCCGGGCGAGTCTCGCTGGCGACGGCGGCAAGCCGTTTCCTGCGCCGCTACCAGCGGGCCTTGCGGGAGGCGGCATGAATCCGCAAGGCGCCACTTTGTTTCTCGCCGCCCATCCCGATGATGAATACTACTGTGCCGCCACGCTTTATCATCTCGCGCGCCACCTGGCGGCGCCCGTTGACCAGATGGTGATTACCGACGGGGCGGGGGGGCATCGTTTTGCCGGACTGGCTGGAGCCGTATATGGTCTCGACCTGTCCGAGGGAGGTAAAGATCACGGGCTATTGCCCGTGATTCGCCGGGAGGAATCGCAACGCGCGTCCCGCCTGCTGGGCTTGCGTGAGACGATCTTTCTCGGCCAGCCGGATCCTGGGTTTACGCTCGATGCGGCTGCGGCGGAACATTGCTGGGATCTGGGCTGGCTCGAGCGGCGTCTGCTGGAGCGTTTACTCGATCAGGATTATGCGGCCCTGTTCGTAATCGCTCCCGAGGACCAAGAGCACGGCCATCACAAAGCGGTTTGCCGCTTGGCGCAGAAGGTGCTGGCCCTGCTGCCGGCGCAGCGGCGGCCGGTGCTTGTGGGGGCGCAACCCGGGCACTCGGCTCGAGGGCCCGCTTGCCGCCCACCCGCTTTCCAGTTCAGCCGTTCCCGCCCGGTTCCAGGGGCTGAATCCCTCACCTACTCCGTGATCGTGAACTGGCTGATCGCGGAGTACAAATCCCAGGGCCTGTTTCAACTGGAGGCGGGACGTCATGACTGCGAACGGTTCTGGATCCTTCCTCCCTCCGACGACCGGGTCTCAAGCGCTTTTCTCGATCAACTCGCCCTCTATCCTCAGGCCGCCTGATTGGCTAGCATAGGCGGAATGACCCGCCGCTCGTTGCTGTCCCTTCTCGCCCCGTACCAGGCTCTGTCCCCGGCCGACGCTGCCCGCAATGAAGACTTCTGGTTCACGGCGCGCATGGCCTTTACGGTCGACCGCAACCTGCTGAACTTCAATAATGGCTCTGTCTGTCCGGCGCCGAAGGTGGTTCAAGAGGCCATGCACCGCTACTGGACGGTGACGAATCTTTCACCTTCTCACTATGTCGACGAATTGCTGTTGCCGGAGAGCGAGGTCATCCGGGAAGATCTGGCGCGGGAGTTCGGCTGCTCGCCGGAAGAGTTGGCGCTTACGCGCAACACGAGCGAGGGTCTGCATGCCGTGCTGCTTGGCCTTGAGTTGAAGCCGGGCGACGAGGTTCTGACCACCACGCAGGATTACCCGAGCATGATCGCAAGCCTGCGGCAGCGAGCCGATCGCGAAGGGATTGTCCTCCGCCAGTTCCCCTATCCGACGCCGCCGAAGAGCGCACAAGACTTGACCGATCTGTTCTTGTCCCACATTACTCCCAAGACAAGAGCGCTGCTGATCTCCCACCTCACCTTCACGACCGGACAGATTTTCCCGATCGCGCGTCTGGCCGAGGAAGCCCGCCGCCGTAACATTTACTCGATCATTGACGGGGCCCACGGCTTTGCGCATCTGGATTTCAAGATCTCCGAGATCGGCTGCGACTTTTACGCCACAAGCCTGCACAAATGGCTGACGGCGCCGGTCGGCACCGGTTTTCTTTACATGCGGCAGGAACTGATCCCTCGCGTCTGGCCGCTGACGGGCGTACCGGCGAACCTGCGCGGGAACATCCGCAAGTTTGAAAGCGCCGGCACGCAACCGGTCGCCATGCGCAACGCCATTTCTGATGCACTTGCTTTTCACCGCGGTCTCGGCGCTCAGCGCAAGCAGGAGCGGCTACGCTTTCTGCGGCAGCGTTGGGAGGCTCAACTGCGTCCGTTATCGCGCGTGATTTCGCGCAATGCCGACACGCCGGAACAATCCTGCGGTATTGGCGCGCTCTCGATCGACGGGTTACCGGCGGCGGAGTTGACCCGGCAATTGCTGGAAAAGTACAAGATTCATGTGCGAGCGCGCGTGGTGCCGGGCGAGTTCGAGTGCATCCGCGTCACACCGAACATCTATTCCTCGCTCGAGGACGTCGATCGCTTTGCCCGCGCGATCACCGCGATTGCCCGCGCCTAGCTCCACACCTTGACAATATCTTTTTCGGCAATCCCCTCGGGGATTTCCCTCGCCGTGAAGCTGTCGATCTTCGCCAGATAGTACATCGGCAGCGGGTCGAAGGTCGGCGCATCCGGCCAAGGTTGATACACCATAACGGCCAGACCCACGACTTCCGCGCCGTAGCCTTCGACGAGTGACTTCAGATGGCTCAACTTGCGGCCGGTGCGGAAGATGTCATCGACGAGCAGCACCTTTTCACCCGGCTGAGGAGCGACGAACTCCCGGAACTTCTGCGACCGGCGGCTGTCGTCGGCCTCGGCCCAATACACCTTGCGCGCCCCCAGCGCCTCCACGACGCCGTAGGCCACCGGCAGCCCGCCCGTCGCTGGGCACACCACCGACAGATGACCGATCATCGCCTTCAATTCCGGATTCTGCCGGATCTTGCGGGCCAGCGCCACGCTGAACACCTTGGCGTTTTTATAGTCCGCCATGACATGCGGCATGCCCAGATACTCATCCGTGTAGCTCCCGTCGGGGTACACAAAGTGCCCGGTCCGCAGCGCTCCGGTTTCCCGCAGCAGTTCCACTACTTCGTCTTCGGTCGGCAACAGTTGCATTTCAATGAGCTCCTCTACCAGTCAACACCAGCGGAATGGTCCGCAGCAAGATCCGGCTGTCGAGCGACAGCGACCAGTTATCGATGTACTGCATATCGAGCTTCATGACCGTATCGACATCGAGCCGGTCCCGCCCCTCGATGGCCCAAATACAAGTGAGCCCGGGCCGCATGCGCAGGCGCCGCCGCTGCCATCCGGCATAGCAGGCCACTTCCTCCGGGGTTGCTGGCCGCGGCCCCACGAGCGACATATCGCCCTTCAGTACATTCCATAACTGCGGCAATTCATCAATCGAAAACTTGCGCAACCACCGCCCCACGGGCGTCAGCCGCGGATCATTGGGAATCTTGAAGTTCAGCTTCTTGACGTTCAAATGAGCGTATTGCTCTCTTAGCTGCTCGGCGTTAGCCACCATGGAGCGGAACTTCAGCACTTCAAATCGCCGCCCGTTCAGACCGCAGCGCACTTGGCGGAAAATCACCGGCCCCGGCGAGGTCGACTTGATCAGCAAGGCGGCGGCGCCGAGCAAGGGCGAAGCCAGGATCAGCCCGGCGAGGGCAGCAGCGAAATCAACGGCCCGCTTGGCCATCAGCTTGATTTCGTCGGTCGGCGTCGCGCTGAAGGTCAGCAGCGGCATCGTCCCCAGCCGGTCCAGATACACTTCGCTGTTGACGTGAGGAAAGAACTCGAGACTCAGCCGCGTTCGCACCCCCTCTTCGTCGCAGAGCAGAAACAGTTCCTCGAGTTCACCGATTCGCTCCGGCTCAACGGCGAATAGTACCTCGTCCACGACGTGCTCGCGCAGACGGGCCCGCACTTCCTCCGGGTCATTGACTATCGCCAGGACGCGCGTGCCTTCAAGGGCGTTTGCTTCGATCTCCTGCTTCAGACCCCTTGCGCGCTCCCCCTGGCCGAACACCAGCACATATTGCTCCCCGCCAAACTCCCGCCGGATCCATCCCACCATGTGTCCGGCGTTCCAGCGAAAGAGCAGCAGCAACAGAAACTGTATTCCCACGAAACAGAGAAGAAAAAAACGGCTCAGGTCGAGCTTCAAAAAGTAGTCGACCAACACGAGCCCGATCATCACGAATGCGCTTTGCTTGCCGGTTTCACGCAGCACGACCCAGCGGTTGGCCCCGTCCAGCCGGTCATAGACCTGCACCCACAGGCAGAAGAGAACGCTGGCGCCAGCCGCCGCGCCGAACAGGAGCACCCGCACGGCCCCGCTCAGATAGAAGTCGTGCGACAGTGGCAATAGAGAGCGAGTCAAATACGCCGACTCGAAGGCCAGCGCCGTGAGCAGCACATCGGACAGGGCAAACAAAACGCGGGCTTTGCGATGATGGCGGCTATACACCCTTTATACCGTGCCCCTTCAGATTATCATCTGCCTATGCTTCTTCCTCGCCGCTTGCGGAGGCCCGACTTACCGGGCGGTTGAAGTCGATCCACGGGCCGGCGGAGGGCCCGCCCGCACGGATGCCTCCGGCCAGGGTTTGCCGCCCGAGGAGGCAGGTCCGCGGGCGATTTCGCTCGAAGGCTTCAAGCCCCTCGAATGGAAGACTCTGCGTGGCCTCGATGTCCGCACCGGCAAATCGAGCCCCGAGTTGGCCGCCGTAACCGGCGCTAACATCCGCATCAACGGTTTCATGGTGCCCTTTGATGATGACGACGAGCAGGTGAGCGAGTTTCTCCTCGTGCCCCAGGCCGGCATGTGCATCCACACTCCGCCCCCGCCGCCGAATCAGATCATTCTGGTGGAGGTGGCCACGGGCGGGGCCAACCGAGTGGAGTGGGATAAGGAAGTCAGCGTCTACGGCCAGTTTCAGATTGCCGACGGCAACAGCCCCTACGGCAAGACCGGCTTCAGGATCTCAGCCGTTCGTGCCCGTCCGGACTAGCTTTGGAGTGCAGCATTTGCACTTGGCCTGATTGCGGAAGTGGGCGGTGCCGATCATGAATCCGCCGGCCACCATGCCCACTGGCTCATAGTTCTCCGGCGTCTCAAAAAAGATGCTCTTGGCCACGAATATCGCCATCACCCCCATGACGAACAGCACGACCGGTTCCGGCTGTTTGTGGTCCTTGAAGTAGCTCCAGCCTAAACGGATCAAACCGATCGACAGGCTCGCGGTGATGATGGCCCACTCCGTCGACTCCTCGGCAATCCACCCCATTCCGTTAACCGCGAGATAGCCCACCACGAATGGCATCAGAGCGCAATGCACGGCGCAGCCGTAGCTGAGCCACATACCCACCTTGTCCCAAAATGTTTGGTTTGCTTCCGTCATAACAGTCTCACTCAGGATAACGCTTTCGCGATTCGCCGCCAATCCTCTTTGCGCCTAACCCAAGAGCGGACAGGATTGAGGGGCGAGGCGAGTCCTAGCGCTTTGGAAACGGCTGAAAACAATGCCGGGAAGCTTGCGCCAGTGCTGGAGGACAATTTGCCATCTTATGCAGGATGGGCCATTGCGCCGAATTCGCGTCCATGATTTGGACGTTCAGCGGAATCACCATCCACGTCATGTTTCCGTGATAGGCGCCGCTGGAATTCTGGATCGGGCTGACCTTCCCGTCCTGCGTGCCTTTACGAATCCTCTGGTGCGCCCGGATCGCGAATGTCAGCGGATCAGCCGGCTGTCCAGAGTATTTTGCACCCGGTACAACAGACTCAATGATCGCCCCCTCAGCCGGGGTGAAGATGTTCAACCCGCCTGGATTCTTTGCCATGCAGAAGTATCCAAACTGAATTAGTTGCACATCCTCATCGCGGTTCGGACATCCAGGCCCGACATGAGCGTCCACAGACCAGAAAAACTGTCTCCTTCCCTTGTCGTTTAACAAAATCCCACTCGCCATGTCACAAATCCTTCCAACGCTGATTAAGTTGAATTCCTGCACTCATCATACTCGTAAACTCAACCCGTCCGAGAGCGTATTCCGGTAGGCACGCCAGGCCGGCACGAGCCCAATCAACAATGCTGCCCCCACCACAATCGCCAGATAAATCGCGTGTTCCCACTGAAGACCCTGCCAGCGCAAATAGAGGCCGAACTCGCGCTCGAGCAATCCCTGCAGGGCGATGATTCCCACGTACATCAGCCCCACTCCCGCCAGGCATCCGCTGACGGCCAGCAGCACGCTCTCCATAACGAAAAGGGCCACGATCCGGGCTGGCCCCATGCCCAGCGCCCGGAGAATCGCCATTTCCCGCCTCCGCTCATTGAGCGTTGTATAGATCGCCACCAGCATTCCCAGCAGACCCACCAGTACGACAAAGCCGCCAACGATCTCGAGCGCCAGTTCCGCATACTTAACTGTCGACCACAACTCATTCATCGCCACGCCGGGGATGATCGCCATCAGTGGTTCATCGAGATAGTTATTGACATCCCGCTGTATGCGCAGCGTGTCGATGCGGCTCTTGGCCCGGAGCAGGAAGGCGGTAATCGCCTCGGGTTGCAGATCCTTCTGCGTGAGCTTGGCCGCTGGTAGCTCCTCGCCCGGCTCCGGCGGCGCCCCCTGCTGCCATCCCACATGGATCGCCGTCATGCCTTCGAGGGTGATATAGAGACTGCGGTCGATCGGCGTGGCGGTTCTTGCCAGCACGCCGACCACCCGGAATGGCTTATCGTCATGATCCATGATGCCGGCCGCGCCGATGCCGTGCGTCAGTGAGATTTTCCGCTCGAGGCCGTAGCCAAGCTTGGCCGCCACATCGCTGCCCAGCGCCACTTCGTCGAAAGCACGCGGCGCGCGGCCGGCGGCGAACTCCACTGTCCGCGTCCGCCGGTAGCGATAGCGTTCATAAAAACTGCCATTGGTTCCCACGACCCGGAAGCCACGGTGGCTGTCGCCGAGCGAATAAGGTATGGTCCAGGCGACGGCCGGGTGTTTGGCCCACGCCTCGTAGCTGGACCACTTGACGTTGTTTGTTGCCGTTCCCATGCGGAACACCGTGTACAAAAGCAATTGGAGGCCACCGCCGCGGGCGCCAACGATCAGATCGGTGCCCGAGATAGTGGAGGAAAAGCTTTCCCGCGCGCTTAGCCGCAGCGCCTCCACGCCGAGCAGCAGCGCCACGCTCAAGGCGATCGAAAGCACGGTCAGTCCGGTGGTGACCCGCCGGTTGCGCAAGCTGCGCCAAGCCAGGCTCGCGATCAGCATCAGGCGCCCTCCAGGCGCGTGGCCCGATTCAATTCTGGCAAACTTCGTTGCTGTTCAAATAATCCCTTGAGGCTCTGGTCATGAGATACGAACAAGAGTGCTGCTCCTGCTTGGCGCGCCTGGCCAAGCAGGAGTTCCAGGAAGCGTTCCCGGTGCGCCGCGTCGAGCGCCGAGGTCGGTTCATCGGCAATCACCAGCTTCGGCCCGCCGATCAGGGCGCGCGCCGCGGCCACCCGCTGCTGCTGGCCCACGCTCAATTCGAGCACTCCACGATCGAGTAAATCCGCGATGCCAAGAGCCGCGGCCATCTCCTCGAGGCCTTCGCCGCGCCGGCCCCGGTGCAGCTGGGCCGGCAGCAGGATGTTGTCCCGCACGCTCAAATAGGGAATGAGGTTGAACATCTGAAAGATGTAGCCCAGCTTCTCGCCCCGCCAGCGGTCGCGCCGTCCCCGGCTCAGGCGCCGCAGGTCCTCCCCGAGCACTTCCACCCGTCCTTGCTGCGCCTCAAGCACGCCCGCAATCACTCCAAGCAGCGTCGTTTTGCCGCATCCGCTCGGTCCATGGAGAAAACAACTCTCCCCCTCGCCCAATACAAATTCTTCGATATCAAGAACCAGTGGGCTACCCGCGCGGTAGGCAAAACGCACCTGTTCCAGCCGGATACTAGCGGGATTGGTAGGGCTCGACATTCGCCACGATCATCTGATAGGCCACCGCCCCATAGGGGCTGCCGGTCTTATTAATTGCAAATTTGCCTTCAAACCAGTTTGGCTCGAACATCGCGACCTTCACCTTCTTCTTGCCCGCCATGCGGCAATAGACGATCTGATGGGGCGGCGGAGGCGGGGTGTGGATGCAACCCCCGGCAATCGGTACGATCAGGTACTCGTCGGCCTCTTCCTGATCGTCGCTCTCGAGCGGCACCATGTAGCCGGCAAGGCGAACCGTTGTGTTGTCGATCTTTTTCAGGTCGGCCGGCGCCTCGCCTGTTGTCAGATCGAGTTGCCGCAAGAGACGCCACTGCACGGTTGGCGCGGGCCCCTTTTGCGTGTCGGCTGCCCGCAGAGGCCCAAGCGCCGGGTCTTCGATCACCGCGATCACCCCCGCCGCCAGTGCCGCCAATGCCCAGCGCCGCCTGTTCTGCATAGCCTTCATTAAAGCAGTCTCGCCGCATCCTTGGCAAAGTAGGTCAGCAGGATCGACGCTCCGGCCCGTTTGATGGCCACTAGCGTTTCCATCATGACCCGTTCCTGGTCGATCCAGCCGTTGCGTGCTGCTGCCATGATCATGCTGAACTCCCCACTCACCTGATACGCCGCGACCGGCACGTCAAATGCCTGCCGCGCCGCCGCGATGACATCCAGGTAAGCGAGCGCCGGCTTGACCATCAGAATGTCAGCCCCCTCTTCGAGATCCATCCGCATTTCACGCAGCGCCTCGCGGGCGTTGGGCGGGTCCATTTGATATGTTTTGCGGTCGCCGAATTGCGGCGCGCTCTCGGCTGCCTCGCGGAAGGGGCCATAAAATCCGCTTGCGTACTTCGCCGCGTAGCTCATGATCGGTACCTTCTGGTAGCCGTTTTCATCGAGTCGCGCCCGGATCGCTCCCACCCTCCCGTCCATCATGTCGCTCGGCGCCACCATGTCGGCCCCGGCCGCGGCGTGCGTCAGCGCGCTCTCGGCCAGCCACTCGAGCGTCTGGTCATTGTCGACATCTCCGTCCACGATCTTGCCGCAATGCCCGTGCGAGGTGTATTCGCAATTGCAGACGTCGGTGACAACCAACAAGTCCGGCACTTCGCGTTTGATTGCCCGTACGCCTTGCTGGACGATTCCGTGCGGATCATACGCGCCGCTGGCCCTGTCGTCCTTGCTCTGGGGGATCCCAAACAGCAGCACGCCCCCGATGCCGAGTGCTCTGGCCTCTTCACACTCCTTCACCGCCTCGTCGATCGAAAGCTGGTAATTACCCGGCATGCTCGAAATTTCCCGCCGCCGGCCCTCGCCGCTGACGAGAAACAGGGGGTAGATGAAGTTTTCCGGCTCGAGTCTTGTCTCCCGCACCAGCCGCCGTATCGCCTCATTTTGCCGCAACCTCCGCGGCCGATGAATTGGATAAGCCACGCTAACAGTTTATGCGCCCCTCGCCCGGAGGGTCATTCCCGCGATTCAGTTTGCTTTCTTCCCTCCCCAATCGTCTAGATCCTGAACCCAAGGCCGGCCTGCGAGAATCAGGACAAGCACATGGCGACTTCAATCCATGTCGAAAACCTGGTGAAGACCTATTCGGGCCCTCGTGAAGTGACGATCTTTACCGATATGTCCTTTGTGGTGAATCCTGGCGAGCGCCTCGCTCTGATCGGTGAATCCGGGGCCGGAAAGTCCACACTACTCCATTTGCTCGGCGGTCTGGATCGACCCACGCGAGGCTCGATTTGCTATGGCGATACCGATATCACCCGGCTCTCCCCCGCCGCCCTGGCTGAGTTTCGGAACCGCTCGCTTGGCTTCGTTTGGCAGGTACAGTCGCTGCTGCCGGAATTCACCGCTCTCGAAAACGTCATGATGCCGCTGCTGGTGCGCGGCGCCTCGCCGCTCGCCGCCCAGGGTCCCGCTGAGGCCATGCTCGCGGAAGTCGGCCTCGGCGGCCGTTTGCACCATCGCGCCGGCGAGCTTTCCGGCGGCGAACAGCAACGTGTTTCGCTGGCCCGCGCTCTTGTCACCGAGCCCGAATTCCTGCTGGCCGATGAGCCTACCGGGAATCTGGACGAATCAACGGCCACCCAGATTCTGGATTTGATCGAGCGCCTGCAGTCCCGGCGCGCGTTCACCAGCATAATTGTCACTCACTCCCCCACTCTCGCCCGCCGTTCGACGCGGACCCTGCGTCTGTCCCGCGGCGGACTTTTCGCCTTAGAAACTAATTTCCCCAATTCCGGAACGGTTACAATGGAGCCAGAAAGCCATGTTTGAGCGTTACACAGAGAAGGCACGGCGCGTTATCTTCTTCGCCCGCTACGAGGCGAGTCAGTTTGGGAGCCCGTATATTGAAACCGAGCACCTGCTGCTCGGTCTCCTGCGGGAAGACAAGGCCCTCGCCAACCGCTTCCTGCGCTCCCAGGCCGCCATTGAGTCCATCCGCAAGCAGATCGAGGCCCACACCACGATCCGCGAAAAAGTTTCCACCTCGGTTGATCTCCCCCTCAGCCACGAGTGCAAGCGGGTTCTCGCCTATGGCGCCGAGGAAGCCGAGCGTCTCAATCACAAGCACATTGGCACCGAGCACCTTCTGCTCGGCATCCTGCGCGAGGAAAAATGCTACGCCGCCGAGCTCCTGCATGAGCGCGGCCTCCGGCTCTCCCAGGTTCGCGAAGAGATTGCCCGCAGTTCCTCGGAAAAAGTTTCCACCTCGCGCGCCAAGGAATCTTCCCTGCTTAACGAGTTTTCGCGCGATCTGACCCAGGCAGCCCTCGACGGCACCCTGGACCCGCTGATTGGCCGCGACCATGAACTCGATCGCGTCATCCAGATCCTGTGCCGCCGCACGAAGAACAATCCCGTGCTGATTGGTGAGCCCGGCGTCGGCAAAACGGCCATTGTCGAAGGCCTCGCTCAGCGCATTGCCGACGGGGAAGTGCCCAGCTTTCTCGCTGACAAGCGCATCCTCGCTCTCGATCTCTCCCTGATCGTCGCCGGCACGAAGTACCGCGGCCAATTCGAGGAACGTCTGAAGACGATTATGAAGGAGTTGATGGAGAATCAAAACGCCATCATCTTCATCGACGAATTGCATACACTGGTGGGCGCCGGCTCGGCCGAAGGCTCACTCGATGCCGCCAACATCCTGAAGCCCGCTCTCTCGCGCGGCGAAGTCCAGTGCATCGGCGCCACGACCCCCGCTGAATACCGCAAGTCCATCGAGAAGGACCGTTCCCTCGAGCGCCGCTTCCAGGCCGTGAAGGTGCCGCCCCCAAATGAATCCGACGCCATCCGCATTCTCATGGGTGTCAAGGAGCGCTACGAGAAGTTCCATGCCGTCGCTTATACCGACGATTCGATCGAGACCGCTGTTTATGCCTCCAATCGCTTCATCCCCGATCGGTTTCTTCCGGATAAGGCTATCGATTTGATCGACGAAGCCGGCGCCCGGGTCAAGCTGAGGCAGACGACGCTGCCGCCCGACATCGCCGATATTCAGAAGCGCATCAAGTTCATCGTCCACCGCATGGAGAACGCCATCGCGAACCATGAGTTCGAAAAGGCTCGCTTCTATTCCGACGAAGAACGTAAGGAACGCGAAAATCTCCGCTTGCTCCGGGAAAAATACAACCTCGACGATACCTCGACGGGTGTTGTAAACAAGGACGACATCGAGGACGTGGTAGCGCGCTGGACCGGCGTGCCAATGACGGCCATCCGCGAGGAAGAAGTCTCCAAGCTCCTGCGTATCGAAGAAGAGCTGCACAAGCGCGTCATCAGCCAGGATCGCGCGATCAGCGCCCTGGCCCGCGCCATCCGCCGTTCCCGCGCGGGCCTGAAGAGCCCCAAGCGTCCCGCCGGCAGCTTCCTCTTTCTTGGTCCCACCGGCGTCGGCAAAACCGAAGTCGCCCGGGCGCTGGCCGATTTCCTCTTCGGCAGCGAAAAATCGCTGATTCGCTTCGACATGAGTGAATTCATGGAGAAGCATTCCGTCTCGAAGCTCATCGGTTCGCCTCCCGGCTATGTCGGCTACGAGGAGGGCGGGCAGTTAACCGAACGCGTCAAGCGCAACCCCTACTCGATCATCCTGCTCGACGAAATCGAGAAGGCTCATCCCGATGTCTACAACATCCTGCTGCAGGTTTTTGAAGATGGCCAACTTACGGACGGTCTCGGCAACACCGTCGACTTCAAGAACACCATCATCATCATGACCTCCAACCTCGGGGCCCGCTTCCTCGACAAAAAGAAGGGCATCGGCTTCGACGCTCCCGTCGACAAAGGCCTCCAGCCGAAGGTCGAGGAACAGGTTATGGGCGAGGTGCGCCGCGCCTTCAACCCCGAATTCCTCAACCGGCTCGACGAAGTGATTCTCTTTACTTCGCTGGTGGACGAAGATCTGCTGCGGATCATGCATCTGCTGGTGAATCAGATCAACGACAACCTCGTCGCCAAGCAGGTCAAGATCCGGCTCAACGCCGAGGCGGCCAAGTATATCCTCGAGAAAACTCTCGTCGATCGAAGCTATGGCGCCCGCCCATTGCGCCGCGCTCTTCAGAGGTACATCGAAGACCCGCTGTCGGAAGCCCTCATTCAGGGTTCTCTGCCGCGGCCGAGCGAACTCGAAGTCTATCTCTCCGATACCGGTCTCTTTGTCCGCCCCGTGCAGACCGAAGACGAAGAGGCGCTCGTTGGCGCCGGTGGACCGTCCGCTCCGCCCGAAGGTACACCCCTGTACACGTTCTAGTCCCGTTGAGCCGAAGCAATGCAGCGAAGCCTCCCGCCTTGGGAGGCTTTCGCCATTGGAGGTTGAATTCCGCCACGATTGCCGCATGGTCGGAGGCGGGGTTGGCCTCGTTCGTTACCATGCTCAGACGCCCGGCCACTTTGTGCATGCCCCGGCGCTCGATGGAAACCGACCGCAGCGTCTGCCGCAGCGGCTCGAACACCAGCAGATAGTCGATCTGGTTCTTCTGGTTACGGTAAAGATAGGTATAGCGCTCCGGCTCCGGCAATCCACTCGAGACATCATGCAGCCCCGGCAGGCCAAGCAGTGGGCGCAGTGTATCCC
Source organism: Bryobacter sp. CoA8 C33 (assembly GCA_019931185.1). Classification (GTDB taxonomy): domain Bacteria; phylum Acidobacteriota; class Terriglobia; order Bryobacterales; family Bryobacteraceae; genus Bryobacter. Next base: position 62,336 of record JAINDK010000070.1, read on the forward strand.
CGGGAGTGTCGATCTTGTCCCCGGCCACCACGATGAGATCCTTGCTGAGATCAAAATTCCCGCTCAGAATCGCGGTCAGGCGTTCCGCTTGACGCTTGCGCCGGACGTCGCTTTCGGCCTAGTTGCCGAAGGCCTTGCTCTTGAAATGATTCGGTAACACTCAGAGGCTGCGTCCTTCGGGAAGAGTGATCTCGTACTCGGGACAATCACGGGAGAAAATTTTCCGGCTCCCGCCGCGGTCATGGACAAGCGTCCGCATGTTGCGCAGGGGCAGACGCCTCGGCAAGGCCACGTCGATTCCGCGCGGGGCGTTGCCGTCGATCAGCATGAAGTTCTCGTACCGCCTCGTCTTGAGTACCTGCGAGTTAAAGCGATCGAGCGTATCGCGATTCTCGACCTCGATCAGGCACTCAATCCGGCCGAGAAACTCCTTGCCACCCTTGGCCGTAATCCGCTTACCGGTCAGGACTTTGTCCCGGTCTGTCTCCACCGTGAAATACTTCTTTTTGGCCTCAATCAAATCGAGGATCATTTTCTTGTCCGCCTCGCTATACACGGGCTGAATCAGAACTCTTTGCCAGGCTGCCGCCGCCTCCAATGCTTCGCCGGCCACCGCGGCTTGCTCCTGCGTATCTCCCAGGTTGAGAGTTTTCGAACGGCGGAACAGATTTTCAATGTTCTAGGTTGCGATTGTCATTGCTTTTGATCATGTGGGCAAAAAACCGTCCGATTGCAATGAACCTTTGTTGAAGTCAGGATTTTCTCGCTCCTAGGGCCGCTTGACAGGAATCTTCGGCGGGTCGCTCACATACTCATCCACATCCCGAGCCGCCTTGGTTTCCACACCCGGTTTGGCGAGAAAACCCAGGTCGCGGAACCAGTCGATAAACCGGTATTGCCAGGAGCCGAGCGGTATCCCGTTGCGGTCTGTCAGTCCGCCGCTCATGCGGCTGCCGTCCGGCAGGGCATCTCCCGGGTGGCGTCCGTTTCCGTACAGATGCATCTCGATGTTGGGAACCGCCTTGTCGAGCATGGCCATGTAGTATTCCATGGCCCAGATTGCATGGACACGGTCTCCCGAACCTGGGCTGGCGATAAAGGCTGGCGGCACGTTGGCGGGAATATCCGGCGCCGTGCGCCCCCGCGCAAACGGGCTCGGCCCCGGATAAATGATACCGACCCAATCCGGCCGGGAGCTGACGTTTCCATAAGTATCACCAGCCATCTTCTTGTCAAAAGCCGCAAACTCGATCGCCGCTGGCGCCGACAGCTCCGCGCCGGCGGAAAACCCCATGATGCCAATCTTATTCGGGTCGATCCGGAAATCCTTGGCATAGGCCCGCACGATGCGGATCGCCTGCAACGCGTCGTTGACCGCATCCGTGCGCGGTTCATAACCATCACTGCGCAAGCGATTGCGCAGGATCACCGTATTCACGCCGTAGTTGTAGAAGAAGGGCACGAAATCCGCGGCCTCACCCCCGACATTCAGCGTGCGGTGGCCGCCTCCCGCGGCCAGAATCACCGCTGCTCCCGTGTTGATCCCCTTCTCCACCAGATGAACCTCGATCGACGGGTTGTGGATGTTAACGATACTGCTGACACGGCCGGGGACGGCCTGGCTCATGTTGTACACCTCGGCCTGCCCGGCCTTTTCCGCGCGCAGCAGCGGCGAGCCCGGCGGATAGAGCCCAATCACGATGCCTCCCGGCAGAATCGCCTGCGTCACCCCCCCGGCGCCCGGCTTCGGCACCATCTGCGGCTCCGGCAGGGGCGGCAGACCAGTCTGCGCCGCGCTGATCCATCCGAACAAGATCCATCCAATCCTCACGTTCATGCCCACAGCCTATCAGCTTCGAGCTCACCCCCAAAAGGAAAGGGCGCCCTTCACGGGCGCCCTTGACCAGTTTCACTTTTGCCGGATCAGACCTTGATCTCAAAGCCCTTCCGGATGCGCGGTTTCAGATACTGGTTTGCCTCGTTGTTGTTGGTGAACCGCATCTTTGCCGCGTCGTATTCGAGTTTGCCCTCGACGCGCAGAGCAATCACGCCAAGCAGCATCCATTCCACAAAAGGCGCCGCCACGCTGAAGTTCGAGCACGACGGCTCGCCTCCCTTGCAAGCGCGGATCCAGTCGCGGTAATGTCCGGGTGAGCGCAACAGGAGCGGTTCCGGCATCCGGTACTCCGGCATCATCTTCTCGGCTGGGATCAGGCGCGTCGTCTCGCCGTAAGTCCCGGTGGTGAGCATTCCCTTTTCGCCGACAAACAGGCTTCCGTTCGGCGAAGCCTGACGGATGTCAGGGGTCTCGCGCAATTGCTTGAAGGTTTCGTAATTGAAGACGCGGCCGATCATGCCGTTGAAGGCCGGCTCGCGCATCGGCTGCGGCCGTGCTTGCTGGCCTTGACCCTGAGGCCGCGGGCGGTTGGGAAGGTCACCCAGCCATTCGCCTTCCGGCACGCCCTCGATCTTGGGCGATGCCTTCATGCCGTCATACCAGTACACTGTCACGGGGCCCATGTTGCCGCGCGCCGGAAACTCAAACTTGGTGACCGACTGGCGGGGAAACTGAAACTTCGATACGCCTTCCTTCTTGATGCACTCGACGCTCGAAGGCGCGCCGAGCTTCAAAGCGAGGTTTGGCGCTCCGAGAATGTGGCAGGCCATGTCGCCGAGGGCGCCGCAGCCAAAGTCATAAAAGCCACGCCAGTTAAAGGGCAGATAGAATCCGCCGTAAGGGCTCTTGAAGTCCATGCCGCCGTCGGTGAAAGGCCGCTTTTCGGCTTGTCCCAGCCACAGGTCCCATTCGAGCGAAGCCGGAACCGGTGTCTCCGCCGGCACTTCGGTCGTGCCCTGCGGCCACCATGGCCGGTCGGTCCAGGCATGCACTTCCTTTACCTGGCCCAGTTCGCCGCTCCATACAATCTCCGCCGTCTGCCGGGTCCCTTCGTTCGAGTAGCCCTGGTTGCCCATTTGCGTCGCAACCTTATACTTGCTGGCCGCCTCCATCATCATCCGCGCTTCCCACACCGTTCGTGTCAGCGGCTTCTGGCAGTAGACATGCTTGCCGCGCTCCATCGCCGCAATCGACGCCGAGGCGTGCATGTGGTCCGGCGTCGCCACGATCACCGCATCGATGTTGCGCCCCTGCTCATCCAGCATCTTGCGGTAATCCTTGTATTTTGGCGCCTTTTCGTACATCTTGAAGGCGCGCTCGGCGCGCTTTTCGTCCACATCACAAAGCGCGACGATGTTCTCCGTCGCGCAGCCCATGATGTCGGAATGGCCCTTGCCGCCCGAGCCAATCGCGGCGACGTTCAGCTTCTCGTTCGGGCTCTTGTAGCCGAGTGTCCGCAGCGAAGCCGCACTGCCGAATCCTGCCGCTGGCACCGCCCCCGCTAACAGGGGGCCATAAAAGAAAAATCTGCGCTTCATAGAAAAATTTCCTTCTATATCCTATCCTGTCCCCCGGCTCTGTGCCCAGTTAGGGCTTCGGCGCGAAATATCCGGGGCGCGCTCTTACGATCAGATCCTTGCGCCCCTTTACCCGAATCTGCACCGGATGCCACTGGCCATCGGTTTTGATCGGCTCCGGCCGATAGAGGATGTTGTACTGGCTGCGCAGTTCATTGGCGATGTTCTCAAAGCTCTGTGTCAGATCGGCGGCCTTGAACGGGAAAAAGGTCATCCCCCCGGTCCGCTCCGACATATGCTTCAGAATCCGGTCCCCCTCGCTTTCGATCCGCGTGATGTTCGTCGAGATCGTGTAGATCACAACGTCCGCCTTGAGCGCCATCTCAATGGCCTGCTCGCGCGTCATCACCGACTGTGTATCGTCCCCATCGGACAGAATCACCATCGCCCGCCGGAACTTGAACAGCGGCTGATCCTGCATCAGCTTGTCCTTGCAGGCGTAATAAATCGCATCAAACAGCGCCGTTCCCCCGCCCGGCCTCATATCCCGAATGGTGTTGGAGAGCTTGTCGATGTCCCCGGTGAGGTCGGCGCGCAACTCGACCTGATTGTCGAAGGAGACGATGATTGCACGGTCTTCCCGCGGACGGATCACGGAGTTAATGAACTCCACCGCCGCTTCCTGCTGGAATTTGAAGCGGTCCCGCACCGAGTTGGACGAGTCGATCAGAATCCCCAGCCGCAGCGGCAGGTTCGATTCCGCGATGAACTCGAGAATGTTCTGCTGCTTCTTCTCCTCCATCACTTCGAAGTCGTCCTTGTTCAGGTTGATCACGAAGCGGCCCTTTTTGTCGGAAACCGTATAGAGAAAGTTCACACGGAATACGTCCAGGATGATGCGGTTCGGGTCCTGGTTCTGGGCCATCAGCGCCAGGGGGGTGGCAAGAAACTCTCGGCGTTGCATTTTTAAAGGCTGCTCCTATTGTAGGCTTCTCAGCCACTGCTTCAGTTCCGGAGCGAGTTCCGCCTCGATTTCCACCAGCTCTCCCGTCCTTGGTTGGGCGAAGCGGATGCGCCAGGCATGCAGGAAGAAGCGGCCGGAGTCGTGCGCCCGGGCGCCATAAAGAGTGTCGCCGGCCACCTTGTGGCCGAGGCTGCCGAGGTGAACGCGAATCTGATGAGTGCGGCCCGTGCCGATCTTCACCTCGACCAGGGTGTGCCGGAGGTAGCGCTTCAGCACCTTCCAGTAAGTGATGGCTTCCCGGCCGGCTTCCGGGTCGGCCCCTCGCGCCGAGGTCATCCGTACGGGCTTCCAGGGGTCGCGTGAGATCGGCCGGTCGACCGTGCCCGTATCTTTTTCCATCACGCCTTCGACCAGTGCGATATAGGTTTTCTCCACTGTACGGCTGGAAAACTGTTCTTGCAAATTCCGGTGGGCCAGGTCGTTCTTGGCGACGAGGATGACGCCAGAGGTGAGTTTGTCGAGGCGGTGCACGATGCCGGGCCTCAGGTCCCCGCCGAGCTGGGACAAGTGCTGGAAGCGATAGAGCAGGGCATTGACGAGCGTTCCTTCTTCCGCGCCCGCCCCGGCGTGCACGGTCATCCCCGCCGGCTTATTCACCGCCACTACATCCTCGTCCTCATACAGAATTTCGAGCGGCAGGTCTTCGGGCTTGGCCCGCAGAGCCTTCAGCTCCATCGGCTCCACTTCTATCGCCTCTCCACCCTTCAACATCAGCGAAGCCTTCGCTTCGCGCCCGTTTACCTTGACGCGCCCCTTCTTGATCCATTCCTGCAGCCGGCTCCGGCTGTACTTCGGGTACAAGTCCTGGAGGTAGATGTCGAGCCGCCGCGGCTCGCCCTCAAAGTTCATAAGGCCAGTGCGGTCTCGCGCCCACGCCTCCGTCCACATAGAGTGTCTGCCCGGTCACAAACTCACTCTGCTCGCCAGCGAAAAACAGCACGGCTCGCGCGATGTCGATCGGATAGCCGATCCGGCCCAGCGGCGTCAGCGGCGCCCAGGTCCCCGCATAATCCCCCGTCTCCGCCTTCGTCCGCTCCACCTCGGTCGCCCCCGGCGCCACGCAATTCACGCGGATCTGATACCGGCCTAACTCGACGGCCGCTACCTTGGTGAACATTTCAATGCCTCCCTTCGACGCCGTGTAATCCACCAGGCGCGGAAACGCCAGTTTGTTGCAGGTTGACCCAATCGTGATGATGCTTCCCCCGTGCCCTTTAGACACCATCCGCTTCGCCCCCTCCTGCGTGCAGAGAAAGGTACCGCGCAAGTTAGTATTTTGCACCCGGTCCCATTCTTCAATCGTCAAATCAAGAAGAGGTTTCCATGTCTGTACCGCGGCATTGGCCACCACGACGTTTAAATCGGAAAAGTGCCGGTCCAGTTGTGTAAACAGCCCTCTGGCCGACCTGATATCTCCCACGTCCGCCTGCAGGGCAACCGCTCTCCGGCCCAGTTCTTCTATTCCCTTGACAGTTGCTTCCGCCCCGGCACGGTCCGTGTTGTAATTTACGGCTACATCATAGCCCGCCCGGCCCAGTTCGATGGCAATCACTTTGCCGATACCCTTGCTGGCGCCCGTTACCAGCGCCACTTTCGCCGTTTCGACGCTCATGGCTTCATTGTAGTCGGGCGAAACGTCACACTCATCAGAAAATTCCAATTCCAGGCTGAAAAGACCTCATGCTGCTTCGTTTTCTTTCCGTTTTTCTCTTTGCTCTTATTCTTTCCGCGCAAACCTCGACAACTCAGCTCGGCGGTCTCGTGAATGATTCTTCCGGCGCCGTCGTCCCGGGCGCCACCGTCACCGCCACCAATGAATCGACGGGCCTTCGCTACACGCAGGAAACGACCGCCGCCGGACAGTATGCTTTCGCCTCGATTCCCGTCGGCAGCTATACCCTGTCGATTGACGCCAAGGGCTTCAAGAAATTCCAGCTGACGCGCATCGTCCTGCAGATCAATACGCCCGCCACCGTGAACGCGAACCTCGAGGTTGGTGCGGCCTCGGAGACGATCCAGGTCGAAGCCAACAGCGAAACGATTCAAACCAACAACGCCACCATCGGCAATGTCGTCGAACGCAAGGCCATCGAGACGCTCCCGCTTAATGGCCGCAATCCGCTCAATCTGCTGATGTACGAGCCGGGTGTCGTGCAGCGCTCGGGCAACGCCACGAATGTGAACGGGGCGCGCTCCGGGGCTGTCAACGTCACCATTGACGGCATCGAGGCCAACGAATCCACCAACCCCAATCCGACCAACAACATCTTCCGGCTCAACCCGGACAACGTGCAGGAATTCAAGGTCACGACCTCGAACCCTTCGGCGGAAGAGGGCCGCAATTCCGGCGCCAACGTCAGCGTTGCCACCCGCTCCGGCACGAACCAGTTCCACGGCACGGTATTTGAGTTTTTCCGCAATACTGCTTTGAACTCCAACGAATTTTTCGCCCGCGCGCAGGGTCAGGCGAAGCCCATTATCAAGTTGAACCAATATGGCTTTGAGCTGGGTGGCCCGATTCGCAAGAACAAGACCTTCTTCTTCGGATCCTGGCAGGGACAGCAGGTCAACTTCGCCGACCCCGTGGACAAGGCCTTCGGTGAAACCGTCGACCTCTACACGCAGGCGGCTCTGACCGGCGCTTTCCGTTATTTCGTGGTCGACCCCCGCAACCCCCTCACCGTCAACGGCCAGCGCATCACGCAGAACACATCGGCTCTGGTCGACCAGCGCACGGGGCAGTTGGTTTCCGGCGTCGGTGAATGCGCGGCCCCGGGGCAGACCAATTGCATCGCCACTTACAACATCTTCCAGAACGATCCGCTGCGGCGGGGGTTCAACCAGACGGTGCGAGGCGTTCTGGGCGGCTACCCGGCGCCGAATTCCTTTGCGGCCGGCGATGGACTGAATACGGGGATTTATGCCTGGAACTCTCCGTTCCGCATCCGCGGCCCGCAGTACCTTGCTCGCGTTGACCATGTCATCAACGACAAGCACAATCTCTTTTACCGCTATCTCGGCGCCGAGCAGAACACCCTCGGGGGCGATCCGCTGAACGGCCGCCCCCAGGTCCTTCCTGGTTTTCCTGCCCGCGGAGAAGTGTTTCGCCCCGCGCAGAACCATGCTCTCGGCCTGCGGAGCACGCTAAGCCCACGCCTCGTCAATGAATTCACCGTCGGCTACTCCCGCTTCACCTTCCTGTTCACCCAGGGCGAAGCCAATCCTCTCTTCCCCAATACGCCCCGCTTCACTTTCAATAACGTCGACGTCGATTACACCGCCTCCCCGCGCACGGCCCGCGCGGTGAACACGATCCAGTTCATCAACAACCTCACCTTCGTCACGGGCGCCCATGTCTACAAGTTCGGAGCCAACATCCGCTTCTACCAGCACAACGACCAGCGTGGCGACGTTGGCGGCACGACGCTGACGCCGGCAATTTCGCTGTCGCGCACGGTCCGGCCGCCGACGGGCTTCACGTTTCCAGCCGTCTCGACCGCCACCACGCCTGGCATCGCCGCGGCCGACCTCAACCGCCTCCAGGGCATGATCAACGACCTCATCGGCATCCCCGCCCAGCTTTCCCATAACTTCATTGGCGACCTCCGCTCGAACACCTTCCTCCCCTTCCAGACCGGCGAAAAAACGGTCTCGCTGTGGGCGCAAGGCCAGCGCACGAAGCAGTACAACTTCTTCTTTCAGGATGAGTGGCGTGTCCGGCGTAACGTCTCCCTCGCTTACGGTGTCCGCTGGGAAGTCAACGCCCCGCCCACCGAAGCCGGCAACCGCGTCTTCGTCCCCAACCGCAATATCGATGGCAGCCAGGGTCCGGTCTCCTTTGTGCAGGCTGAGCGCTGGTATCAAAACTTCAACTGGGGCGCTCTCGCCCCGCGTCTCGGCCTCACCTGGTCGCCTGGCAATAGCAATCGCTTCGTCATCCGCACCGGCTACTCCATCGCCTTCGATCCCATCAACACCTTCCAGGTCACCTCGATCGCCTCGGCCGTTCCCGGTCAGATCTACCGCTGCACTTCCCCTGTGGGAGGCGCGCCCACGGCGGGCTGTGCCCCGGTGCCCGATGTGCTTCTTGGGCAGTTCCCCAACCAGCTCAGCCCCCCCACGGCTCAGCCCTCGACCCAACTCATTCCCCCGGCGTCCACCTACAATACCGCTCCCCCGGCGCGTATCTTCGATCAGAACCTGAAGCTGCCAACCGTGCACATGTGGAACTTCACGATGCAGAAGGAATTTGGCAACGGGTATGTGGCCAGCCTGGGTTATGTCGCCCGTCGCGGGACGCGGCTGTACCGCACCTGGGACGCGAATCAGGTCGAATCCCGTCCGCTGCTGCCCAGCTTCCTCGCCATGCAGCGCAACGTGGGCCTTGGCGGCGGTTGCCGCGCCGATGGTACCCTCGCCAATGGCTCTCCCTGCCCGGGGGCCAACGCCGTTCCATTTATTCAGCAAGGCATCATGACGGGCGCATTCGCCAACGGGGCGGCCTCCGTCACTGATCTCAACCAGAACGCCGCCGGCAACATGGCCGTCCGTCTCGAGCAGACCACCACCAACGCCCGTCTCCGGCCCAACCCGCAGTTTGCGCAGATCCTCTATCTAGACAATGGAGCGGACTCCAACTACCACTCCCTCCAGGCCACCTTCCGCAAGCGTTTTGATCAAGCGGGGCTGCTCTTTGGCGGCTCCTACACGCTGGCCAAATCGATCGACAACCTCTCGATCGACCCCGTTGCCGCCACCTCCGGCGGGGGCCTCACCACCACCAACGCCCGCACACCGGCCGACAGCCGTAACTACGACAACGAGCGCGCCCGCTCCGACTTCGACCAGCGCCACGTCATCAACATGAGCTCCATCTATGAGCTTCCCTTCGGCAAGGGAAAGAAATTCCTCGGCAATCTCAACCGCCCCGCCAATGTTGTCCTCGGCGGCTGGTCGCTCAATGGTATCTTCACCTACCAGTCCGGTGAGCCATTCACCGTCCGCTCCGGTGTTCTCACCGCGAACGGCACGGCGCAATCGCGCGCGGCTTTGGCTCCCGGCGTCACGAAGTATCCCGAGGCGCGCTTGCAGGATAAAGCGGGCGTGCTGGGCCCCGTGCTGTTTCAGGACGCCAGTCAGTTCCGCATTCCCAACCCCGGCGAGCTTGGCATTGGCCGCAACGTCTTTCAGGGCCCCATTTTCTGGAACCTCGACCTTGGCATCTCCAAGGGCTTTCAGGTGACGGACCGCGTCCGTCTCACCTTCCGCACCGAGATGTTCAACGCCCTCAACCACGCCAACTTCCGCAATCCCCGCGACGCCAGCTCCGGCACGCCCTCGATCATCTCCCCGGTCTTCGGGCAAACCTGCTGCGTCACGCTTTCCACGGCCAGTTCCGCCACGACCAACCAGAACGGTGAATCCTGGCGCGTCATCCAACTGGCGCTCAAACTCAATTTCTGAAGTCCACCCCGTTTTATCCTGAAGAAGCTCTGACCAACCAGTCACGTATAGCCATGTTTCGCAAGATTCTCTTCTGGTCCCATCTCTCGCTTGGCGTAGCCTGTAGCCTGATCATCCTGTTGATGTCCCTGACGGGCGTTCTGCTCACTTATGAGCGGCAGATCATCGCCCGTGCCGAGCGCGGCCCCTGGCAGGTCAAACCAACCGCGGGCCGGGCGCCGCTGCTGGCGCTCTTCCCCGGCAATGGCCTCCTAGCCTCGGACACGATCACCGTGCGTTCCTCCCCCACCGAGCCCATTGAGCTCAATCTCGGCAAAAAAGGTGTTTTCTTCGTCGATCCCTACAACGCAACCCTGCTGGGTTCACCCAAAAAATCAACTCGCGAATTCTTCAATCAACTTCGCGCTTGGCACCGCTGGCTCTCCCTCCCGGCCGGCAATCGTCCGCTCGGCAAAGCCATTACCGGGGCCAGCACGCTCGCCTTTGTGATCCTGATTCTCTCCGGACTCTATCTCTGGCTCCCTCGCGTCTTCTCCCTGCAGCACCTGCGTCCCATTCTCTGGTTCCGCTCCGGCCTTTCCGGCCGCGCCCGCGATTTCAATTGGCACAACACTCTCGGCTTCTGGGCCGCCCTGCCACTGTTCTTCATTGCTCTTTCCGCTCTGCCCATCTCCTATGCCTGGGCTAACGGCTTGATCTACACCGTAACCCGTTCCGAGGAACCCAAGCCCGATTCCACTCCACCCCCCCAAGGTCCAGCCAGCCTCTACCATCTGGATCGCGCTTTCGCTCTCGCCGCGTCTGAACCGGGCTGGCAAGCAATCTCATTTCGTTTCGGCGGACCCACGGACAATTTCGTTTTTAATATCGACCGCGGCGACGGCGGTCAGCCACAGTTGAAATCCACCCTTACCGTGGACCGCGAAACTCTCGCCATCCTCCGGCACGACCGTTTTTCTCAACTCAACACGGGCCGCCGCGTCCGCCTGTTCAGCCGCTTCCTCCATACCGGGGAAAGCCTCGGCTTGGCCGGACAAACCCTTGCCGGCGTCGCCTCGGCCGCCGCCGTTCTCCTCGCGATAACCGGCCTGACGCTCTCCTGGCGCCGCTTTACCGCCTGGCGCCGCCGTGGCTAACCCGCCAGCGCGGCCAGCTTCACCCGCTCGACCATCGCCTTCTGCCGCGCCTCGACCCTGGCCATGATCTTTGTTACCTCGGCCCGCGCCTCCGCTGGCCTGTTGACGACCCGCTGCAATCTCCGCCAGAGTTGCTCCCCGCTCGTCTCCTCCACCTCAAAAAACCAGTGATCCGCCCCGATATCCCGGTACATCTGCCCCTTACAGGTGTCGGTCGGCTGCCGCACATAAAACGTTGGCGTTCCCACTTTCAGGGCGATCAGCGGCGAATGGCATTCCACGCTAACCACGGCGGCGGCCCGGGCGTAGATGGAAGCAGCCTCATCCGGCAACCAATAAGTTTCCCGCCACACCACGTTCTTCTTCACATCCTCGGGCAGCGGGTCCACCAGTACCTGCTTGCCCAATTCGACCTCGTAGGTCATCTCGGCGCACACCATCACCTTGTGGCCGGTCTCGCGCACATAGCGCACCATCATGTCGCGCAGCTTGGCGTGGTCTGTTTCGGTGGTGCGCTTGTTGATGGCATCGCGCACATCGTCGGCGGGCACCCGCGCCTCGTTACGGATCTTGTAATAGGGCGTGTAGCGCAGCCGTGGAATCACGCTGATGAACTGGCTCTCCTCGAGGCCGCGGCTTCGCAGCCAGGCCCAACCCCTTTCGTCGTCCCGCAGCTTCATTCCCAACTGAGCATCCGGTCCAAACTCGACAACCGGCGCCTTGACTCGTTGCTGCCGCAAGTAGTCGCGCGTAATCGTATCGCGGCAGAAGAAAAAGGCCACGCGGTCAATCAGGTAGCGCAGATCGGCGTCGAGATGTCCTGGCGGCAGGGCGAGTGCTCTTGCCCGCAGACTCTTGAGCGTCCCGCCTTCGGGATCGCGGCCCGGGGTCAAGCCCGAGACGGGGTCGAGACTTACACCGAAGACGCCCACGGGCTTTCCCGTCGCCTTTAGAAAGGCCAGTGCGTGCCCGCTTGCCGGAAACCCCGAGCCCGATCCGCTCAGATAGAGATCCGTTCCGGCCCAGGCCCGTGCGAGTTCCGGCGTGGTTGGTTTTCCCTCAGGCGAGACGGTCCCTTCGACAAACTTCAACTTGGGGAAGCCGCGCTCGAGCAGTTGCCGCGAGCCATGCTCCAGCTTGCCGGGCCACAGGGTGACTTCGGCCTCGGGCAGATACTTCTCGATCAGGCTCAACGCTCCCGGGGTGTGGCCGATGTCGCCGATGTTGACGCTCTGCCAGGAACTGCGCAGGAGGATTTTCGGCGCCCGCCCTTGACCAGCCAGCGCCATTAGAAGGGATCTTCTGAGCATCGGTTTTCTCCGAATCAGAATGTCATCCGCAGGCCCACTTGCGTACGTCTGGCTTCGAGCGAGCTGAGGACCCGTCCGAAGTTCGCATTGACATTCTGGCCTGCCGCGTTGGGGCTGAAGGAGACATTGGGGCTGTTGTAGTTCACGGTGTTGAGCGCATTGAAGAATTCCGCCCGCGCTTCGAGGCGGAATCTCTCCCGGAAGCTAAAGGTCTTGAACAGCGAAAAGCTCACGTCCGTCAGGCCAGGGCCACGGGTGCGCGGCAGCGTCCGCGGCGCATTCCCGATCGTGAAGTTGGCGGGGTTCGCAAACGCATCAATATCAAACCACCGTACCGGTGTCCTCTGGTCGGCCGGCAGCGTCGGGTCCCGCAGCACGTTCGGATAGTTGATGCCCGTGAAGTTATTCGCTCCTCGCACCGCCAGCGGCAGCCCGCTTTGGAACGTCCCGATCCCGTTCAACTGCCAACCCCCCAGCAGCGCATTCACCAAAACCGGCGATGACTTCAGCCACGTCTTGCCCCGGCCCACCGGCAATTCATACACTCCCGAGATCACCGCCCGGCTCGCAATATCGTCCTGGTCAATCGACCGGTCCAGCCGCCGGTTAAACCGTCCCAGCCGGTACTCGCTGGCGCAGGTGTCACCACTGTTGCCGCCCCCGATGGCCGAACACTCGCTCATCAGTTTCGCCTTCGTGTAATTGAACATCATCGACAGATCCCGCGCAAAGCGCTTCTCCACCGAGATCTGAAACGCGTGATAGCTCGTCGGTAAATTCGGCGCCGCCCACGTGTCCACCCGCAGGTAATCCGGATACGGCAACAGCGTCTGGCTCCGCGCCACCGTCGCCCCGCTCAAAGCCCCCGTCGCAATCTGCCCGCGGAAGGGATTCGGTACGGAGTCCTGCAGAGCCAGCCCGAGGGAGAAGAACTGCGGATCCAGCTGATTCAGGTTGTAGTTGCCGCCGAAGAGCTTCGTCCCCTTGTTCCCCACATAGGCCAGCTGCACCGTCCAGCCCTGCCATAGCGAACGCTGCACCGCGAAGTTCCACTGCTGCGTATAGCCCGTCGGCGAGTTGCGATCCTGGGCCCTTACGTTTTGCCCGCGAAACGCTCCCGCCCCGCCGGCCGGCCCCAGCGGCTGCAACACCGCCGGCGGCCCCTCGGCAAACTTGAAAGCCCGCTGCGGCACCCCGCTCGGCGCCTGAAACTGTGTATCCACCGAGAAGCCCAGCGCATTCTGGTTATCCGGCACTATCGCCCCGCTCTCAATCGGCAGATAAATCAAACCATACCCGCCGCGGATCGCCGTCTTACCGTCCCCCTTCGGGTCCCACGCAAAGCCGATGCGCGGCCCAAGATTGTTGCGGTCCACGTTGATAAACGATGCCGGCTCATCCTTGCCCGAATACTTCAATACGCCCAGTAGTCCCGTCTGCGAATTCACCGCGAACGGGTCGAAGTTCGAGTGCCGGTTGTGAATCTCGCGAAAGCCCCAACTGATGTCGTAGCGCAGGCCCACGTTCAACGTCAGCCGCGAGGTCAGCTTCCAGTCATCCTGCACATACAATCCCAATGGCGTCGCCCGCGCCTGAAAGAAGGGCCGAAACCCCAGCGTCCCACTCGATACCTCGCCCAGCAAGAACGTCGCCAGCCCCACCCCCGTGCCCGCCGGCACCAGCGGATTACCGGTCAGCGCCGGCGTGAATTGAAAATTCCCCGACGGGTTCAACCGGTTGATGAAACTGTTGCGCCAGTCCCGGTAATCGGCCCCAAACTTGATGTTGTGCCGTCCGGCGACAATGCTGTACTGGTCCACCACCTGCCAGATATTCTGCGCCCGCAAACCTCCCGAAAAGCTCGCATTCCCGATCGAGAGAAACCCCGTGATCTGCACCGGCGGAAACGCATCCCGCGGAATAATCGACGGATAACCCAGCCTCTCCGGCCAGTTCTGGTCAAAGCTCGGATGCAGAAACGGCAAATACTGCCGCGTTACCCCCGCCCTCAACTCGTTCACCATCCGGCTCCCGATCGTCTTCGTCCAGGCGAACACCGCGTTGTGGTTGTCGCGCTGGTCATTCCGCGCCCCTGGGTCCGCCGCCCCCAATCCCCATCCCGCGTTCTGCAGGATGTTCCAGGTAAACGAATAGCGGAAGAACAGGTTGTTCGTGTCATTGATCCGGTGGTCCACTCGATTTGTCACCACCGTCTGGTTCGAGGTCGATTTGGCCAGCGACACAAAGTTATTCACTTGCGTCACCGGGTCGGTCGGCGTGGCATTGGCCGCCGGCATGAACGGCAATACCCGCATCGCGAGCGCATCCATCCGGTTCCGCGGCACCACATTGCCCACAAACGGATCCCGTATAAATCCGCTTCCCGCTGGATTGGCCCGCGTCGTCGCCGGGTCAAAGACCGGGATCACCGCCCCCCGCGCATCGAAGGTCCGCGAAAAATCCCCGGTCTTTTGCAGCTCTGTCGCCACGGTGCCGATTTGCGGCGCCCCGGTCGACCGCCACAGCCACTGCTCCCAGCCCGTGAAGAAAAAGGTCCGGTTTCGCCCGTCATACAGCTTCGGGATCCATACCCGTCCCCCCACCGTTCCGCCGTACTGGTTGTAGCGCAGCACCTGCTTCGTCCTGCCCGTCCGCGGGTCCGGCTGCGTTGAAAATGCATTCCGCGCATCGAGTGCATCATTGCGCAGAAATTCATACAGCGACCCATGAAATTCATTCCCCCCCGATTTCGTCACCACGTTCACCACACCGCCCGAAGTCTGCCCATATTCGGCCTTGATCGAACTCGTCTCCACCCGAAACTCCTGCACCGAGTCCGACATTGGCACCACCGAAATCTCGTTGTGCACCGCCGCCGTATTCGACACCCCATCGAGGAAGAATTGGTTGCCGTACGCCGGCCCTCCGTTGATCCTCATCTGCGAGAACGCCTGGTTATTCACCTCGGCAAAACCATCCGTCGAGTTCGACCGCGGCACCACCCCCGGCACCATCTTCACCAGATTGAACACATGCCGCCCGTTCAATGGCAAATCGGCAATCCGCTTCTGCTCGATCACCGCTCCCAGTGACGAGTCCTCCACCTGAATCCGCGGCACCTCCGCCTTCACCTCAATGGCCTCACTCACGTTGCCAATCTCCAGCGTGAAGTCCAGCCGCAAGCGCTGCGCCACCTCCACGCCTACCCCGCTCCGCTGCACTTTCTTAAACCCCGCCGCCTCCGCCACCACCATGAATTCCCCGATCGGCACGTTCGGAATCACGTAGACACCCGACTCATTCGTCGTCGCCTTATATGTCAGCCCCGTCGCCGCCGCCTTCGCCGTGATGCTGACATTCGCCGTCGGCGCCCCCGCCGGGTCTGTTACTGTTCCTGTAATCGTTCCGAGCGCGGTTTGCGCCATCACCGGCAGCACTCCCGCCGCCACAATTCCTACAAGAATTCGAAGCCACATAGCTGTCAAGTCTATCCCTCAATCCAGCCCCAACGCTAGTTCCCACCGGTGCCGGAACGTCCCAGTCCTTCCGTCAGGCGCGTCTCTCCCTGTCCTTCACCGCCGGCGAAGTCTTCTCCGTCCGCAAACTCGCCGCCCAGCTCCGCCAGCGTCTCGAAGGTTACTGTGAAGGTGCCGGCCCCCAGGATCCCATCACCCTCTCGCTTCCGCTTCGATCCTACGCCCCGCAATTCAGCCCGCGCGAGATTCCCCGCGTCCCACCCCGCTCTATCGCTTCGCGTTACGATGCGGATCAGAGGCAAAACCGATATGCGCGGCTTGACCCGCTTCTCATTTATACTCGCCCTGTCCCTGACGGTCCCCTTTGCTGCTCCGGCTGCCAACCCCTATATCTGGGCCGAATACGATGCCGGCACATTGAAAAATTTCAGCCTCTTTCTGGGTGGCAACCCCAGGGAAGATGAGTTTTTTCGCGGCGTCAGCCAGCGCCTGCCAGGAAAGCTGACCCAGGACGATTGGCCGACTCTCCTGCGCACCCACCCGCCGGTCTTCATCCTCACGGCCCAGGGTCTTTTGAAAACCACTGCTGTTGCCGTTGAAGTGACAGCCGTCAGATCGCTGAAAATCGATACCGCTTCCATCTCATATCAACCATCGGCCATCGAGGTGAAGCAACTGCGCAGCAGCGGCATCGCACGCATCGGCCAACCCTTCCCCCCGGCCGCCAAGCTCACCAACATCCCCGACAAAAATGCTCTCCCCCCCGCCTTGGCTTCCATTCCCGGGCAACTCCACGCCTTTGTCGCCCAACGCCTCGGAACCAAAAAATCCCGCCTCGCCAAGCTCGATATCCAACCAAGAGATTTCTCCTTCGCCCCCTTTCTCTCGCCGCGCGGCCCGCGCTGGCTCGCTTGGTACTCTGATCACCGTCACCGCGAACGCCGGCAGCAAGACTCCGGCACCGAGGATTTCGTCTTCGCCGCTGTCCTCAATCCACGGGGTGCCGTCGAGGAAATCCTGCGTGGCCCCAAATTTATCTATACCGAGGGTGACTCGGCCGAAAGCTGGACCCCGGTTTTCCGGGCCGACCTTGACGCCAAGGGTCACGAGGAAATCATTGCCGACGTTCCTTACTACGAGGGCAAGCGTATCTACCGCTACTCCTTAAGGCCCGTAAAGGGTTTTACCGAAAGCTTCCTGCTCTACGATGGCTCCTGACCCACTTCCCCTGCCCAACCTGAAAACAGGATGAACAGAACGGCAGTTGATTTTCTGGCTGCGCCAATTGCCTGTGGTATCTTATAGGTCATCAAAATCAATTTCTGCTCTTTGGAGGGTTTTATGAAAAACAACTTTGGTTTTTTTGCATTCATAGTGCTTCTGGCTGCCCTGCCCGCTTCCGCTGCTTTGATCAATGTGGCCGCTTCCGCTAATGGCGGAGTCGCCAGCCAGAGTTCCACGGCGTCCGGGGATACAGCCATGTTTGGCCCCCAGTGGGTAAACGACGGCGATCCCAGTGGAAACTACATGATTCTCGGACATATTCAGCACACGGAGGAAGAGCAGGATCCTTGGGTTCAGGTGTTGTTCAACCAAACCTATTCAATTCAAGCTTTCACCTTGTACAACCGGCAAGATTGCTGCCAGGATCGGGCCAAAAACACCCGATTTGAGCTTCTGCTGGGTGCGACCTCAGTGTGGTCCTTAGATCTAACCAACCTCGTTTGGCCTAGCTACACTGGTTCATTCGGCTCTACCCCTGTCAACGCGGATCGCTTCCGCGTTACCCTGCTTGGCACAAATGCTCTCCACCTGGGAGAAATCGAGGTGTTTGCCAACGTGTCGGATGTTCCCGAGCCCACCACGTATGCCCTAATGGGTGCTGGCCTCGGTGCACTCGCCTTCTTCCGCCGCCGCAAATAGGTTTCCGCCACGATCGCCGCCAGCTATAGGCAAGGCCGGCAGGCCGGCTTCTTCCCTAAGATGATCAAGCAGAATTCGCGCAGCCGGAGTACTCAAGCATCAGACTTTCGCCCTGTCCCAACACGGCGCCAGCCCTTCACGCACAGTTCTCTCTACCACTAATATGCTCAGTCCACTGTAACGACTATGAACTTCAGCCCGAGTGAGTTGTTCATCAAATTACTCGACTTCTTCAGCATTCTGTTCCCTGGGGCTTTGCTCGCCTATTTCCTGCAAGACTCCGCCGCAACTGCCAGAATCCCGCCGAAATCGATCGAGAAGATGTCGGAAGCAGAGCAGTTGGCAGTTCTGTTTGCCGCCAATTACCTGCTCGGCCACTTGCTTTTCCTCCTTGGTTCCTGGCTCGATGAGCTCGACGACTTCGCCAGCAAGCGGACCCTCGAATAGCGCTTCCGGCGGCTCTGGCGGACCGGGTGCCTGCCTTCGCGTCTTTCCCGGGCTTTGTTTTGGCTCGTCTTCAAGCGTGAAGACGGCGTCGCGGTTAATCGGGCAACGCAGATTCGTCTGAGGCACTTGGCTCCCTTCGCCGCCCAATCCGCCGTCAATACCTTCCAGTGGGCCAAAGTCCGCCTGGCTCTGAATCATCCCGCCGGCCTTGAGGCCGTGCAGCGCTTTAAAGCAGACTCCAAATTCTTTCGCAGCCTCGTGCCCCTCCTGCTGATTCTGCCCCTGCTTCGCGACTGGAAGTCTTACTATTTCCTCTGGCTGCTGATCCCCCTCGCTTTGTGGCGCTACATGGAGCAGCGCCACAAAGCGACCAAACAGGCTTACTGGTTTCTTCTGGCGCTGGAGAAAACCGATCCACCGCCGGAGCAAGCCGCCCCGGCGCACCCCTTGAGGCCGATGCTTGCCGGCGGAGTCGTGTATCGCAAGCGGGCCAATGATGTCCTGAAGTATCTGTTCGCGGCGGACCCCCGGCGCCCAGACAAGTGGGCTCTGCCCAAAGGCCTGAGAGAGCCAGGTGAAGAATCCGCCACCACCATGAATTCCCCGATCGGCACGTTCGGAATCACGTAGACACCCGACGCATTCGTCGTCGCCTTATATGTCAGCCCCGTCGCCGCCGCCTTCGCCGTGATGCTGACATTCGCCGTCGGCGACCCCGCCGGGTCTGTTACTGTTCCTGTAATCGTTCCGAGCGCGGTTTGCGCCATCACCGGCAGCACTCCCGCCGCTACAATTCCCACAAGAATTCGAAGCCACATAGCTGCCAAGTCTATCCCTCAATCCAGCCCCAACGCTAGTTCTCACCGGTGCCGGAACGTTCTTTTTACGCCCGTAACTCCAAGTAACATTGCTATGTGTCGGTAACGGTCACCGGGCAGCGCCAGTAACTCGACCGCATCCTCGCCTCCCCGCTTTTCCAGTCCTCCCGTCAGGCGAGTCTTTTCCTGTCCTTCACTGCCGGCGAGGTCTTCTGCGGCCGCACCGAAATTGACCAGTTCTCCATTGCTGCCGCCGTCCTCGATAAGCCCGACCGCGACCTTAACATCGACGCCAGCGTCCGCAAACTCGACGACACGTCTCGAGCGCTACCACGAAGGTCCCGGCCGCCAAGATCCCATCACCCTTTCGCTTCCGCTCCGATCCTACGCCCCTCAATTCAGCCCACGCGAGATTCCCCCGCCTCGCTTCTCCCGTCCCACGCTCACTCTCGCCCTGATTGCCGCCCTCCCCCTCTCCCTCTGTATTTGGCTCATCCTTCGCCCCTCTCCTTGCCCTGACCCCCTCTCCAATCGCATCGAGACCTCACCGCGCGCGGCGACCTCCGGGCCCCCAAGCCAGATACCGCCCCCGGCGCCCTCTCCCTCGGCGCCCCCTCTCCCCTATCGATACCTTCCAGACCCGCCTCACCTTCTCTCCCTCCCGCGAAGGGCAACAGGCTGGCATCCTCTTCTGGCAGCAACCCCTCCATTACCTCTCCCTCAGCCGCCGCTTCACCACTCGCAACACACTCAGCCTCACCCTCCACACCCCCAACACCCCTCCTCAGTTCCTCGACTTCCCCGACCCCGGAGGCCAATTCGGCCTTCCCCTCTGGCTCCTCCTCGAGCGCCGTACCGCCACGATCACAGCCGCCACCAGTCTCGACGGCCACCACTGGCAACCGCTCGGCTCCCCTTTCACCTTTCCCCTCGGCCCTTCCTCCCGCGGTGGCATCTTCGCCTTCAATGGCCGGCGCGACCATCCCTCCCAGGTGGCACGCTTTGATATGACATCCCAATCTGTCGCCGACGAATCCTTCTGATCCTGGCTAAACAGTTCTGACTGCAACCCGGAAACCGATCTCATGTCGGCGGCACCCTCTCCTGGGCCACCCTGCTCGACGGCTCGTTTTTTACCTGTACCCGCAGGCCCTGGAGTTTCACCACCCGCATCGACACTCCGGAGACGGAATCCCTCAGCACCGGCCTCTTACTCCGCGGCGCCCGCCTCCGCCTCCGTTTCGTGCGCTATCCGGCTGAAACGCCCACACTCGCCGTCATCCGCGACGGCATCCATCTCGAGAGCATCCCCGACTTCCACGGCCGCCCTCCCGTCTACCGCCGCCTCCGTCTCTCCCCCGGTTCCAACTCCATCGAAACCGCCGCCAGCCTAAATGGCATCGACTTCCGTACCGTCGGCCAACCCGTCCCGCTCAATGCCCTCGGTCCGCTCCTGCAAATCGGTATCCTCACCAGCCGCCGCACGTCGATTGAAAGCACGCCTCACCCCCTCACTCGATTTCTCTTCCTCGGCCGCGACTTCTTTCCCTGAGCCATGCGCCCCACCCCTCTCAATCGCTTCGCGTTACGATGCGAATCAGAGGAAAATTGAAGGAAAGCCTGAACCGGTTGTAAAGCTAACCGCATGAGGGCGTATCACGGCGTTACTTAAGCCGCTGTATCCGCCAGTTGAGTTGACAGCGTGCAAAACCCTTGGAGAGGATGGCCCGGATTCTCTACTACTGCTGTGTTACGAACGAAGCGAACGGAACATCAAGGCGCTGCTGCGACGGAGGGCGGAACTCTCACAACTTGCCGTATCTGATGCCCAAAGCTCAGCAAATGGAGGCATCAAAGACGGATTCGCAGTCATAAGGAAAAAGACCCAAATTATTGGCTACTTGACACGTGCGTTCAGCGCCAAAAAAGGGAGCGGTTGAAGCCGCTCCCTTGTCATACCATGCGGGGCCGGAATCCCGCTTCTTTTCCAAAGTCCTTTCGTGGTGTCCGGTTAGGTTGATCGCTGAAAACTCAGTCGCTTATCACTGCATGAAATGAACAGCTTGAATCTCATCGAGTCCGGCTCTTTAGAAAGTGGCTTGGCTGTCTTCCACTCCCTCGATGTGAAGCTTCGCATTGCGGAGACGCAATTTAAAGTCGCCATCCGTGAAGGAGTCAAACTGCTGGCCGGGGTTGATCATGGTGTCCGAACCCTTGATGAAGAAGCCACCGATGGCAGCGGGCGGGAAAATGAGGATGCCCCCAGCGAGGAGCGCTTTGGTGGTAAAGGACTTGCTCTTGCCGCCAATCCGTTGGGTAATGGCGCGCAGGGGAACGCGTTCACCATTGGTGGACTTAACATACTCGAGGTTGAAGTCGATCTTGCCGCTGCGGCCAAAACTCTTCTTCTGTTCGGCCCGGGTAATGGTGCCGACAGCCACAGCGCCCCGCTCAATGAAAATCTTGTTGTCGATCTCGACATCTTCGGCGACGGTGAAGCTGACGCGTTGGCCAGCCTGAGCGGTGGAACTAGTGATCAGGGTATCGGAGCGAAGGCGGATCTTGCTGCCTTCCGGCAGAACTTGGGCGAAAAGCGAAAAGCTGTGGATGCCTAGAGCGGCAATTGTGAAGAACATAAATCTACGCATAGTGGTGGTCTCCTTAAGTGGAATTGAAAATGTGCTTTCCTCCAAACTGCATCAGAGGGGGTGTGAGGATATCCTCATACCGCTTCTAAACAGCCCGGGATAGTAGCGCGGTGCAAGGCCTAACGAGGCGGAAAGACTGTAACAAGGCATCATTGATTATTGTTCCTTCTCACTCCGCTTGTTGAAGCAGACGCAGGCCAGACTGACTCAGTTTCAACAAGAGTTTCCACGATGCCAGTTTTCCTGCAACGGCCTTGAATCTTCTGACTGCCGGAACTGAGCTTCCTTCGGATTTCGCACAGATTCAGCGGATCAGCCCATGCTATCGATGATGTACAGGAAGGAAAACAAAGAGGAGCGCGGCAAATCCAGCAGTGGAACAACCAATTCGTTGCCAGCATCCCGGTAAGCCGGAAATCTGGTATCACTCGCTCACGGGAGGATCCGTGCGCCGAAATTGTGCGCCTGATTAAGCCACTCGTGTCCAAATTAGCTCCATGAGGTGAAGCTCAGGGCAGCCCACTGGTCGGTTAGAGAAGTTCCTGCAAGAACACATCTCAACTCCCGAAGGAGACCGCCCAAGGCTCAAGGATCCAGCATTTTCAGCCAGCTTTTGGGCATGGCGCCACGGCGGCTTTTCGATGCCGCCGTCGCGCGGCATGGCGGTATGCGTCACGCTCGGGGCTTCTCTTGTTGGGATCAGTTTGTAGCAATGCTGTTCTGCCAGTTGGGGCAGGCGCACAGCTTGCGTGAGATTCGCGAGGGGTTGCAAGCCTGCGAAGGCAAACTGGTGCATTTGGGCATGGCCCAGGCACCCAGTCACTCCACGCTCGCCTATGCCAATGAACACCGCAGTGGGGAGATTGATCAGGATCTGTTTCTTGCGCTGGTCGACCATCCGCGCTAGCAGCTTCCCGGCAAGCTTCTCAGCTTGGACAGCAGCGTGATTGATTTGTGCGTGCAGGTGTTTCCCTGGGCCAAGTTCCGCGCCACCAAGGGAGCGGATCACGTCTTCCTTGACGTGCAGTTCCTCGGCGGCGCGCTTGATGAAGACGATCCGCTGGCGGTCGGTGTTCAGGTCGAACGTGTCGATATGGAAGTCATCCTTGCGCGACACCAGCACGTTCCCGCGCAGGATCTCGTGCGTCGTGTTTTTCCCGAGTCCGCGGACGCGGTAGCGGCGGTCCTCGCGTTCGAGCGTGACCTCGCCGCCGTTCACCATCACCAGCGGATCAGCGGCCAAGGGAATCACAGGGGCGGGTGCCTGTTCGCCCTTTGTCAGCCTCTCCGAGCCGTTCAGCAGCACGGCCAGGCTCCCGCCGGTCCGCGCGTATTCGTTCGCGTCGAGGCCGCGAGGTAACAGCACCCGATGCGAGCCGATGCCCATCGTGTCCAGTTCTTCCTTTAGCCGCTCGGCCGCCGCATCGCCGGCGTCGTCACGGTCGTAGGCGATCCAGACATTCTTCACGCCGTGCTTCTTGAACGCGGCCTTATGATCCTCGGTGAAGCCGTTCACACCATAGCTCGCCGTCACGTTGCGGTGCCCCGCGCACCAGAACTTCAGCGCGTCGAGGATCGACTCGCACAGGATGATCTCTTTCGACGCGATGAGCGCTTCTTCGTTCCACACCCCACGATGCGGACCCGGCAGGTACGTATGCAGCGGCGTCCCCGCCCGCAGGCCCGCCGTGATCTTGCGCCCATAGATCTCGGTGACGTCGCCCTCGAGCGACATCACCGGAAACACCACCGAGCCCATGAATGGGCGAAGATGAGGGAATGTGCCGCTTCGTTCCAGTTGAAGAGCTGTTCGCCGGCCGCCATTTCGATGCGGAGATTGTGGTGTTGTGCGTTCGGTGGTACTTGAGCTTCAAGCTGAGCTACCGAGACTTGGTCAGCATGATGAGCGAGCGGGGCATCAATCTGGCGCACACGACGATTCTGCGATGGGTGCAGCATTACGCGCCGGAATTCGAGAAGCGGTGGAAACGGTACGCTCGCCCGGTGGGTGGTTCCTGGAGGATGGATGAGACCTACGTCAAGGTGCGCGGCGAATGGGTTTACCTGTACCAGGCGGTCGACAAAGCGGGCAAGACAGTGGACTTCTTTTTGAGTCGGCAACGAGATATCAACGCCGCCAAAGCGTTTCTGCGCAAAGCGATGAAGGGGCAGCGGGTCCCCGCGAAAGTGACGCTGGATGCGTACGCGGCGTCCCATCGCGCGGTGGCTGATTTGAAGCGCGATGGCGAGTTGCCGAAGCGGGTGGTAGTGCGCAGTAGCAAGTACTTGAACAACTTGATCGAGCAAGATCACCGAAGAATCAAACAGCGGTTGCGGCCGATGTTGGGGCTGAAGAGCTTTAAGACAGCCGACGTTGTAATCAGTGGTATCGAACTGGCGGAAAAGATCAAGAAGGGGCAGTTCAAGTTGGGCAAGCTGGGCGGCCGCCGCGCAACGCTGCCTGAGATCTGGCGAGCCGCGCTGGCTGCGTGATCGATATCGGAATCGGATCGATGCAACCGCAGCGTCCGAATTCGCGCTGCCGCCCAATTTGCACCAGAGCCCGACAAGGTACGGTGACTGCGTCGCTGATGTTGCGCAAGCTGGGAAGTACCCGCGTCAGAACGAGCTGGCGCTGGCACTCCGCGAACTGGGGCGCATTGAACGGACGTTGTTTATTCTGGATTGGCTGCAAGACGCCGAATTGCGCCGGCGGGTACAGGCGGGACTAGATAAAGGAGAAGCTCGGAATGCGTTGGCGCGAGCGGTTTTCTTTCACCGGTTAGGTGAGGTCCGCGACCGTGGTTTTGAACAGCAACGCTACCGGGCCAGCGGGCTGAACCTACTGACAGCGGCCATTGTCTTATGGAACACGGTCTACCTGCAGCGAGCGACGGAGGCACTTCGGACGCAAGGGCCGGTGGACGAGGCTCTATTGAAATACCTGTCTCCGCTGGGCTGGGAGCACATCAACCTGACCGGAGATTATCTCTGGTGCTCTCGCTCTGTCCCAGCACAGGGCCGTTTCCGACCCGTTCGGCTCATTCCCGCGGCTTAGCGTACGTAATATTCCGTTTTCTGAGGGGACCCCGTAATTATCGAGGCGCCACATCCCAGATGGAGCGTATCTACCCCTATCGGCAGCAGGTAGCGGCAGTGCATCCTGTTTCGCTGGTCTCGGTGATTGGAGGGTCGTTTTTTCTCGATTTCGTAGCGGCGGTCGACTTCACCAGGATCATCCTGTTCGACAAGAACGTGGCGGAGTTTTCAAAGGCTGGGTGTGCAGTACGGCCGTCGAAGGGACTGGGCCGCTGCTTGGCTATGCGCGTCAACTGACGCTCTTTTCACTCCCGTCCGAAGCCGATTGCGCTGATGCAGATGACGGCGGTCGGGGAACGGTCGAACTGCAAGCGCAGGGCGCGGAGTTGGGAGGGCGCGACGCCGAACGCGCGAAGCGGAATCCGCACGGTCTGGAAGACGGGTTCCCAGTCCTTCGCATCGTCATTCAGGTTGAGCTTGACGAGTTTCGCTTTGAGCGGGGGCGGGATCGATTGAAAGCGGCTGACTGGCACAGATGCAACTCCGGCGGGGGTGATCAGCTGCAGGGTGAAATCGGGGGATTCGCGCTCCTTTTTCGGTTCCGGTTGATCCTCGTTCTTTCCCGCGGGTTCCCTCGGGTCCTCATCCAAAGCCGCCACCGAAACCTCCACGGTGCTACGCTCGTCGAGCTTCCACTCAGAAACGGCCTTTTCCGAGAGAGTCAGTTGGTACGATGCGGCCTTGCCGCCTTGGGGATTCTTCCAACCCAGGAAGACACCATTGTAGTCGCGATTGCTCGAACGCCACGGGATGCGGCCTTCGCGCCAAGTGAGCAGGCCTTCGCCCTCGATCCGTAGGCCGGGCTGTGAACCCGTGGTGAGATCGGCGTCCTCCCGGTAGGCGGCCAGCGGGACGTAGTCCGGATCGCGATAGCGGCTGCTGTAGATCGTTTCGGGCAGCCAGTGGCGGCCCGTTCGCCAATCGGCAAAAAGCCCTTTGTATTCGGCGCGATCCCGCAGGGTGGCTTCGAGGAAGGCGCAGATGTAGGTTTTCGAGATCCGGCGCTGCTCTTCGGCCGCCAGCAGCGGGCGGGTGTTCAGCATCCACCCCTGGGGCGGCGAGCTGTCATAACGGCCCCAGGAGGTGTTGAATTGTCCGTGATTGGCCCGGTAAGTCCAGAGTTCGGCCTTGAACGAGGGGCCGGGTTTGGTAAATCGCAGGTGATCCCACTGGCGGCTGCCAAAGAAGGAGGACACATCGGCGTCATGGGCGCCGTGCAAGGTGAAATAGCTGATGTCTTCAATCCAGCGATGGGCGCCGGATGGTTTGTACTGGCCGTCAACCGGGGCGATAGCGACCAGGGCGCGGAGGGGAAAGCCATAGTGGAAACGGATGTTGGCATTGTCCGGGTAGTACCGAAGGCGGTTGAACAGCGCCGCGGTGGCCACGGCTTCTCCGCCGCGGGAGTGGCCCAGGAGCGCCACCCGCTCGACGTCGACCTTACCGGCGAACGCGTGAGCGCTGGCCGCGGTCCATTCGCGCCACAGCTTGAGATGTTCCAAGAGCAGCCACCCGCGAACCGGCTGTTGGTTCGGCGGTTCGCCGAACAATCCGCCGTTGAGGAAGTTTTCGTCGATGGAGACGAAGACGAAGCCGCGGCTGGCCAGCAACTCGCCCAAGTAGGCGTAGCCAGGATCGGAGAAGTCGGCCATGTTGTGGTTTCCGTGGACCATCAGCGCAAGCGGGAACGGGCCCGGACCATCGGGATACCAAACCCGGCCGTTCAGGGGTAGCTTGTCCAGATCAAAGCCCCAATAGAACTTGCGCAGATTTCGCTTCCAGCCGCTGTAGTCGCGAAAGAACTCGCTCGCGTCGACCGTGCGGGAACGGATGGCGACGTGGGGACCGAATTCAGGCCGGCGGATATCGGTGCCGGCGCCGTAGAATGCCGTCCGCACCCCGAAGGGACCCTTTTCGGCGGGGTTGGGCAGGGACAGGACGGGTGGCAGGGAGGCGGCCGGCGGTTTCCAGCGGGAAAGTTCGTCTTCAGATCCGTCGTGCGCGATCATCCATACGTAGACGCAGGTGCCGGCGAATCCAGCCAGGAGGAGGGCCGCCGTAAGGCGTCGTTTCTCTCCCGCCCGCCACATTCCGAGGGACGCGCCGAGCGCTGCCGCGGAGGCGCCAATCCAGGCGGCGAGCAGTGGTCCGGTGTACGGCATTTTCCAGACGAGCGCAATAAGGATGAGCGAGGCGATGACCAGCGCCATCTGTGTCGGCTGGCGGTTCCGGAGCAGGCCGATCCCGAGGGCCAGGATGAGCAGGATGGCGAGCCAGACGAGGGCGGCCACCGCGAAGACGAACCCAAAGTCGGCGGCGAGTCCAAAGCCGAGCTGCTGAAAAGCGGTGCCGAGCAAGAGGTGGGCGACGGCCGCAGCCAGCACTGCACGCCGCGCGGCGATGCCGGCTGCCGGGCCGGGTCTCCAGGCGAGCCAGCTTTTCTTGACCGATGGGCCAACGGCCTTGACCCACCGACCAAAGGCCCGGGCTCGCTCGAGGCTTTTCATGGATCCCATTTTATGCACGGGAGCTTCTTCGTTAGCGGGTTGTTGTCCTCGGGCGGGGTGGTTCGTGTCCGGCAACTCACTCGGCAGTAACGATGCGGCGGTTACCCGTGCTAGTCATTATGAAACGACCAACCCCTGACCTGAGACGCGGGTTACGCTAGCGGGTTAGGAAAACCGGCTCTGAACGAGAATGTGAAGTTGCTGCCCATTTAGGCCACTTTCTTCATAATGACGAATTCAGTCTTTGATGCTGCCATCTGCTGAGCCTTTAGCAGCAGGTATCGCAAGTTGCGGTAGCCGCGGCCACGCCGCAGCAGAGCTTTGATGTTTCCGTTAACGGCTTCCACTACTCCAAACGGCACCTTCATTCGGCAGTAGTTCAGCAGTCCCTCTTCATGACGCAGCAGCATTCGTGCGAGCTTCTCGAAGGGCTTGAGCCTTTGCCATTTCAGTTGGTCGATCCAGCGGTTGAGGTAGCGCCTCGCTGCCCCTTCATAGGTGTAGGTCCACAGCCGGTCCAGGCTTTCCTTCAACAGATAGGCCTTCATCATTCTGCGGTTATGCCGGAACAGTTCATTCA
>JAINDK010000014.1 GCA_019931185.1 Bryobacter sp. CoA8 C33
AAAAAATCCCCTCTTGCCGATTTCAACCCTTTCACGGGGGTCAGCAAACCATTGCCAGCCCGCTGCCGATCGATTCTGGGCCGTTTGTGGGCCAAGAATTTTCAACTCGTGAGGCCGCTTTTCGAAACAGCGAGTTTTTCAGCAAGTTCCTAGGAGTAATGCGAGTTGATATTGGCGTCTCGATTCTCCTCCCACAGCAACTGCAAGGAGACCCTCTTGTTGGCACGCAGTTTCTCCTGGATCCTCACAAAATCGGGCAGGTCCTTGGCCGTTGGCTTCACGGCCTTGACCGTTCCACCAATTAGCTTGCCCTCCTGTTGCGCGTCCCCGCGGCCAGCTGCGAGCGGCCAACTAAGTCCGCTCGCCTCCCGCCGGCGCAGGTATTCGTGCACCGTCGCTTGCCCGATCTCGAGCGCCCGCGTGATCTCTCGCTGACCCAAGCCTAAATCACCGTGCATCCGCACCGCCTCTCTAATTCTTCTCAGGGAGACTTTCTTTCAGGGCACGGCCCTTATCGAATCTCCTGACGGTCTCCTGCGCCAGCTTCACTCAGAGAAAAAATTTCATCGGATTCCGATCACCCTTTTCATTCAGTCCGTCCACTGATCGGTTTGGCGTGTAATCTCTGATCGGTTTCAACTGAAATTGCTTATCGGAATCAGTGAAAAACGCTCGATGATCGTTGCTTGGCCGTCGTGACCAATGCCGTTAAGCTGGTATCCGCCGCAAGGCTGCCTAAGCAGTACTTGGTTGGTTGCGCTTCCTCCTCCGGCCATTCCATCAGCAGCCATTGCTCCGGCAATGGTCCGCTTCGCCAGTAACCCCGATTCGCATGCCGAACTCGTACCGCGGCAAAAGCGGGAACGCAGCCTTTGCTGAGTGCCGTTGCGCCAAGTGATCGTCTGGCAGTCCTGGGGACCGAGTCTGGCAGCAATCTCTTTGGCGGGAACCGGCTGGTGGTTAGCCGAACGCTAACGCTGTTTGGGTGGCCGGCCAAGGGACTTGGGCGGCTTGGATAGAAGTGGTTCCTTGCCCGGAGGCCACACCGACAGGGTCGGCTGAATACCCACTAGGTATTGCAATCCCATGTCCAGCAAGGCTTGGCGGAACTTGGTGTCGTTGCCGTAAGCAGCGTCTGCGGCCGCCGGCGCGCGCGGGACTCCATCGCCGACGGCTTGCCGGATCTGTTCGACGGCGGTGAGCGGCTCGGTGCGGAACACGATCTCTTCCGGCACACCGGCCTTGCGGCGCCGGTCGCGCCATCCTCGCTCCAGGATTCCGGCAAGTAGAGTTCGTAGGCGATGGGCAGGCCGGCGGATGCCGTGCTGAGGGAGAGGCTGACGGCGACTTGGCAGTTGTCTTGTTTGCCGGCTTGGTCGCAGTACTGCCGGGCGGCGCCGACGGAGTGTTTGCCTTTCTTGGAGAAACCGGTATCGTCGCGGACCCAAGCGGAGATGGGCTTGCGTGCGGTCATTTGGGGCAGAACGCAATCGCGGACGGATTGGAGGAGGCGTTGGTCATTCCAGGGCGCTACGACGACGTGATGGGTTCGTCGTTTTTGCGTTCCGCCGGACACGAAGAGGCCGGGGCAGTAGCTGGTTAAGGGCTGCTGCTGGTCCCCGTGTCCCCCCGCCGGCGCCTGACCCTGAAGGTAGGGGGCAAGACGCTGTTCGCGTGGGCTGGGCGCGGGGGGGGAGGTTGCAGGGCCGCGCGAAAAGTGCCTCACACGTTATGCCGCGGTAGTGCCCACGAAGCGGTTGATTGGGGTATTCGATACAGAAGACTCTTGTCGAGGAAGGGTCAGAGTACGTAAAGCATCAGGTAGACAATGACGCCAGTGACGGAAACGTAGAGCCAGATGGGGAATGTGATTTTGGCGATGCGGCGGTGCTGGTCGAAGCGCTTCTGGAAGGCGCGCCACAGCGTCAAGACGGCGAGTACGGGGACGGTGGCGGCCAGCACGACGTGTGAGATTAGAATCGAGAAGTAGATCGTCCGCAGCAAGCCTTGGCCCTGGTAGGGAACGCTGCCAACCTCGTAGTGGTAGACCAGATAGCAGACTAGGAAAATGATCGAGGTCGCGAACGCGGCCAGCATCACCTTTTTATGCTGTTCGCGCCGCCCCTTTCGAATCAGGGATACCCCGTAAAGCAGCAAAATCGTGCACAGGGCGTTCAGGCTGGCGTTGATGGTGGGTAGGTCACGGACGGTCATGAAGTGAGCGAATATCCTCGATCAGTTGATTGATGCTTTCGGCGGCGAAGGAGTCGTAAAAGCCGCGGATTTTCATTTCTTGGTCGACCAGGACGAATCGCGTCGAGTGGGCCTGCAAATCGCCCATTGAGCCAAGATAGAAGCTCTCGCTCATCAGATTGGAGATGCGATCCTTTCGGCCGGTGAGAAAAAACCAGCGCTGCGGATCGGCCTGGAAGCGGCGGGCATACTGCGCCAGCGCCTCCGGAGTGTCGCGGTCCGGGTCAACGGTGATCGACACCAGCCGTACCTCGGGTAGCGGTTGAGTTTCCGTCTGTACGCGCTTGAGCTGATTGGACATACGCGGGCAAGGTCCGGGGCAGTTGGTGAAGAAGAAATCAGCCACCCAGATGCGGCCCGCCAGCGCCTCGCTCGAAAAGCGCTGCCCCGTCTGGTCGGTGAATTCAAACGGGGGGATCGTACCGAGCTCTGGCAAGTTAGACTTGCGCGCGCAGGCGGCGAAGGCCAGCACGGGCAGGATGCTACGGCGCCGCATACTGGCTCCGGTTGACGCGGAACAGCGCGAAGCTGAACAATAAGGCTGCCCCCGAGCACAGCACGAGTAGGGAAACCGGAGGCTCAAAGGAGGCCGGTGCGCCCAGTGAAGAATTTAGCAGCGAGATGCCATAGCTCATCGGGTTGACCTGCATTGCCAGACGCATCAGCGGGTGCGCCTCCTCTAGGCGAAAAAGGCTCCCGGAAAGCATCCACATCGGCATCAGAATCATATTCACCACCCCGTGAAAGGCTTGCGTCGAAGACATGTGCCAGGCAGCAAGGAAGCCGATCAGGGTGAAGAAGACGGCGATAAGCGCCAGAACGCCTAGGGTCGCGAGCAGACCGAAGAAGCCTGGCGAGAGCTCGGCCAGCGGCAGAAAAAGCAGAAAGAGCAGGCTCTGCAGCCAGGCGAGAAAGGCTGCTCCCAGCACCTTGCCAAGAACGATGGCGGCGCGCGGGGCCGGCGTCACCAGCACACCGGCGAGAAACCCTTCCTTGCGGTCGTCAATCAGCGTCATGTTGGAGAAGACCGCGGAGAACATGAGCGCCAGCGTCAGCGAGCCGGAAAAGAAGCGGGAGAAGTCGTTAAAGCCGGCGCTGACCGTGAGCCAGAACAGCAGCGGGGCCGCGGCGAAACCAATCAGGCGAGCGCGTTCGCGCCAGAATTTGATGAATTCGCGCCGGGCTAGGGCGGCGGTGGAGAGCATCATTGGGCCACCGCCAGAGCTGCCGGGGCCGTGAGCTTGCGGAAGACGTCGGCCAAGCCCGGTTGGTGGAAGGCCAGCGAGATCACCTCACCGGGCAAGGCATCGACCAGACGGGGTACCAGCCGGTGCGCCTCGGCTGCCTCGATCCAGATCGCGCCGTCGCTCAAACGCATCGGCTGCGGGAAGATCTCCTGGAGCCGGGCCAGCGCCATCTCGGGCTGGCGTGCGCGAATCTCGATCAGCTCGCCACCGATCGTTGCCGTGAGTTCGGCTGGGGAGCCTTCGGCGACCCGCTGGCCCTCGTGCAACAAGAGCAGCGAATCGCAGCGCTCGGCTTCCTCGAAAAGGTGGGTGGACAGCAGGATCGCGGTTTGGCGCGAGGCGCGGAGATCCTCGATCGCTGCCCAGAAATCGTCGCGGGCAACCGGGTCGAGGCCCGTCGTCGGCTCATCGAGAATCAGCAGTTGCGGTTCGTGCAGAAGCGCGCGGGCGATTTCGGCCCGGCGCTGGAGACCGCCGGAGAGGTCGCGGGCCAGACTATGACGGCGGTCGGTGAGATGCAGTTGGGCCAGGGTGTGGCGGACGCGTTCGTGCAGCGCGCGGCCGCCAAGGCCCTGGAAAGCGCCGGTAGCGAACAGGTTTTCCTCAACCGTCAGCAGCTTATCGAGCGTTTGGGTCTGAATCACCACCCCGATGCGAGCGCGCACCGCCTGGGGGTGGCGGGCTGTGTCAAAGCCGCAGACCTCGACGCGACCCGACTGTGGCTTGGTCAGCGTGGCCACCAGGCGCAGCAGCGTCGATTTACCAGAGCCGTTAGGGCCAAGCAGGCCGAGGATTTCACGCCGGTTCAGGTGCAGGCTGAGCGAGGACAGGGCGCGGAGGGCGCCGTAGTGGTGGGTGACGTTTTCGACGGCAAGCAGCATGGGGTTTAGCGCGGAGCGAAGATCAGCATGGCGTAGAGCACGGGCAGGTAGACGACACTGGCGAGCAAGACGCCGCGGGCGTTCTCGCGCGTCCGGCTGCGGTATAGGCGAATGGCACAGTACAGCAGCAGTGCTCCGAACAGAACAGCCGTAGCTGTATAGAGAGCGCCTGTCATGGCCAGCATCGTAGGCAACAGGCTGGTGGGGATCATCAGCAGGGACGTATAAAGAATGCGGTTGGCCGTCGAGTTGCCGTCGGGTTCGACCACGGGCAGCATACGGATACCGGCTTGCGCGTATTCATCGCGGTACATCCAGGCGATGGCATAGAAGTGTGGGAACTGCCACACAAAAAGGATCGCGTATAGGGCCCAGGCCTCGGCGGTGAGGCTGCCATGGGCGCCGGCGAAACCGATCAGCGGGGGCATGGCGCCGGGGATGGCGCCGACGGTGGTCGACAGCGGCAGGCGGCGCTTCAAAGGCGTGTAGCAGAACAGGTAAGTGACCAGGGTGAACAAGGCGAGGTTCGCGGTAAGAAAGTTGCAGCCGAGCCAGAGCTGCAAGTAGCCGAGGCTGGATAGCAGCACGCCGAACAGCAGCGCATTGGTGGGGGGAATCTTACCGGTTGGCAGCGGCCGCGAGGCGGTTCGGGCCATGAAGCGGTCTGAGTCGCGTTCCCACCATTGATTGAGGGCGGCGGTGCCGGAGGCGATGAGTGCCGTACCCACGATCAGGTGGAACAGGACGGTGTAGAACTGGCCGGGGCGGATGTGGGGGATGCCGAAGAAAAAGCCGACGGCGGTGGAAATGAGGATCAGCCAAGTGATTCGCGGCTTGGTGAGGGCGATGTAGTCGCTGATGAGGGTAGAAGTCATTTCGAGGGGGGGATGGCACAACGGGGGATGCAGTAGGCCATCACCCAGGCGTTCGCGAGAAGAAACAGGGCGGAGTAAATATGAAGCACTGTGAACAGGCGGGTCTCGGGCAGGCCGGCATTCGGGCCGGAGAAGCGGAAGAGGTAGGCGGCGATACCGAGCAGGACCTGGATCAGGACGAGCCAGAGCAGCGAGATGGCGGCCGAGCGCGCCAGATGCGGCGCCTGGGCGGCGCCCATGACGGCGGTGGCGTAGTAGAGCAGGAAAGCGCCGACGAGCATGGCGCCCAGCACGTGGCTCATGGCGCCCATTAGTTTGTAGCGCAGGGCGGCGCCGAGGGCGATCTGCAGGACGACCAGCCACGGCGTAAGCGTGCTGAGCGCTTTGAGGGAGGGCGTGCCGTGGTCGATGAAGGGCTCGAGCCGGCCGGCAAGGCCTGTCGAGCGGAAGATCCAGAGCGCGGCGAAGCCGAAGGCGATCTGGAAGGCCGTATCGAGCAGACAGGCGGCGAAGTTGATATCGGGGGGGAATTCGGCGCGGGAGACGAAGAAAGTCAGGATGCCAAGCAGGAACGAGGAAGTAATGCCGGCATAGAGGAACTGCTTGTTCGGCGCGAAGGAAATCATTCTGCTTGTTACACTTTCATTCTAGCCGAGCGGCTCGGTGAAAACGAATATGCAGGGAAAGAAGGCGCTTCAGACCGGCGATTTACTTGGCCATTACCGGCTGGAAGAGGCCTTGGGCGGCGGGGGGATGGGGGTGGTGTGGCGGGCGACGGACACGCGGTTGGGCCGTGGGGTGGCGTTGAAGTTTCTGCCGGACGATTTCCACGAGGGCGGGGAAGCTCTTGAGCGCTTCCGGCGCGAGGCACGGACGGCAAGTGGGCTGAAGCATCCGAACATCTGCGTGGTCTACGACGTGGGGGAGGACCATGGGCGGCCGTTTTTGGTGATGGAGTTGCTCGAGGGCAAGACGTTGCGGCAACTGCTGGCGGAGCGGCCGTTGCGGGTGGGGGAGATTCTCGATTTGGGCCTGCAGGTGGCCGATGCGCTCGATGCGGCGCACCAGCAGGGGGTGATTCACCGGGACATCAAGCCGGCAAATCTGTTTGTGCTGGAGAAGAGCGGGGTGGGGTTGCAGGCGAAGCTGCTGGATTTTGGGTTGGCGAAGAAGGAGGCGTTGCACTGGGATTCGGGGACCTGGACGGCGTTCCGGACGGACAGCGGGATGGCGATCGGGACGGCGGCGTATATGAGTCCGGAGCAGGCGTTGGGGGAGGCGATCGATGCGCGGAGCGACCTATTCAGCTTCGGGATGGTGTTGTATGAGATGGCGACGCGGACCTTGCCTTTTCGCGGGGCGACGAGTGCGGCGTTGTTTGACGCGATCCTGAACAAGGCGCCGGCGGGGTTATTGGAGGTGAATCCGGAGGCGCCGGCGGAGTTGGAGCGGATCATCCTGAAGCTGCTTGAGAAGGATGCGGGGATGCGGTATCAGAGTGCGGCGGAACTGCGGGCGGATCTGACGCGGCTGAAGCGGGATCTGAGCGGGGCGACGAGCGGGCGAAGGACGGCGAGCGGGGGGCGGCAAGGGAGTTTACCGATGTGGAGCCGGGCGCCGGCGCAGGCGGCCTTTGTGGGCTTTGTGTTTGTGCTGGTGGTATTCGCGGGATGGCTGGCGGTGGGGAGCCGGCCGGGCGGGGCGGCGCTGGGATTTGAAACGGCGAGCTACCGGGCGGTGACGCAGACGGAGGGGGCGGAGTTGTTTCCGCGGATCAGCGCGGATGGACGGAGCCTGGTGTATGCGGGCAACGAGCGGGGCAACTGGGACTTGTATCTGATGGATGTGGAGACGGGCAAGCGGGAGTTGCTGACGGAGGACAGCGAGGCGGACGACAGTGAGCCGGCGCTGAGTCCGGACGGGCGGATGGTGGCGTTCTGGAGCGGGCGGGAGGGGGGCGGGCTCTATGTGATGGAGTTGGAGAGCCGGAAGGTGCGCAAGTTGGGGAGCATGGGGCACAACCCGGCGTGGAGCCCGGAAGGCACGGAGATCGTGTGTGCCAGTGAGGGGATTGTGCGGCCGGAGGACCGTTACACGGCGGCGAGCCAGCTTTGGGCGGTGCGGGTGGACAATGGGGCGCGGCGGCTGGTGTACCGGGGGGATGCGGTGCAGCCGGCGTGGAGTCCGAACGGGGAGCGGATTGCGTTTTGGGCGTCGCGGAGTGGGCAGCGGGACTTGTTCACGGTGCGGGCGCGGCCGCGTGGGGGGGTGATGCCGGAGCCGGTGGCGGTGGTCAACGACGGGGCGGTGGACTGGAACCCGGTATACAGTCCGGACGGGAAGTATCTGTTTTTTCTGAGCGACCGGGAGGGGCGGATGGGCTTATGGCGGGTGGCGATCGATGCTGACAGCGGGGAGGCGCGGAGTGTGCCGGAGGCGGTGCGGCTGCCGGTGGAGGAGGCGGCGCATGTCAGCTTTAGCCGGGATGGGCGGCGGGTGGCGTTTGTCGATTATGAGTTGGTGGCGCGGCTATACCGGGTGAAGTTTGATCCGGTGCGGGAGGTACTGGAGAGCGTACCGGAGGCATTGACGGGGGGCAAGCCGCCCTTTATTCGGCCGGACTTGAGCCGTGACGGATTGTGGCTGGCGTTTAACAGTGTGTCGAACCGGGATGATTTGTATCTATTGGGGACGGATGGCTCGGAGTTGAGGCAACTGACGGATGACGGGTTTAAGGACCGGGGGCCGCGGTGGAGTCCGGACGGGAAGAAGCTGGCGTTTTTCTCGAACCGGAGCGGGGCGTGGGAGATCTGGGTGAGGGAGCGGGACAGCGGGGCGATGGTGCAGGTGACGCGGGTGGCGACGGGGACGACGGCGTGGCCGGTGTGGAGTCCGGACGGGAAGAAGCTGGCGTATACGATATTCGGGTTCAACAGTTTTCTGATGGATGTGGAGCGGAAGTGGAACGAGCAGAGCCCCCAGGCACTGCCGCCGATGGGGGGAGGGGAGGAGATCTTTTCGGCCTGGCACTGGAGCCCGGACGGGGAGAAGATTGCGGGGTTTACGCAGAAGCAGGATGGGCGGCTGGCGGGGATTGCGAGCTACGACCTGAGGGAGGGGAAGTTCACGAAGTGGAGCGAGGTGGGGCAGGATCCGCGGTGGTTTCGGGACTCGAAGCGGATGTTGTTTGTGCACGAGGGGAAGATCTGGTTGTTGCACACGGAGACGGGGGTGAGGCAGATTGTGGTGCAATCGCGGGAGTGGGAAGTGGAGAGGCGGGGGATCGCGGCGAGCGCGGATGACCGGTGGATTTACTTTAGCGGGTCGCGGACGGCAGCCGAGGTATGGCTGGGTGTGGTGGAGTAAGAGGAATGGTGATCTATGCGTTCTTGCTGTTGCTGTCCTGGGACCTGAAGTGGTTGTTTGAGACGCCGCGGGTGACGGCGGCGGAGACGGCGGAGCCGGGGGTGAGGGCGCTGTATTACGAGTCTGTACCGTGGAAGGGGAAGCCGACGCGGGTGTTTGCCTACTATGGAGCACCGGCGGGGAAGAAGCTGCCGGCGATGGTGCTGATCCATGGGGGAGGGGGGACGGCGTTTGCGGAGTGGGTGAGGATGTGGAATGCGCGGGGGTATGCGGCGATTGCGATGGACACGGGGGGGATGACGCCGGAGCGGGGGCCGGCGGACAAGCCATGGAACCCGGCGCGGGCGCACCATGAGGATGGGGGGCCGGCGGGGTGGGGCGGGTTTGGGGCGGTGGATGAAGCGAAGGAGGAGCAATGGACGTACCATGCGGTGGCGGCGGTGGTGCGGGGGCACTCGCTGTTGCGGAGTATGCCGGAGGTGGACGCGAAGCGGATTGGGGTGACGGGGATTTCGTGGGGCGGGTATTTGACGAACATTGTGGCGGGGATAGACGGGCGGTTCCGGTTTGCGGCGCCGGTGTATGGGTGTGGGTATCTGGGGGAGGATTCGGCGTGGTTGAAGAACTTCGCGGAGATGGGCGCGGAGCGGGCGGCGAAGTGGCTGGGGTGGTGGGACCCGTCGGTGTATCTGCCGGGGGCGAAGATGCCGATGTTATGGGTGACGGGGACGAACGACTTTGCGTATCCGATGGGGTCTTTACAGAAGTCCTACCGGTTGGCGGGGGGGCCGCGGACGTTGGCGGTGCGGGTGAGGATGAAGCACGGGCATCCGGACGGGGCGAAGCCGGAGGAGATATTTGCTTATGCGGGGGCGATGCTGCGAAAGGAGCAGCCGCTGGCGCGGATTGAAGCGGCAGGGCGGGACTGGGTGAAGTTCCGGGGCGGGATTGTGAAGGCGGAGTTGAACTACACGAAGGCGGGCGGAAAGTGGCAGGAGCGGCTATGGGAGACGGCGCCGGCGGAGATACGCGGGAAGACGGCCCGGGCGGCGGTGCCGGAGGGGGCGACGGCGTGGTATTTCAATCTGTTTGATGAGCGGGGCTTGGTGGTTAGCTCGGAGCATTTTGAAAGGGAGTGATGGACTCAGGGGGAAGGTTGTAGCCGCGGACGGCGAGGACGGTGAGGTCTGAGGGGCGGAGGGCGTAGGGGAGGCTGGCGGGGGAGGGGGAGAGCCAGGCGGTGGGGTGGAGGCAGAGGATGGGGAGTTGGCCGAGTTGTTTGAGGTGGGCGAGGGCGGTGGCGAGCAGGGGCGGTGGTGTTTGGGGGGTGGCGCGGATTTGGGTGACGCGGCCGGGGGTGGGGTGGAGGGCGAGGGCGCCGGCGGGGGTTTCGAGGCGGGTGGGGGAGGCGGAGGTGATGGGGAGGGCGGGGGTATCGGGGGGGAGGAAGGGGATTTTGGTGAGTTCGCGTTCGGCGAAGAAGAGGTGGACGAGGGTGCGGGCGCGGGGGCTTTGGAGGGTGGCGGAGAAGCGGGCGCGTTCGGCGGCGAGGAGATCGGGGGGGCAGCCGGTGGGGCGGCCGTGGGTGATGGTGAGGGCGTGTTCGATGAGGTTGGATTCGCAGACGGCATCGATGAGGCCGAGGGAGAGGGCCTGGGAGGCGGGGATGGGGATACCGGAGGAGATGAGCTGTTCGGCGGCGGCGGGGCCGATGAGGCGGGGGAGGCGGACGGTGCCGCCGGCGCCGGGGATAAGGCCGAGGTGGACTTCGGGGAGGCCGAGGGTGGCGGAGGAGAGGGCGAGGCGGTAGTGGCCGGCCATGGCGAGTTCGAGGCCGATGCCGAGGGCAGGGCCGTTGATGGCCATGATGACGAGGCGGCCGGAGGATTCGATGGAATTGAGGAGGCCGTTGAGGTAGTCCATGTGAGGGGGGAGTTCGCCGCGGGTGATGCGTTCGATTTCGCGGATGTCGGCGCCGGCGACGAAGATGCGGCCGGCGGCGGTGAAGATGAGGCGTTGGGCATCGGGGGTGGTGAGGAGGGCTTCGCGGGTGGCCTCGGCGAGGGCGCGGGTGAAGGCATTGACGGGGGGATTGTCGAGGGTTAGGATGGCGGCGTTACCATTACGCTGAATGCTGACGAGACGACT
This sequence comes from Bryobacter sp. CoA8 C33, assembly GCA_019931185.1. Lineage (GTDB taxonomy): Bacteria > Acidobacteriota > Terriglobia > Bryobacterales > Bryobacteraceae > Bryobacter. The sequence goes on from JAINDK010000014.1 coordinate 10,771, forward strand.
CATGTTCATGACGCTAGCACTGGTTGGGCGGGGCCGGGAGGGATTGCGGGTGGAGTTGTACTGGGCGACGGAGTGTCCGATCGCGGGGCGGTATGTGCCGGAGGTGAAGCGGATGATGGAGCGGCATGGGGACGTGGTGTTTGAGTTCTGGTTCCCGGAGGAGGGATTGACGGAGGCGCGGCTGGAGCGGTGGAAGGGAGAGTATGGGGTGAAGGGGGCGGCGGCGCGGCGGGACGAGGGGGCGGGGCGGGCGCGGCGGGCGGGAGCGCGGATGACACCGGAGGCGGTGGTGTGGATGGGGGAGAGGGTGGTGTACCGGGGGCGGATCGACGACCGGTATGTGGGGTGGGGGAAGACGAAGGGGGCGCCGGAGCGGCGGGACGTGGAGGAGGTAATCGCGGCGTGGCGGGCGGGGCGGGAGATGAAGATGAGGGAGGCGCGGGGGTATGGGTGTGTGATCGAGGGGATGAAGTGAGGGAAGCGGAAGGGGGGGGCGAAGCCAGGGCGGGCTGGCTTCGCGCGGAGACACGTGGGGTGTAAGGGGCGGGAGCGGGCATGCGGATGTCAAGGAACGGGGGCGGGCGGGTGTTGCCGGCGCGCCGGGGTAAGGAGGTTGCCGGATGGCTTCGAATTCGAGCCGTTCGGATTTTGGGGGGCTAATGGGTGTTGGGTTGCTGGTTGCCGTTGGTGTTGTTATTGGCGGCGGCGTCCTGATCGCGGCGGGCGAGGTATTGGTGGTAGATGAAATAGAGCCGGTCTGGGAGGGGGGCGGTGGTGAGGTCGAAGGAATCGGGGTCGAAGGGTTTGGCTTCGATTTGCGGGGAGGGGGGAGCGGGTTCGGGGTCGTCGAAGAGTTCCTGGGGGAGAGGGGGGGCGTCGGGGATGGGTTCGAATTGGAGTTGGGGATCGTTGGCGATGAGGGCGTGGCGGGAGGCGATCTCCTGGCGGAGGAGTTTGGTGGTGCGTTCGATGCGGAGGGGGAGGCGGTGGAGTTCCTGGATGATGGTATTGAGGAAGGGGGCGGGGGAGGCGAGGATTTGGGAGATGCAGGATTCCATGGCGTGGGAGTAGAGGCGTTCCATTTGGAGGAAGCGGAGTTGGTGGTGGATGAGTTGGTGGAGGAGGGAGACCTCGGAGGGGGTGACGGCGTCGAATTGGTGGAGGAAATTCTGGACGACCTCGAAGGCGATCTGGTTATCGTGGACGAAGGTATTGAAATTGGAGAGGGAGAAGATGCCGTGTTTGAGGGCATTGGAGGCGGCGATGATTTTGCCTTGGGGGGAGCGGGGGCCGGTGGATTTGAGGGCGTTGGCGCGATTGGCGGCGAGGGCGGCCGGGGACATGGTTTTGGTGCGTTTTTTGGGGGTGGAGTTTTGGTTGAGTGTTTCCATGGTGGGATTGGAGCATGGGCGGGGGTGGGGGGAGAGGGGGGCAGGGAGCTAAGTGATTGAGGGAAGGGGAGATATTTTTTGAAAATTTCAGTAAATGCAATTGGCTAACTATTCACAATATAGGCCGGCAAAGTTGCCGGCGAACTTTTGTGTTTCTTGACATTTCCATGTGATTGACCTAGAATAAGGCACATGATCCATGGGGTGTATCCCGTGCCGGCGAGTTTGCCGGCGAAGTGTTTGTCGTTATCGAAGACGACGGTTTTACTGAAAAGTCCAAATTTCAGCATGCATGAGCGGGGAAACTTGTTGGTTCAGGATCGGATTGCGGTTTTTGTCAAGAATTTAGGATAAGCAAGCCACAGCCAAATGCAGGATACCAAGCTCAATTTCTTTCCCCAAACGCAGAACCGGGCAGAGGCCATCGCCGCCGGGTTTCGCTTTGGTCATATCGGCACCCACACCAGCCGGACCATCATGCTCGACGAGTTGGCGACCGTGTTCGCTGCAGTGCCGGCGGATGCCAAGGCGGCGGTTTACGTCGACGCGATCGTGGAGGAGAACTGCCTGGCGAAGCAGACTGTGTCCACGCGCCGACTGTCGATGCAGCGCCTTCGGGAGCTATACGCATTGGACCCGGCGGTGCCGATCTTTCGGATTCTGCGTCGGCTCTGGAATATCGACGAGACGGGCCGGCCCTTGCTGGCCTTCCTTGCCAGCCTCGCACGTGACCCACTCCTGCTGGCCACCGCAGATGCTGTCATAGGGCTTTCGGAAGGTGCGGAGTTCCAGCGCAATGCCATGCGTGACGCGTTGGCGGCCGCGGTTCACGATCGGCTCAACGAATCCACTTTGAATAAGGTTGTGCGCAATGCCGCCAGTTCCTGGTCCCAGGCCGGGCACATGGAAGGTCGGACCTTCAAGTTTCGTCGGATCGTGCGGCCCACGCCGGCCTGCGTAGCCTTCGCTCTTTATCTGGCCCATGCCGCCGGCTTCGCTGTCGAAGAGAGCCTGACGACGGGCTGGCTGAAGGTGCTTGACTGCGGACCGTCCGCCGCCCTGGAGCTGGCATTGGGCGCAAAGCGACTGGGTTTGATCGACCTGCGTATGGCCGGGGACGTCATCGACCTGAAGCTGGACCGGTTGGATCCCTATTTCGGCGCCGCCACAAAATCTTTGTACACACCGGAGGCGAGGTAATCCATGGGACGAATTGAACAACTCGCCGAGAAGTACCGCCAGCACATCGGGCTCCCGTGGCAGCAGACCGTGGCCGGAGCCCAGCGGGTCATCATGGTGGTTTACGACAAGGAACTCGAGCGCTCGTTACAGGCCCGAAAAGAGCTCTTCGCGATGGCTACGCGGGAGACGGGACACGAGTGGTTTGAGGTTGGAGTCGCCGACTGTTTCGCCGGCTGGATGGCCGCCGAGGAGTATCGCGACGCCTACTTCGAGTCTCCCGATGATCTTCAACTGAAGCTCGAATCGGAGTTTGCCGAACATGTCGCCACCCGGATTCGCGCCACCTTGAGTAAGCCGGAAGTGACCAAGAACTCCGTCGTCGCTGTCTTCGGCGTCGGCGCGCTTTTCGGATTCACCCGCGTTTCGCGCGTGCTCAAACTGCTGGAACCCTCCATCCAGGGCCGGCTCGCCGTTTTCTTTCCCGGCGCCTACGACCAAAACAACTATCGGCTGCTCGACGCGCGCGACGGCTGGAACTATCTCGCGGTGCCAATCACGCTTCATTCCGCAGGAGGTTATTGATGTCGATGCTAATTAAGGACACTCTTTTACGCGATCCATCCAAGGAAGGGCTGGTGAACAACGGCCAGGCGCGCATCACAAACGAGAGCGCGGACGACAACGTCGCTGCCGCACGAGTGTTGGCGGAACTTCGCGGTGAACTGTCCACGTTCGTTTGCGAAGGGCAGTATGCCGAGGGCATCATCACCATCCTTTCGTCGTTTCTGGGCAGCCGCAGCCAGACCCACCAGAAGGCTGCCTGGGTTAGCGGCTTCTTCGGCAGCGGCAAGTCGCACCTTCTGAAAATGCTTTGCCACCTCTGGTCAGACACAAAGTTCCCAGACGGCGCCACCGCTCGAAGCCTGGTTGCGGAACTGCCGGAAGAGGTGCGCGACCTGCTGCGCGAACTGGACGTGGCGGGCAAACGCTCCGGCGGGCTGTTGGCCGCCGCCGGGACGCTTCCCGCAGGTACCACCGAAAATGTCCGTCTGAGCGTTTTCAGCATCCTGCTGCGTGCCTGTGGCCTGCCGACGCAGTATCCACAGGCGCAGTTTCACCTGTGGCTGGAAGAGCGCGGAATCTTAGATCGGGTGAAGGGTGCAGTGGAAGCGGCCGGAAAGAAGTGGGCCCAGGAATTGAACAACCTCTACGTCAGCCCGCTGATTACCAAGGCGCTCCTCGCCTGTGACGCGAATTTTGCCACCAGCGAGGGTGCGGCAAGAGAGATCATAAAAGCCCAATTTCCTCTTCGGGTGTCCGATTTGACCACGGAGGAATTCCTTTCGATGTTCAAACGTGTCCTGCTGCGGGCCGGCAAGGATGGCCAGATGCCCTGTACGATTCTCATCCTTGATGAGGTTCAGCAGTACATTGGCGACTCTGAAACGCGATCCGTGCTTATTACCGAGATCGCTGAGGCCGTTTCCAAGCAGCTTGATAGCCAGGTGATGTTGGTGGCGGCCGGTCAATCGGCCCTTACCGGCATCAAGCTGCTGAACAAGTTACTGGATCGCTTTACAATTCGGATTCAACTCTCGGATGCGGACGTCGAGACGGTCACCCGCAAAGTGCTGCTCCGTAAGCAGCCGACCTCCCTTACACCCATCGCGGAACTGCTCGACACCCACGCCGGCGAGGTCTCCCGACAGTTGCAGGGCACGAAGATTGGCGAACGCCTCGAAGACAAGGCGATCATCGTGGAGGACTATCCGCTCCTCCCCGTCCGACGCCGTTTTTGGGAGCATTGCTTCCGCCAGGTCGACACAGCGGGCACCCAAAGCCAGCTACGCTCCCAGTTGCGAATCATCCATGATTGCGTAGCGAAGCTGACCAGCGAATCGTTGGGTCGCCTGATCCCCGGCGACGACCTTTATGAAGCACTAGCTCCGGAGATGGTCACCACCGGCGCCCTACCGCGCGAGATCAACGAGCGCATCATCGCCTTGGGCCAGGACGGCGCATCGAAGCGTGGGGGGGAGGGCCGCCTCCAACAGCGCATCTGTGGCCTGGTCTTCCTCATTGGCCAGTTGCCGACCGACGGCGCAGCCGACATCGGCGTTCGCGCCACCAAAGAGCACCTGGCGGACCTGCTGGTGGATGACCTCGCCGCCGACAACGGCAAGCTGCGTGCCGAGGTCGCGCGCTTGCTCGACAAGCTCGCCGACGAAGGCGTTCTCATGCGCGTCGGCAGCGAGTTTCGCATCCAGACGGAGGAGGGGCGCAATTGGGATTCTGAGTTCCGCCAACGGGAAGCCAAGCTGAAGAACAACGTCGCGTTCTTCGACGAGCGGCGCGATCAACTGCTGGCGGACAAGGTTCAAAAGACGATCGAGAAGGTGAAGGTTCTCCATGGCGCCGCCAAGGTTCCGCGCGAACTCAAGGTTTACCGCTCGCAGGACGTTCCGCAGTCTGATGGCGAATCCATCCAAATTTGGCTGCGCGATGGCTTCTCAACTTCCGAAAAGGAGATCCTGAACGCAGCCCGCGCGATCGGCGTGAACAGCGCCACGCTGTTCGTATTCATTCCCCGGAAGTCGCGCGACGAGTTGTTGAACCTCATTGCAACAGAGCACGCAGCCGAGCAGACGCTAAACGCAAAGGGCGCGCCGGCCACTCCGGAAGGGCAGGTCGCGCGGCAAAGCATGGAGAGCCGGCACCGTCTGGCGAAGCAGCAACTCGAGGCTTTGGTGTCCGAGATCGTCGCTGGCACCAAAGTGTTCCAGGGCGGGGGCAACGAGTTGCTCCAGCTCTCGCTGGACGAAAAGCTGCGCGCCGGCGCGGACGCTTCGTTAGCGCGCCTCTTTCCCCGATTCAAGGAAGCAGACTTCTCGGGCTCAGCTTGGGAATCGGCGATGAAACGCGCCCGCGATGGAGCGGACCAGCCGTTCTCACCTCTCAAGTACGAAGGACCTATCGAGCAACATCCCGTCTGCCGACAGGTGCTTTCCGCCATTGGTTCCGGCAAAACGGGTACGCAGCTTCGGAAGGAACTGGAATCCAGCCCCTTTGGTTGGCCTCGCGACGCAGTCGATGCCGCGCTGATCGCATTGCACCGCAGCCAGCATGTCACCGCCACCTTGAACGGCGTTGCGGTGGCCGTCGGTCAGCTCGACCAGAACAAGGTGCCGAAGACCGAGTTCCGGGTGGAGAAGATCACGCTGTCGATCCAGGATCGCAATGCCCTGCGTGCGCTCTACCAGGAGGTGGACGTCAAGGCTAAGGGAGACGAACTGGACGCCAAGGCTCCCGAATTCTTCACGGCTCTGCTGAAGCTCTCCTCCGAGGCGGGCGGTGAGGCGCCCGCACCGGCACGGCCGACCGTAACGGACATCGAAGACATTCGGAAGCTGGTCGGTAATGATCGTTTATCCGCCCTCCGGGCCAAGGAAGCGGACATCAAGGCTCGAATTGCCGAGTGGAAAAAGAATCGGGATGGAATCTCGAAGCGAGAGCCGGCATGGCAGGTTCTGGAGCGGCTGGCCAGCCACGCGGGCATACTGCCGGAAGCGCAGCAATCTCTCACCCAGCGGGATGCCATCCGAAGCGGCCGCATGTTGTTGGCTGACCCCGATCCTGTCGCACCGCTCCGCAGCACTTTGGCCGACTTGCTCCGTCAGGCGCTGATTGCTGCTCAGCAGGCGCAGGAAGCCGCGTACCAGACAGCGTTGGACGGCCTGTCAGCCAATGACACTTGGCAGAAGCTCTCCCCGGCTGACCAGACGAGAATCTTGGGCGAGGTCGGTCTGCGAGCGCCGGCAAAGCCAGACACCAGCAACGACAACGCACTGCTCTCGGACCTGGATGCAATCAGTCTTTCTGCCCGCCGCGCGGAGGCGGAAGCGATCCCGCAGCGAGCCACCAAAGCTGTTCAATCGGCCGCAAAGCTCCTGAAGCCGAAGACCCAGTTCGTGAAGCTCCAACCCAGTCTGCTGGAGACCGAAGCCGATGTAGACGCCTGGCTGGCAGAGCAGCGCTCCGCAATCCTCAATATGCTTGCCGCCGGACCAGTGCAGATTCAATAGGAGAACGCTATGTCCAGCTTGAACCGAGATCATCGCCGACTCCTGGAGAACACCGTAGCCCAAGCGAGGACCATCGCGGTAGATGGCGCCCGAAAGGTACTTACGGATCAATATGCCGTTCATCATCATGAACCGTGGCCGCACATGACGGCAGAGCAGCGGGAACTGCGCAACCAGTTCCGCGCTCATGGCCGTCAACTCGGCGACCGGCGGGACGAGCGCCGAGACACGCAAGAGATCGATCACCTGGTGCAGGCCTGCGCCTATGAGCATTGGCACCGGATGCTCTTCGCCCGCTTCCTGGCCGAGAACGACTTGCTTTTGGACGCCGATCACGGCATGGCCATGTCGCTCGACGAGGTTCGGGAACTCGCCCGGGAGCAGAATCGCGACTGGCTGGAAATCGCTGCCGAGCTCGCTCAGAAGATGCTACTCGCCGTTTTCCGGCCAGACGATCCCGTACTGCGAGTTTCGCTGCCCCCGGAAACACGGCAGGAACTGGAGGCGAAACTCGAGGCTTTGCCGACAGCCGTATTCCGAGCCGACGACAGCCTCGGCTGGGTCTACCAATTCTGGCAGCGGGATGAAAAGGATCGAGTGAACAAGTCCGAGGTCAAGATCGGAGCGGACGAGCTTCCCGCAGTGACGCAGCTTTTCACTGAGGACTATATGGTCCTGTTTCTGCTAGAAAACACCCTCGGTGCCTGGTGGGCGGCCAAGCGTGCAGCTGACGGCAATGACCCTTCTTTACCGGGGTACCAGTGGACTTACTTGCGTCTAAGCAACAACGGCTTGCCCGTGGCAGGATCTTTCGGATTGTGGCCGCGGGCGGCACGCGACATTCGAGTACTTGATCCATGCATGGGCAGTGGACACTTCCTAACCTTCGCACTGCGCATTCTTGCTCGGATGCGATCCGAGGAGGAGGGCCTAGATCTTCCCGAGGCAGTTGCGGCGGTTCTGCGGGACAATCTGTTTGGGCTTGAACTCGACGCACGCTGCTCACAGATCGCGGCCTTCAATCTTGCCCTCGCCTCTTGGCGAGTCGCCGGAAGCCACTTTACGTTACCTGACCTTAATCTGGCTTGTTCGGGTTTGGGCATCAATGCATCGAAAGAACAATGGATGGCGCTCGCCGGCGAAAACGGCCTTTTACGAGACACGATGGCGGAGCTATACACTCTTTTCCGCAAAGCGCCATCACTTGGAAGCCTAATTGATCCTACGCGGGTAGGCAGACCGCTATTGTTTGCGAAGTTTGAACAGGTCTGGCCTTTGCTACAAGAGGCACTGTCAAGCGAACCGATAGACGATGACTCGCGTGAACTTGCCGTAGCTGCCAAAGGTCTGTTAGCGGCCTCGAGAATGCTTGCCAGCAAATTCACGCTAGTGGCAACAAACGTCTCTTACTTGGGCCGGGGAAGACAGGATGACGACCTCAAAGCATACTGCGAGGAGTTCTACTCTGATTCCCAGGCCGACCTGGCGAACTGCTTCGTTGACCGTTGTATTGAATTGTGTACGACTGGCGGAACGTCTGCATTGGTCACCAAGCAAGAGCTGCTATTCCAAGGAAGTTACATAGATCAGAGAGCGCGGTTAGTTCGCTCCTTCATATGGAATGCAGTAGCCGTATTGGGGCCGCGAGCCTTTGAGACACTTTCGGGTGAACGTGTAATAGTCTGCCTTCTGATCATGACTTCTCAAAGACCAGCTGCCGGACACGTACTGTCTGGATGGGATGTATCGGCATTGAAATCCGCACTCGCGAAGGGGGCTGCCCTCACGACATACTGGCACGAGTCGACTGACCAGCTAACGCAGCTAGAAAATCCCGACTCTCGAATACTCCTGTCTTCGGCCAAGAAGTCTGCTCTTCTCGGAGAGGTCGCTCAATCCTATCAGGGGATCAAAACGGGAGACGACCCTAGGATGAGGAGGTTTTTCTGGGAGATTGAAGAGATTGGCCCGAGGTGGCGCGCTCTCCAGAGTACGGTCGAGGAGTCTTGTCTGTATGGGGGGAGAGAGAGCGTAATCGATTGGCTTGCTGAAGGAACGGATTGCGCGAGACTACAGGGTCTCGCTGCACTGGGCCGCACGGGCATTGCGGTCAGCCAGTCGCGAGGACTACCTTGCACAATCTATACAGGCGATTTATTTGACAGCAATGTTGCTCCCGTGTTGCCGACGCGTGAGGGCAACTTCGATGCCGTCTGGACCTACTGCACGTCTGAGCAGTTTGCCAGCGACATGGTACGAATCGATCCAAAGTTTGCCGTTGCGAACTCAAGCATTGTCAAGGTTCCGTTTGATCTGGGGCATTGGGTGAGTGTGGCGGCCGATCAATTTCCAGAAGGTCTCCCGCTTCCGCATAGTGATGATCCTTCGCAATGGTTCTTCGCTGGACACCCGAAAGGTGCGGACCACGCTCTGCAAGTCGCAGTTTCTCGGATGCTGGGCTACCGATGGCCAAGGCAGAATGGTGCGAGCTTCTTTAACTGCCCGCCTATAGACAGCGATGATCTGGCTGATTATGAGGATCAAGACGGCATAGTGTCTTTGCATGCTATTGCGGGGGAGGCTTCCGCAGCCGACAGATTGCGCACACTACTTGCCAGTGCATACAAAGATGAGTGGTCCGCAGCCAGGCTTCAAGAACTATTGGGCAAATGGGATTCGCTTGGCGAATGGCTTCGGGATGGATTTTTCGAGGAGCATTGCCTTATAATTCAGCACCGCCCGTATATCTGGCACGTGTGGGACGGACGCATAGATGGCTTTCACGCCTTCGTGAACTATCACAAGCTTGCGGGGGCCAACGGCGAGGGCCGGCAGACGCTTGAGAAACTGATCTGCACCTATCTTGGCGATTGGGTCTCGCGACAACAGGCCGACCTAGAGAAGGATGTCGAGGGCGCCGACGGTCGGCTCAGCGCGGCTCTGCACCTAAAGGCAGAACTCGAAAAGGTCCCTAAAGGCGAGAAGCCGTACGACGTCTTCGTCCGTTGGAAGGCACTTGCTGAGCAACCCATCGGCTGGGAACCGGATAACAACGATGGTGTACGGCTGAATATCCGTCCTTGGTTGACTGCCAAACCGTATCAGGCAGGGCGTCGCGACGGCTGCATCCTGCGTATCACTCCCCGTATGAACTACGGGAAAGATCGCGGTAAGGAACCACACCGACCCAAGGAGGATTTCCCTTGGTTCTGGTCGTGGGACGGGCAATCGGATGACTTCCTCGGCGGCAAAGACTTCGACGGCAGTCGTTGGAATGACCTGCACTACTCGCTTGAGACCAAGCAGAAGGCAAGGGAACGCAAGCAAAGGGCGGGAGTATGAGCCAAGAACCGAATCCAGAAGCAACCGTGTCGGAACGGCAAATCGAGGCGGCGATTCACGACATCCTCTTTTCTAACCGTCACCCATCCGCATGGGAACTCGTTGAGCACCTTGAGGCAGCCTTCGGTTGGCAATCCCGCTGGATGATCAAGGACGCAGCCAAAGCGCTCACGAAAGACGGTTCACTCCCGCGCTCGTGTCGGCAGTACTTGGACTCTCTACTCGAAGACGATGAACTTGATCAGGCCTTGGCTGGAGCTGAATCACCTAGGAAGGAAGTTCAGTCCGGCATTGACTCCTTGGTGCGGCAAAGCGTCGCCTATCGCACCTCGGGAGCCTTTCAGGAGATGATCGGGTTCATGGGGCGATTCAAGGACTACGCTCCTTACAACAACATGCTGGTCCGGATTCAGAATCCCAGTTGCTCGTTCTTTGCAACGGAGAGTGACTGGTTTCGGAGGTTCGAACGGCGGCTCAAAGAGGACGCGCGGCCAATGCTCATCCTCGCGCCGATGCATCCAGTTTTACTGGTTTACGAGTTGGACCAGACAGAAGGCCCTGACCTTCCCGAAGAACTGAGTAAGTTCGCGACGTTTGCGGGCGACTGGAAGAACGAGTATTTGGAGAAGACGATCGAGAATGCCTCCAAGCGAGACCGGATCCGCATCGACGTCAAACGTCTCTCCTCAACAAACGCCGGCTTCGCGACGATTGCCCGGGGCGACAGTGAGTTCAAGATGCGAATTGCCGTGCACGAGGAACTGGACGCGGCCAGCCGTTACGGCGTGGTGTGCCACGAATTGGCGCACATATACCTTGGGCATCTTGGATGCGATGAAGATTACTGGTGGCCCAGTCGGACCAATCTGAGCCACCAGACCGTTGAGATTGAAGCTGAAGCGGTGGCGTTTGTGGTGACGGCCCGGCTGGGATTACAAGGGGCTAGCGCCCAGTATGTGTCCCGGTATCTTCCGAATGGATCGATACCGCCGTCAGTTTCGCTGGACCTAATTGCCAAGGTCGCTGGGCGGCTTGAACAGATGGCCCGGCAGGATATGGCGGCACGAATGGAGCGAGGGGAACGTAGGGGAGTGAGGATGAACGGAGCAGGAGCAGGTGGAGCTTTGCCGTCCAGCGCGGCTGAGGTTTTCGAACAGAATTGGAAAGGGGAAAGCAATGAAAAGTCTTAGCGATGAAGAGTTGGAACGATTGAGGGGGGATCTGGAATCGGACAGCGTCGAGCGGAAGGAATCGTTGAAGGGGGATGCGCCGACCAAGGTGCGGGAGGCCATTTGCGCATTCGCGAATGACCTTGCGGGTAGAGGAGGCCCTGGGGTTGTGTTCATTGGATTGCGGGATAACGGTTCGCCCGTACCTGATTTTGCGGTGACTGATGATTTGTTGTTGCAACTGGCGAATATGAAGACGGATGGGAATATCAGTCCGGTGCCCAGTGTCCTGGTAGAAAAGCGCCGGGTAGGGGGTGCGGAATGCGCAGTACTCAGTGTTTGGCCGTGTGACACGCCACCGGTGCGGTATCAGGGGCGAATACATATCCGTTGGGGCCCGCGGAGAGGGCTGGCCAGTGCCCAAGACGAGCGGATATTGAATGAGCGCCGGCGTGCTGGAGATCGGCCCTACGATGTCCGGGGCGTGCGGGGAGCGACGCTTGAAGATCTGGATCTATTGCGATTTGAACAGGAATACTTGCCGGCTCTGGTGGCGCGTGATGTGCTGGAGGCGAATGAACGAAGTCGGGAACAGCGGCTGACGGCGACCAAAATGCTAGTCAGTGAGGATCCAGCAGTGCCGACGGTATTGGGTTTGATGGTAATTGGTAAGTCACCGTCGGACTGGATTCCCGGAGCTTACACACAATTTCTGCGTCTGGCGGGAGTGGAACTAACGGCCGCCGTGGCGGACGAAGCAGTCATGCACGGCACCGTGGGGGATCAGATCCGGAGGCTCGAAGAAAAGCTTGAGGCTCACAATTTGCGTGCTGTGCGATTCAGCGATGTGGAGCGGGAGAGGCGCGAAGCGGAGTACCCGATGGAAGCGCTGCGGCAGCTTGTACGGAATGCTTATATGCACCGAAGCTATGAAGATACCCATACGCCAGTGCGGGTTTACTGGTTTGACGACCGGATCGAGATTCATAATCCTGGTGGACCCTTTGGTTCGGTGACGCAGGAAAGCTTTGGCCGGCCGGGGGTGACGGACTATCGGAATCCGAACCTGGCCGAGGCGATGCGGGCACTCGGCTACGTGCAGCGATTTGGAGCTGGTATTTCGATTGCGCGCAAGGCGCTTGGGGAGAGACTTCGATTTGAAGTGGAACCAGGGTTCGTGGCCGCAATTGTGCAGGGAGCAAGCAGATGATCAGCATTGCGTTTTTCAACAACAAGGGGGGCGTTGGCAAGACGTCGCTGGTGTACCACTGTGCCTGGATGTTCGCGGAGTTGGGCCAGCGAGTTTTGGCGGTTGATCTTGATCCGCAATCCAACCTGTCGATTATGGCGCTCGATGAAGAACGGCTGGAAGCGTTGTGGCCGGACGGTGGTCACCCCGAGACCATGTCTGGAGCAGTTGGCCCACTTTTTGAAGGGACGGGCGACATCCAGCCAGCTCATATTGAGCTGCTGACGCCGAGTCTGGGGCTATTGGTGGGAGATCTGGCGTTGTCGAGGATTGAAGATGATCTCTCCACGGAATGGCCCCGTTGTCTCGAAGGAAACCCGCGGGCGTTTCGGGTGACCACCGCGTTCTGGCGGGTGGTGCAGAGGGCGGCTGAAGACCATGGAGCAGACCTGGTGCTGATTGATGTTGGACCCAACCTGGGGGCGATCAATCGAGCCGCATTGGTGGCTTCGAGCCATGTGGTTGTGCCGGTTGCTCCGGACCTGTTTTCGTTGCAGGGGCTAAGGAACTTGGGACCTGTGCTGCGCCGGTGGAGGGAGACCTGGAGTAGGGCATTGCCTTCAGCGGTGAGGGCGCTTGGACCCATGCCCCAAGGGGAAATGAAACCAGTGGGATATGTTCTGATGCAGCACGCGGAGCGGCTGGGGAGACCGACGAAGGCGTATGCGAAGTGGCAGGGGAAACTATCGGCGGGATACTACCAGAGCGTACTGGATCAGGTAACGGGAGATGTCGTTGCTGATCCGAATCAGATTCAAATGATCAAGCACTATCGAAGCCTCATGCCGATGGCGATGGAGAGGCGGAAACCGATGTTCCAGCTTACGAGCGCGGATGGGGCGATTGGTGCGCACCAAGCGAATGTACAGCAATGCCGCGTCGATTTTGAGCGGCTGTGCCGTGAGATTGCCAAGAGGGTTGGGTACGGGATTTGAACTTGAAGAACGAATCACAGACCTTAGTGGGTGAGATTTGCGCGTCATTGGCGGCAGTCGCACGAACGGCGGATGGTTTTGCCGCGCCCATTGCGGTGCTCTGGACGGATGTGGAAGCACAGTGGCTGCCACTGATGCCCGTGTTACGCGCCATTCTGCCAAATCTGTTTCAGATGGGCCGTTATGAAGCGAGCGTACGCACGGGGCCGGCAATCTGGCTGAAATGCATTGTGGATCGGACACTGCCGGAGGCGCCACCTGCTGGCGAGGTACCAGTGCTCTATCTGCCACGCGTGAGCCGTCAGGAACTCCGCGCGGCCGGCGACTGCCCGCCGGCACTGCAGCCTCTAGTCGAACTCCAGTTCCGCGGGCGGGTCTGGCACCAATCGAATGGGCACGATTGGACGGTGCGGGCCTTCCTTGTTTCCGATGAGGGGCTTGGACTGGACGTAGCGGCTGATCGGCGGACCGAAGATGCATTCCTCCGCGTATTGCCCATTCTTGCCGAAACCGACGCGCGCACATTGAAGGGCCGCCGCTTGGACGCTGACGACTTCGACAAGCTCTCCGTGCAGGATCCTGTCCGGGACCTCTTGTTGTGGCTCAACAATGCAGAGGCGTTCGAGGCAACGGCAAAAGGCAGCCGTTGGGAGTCTTTCCGGGGCCTCTGTCAGTCGGAGTTCCGCTTCGATCCGGATCGAGTGCCGGCGGCTGAGGTCGCAGGTCTGCTGATTCGTGCGGAGTTGGGTCTGGACCGAGTATGGAACCGCTTCGCCGAGTCTCCGCAGCTCTATCCCGGCGTCGCCAAGTTGCTGAGAGAGCCGGCGGGGGCGGGCCAGGGGCTCCTGGTACTCGATCCTTCCCGCGATCCCCGCATCAACGAGCGTGACGAGGCGGAGCTTCGCCAGGACCTTCAAACGGCAGCCGGTCTCCCCCACGCACAGGCGTGCACGAAAGTTCTGGAGTTGGAAGGAAGGCACGCCGTTCGCCGCGACTGGGCGTGGTCCCGGACCGAAATGAGCCCCTGGGCACTGGCCCTTCGCCCTTTGGCGCGCCTGGCGCAAGCGGCGCGGAAGCCGGTGGGAGGAGCGACTCTGTCGGCCGCCGCCGCCGAGTATGCGACAAGTGGATGGGAATGCGATGCCGCCGCCATGGAGGCGTTGGGACGATTCCGGAACGGACCGGATGCCGCGCTTGTGGTGAAAGTGGTTCGCGCGCTCTACGAGCCGTGGCTGGACGGCTCCGCTCGGCATTTTCAGGCTTTGGTGGCAAAGGAGCCGAACGAGGCGCGAAAGGGCGTTTTCCAGCCCGCCGCTGAGAAGGACACTTGCCTTTTGTTCGTGGATGGCTTGCGGTTTGACTTGGCCGGCAAACTGGCCGCCCGACTCGAAGCGCGCGGGTTTCGCGTGTCGATGACGCATCGGCTGGCTCCGCTGCCAACGGTGACGCCGACGGCGAAGCTTGCAGCCACTCCACTCACGGACGGAATCAAGGGTGGAAGCGGCGATGACTTCACGCCGCTGATCCAGGCGAAGTCCGGTTGGAAGCCTGTTGTTGCGCCGCTCTTGCGCGAGCGGTTGGAGGGGACCGGCGTCGAGCTTCTGGACGCGAATGAAACGCGGATTCCATCGGGCGGCGAAGGTGGCGGGTGGACCGAGTGTGGCAACGTCGACAGCCTGGGCCACAGTCTCCAAGGAGATCTGGTCCACCAATTGGATGTGGAAGTGGATCGTATCGCCGACCGGGCTTTCAGCCTGGTTGATTCCGGCTGGCGCCGAGTGCGTGTCGTCACGGATCATGGTTGGCTGCTGCTGCCGGGCGGCCTACCGAAAGTCGAGCTCGCGCCCTATCTTGCGGAAACCAAGTGGGCCCGCTGCGCTTTGGTGAAGGGCCAGCCGGACCTGAATGTTCCCGTCAGTTCCTGGCACTGGAATGCCGAAGTCAAGATCGCATCGCCACCGGGAATCGGAGCCTTCCGTGCCGGCGAGACCTACGCGCACGGCGGTATCAGTCCGCAGGAATGTGTCGTCCCGGAATTGATCGTGGAGCGTGGGGCAAGCGCGATCCATGCATCGATCCAGTCGGTCGAATGGCGCGGCATGCGGTGCCGTGTGCGGGTGGATTCGAATGAGCCGAAAGTGCGCGTGGATTTGCGCAAGAACTGGAAACAGGAATCGACCAGCATCGCCGCCGCGACGAAAGAGGTTGGACCGGCCGGCGAAGTGAGCCTGGCGGTGCCGGATGACGAGCACGAGGGCGTGGCGGCCTTTGTGGTGCTGCTTGACCCCGAGGGCAAAGTGATCGCGAGCCAAACCACGTGCGTAGGAGAACGGGCATGAATGTGGACCCTTCTAGGATGACAATGGACAACTTGGACAAACTGGCCGCAACGGCCTTCGATGGTTACCTGGTTCGGAAGGATCTCGTTCGGAAATACTCGCGCCAATACCCGGTGCCGACCTACGTGGTGGAGTTTCTTCTTGGGCGGTACTGCGCCAGCGTGGATGAACAGGAGATCCAGGAAGGACTGGCGATCGTGGAGAAACAGCTTCGCGATCGCACCGTACGAACCGGCGAAGAGGAACTGTTCAAGGCGCGTGCGAGGGAACAGGGCTCCGTCAAACTGATCGACCTTGTTAAGGCTCGCCTGGACACGCGGAACGACTGCTACGTGGCGGAACTGCCCAGCATTTCCCAAAGAGACGTCCGGATCGCGGATGAACTTGTGCGCGAGAACGAGCGAATGCTCACTGACGGCTTCTATGCCGAGGTCACGCTCTCTTATGACGCGATTGTGGCGCAGGAAAACAGCGGACGGCCTTTTGCCATCGACTCTTTACGCCCCATCCAGATGTCCAAGTCAGACGCGGTCGAGGTTCTGGCTCGGGGACGGACGAAGTTCACAACGCAGGAGTGGATCGATCTTCTGCTACGTTCCATCGGTCTGGAGGCGGGGAATCTGGATGAACGGGCGAAACGGGTCGCGCTGCTGCGGATGGTCCCGTTCGTGGAGCGGAACTACAACTTCGTGGAGCTTGGACCTCGGGGGACCGGGAAAAGCCATCTCTTCCAGCAGATCTCCCCGTACTCGCACCTGATCTCTGGTGGCAAAGCGACCGTCGCGAAGATGTTCGTCAACAATGCTTCCGGCCAGCGCGGTCTCGTCTGCCAATATGACGTGGTCTGCTTTGACGAGGTGTCCGGAATCTCCTTCGACCAGAAGGACGGCGTGAACATCATGAAGGGCTACATGGCCTCTGGCCAGTTCAGCCGAGGCAAAGAGAATATTCGCGCCGACGGCAGTCTGGTGATGGTGGGCAACTTCGATGTGGACGTCGAACAGCAGCAGAGGATCGGACACCTGTTGAGCCCGATGCCTCTGGAGATGCGCAACGACACCGCGTTCATGGATCGGCTCCATTCCTTCGCGCCAGGATGGGATTTTCCCAAGCTCAAGGCGAGCGATCACCTGACCGATCACTTTGGATTGGTGAGCGACTTCCTGAGCGAGTGCTGGAACAAGCTCAGGTCTGGTAGCCGGGTCAACGTCATGCAGGGGCGTGTCTACCTCGGCGGCGCACTGAGCGGACGTGACATCGAAGCGGTCAACAAGACCGTGAGCGGGCTGATCAAGCTTCTGTTCCCCGCGCCGGAAATGGGCGTCTCCGACGAAGACCTGGAGTGGATCGTGCGCATGGCGCTTGAGGGCCGACGGCGTGTAAAGGAGCAGCAAAAGCGGGTTTTCAAAAGCGAGTTTCGGAACACGCACTTCTCCTATACGATGGGCGCCGAGGGCGTGGAACAGTTTGTCTCCACGCCCGAATTACACAGCGACGAAGCGATTGAGAGCGACCCGTTGCCGCCAGGACAAGTTTGGGCGGTGAGCATGGGCTCGCCCGAGGCCGGCGCCGGCCTGTACCGGCTGGAGGTCACGTCCGGGCCAGGCGGTGGGGTAAAGATCCTGAACCAGCCGCCACCGGCATCGTTCAAGGAAAGTGTCCGGATCGGCGAGCAGAACCTCTACTCGCGGGCGAAGGAGCTGGTGGGCGATCGCGACCCGCGTGAGCATGAGTTCTCCATCCAGATGCGTGCGATGGACGCCGACAAGGCGGGCGCCGGGCTTGGGTTGCCGGTATTGGTTGCGCTCTGCGGGTCGCTCCTGGGCAAGAACACCCGCGGCGGAACGATTGTGGTGGGCGCCCTGAACCTTGGCGGCTCGATTGACATCATCCCGAACGCGATCCAGATCGCCGAACTCGCGATCGACAAGCAGGCCCAGACCCTGCTGATGCCCGTGGCCGCGCGCCGGCAACTGAACGATCTGCCAGACGACCTCTGGACCCGCATCAGCATTGAGTTCTACAAAGATGCCGCGGACGCGGTGTTCAAGGCTCTGGTGGAGTAGCTATGCTGAACGGAACAAATGGACCGAGGCAGTTATCCCCTGAGCTCGTCTCGCTCGTCCACCATATTGAACTCAACAAGGCCGGCTGGTGGGACTTGGCGATGCAGCGCCTTCTGCTGACTGCCCTTTGGCTGAAGCAGGATAGGATTGCGCTGAGCGCGAGCGATCTCGCCGCAACCGTAACAAACGAACTCAACATTCCGCTTGCTGAGGCGATGCTCAACAAGCATCTACAGGCTCTTACAGAGGGAGGGCAAGTTTTAGTCCTTCCCGATGGGCGCTACAAGTTAAGCGAACAAACTGTAAGAGAAAGCCGAAGCTCGATTGGAAGAAGAGCGATTGCGGAACAGCAAGCTGCAACAGTCACACGCGAGCCTGAAGGTTGAGTTGACTACGGCCACAACAGAGGTTGAAGTGCTCAGAGACGCACTCAAAGAGCAAGAGCTTGCAGCAGCAGCGAGCAACGCCGAGAAGGAGAGGATTCAGCAAAAGCTCTGTGAAGTAGAAGAGAAGGCACGTCGCGCGGACCAACATCGATTCGCCTTGCAGTGGCTCGGAATCTTTGTCGTGGCCGTTGCCTTGGTCATTTTCGGACTTACATTCAAGGGGTTTAGCACGAAGTGGATCGTCGTCGCTTGCGTTGGCACTGTTATCGCCTGGATGTGGGTAGCAGGAAACGCTGGCCGAAAATCTGCTGCTGTTCGCGAATGGTCGCCTTACCAGAAGTTCCAGAGGATGCGACGCTGGATCAACGGAATTCTTGTCGTCCCTCCACTTGGAGATGCGATTTGGGATGGCATCAAGTACCTCTTGAATCCCTGATAAACCCCATCAGCGTGACCTTATGAATGTACGAGCACCGTCGAGAGAGGGGAGCCGACTCCTTGAAACAAGAGTTTTTCAAGTGCTGTTGGAGTAAACAGCTCTGCTGTGGGCCCCCCGCTTGTACGCCTAGGTCTGAGGGTGTGGGAAGCGGAGTGAGTCGTTTGCCGGGACCGGGTGTTGGCGCGTGGCTGGCTGAGTTTGGAGGTGTGTACCGGGAGGCTGGGGAAGCGCTGGGGCTGATAGGCTGAAGGGGTGAACGAATACGCGATTGGAGTGGATCTGGGCGGCACGAATCTGAGGGCCGCGGCGGTGGATGGGGAGGGGAAGCTGCTGGGGCAGGTGGCGGCGAGTACGAGTCCGGAGAAGGGGCGGGAGCATGTGATTGGGGAGATTGTGGCGTCGATTGAGGAGTTGCGGGGGCGGCAGTGGGGTGGGCGGTTTGTGGGAGTGGGGATCGGGGTGCCGGGATTCATCCTGATGGAGAAGGGAGTGATCCTGAATTCGAACAATCTGCCGTTTCTCGAAAACATACCGCTGCGGGATGAGATCGAGGCGCGGCTGGGGGCGCCGGTAATTTTGGAAAATGACGCGAATGCGGCGGCGCTGGGGGAGAGCTGGATCGGGGCGGGGGCGGAAGTGGAGGATCTGGTGTTGTTGACGCTGGGGACGGGCATTGGCGGGGGGATTGTTTACCAGGGGCGGGTGATGCATGGTTTTTTGGGGATGGCGGGGGAGCTGGGGCATCTGACGGTGGTGCCGAACGGGAACCCGTGTGGGTGCGGGAATGTGGGGTGTCTCGAGAAGCATGCTTCGGCGACGGCGATTACGTGCACGGCGGAGCTGATGAAGGTGACGGCGCATCCGAACCCGACGGCGGAGGAGATTTACCAACTGGCGGCGGGGGGGGACTGGAAGGCGCAACAGATCTTCCGCTCGATGGGGGAGGCGCTGGGCATTGGGCTGGCGATGTTGATCAATACGTTTAACTTTCCGCTGTATTTATTGAGTGGGGGGCCGTTGCCGGCCTGGGATTACTTTGCGCCGGCGATGTTTGAGCAGGTGAAGCGGCGGAGCTTTACGTTCCGGAACACGAATACGCGGATTGAGAAGGCAAAGCTGGGGAATCAGGCGGGGTTATTTGGGGCGGCGTATTTGCCGTTTCAGGCGCAGCGGCAGCGGGGGTAGGTGCGGGCGCGGGTGTGTAGCTTAGCGATATGATGCAGGGGACGAGTATGTACTGGCTAGGAATCGATGTGGGAACGGGCGGAACGCGGGCTCTGCTGCTCGATGAGAACGGGAAGATCGCGGCGGGGCATACAGAGGCGCATGCGGAGATACGCATGGAGAAACCGTTGTGGGCCGAGCAGGAGCCGGAGGACTGGTGGCGGGCGGCGCAGGGGGCGATTCGTGGGGTATTGCGGAAGGTGGGGGCGGATGGATCGGTGGTGAAGGGGATTGGGTTTTCGGGGCAGATGCATGGGTTGGTGATGCTCGACCGGGAGGGGGCGGTGATCCGGCCGAGCCTGATCTGGTGTGATCAGCGGAGCCAGGCGCAGGTGGATGAGATACACGGGAAGCTGGGGCGGGAGAAGGTGGTGGAGTGGACGGCGAACCCGGCGATCACGGGGTTTACGTTGCCGAAGCTGATGTGGGTGAAGGAGCATGACGGGGCGTCGTATAAGAGGCTGAAGACGGTATTGCTGCCGAAGGATTATGTGCGGTACCGGCTATCGGGGGAGCTGGCGCAGGATGTGACGGATGCGTCGGGGACGGGGTTGTTTGATGTGAGGAAGCGGCGGTGGTCGCGGGAGATGATGAAGGGACTGGGGCTGGAGGCGGGGTGGTTTCCGCGGGCGTATGAGAGCGCGGAGATCTGTGCGCGGGTGAGCCGGGAGGGGGCGGAGGCGACGGGACTGAGGGAGGGGACGCCGATGGTGGCGGGGGCGGGGGATCAGGCGGCGAGCGCGGTGGGCAACGGGATTGTGGAGGCGGGGGTGGCGAGCTGTACGTTGGGGACCTCGGGGGTGGTGTTCGCGCATATGGAGGAGCCGGCGTATGATGCGGCGGGGCGGGTGCATACGTTCTGCCATGCGGTGAAGGGGAAGTGGCATGTGATGGGGGTGACGCAAGGGGCGGGGCTGAGTTTGCAATGGTTCCGGAATACGCTGGCGCCGGGGATGGAATATGAGGCGTTGCTCGAGGAGGCGGGCGGGGCCGAGGAGGGCAGTGACGGGTTGTTCTGGCTGCCGTATCTGATGGGGGAGAGGACGCCGCATCTGGATGCGCTGGCGCGTGGGGGGTGGATCGGGCTGACGGCGCGGCATGGGCGTAAGGAGCTGATCCGGAGTGTGGTGGAGGGGGTGACGTATTCGCAGCGGGATTGTCTTGATGTGATATTGGCGTTGGGGGTGGAGGTGAAGAAAGTGAGGGCGAGCGGGGGTGGGGCGCGGAGTGTGTTGTGGCGGCAGATCCTGGCGGATGTATTGGGGCGGCGGGTGACGACGCTCGAGTCGCAGGAGGGGTCGGCGTATGGGGCGGGTTTGCTGGCGATGGCGGGGACGGGGGGATATGGGAGTGTGGGGGAGGCGTGCCGGGCGACGGCGGTGGAGGTGACGGAGGTGGCGCCGCGGGGGCGGGAGAGCCGGTATTACGCGGGGCGGCATAAGGTGTACCGGACCTTATATCCGGCATTGAAGCGGAGTTTCCGGCTATTCTGACGGAGGGATGGCGCTTTATTGTGATGTGTGTTTACCGGTGCCGCTGGACCAGCCGTTCACGTATGGGTTGACGGGGGAGTGGCGGGAGGAGGCGCGGGTGGGGGCGCGGGTGCTGGTGCCGTTTCAGCAGCGGAAGTTGAGCGGGACGATTCTGCGGCTGCATGATGAAAAGCCGGAGTACAAGGTGAGGCAGGTGGAGAAGCTGCTCGACCGGGAGCCGGTGTTTGACGAGAAGCTGGTGGGGCTGGGGCTGTGGGTGGCGAAGTATTACTGCGCGCCGGTGGGGGAAGTATTCCGGATCATGGCGCCGCTGGGGGGGCAAGTGAAGCGGAGCCGGGTATGGGGTTTGACGGAGGCGGGGCGGAGCGTGGCGCGGCAGAGCTTATTGGGGATCGTGGAGGCGAGTGATCCGGCGCTGGTGGTGATGAAGGCGCTCGATGAAAGGGGGATGACGGTGGAGGGGTTGAAGAGGCGGGTGGGGGAGGCGGGGGAGATTTTGAAGGAGTTTCAGAAGAAGGGGTGGGTGCGGGTGGAGGAAGAGGCGCAGGAGAAGGATCCGTTGCGGGCGCCGGCGTCGAAGTTGAATGTGGAGGAGGTGGGGGGGGAGACGGAGGAGAAGCTGGGGAAGTGGGAGAGGGAGTTGCTGGCGTATCTGCATTTGCATCCGGGGGCGCATCCGCTCGATGAGGTCGATCGACTGGTGAAGAATGCGAGTGTGAGTGCGCGGGGGCTGGCGCGGCGGGGTCTGGTGAAGCTGACGCCGCGGATGAGCGCGATCCGGGCGGTGGGGGCGGGGCGGGCGCACCGGCTGAATGCGGCGCAGGAGGCGGCGTATGAGGAGATCGCCAAGAGCATAGCGGGGGGAGAGTATGGGGCATTTTTATTGCAAGGGGTGACGGGAAGCGGGAAGACGGAGGTGTATTTGAGAGCGATCGAGGCGGCGCTCGAGGCGGGGCGGAGTGCGTTGTTGCTGGTGCCGGAGATTGCGTTGACGCCGCAGGTGGCGGGGCAGTTCGCGGTGCGGTTTGGGGAGCGGGTGGCGATTCTGCATAGTGCGTTTGGGGAGAGTGAGCGGGCGGAGTATTGGCGGCGGATCCGGCGAGGGGAGGCGCGGGTGGTGGTGGGGACGCGGAGCGCGGTGTTTGCGCCGCTGCCGGATTTGGGGTTGATTCTGGTGGATGAGGAGCATGATGGGAGTTATAAGCAGGAGGAGACGCCGCGGTATAACGGGCGGGATGTGGCGGTGGTGAGGGCGAGGCAGATCGGGGCGACGGTGGTATTGGGGAGTGCGACGCCGGCGATGGAGACGCGCTATAACGCGGAGCGGGGCAAGTACCGGAAGCTGATGTTGCCGGAGCGGATCGAGCAGAGGCCGATGCCGGTGGTGGAGGTGGTGGATCTGCGGCAGGAGTATTTGGAGACGAAGAAGAATGCGTTGTTTTCGCGGCGGCTGGTGGAGGCGGTACGGGAGAAGTTGAAGGCGGGCGAGCAGGCGATGTTGCTGATGAACCGGCGGGGATTTTCGAGTTTCGTGGCGTGCCGGGGATGTGGGTACCGGGTGGAGTGTGTGAACTGTTCGGTGACGTTGACGTATCACCGGCGGGATGGGCGGCTGCTGTGTCATTACTGCGGGTATGCCGAGCGGGTGCCGGAGCGGTGTGTGAAGTGCGACAGCGAGCACATACAGTTTATTGGGAGCGGGAGCGAGAAGATCGAGGAGGAGTTGCGGGAGGCGTTTCCGGAGGCGCGGGTGGCGCGGATGGACCGGGACACGATCCGATCGAAGGGGGATTATGAGGAGATTCTGAACGGGTTCCGGGAGGGGAGCTACGACATTCTGGTGGGGACGCAGATGATCGCCAAGGGGCATGATATTCCGAATGTGACGCTGGTGGGGATTGTGAACGCGGATATTGGGTTGGGGATGCCGGATTTTCGGGCGGCGGAGCGGACGTTTCAATTGTTGACGCAGGCGGCGGGGCGGGCGGGGCGAGGGGGGCTGGCGGGGAGTGTGATCCTGCAGACGATCAATCCGGAGCATTATGCGGTGCGCTATAGCGCGGCGCAGGACTATGAGTTGTTTCATGCGAAGGAATTGCAGTTTCGCAAGGTGATGAAGTATCCGCCGTTCGCGGCGCTGGCGAATGTGGTGTTTCGGAGCGAGAGGCAGGAAGAGGCGCTGGCGATGAGCGGGGAGATCGGGGAGATGTTGAAGGAGGAGAAGGAGGGGGTGAGGGTGTTGGGGCCGGCGGAGGCGCCGGTGCCGCGGGTGAAGAAGGAGTTCCGGTATCAGATGCTGATCAAGGCAGGGCAGAGGGCGAGGCTGGCGGAGGTGATCGGGAAGGTGAGGAAGCGGGCGGGGGAGCGGGGCTGGCCGGCGACGGCGGTGGTGGTGGATGTGGATCCGTTGAATTTGTTATGAGGGAGAAGCGGAGGCAGTTGCGGGAGAATCTGGAGGCGACGTTGCGGACGTTCGCGGCGGTGCGGGGGAGCGGGGAGGTGTGGGAGGAGGAGGGGTTGATGTGTGTGTATTCGGGGCTGCCGGGGGCGGTGTTCAATACGGTGATGCTGACGGAGGAGGTGAGGGAGGAGCGGGAACTGGCGGTGAAGCTGGAGTATGTGGAGGCGATGTACCGGGCGAGGCGGGCGCGGTGGAGCTTATGGTTGCTCGAGTATTTGCTGGCGCCGGGGGTGGGGGAGAAGGTGGGGCGGGCGATGGAGCGCTATGGGGGGAGGAAGGTGTCGGTGGGGTGGGGGATGCATGCGGCGGGGATTGTGAAGCCGCGGCGGAAGCTGCCGGAACTGGAGGTGGTGCGGGTGGAGCGGCCGGCGCAGCGGTATGATTTTTGCCAGGTGATGGGGATGGCGTTCCGGACGCCGCTGGGGACGTTTTTGGATGTGTATCACAGTGAGAGTTACTGGCGGGAGGGATTGCGCGGGTATGTGGCGTATGCGGGGGGGATGGCGGTGGGGACGGCGTGTGTGATGGGAGCGGCGGGGGTGGTGGGGGTGTATGGGGTGGCGGTATTGCCGGAGATGCAGCGGATTGGGATCGGGGAGCGGGTGGTGCGGTATGCGATCGGGGAGGGGCAGAGGGAGACGGGGAATGAGGAATGTGTGCTGGAGGCGAGCGAGATGGCCGCGGGATTGTACCGGAGATTGGGCTTTGAGGCGGTGACGGGGGTGAGTGTTTACAACGCGGGCGGCTAGGGGCGCTACAATAAGCGGGTGGGTTCGTTGCGGACGAACCTGCGCTATAGGAATTTCATGCAAAAGAGCAATCCCAAGACGGCGGCCAAGAACGCCAGCCGTACGCCGGCACCCAGTGTGGAGAAGCCGAACCAGCAGAAGGCGTTCGATACGGCGATGCAGGCATTTCATCAGAGGGACTTCGCGAAGGCGAAGCAGTTATTCGAAGCGGCGGCGGAAGGGCCGGCGCGCGAGATTGGATATGCCGCGCGGCAGCACGCGTCGATGTGCGAGCAGCGGTTGAAGAAGACAGCGGTGAAGCTGGAGACGGCGGAGGATCACTACAACTATGGAGTGAGCCTGATGAACCAGCGGGACCTGGAGGGAGCGCAGGCGAGTCTCGAGAAGGCATTGAAGCAGGAAGGGGGAGACCATGTGCATTACGCGCTGGCGTTGGTGCTGGGGCTGAAGCAGGATGTGGAGGGGGCGTTGGAGCATTTGAAGAAAGCGATCGAGTTGGCGCCGCGGAACCGGGCGGCGGCGCACAACGATCCGGACTTCGCGGAACTGATGCAGCACCCGGCGATCCGGGAGTTGCTGGCTGGCGCGCGCTGAGGAGTTATGATCGCGCCGCCGCCGGGGTACCGTGATGGGACGGGGCCGCTGCGCATTGTCGTGGTGGGGGGCGGGACGGGGCTATCGACGCTATTGAACGGGCTGAAGCAATATGCGCGGCGGGGAGAGGTGGATTTGTGCGCGATTGTGACGGTGACGGATGATGGGGGGAGTTCGGGGCGGCTGAGGCGGGAGTTTGACATACTGCCGCCGGGGGATATCCGGAACTGCATGGTGGCGTTGAGCGAGGATGAAACGTTGCTATCGCAACTATTTCAATATCGTTTTGAGACGGGGCGGGGCTTGGTGGGGCATAGCTTTGGGAATCTGTTTCTGACGGCATTGACGCATGTGACGGGGGATTTTCCGCGGGCGGTGCGGGTGTCGAGCGAGGTGTTGGCGATCTATGGGAGGATTTATCCGTCGACGACGGCGAATGTGGGGTTGCGGGCGGTGATGGGGGACGGGAGTGTGGTGGAGGGGGAGACGCGGATCAGCCGGAGCCGGAAGCGGATCGAGAGGCTGGAGTTGACGCCGGGGAAGGTGAAGCCGCTGAAGGAGGCGCTGGAGGCGATCGCGGCGGCGGATCTGATCAGTCTGGGGCCGGGGAGCTTGTATACGAGCGTGATTCCGAATCTGCTGGTGGATGGAGTGGCGCGGGCGATCCGGCGGAGCCGGGCGGGGAAGGTGTATTTCGCGAATCTGATGTGGCAGCCGTGGGAGACGATGGGGTATTCGGCGGCGGACCATGTGGGGGCGATCGAGCGGCATGGGGGCTGGGGGACGATGGAGAAGGTGGTGTTGAACGAGACGGAGCTGAAGGGGGTGCAGAGGCGGCTGTATGCGGCGAGCAAGGTGTATCCGGTGGAGATGGATACGCCGCGGATCGAGGAGATGGGCTATGAGGTGGTGAAGCGGCCGTTGCTGGCCAAGGGGGAGAAGGTGAGGCATGATCCGGCGGCGGTGGCGCGGGTGGCGGTGGAGTTGGCGGCGGAGGCGCGGGTGAGGAACAATGCAAGGCAGGAGTGAGGGCAGAGAGATGGAAACAAAATTGAGCGCGATTGTTTTGGCGGCGGGGCTGGGGACGCGGATGAAGAGCCGGAAGGCGAAGGTGTTGCATGAGGCCGGGGGGCAGGCGCTGGTGGAGCATGTGCTGGACGCGGCGGGGGCATGGATTGCGGCGGAGCGGACGATTGTGGTGGTGGGGCATCAGGCGGAGGAGGTGAAGGCGCTGTTGGGGCGGCGGGGGTGCCGGTTCGCGGTGCAGAGGGAGCAGAAGGGGACGGGGCACGCGGTGGCGATATGTGAGGGGGAGGCGGAGCGGGCGGGGCGGACGGGGCGGACGGTGATTCTGTATGGGGACTGTCCGTTGTTGACGGCGGAGACGATCGGGAAGCTGGTGCGGGCGCAGGAGCGGGGGGGCGTGGCGGCGACGTTGATTACAACGGTGTTGGAGGAGCCGGCGGGGTATGGGCGTATCTTGCGGGGGGAAGATGGGCGGGTGACGGCGATTGTGGAGGAGAAGGCGGCGACGGCGGAGCAGAAGAAGATCGGGGAGATCAATTCGGGGATTTATTGCATCGAGTCGGAGGTGTTGTGGAAGTATGTAGGGCGGCTGAAGCCGAACCCGGCATCGGGGGAAGTGTATTTGACGGATCTGGTGGAGGTGATGGAGGGGGATGGGCTGCGGGTGGAGGCGCTGGTGGTGGAGGATGCGACGGAGATCCTGGGGATTAACCAGAGGGTGGAGTTGGCGGCGGCGGACGGGATCCTACGAGGGAGGAAGGCGCGGGAGCTGATGCTGGGCGGGGTGACGATCCGGCAGCCGGAGACGGTGTCGATCGACAGCAAAGTGGAGGTGGGGCAGGATACGGTGATCGGGGCGTTTGCGCAGATCGGGGGGAGGACGAGGATCGGGGCGGAGTGTGTGGTGGGGGCGGGGAGCGTGATTCGGGATAGCGTGCTGGGGGATGGGGTGAAGGTGGGGGAGTATTGT
This sequence comes from Bryobacter sp. CoA8 C33, assembly GCA_019931185.1. Classification (GTDB taxonomy): domain Bacteria; phylum Acidobacteriota; class Terriglobia; order Bryobacterales; family Bryobacteraceae; genus Bryobacter. The sequence continues at coordinate 37,868 of JAINDK010000014.1, forward strand.
TTTGTGGGGACGAGCGTGGTGGAGGAGGGGGCGGAGATTGGGCCGTTCAGCCGGTTGCGGATGGAGAATCATGTTGGGGAGGGGGCGCAGATCGGGAACTTCGTGGAGTTGAAGAAGACGCGGTTTGGGGCGGGGTCGAAGGCGATGCATCTAGCGTATTTGGGGGATAGCGATATTGGGGCGGGGGTGAATATCGGGGCGGGGACGATTACTTGTAACTACGATGGGGTGGCGAAGCACCGGACGGAGATCGGGGAGGGGGTGTTTGTGGGGAGTAACTCGACGCTGGTGGCGCCGGTGCGGATTGAGGGGGCGAGTTATGTAGCGGCGGGGAGTGTAATTACCGAGACGGTACCGCGGGAAGCGCTGGCGCTGGGGCGGAGCCGTCAGACGGTGAAGCCGGGGTGGGTGAAGAGGAGGAGGGGAGGGGAGTGAGATTACCCTCCTTCCGGTTGAGCCACTCTCAACAATCTCTTCCGCCAGCAGTGCCATCCATCCTTCGTCCCCGCATCATATCCCACCGCCCCTCCTTCCCCCTGGAAACGCAATCATCCGGCGATCCCTCCTCCCGTCAACGCCGCCCGAGTGTCACTCCGCCAACACCCCGGCGCTCGCTCACCTAATCCAGGATTTGAACCTGCACCGGCGCCCCGATCAACACCGCTCAAAACCTCTCGCCCGTTCGCGGTAGCTGCCAAATCGGGCCCTTGCAGCCCAAACGCTCGGAGATCGCGCGCCTCTTCGAGAGCCCACTTCCGCCAATCCAGATCGAGATGGCGCCCGTAGCCAGCCGGAGCGAAATCATACACGCGCTCGATCGGTTGGCCGCTGCCGCGCGAAATCGCGTGACGCTTCAGCCACGCCACCTCAGTCAATGGCCACTTCCGATTCAAGTAGACCTAAGCCCGGCTTACTATAACGCATAGCCGCGATGGCGGAAGCAGTTGGCAATGATCTGCTTGGAAACGGTGTCAAGCGCACTGGGGATAGCCAGATCGAGATCTTCGAGGGATCGGGCCTTGCATTTCGGCAAGTGTTGTTTGACAACGGACCAACACGCCTCAATGGGATTGAAGTCTGGCGAGTAGGGCGGCAA
>JAINDK010000024.1 GCA_019931185.1 Bryobacter sp. CoA8 C33
AGACTAAGATGTTTTGACTAGGAAGACTATCCAACTTTAGTACTAATAGTGTGTTTTTCTCGTACTGCGTCAGCTTAATGGCCCTAGGAGCCTGTTGAAAAAATCCCCTCTTGCCGATTTCGACCCTTTCACGGGGGTCAGAAAACCAATGCCAGCCCGCTGCCGATCGATTCTGGGCCGTTTGTGGGCCAAGAATTTTCAACTCGTGAGGCCGCTTTTCGAAACAGCGAGTTTTTCAACAAGTTCCTAGGTCTGCGAATATTATTTATTGAAACAAAAAATCTTTTAACTATTTTTCAAGAAAATCTGCTGGGCGTTTACCGCATCGGGTTCCTTTGCGCGCGGATGCCGTAAATAAGTACCATCCCGCTGCATCACCCTCACCTTTGCCTCATCCGCCAAGTAGGTGCCCAGAATTTTCTCTCGTACCTGGCGGATCAGCCGCCGGTCTTCAATCGGAACCAGCGTCTCCACCCGCCGGTGCAAATTACGAGGCATCATATCGGCACTGCCGAGGTAAACATCGTGTGCCCCGCCGTTGCGAAAAAAATAGATGCGCGAGTGCTCGAGAAAACGACCTACAATCGACCGCACCGTGATCGTTTCACTCACTCCTGCCACGCCCGGCCGCAGCGCACAAGCCCCGCGAATAAACAGATCGATCTTGACTCCCGCCTGCGAGGCCTCATACAGCAATTTGATAATCCCCTGATGCGCCAGCGCGTTCATCTTGAAAATGATGTGCCCGTCGCGCCCCTGCCGCTGATGCTCAATTTCCCGCTCAATCAGTTGCCGCGTGCGCTCGAAAAGATCAATCGGCGCCACCAGCAGTTTCCGGTAACTTTTCTTCGCCGAATATCCCGTCAGGTGGTTGAACAGATCCGTTGCGTCCGCCCCGAGGTCCTCATCGCATGTCATTAGGCTCAGGTCCGTGTATAGCCCTGCTGTCACGACGTTGTAGTTTCCCGTGCCGAAGTGCGTATAGCGGCGGATCTTATCCCCCTCCTTGCGCACGATCAGAGCCAGTTTCGAGTGGATTTTCAGCCCCAGCAGGCCATAAACCACGTGCACTCCCTGTGATTCCAGCCGCCTCGCCCACTCGATGTTCGACTCCTCATCAAAGCGCGCCTTCAACTCCACCAGCACCGCCACCTGCTTGCCTCGCTCATTAGCTTCCAACAGCGAATCGACAACTGGAGAATTACGCCCGACCCGGTAAAGCGTCATCTTGATGGCCAGCACCGCCGGGTCCGCCGCCGCCTTGCGCAACAGATCCACCACCGGATCAAACGATTCATAGGGATGATGCAGCAGAACATCGCCGCGGCGGATCACGCTAAATAGATCCGCCCCTTCGTTTAACTTTGGATCGAGAGCCGCTGGAATCCGCGGAACAAAAGACTTCTCGCGCAAATCCCGCCGGTCGACTTGCAGCAGATGTTTCAGCCGCACAAAACTCAGCGGATCTTTCACGCGATAAACGTCGCTCCAGTCCGCCTCGAGATTCGAAACCAGGATCTCGAGAATGTGATCCGGCATCTCTTCGTTTACCTTCACGCGCACCACCTCGCCGAAGCGCCGCAGCCGCACACTCTCCTCGATCGTCTCGAGAAGGTCATCCGCCTCGAGCTCCTGTATGGCCACGTCGGCGTCGCGCGTGACGTGAAAGGGATGCGCCTCGAGCACTTCCATGCCCGGAAACAGTTCCCCCAGGTGCGCCACAATGAGATTCTCCAGCCACAAAAAACGCTGTGCGCCGGCGCGCCGGCCCCGGCCGTTGCTCTCGATCGGAATCAATTGCGGCAGCGTATCGGGCACCTTCAAACGGGCGAAATGATTGTCTCCGCCCGCCCCGCGTATCAGAATCGCCAGATTCAAGCTCAAGTTGGAGATGTGCGGAAAAGGCCGTCCCGGATCGAACGCAAGCGGTGTCAGCACCGGGTAGACCTTTTCGAGAAAATACTGATGCAGCCGTGTCCGCGTAGCCGCGTCCAGTGTAGCCAAATCGACGATCTCGATGCCTTCCTCCAACAGCGCCGGGATCAGCACCTCGTGCAGGCAATGCCGCGCGTCGGTCATTAACTGATTCACCACCGGACGGATCGCCTCCAGTTGCGCCGCCGCCGAAAGTCCGTCCGGGCCCACTTCCTCCAGCCCCGCCTCCACCTGGTGCTTCAGCCCCGCAACCCGCACCATGAAAAATTCATCCAGGTTCGATCCGAGGATCGAGAGAAATTTCACCCGTTCCAGCAGCGGATTGGCCGGGTCCATCGCCTCTTCGAGCACACGCCGCTGAAAGCCCAGCAGGCTCAACTCACGATTGAGAAACAACGAGCGGTCGTCGAGCGACGCTGCTGGAGCCGCCTTGACGGGCGCACGCTTGCGGGAATGGGCCATGTTCCCTTCTAGGGTACTGCTGATGCGGCGAAGTTCCGCGGCACCAGCGTGTAGGCCGACACCGGGCTCTCGATTCCGTTCTTACCCACTGCCCGCACCCCGATCACTACATCATCGATCGAATAGTTGCGCAGCTTGTACTCTGTCACATTCCCGGCGAAGATCTCACGCTCCCAATCGGGCGCCGTCGTCGACCGCAACTTAATGCTGTAGCCCGCCACCTCCTCGACCGGCTCCACCGCCGCCCACTTCAGCACCGCATCATAGCCCTTGCCCCGGCCCAGGTTCGGCGCCGTCGCGTTCCCCTCGCTGTTGGTGCGCATCACCTGCGGCGCCGGCGGGGCCAGCGCCAGACTGCCGACCGCCGCCGCGTTCACCCGCACCACCCGCGCCGCGTAGGCCGGCGAGGCGTGCTCAAAGGTGTCCCCCGCCGAATGCTGAAAACCATAATGTTCCACGGGTGTCGTAAAGCGAATCGCCGCATAGCCCGCATCATGAAACGGTGTGTGGTCCCCCCCTCGGCCAAACCGGTCCGAACGGAACACCGTATTCGCCTTCATCGCCGGATAATACCGGCCCGCGGTCTCCTGCACATAGCGCGCCAGCGCCCGCGAAGACGAGTCCGCCGGATCGCCTGAAAAAACATGCACCAGGTCCGTCACCCGCCTCCCATCGCCCGCGTAGTCGTTGCCGATAATGTCGCTGTTGAACACGCCCACGATCTTGCGCTTGGCCTCCTTGGCCGCCTTGGCATAGCCACGGCTGCCGAACAAGCCTTGTTCCTCTCCTGAAAACGCAATGAACACGATCGTCTTCGGCCACTCCCGTTGGCTCATCAGCCTTGCCAGCTCCAGCACCAGCGCCACCCCGCTCGCGTTATCGCTCACTCCCGGGGCGTCCGGTGCATCCGCCGTCGCCACCCAGTCCGTCGTATCGCCCCCGGCCACCGCCCCTTCCTTCCTGCGGATCACGTTCAGCGAATCGTAGTGCGCGCAAACGATGATCTCCTGTTCCCGCTGCGTCGTCCCCGGCAGCGTCGCCACCACGTTGTGCAACTCGAGGTCCCTCACAATCCGCCCCTGCTTGGCGATCGTATGCGTGTCAAAGTGTACCTCGAGCCGCGGCGAGAACGACCGGAATTGCTCCGCGATCCACTCCCGCGATGCCTTGTTCCCCGGCTCATAATTCGTGTTCCGCGAGCCAAACTCCCCCAACCGCTTCATCACCGCCGACACCCGCTCCTCGGATACCCCCTCCACCAGCTCGCTCACCGCCGGATGCAGCCCACGCGGCGTCTGCGCCGCCAACAACACCGGAACCAGCCAAATCAAAAAACGCATCACTTTTACCTGTCACTAAATTGAAACGCAAAGATTGCCGACTTGAAACCACAAATCGATATCCTGGACACCATGAAAATGATTTTCGCTTGTTTTCTGCTTGGCCGCGCCTTGTTCGCGCAAACCGATTCCGCCAGCTTGCGTATCCTCGTCGAAGACCCCAGCCAGTCCTCCATTGCCGGCGCCAAGATCTCCGTCGCCAACCGCGCCACCAGCCTGCGTCTCAGCTCTGAAACTTCAGCCGACGGCTATGCCGTCTTCAGTCCCATTCAGCGTGGCGCCTATGACATTGAAGTGTCCGCTCCTGGTTTCAAATCCATCAAGTTCTCCGACTTGCGCATTAACATCGATGAGCGCCGTCTGCTCCGTGTCCGCCTCGAAGTCTCCTCCGTCAGTGAAACCGTCGAGGTCAGCGCAAGCGCGGCAACAATTCAAACCGAACAGGGCTCCCTCGGCCAGGTCATCTCCGGCAAGACGGCCGTCGAGCTTCCTCTCGCCGGACGCCGCTACACGGAATTGGCCCTTCTCACCCCCGGTGTTGCCGCCAGCACTCTCAATCCCGTCACCCGCGGACCCGGCTGGTTTGTCGCCAACGGCAATTACCATACCCAGAACAACTTTCTTCTCGACGGTGTCGACAACAACCAAGGTACGCAAAACGCCCAGGCCCTCAGCGCCCAGGTGGTCCAGCCGAATCCCGATGCCATCGCCGAGTTCAAAGTCCAGACCAATGCCTTCTCCGCTGAATTTGGTCGCAGTGCCGGCGCCGTCGTCAACGTCTCCATCAAGAGCGGCTCCAACGAAACTCATGGCAGCGGCTACTTCTTCAATCGGGACGCTGCCCTCGCTGCCCGCGGCTGGACCAATAACCTCCAGAATCAGCCAAAGAATAACCTCAACTGGAATCAGTTCGGTGGCACCGTCGGCGGCCCCATAATCAAAAACAAGCTGTTTTACTTCGGCGCCTACGAAGGCTTCCGGCAGAACTTCGCCGACTCGAGCATCACGACCGTACCCACCCAGGCCCAGAAGAATGGCCAGTTCGGTGCATTGAACATCATCGACCCCGCTACCAACGCACCCTTTCCCGGAAACATCATTCCCGCCACTCGCTTCGATGCCCTCGCCAAGCGCATTATCGACCTCTACCCGGAAGCCAACGCCCCCGGCTCGTTTCAGAATGGCCGCCCCGCCAATAACTATACTTGGCAGCGCGATGGCAAGGAGAATACACACAAGTTCGATTACCGCACCGACTACAATCTGAACGACCGCAATCAAATCATGTTCCGCTTTAGCTGGCTGCGGCAGAAATTCAGCCGTGATGCTATCTTCCCCGGCCTTGCTGATGGTGTCGGCAATCAGGGCACCCAGTTCAACGAAAATCGCAGTCTCGCCGCGGCGTGGACGAAAACCTTTTCTCCTCGCGTTGTCAATACCCTACGCTACGGCAATAACTGGACCTTCGCCGAATTCGCCCATGCCACCGCCAATGCCGACAAAGCCGATGCCTTTGGCTTCCGCGGGCTTCCGCCGGAAATGCTCCAAGTCGGCGGCTTACCCCTGATCAACCCCACCAACTACAATCAGCTCGGCACTCGCAACTTCCGCCCACAATTCCAAAAACCCCGTCTCAATCAGTTCATCAACACCACCTCGATCACCGCCGGCAAACACTTCATCCGCACCGGTCTCGAACTCCGCGCCAAATCCAATATCTTCATCGATGTTACCCGCCGAACCCCCGCCTATAACTTCCTCGGCCGATTCACAAATGACGCCATGGGCGATCTGCTGCTCGGCTTTCCCGAAAGCGTTCAGCTAAACACCGTGCCCGAAGTCGATCAGCGCCAGGAGGCTTATAGCGCCTTCCTCCAGGATGACTGGAAGCTGAGCCGCGCCTTCACCGTCAACCTCGGCTTGCGCTATGAATACACCACGCCCTTCTATGGCGCGGGCGCGAGCAAGAACATCAACTTCGATCCCGCCACCAGCGCCCTCGTGCTCGCCAGCGACAAGGACAAGTACCTCACCACTCCCGACCGCAACAATTGGGGGCCTCGCATCGGTTTCGCCTGGCAGGCCAAGGAAGACAAAATCGTCCTCCGCGGCGGCTACGGTATTTTCTATAACACCGAGGACATTTATGGCTCGGAGGCCAATCTGCCGCTGAACCCCCCGCAGTTGATCCAGCCCACGCTTCTGCGCGTCGGTACCGGCCCCGCCCCGGTTCGCCTCAGCGACCCCATCCCAGCCGGCGTTCTCAGCAGCTTTGACAGCCGCAATATCGGCCTTCGCACCCGCGAACGCGACCAACGCTCCGGTCGCATTCAGCAGTTCAACCTCGCTATCCAGTTCCGCCTCAATCAATCCAGTACCTTCGAGCTTGCCTATGCCGGCAATCGCGGCGTCAATCTCTTCGGCCTCTATGAGCGCAACCAAACCAACTTTGGCGTCGATGGCTCAGCTCCCGCGAACCGTCCCTTCCCACAGTGGCAGAACATTCAGACCGGCGCTAGCCGCGCCCGCAGTTGGTATAACGCCATGCAAATGAAGTTCGAGCATAATCTCTCGCGTGGTCTCTATGCTCTGGCAAGCTTCACCTGGGCCAGCGCCATCGATCAGGCCGGCACGTGGGACGCCGGTGCCTCTCCCCAGTTTCGTGACCGCTTCGATCTCGAGAACGGTCGTATGACGCAGACCCCTAAACTCCAATACACCACCGCGATCACTTACGATCTCCCTTGGGGTAAGACTTGGACCGGCCCCGCCAAATACATCCTTGCTGGTTGGAAGTCGGCCGCCATCATCAATTGGCGCACCGGTCTGCCACTCAATGTGAGCCTGAACGGCAACGGCATCGATCCCGCCAACGGCCGCGCTTACCGCTTCCTCAATCGCAACGGCGGCGGCCTGCGTCCCGACCGTATCGGCGAAGCCAATACCGGAGTCGATCCCAAACAGGATCGCTTCCGCTTTCTCAGTCCCGCCGCCTTCCGCGTCCAAGCCATTGATACTGCTGGAAACGCCGCCCGCAACGCCGCCTACGGCCCCGGTTTTTTCAATACCGACTTCAATCTCTCCAAGATCATCCCGATCGGTGAGCGCCAGCAAGTCGATTTCCGCTGGGAGGCATTCAACCTCTTTAATAACGTCAACTTCCAGAATCCCCAAACTACTTTCGGCAATACCAACTTTGGCTGGATTCTCGCCGCCCGCGAACCCCGTATCATGCAACTGGCGGTCCGCTACCGGTTCTGACCCTTATAAAATAAAAGGCCGGTGAAATCCGATCTCGACCGCATCCAGGGCTCCTGGCGCATTCGCTCCCTCATCATCGACGGCTCCGCTCCGAGCTTTCGCATGATCGGTGAGGCCCGCGTCGTGATCCGCGACGGCCACTTTGAATCCCATGGCATGGCGGCGGCCTTCGCCGGTCTCATCCGCCTCGACGCCAGCCGCCGCCCCAAATCCTTTTCCATCAAATTTACCCGCGGCCCCGAAAAAGGCAACGTCCACCACGGAATCTATGACCTCCGCGCCAATCGCTGGCGCATCTGTCTGGCCGCAAAAGGCGGCCCGGCTCCCCACGATTTTGTGAGCGAGCCGGGCAGCGGTTTTCTAATGGAAGTTCTAGAGCGCGATGTCGACCCACCCTCGCCGGGCACTTGATTCCGCCACTGCCTCGAGCAGCACCATCCCCCTCAGCCCGTCGGCAAAGGTCGGATAGTCGATCGCCGCTCCCGCATCCGCCACACGCCGGTAAAAACGCTTGAACAGATTCTTGTGGCTGTCGTCGTAGCCCTCGCTGTGGCCGCCCGGCAGTTCCGCGAAGGCCGCCGCCGCCGGATGGAACAAGCTCCCGTCCTTCACGATTACCTGGTTTGGCGAATTCCGGTGCCCGATCCACAACTCGTCCGGCCGCTCCTGGTTCCATGCCACTCCCGACTTCGTCCCGTAGATTTCAAAGCGAAAGCTGTTCTTGTTGCCGGCCGAAATCTGGCTCACCGTAAACGCGCCACGCGCCCGGTCTCCCAGGTGCAAAAGTACCGCGCCAAAGTCGTCCGTGTCGATCGGGATGTGCTGATACTCATCCGGGCTTAGCGTCTTGCCCGTAAACGTCTGCACGCTCCCCTTCGGCTTCTTGCGTGTCTTGTGGAACGTCGTCAACTCCCCGCAAACACTCGTGATCGGCAGCGCCGTCAAGTGCTGCACCATGTCCATCCAGTGGCTGCCGATATCCCCCATCGCCCGCAGCTTCCCGTTGTGCTCGGCCTCGATCCGCCAGTTGTAATCTGTGTCGTACAGCAGCCAGTCCTGCGAGTACGTCCCCTGCACCGCCAGGATCTCGCCCAGTTCTCCCGCCGCCACCATCTGCCGGATCTGCTGCACCGCCGGGTAATACCGCAGATTGTGATTCGTCGCATGCGCCACGCCCTTGGCTTCGGCCAGTTGCAGCAGTTCCCGAGCCTCCCCGCTCGTCATCGTCAGCGGCTTCTCGCACAATACATGCTTGCCGTTCTCAATCGCCAGCTTCGCCATCGGATGATGTAGCGCATTCGGCGTGCAAATGTGCACCGCTTGCACCCCCGGATCCCGCATCACCGACTCCCAATCCGCCGTTGCCGCCGGGATATACATCTGTTCGGCGAACGCCTTTGCCTTTGCTTCGCTCGAGGCCGCTACCGTGGCCACTTCGATGTTTCCAAGGCGACGGATCGCCTCCGTATGCACGATGCCCATAAAGCCCGTGCCAATCATGGCTGTTCGAATTTTTTGCATGGTCTTCGCTCTAATTATCTATCCTAATGCTGTCTTTTTTGCCGATATCTTCCTTGTTAACATGAAAGCAGGTCACGCATGATCGTTCGCATCCGCTTCCACATTGGCCCCCGGGTCTCAGGAACGCGTAATATCGACTCCAAGCTCGCTTACGCCATAGCGAGCCTGCTCACCCCGGCGGCCCTTCTGTGCGTGGTCGTTGCCCTCTGGCGTCTTCTTGCCGACCTCAACGTTGCCTCTGAGTTTATTTTTCGCCACGGACTGCTCAGTCATTGGCAGGTTTGGATCGCCCTCGGAGTAACCGTTCAGACCATCAGCTCATTCCTGGACCGTTACGGCCGCCGCTTCCAGGACCAGTCCTAGCCCGCCCTACTCCGATTTTTTTTCCGGCACCGGCGGTGCGGTGTCTATTACCACCTTGCTACCCGTATCGAGCCGCGGCAGGTTCGTCGTCGCTACTGTTTCCCCCGCGCTGATCCCTTCCAGGATTTCCACTTCCCCGTCAAAGCGCTCTCCTACCTTTATTTCCCGCGCCTCGATCACCCCTTCCTTGATCACATACGCCTTGTTCGAACCCAGCACATACTGTACTGCCCGCGATGGCAACAGTATGATCGTCTCGGCCTTGTCCGTCGGGATCCGTGCTCGTGCATACGATCCCGGCTTCAGCCTCATCCCCGGATTGTTAATCAGCGCCTCGGCCACGAAAGTGCGCTTGGCCTGATCGACCGTCGGCGATACCCGCCAGATCTTGCCGTTGAATTTTTGCCCTTCAAACGCCTCCACTTCCACCTGCGCCACCTGTCCCACCTTCACCCACGGCGCCATCCGTTCCGGCACATCCAGCCGCAGCCGCAGCGGGTCGGTCTTCACCAGCGTCATCAACGGCGTATTGGCCCGTACGAATTGTCCCACCGTCACCTGCCGCTCCTTGATGCTCGCCGCAAACGGCGCATACACCGTCGTGTCCCGCAGCTTCTTGCGCTGCAAGTCCACCACCGCCTTGAACCGTTCCACTTCCTGTATCAGATTCCGCGTCTGGTTTACCACCGAGTCCAGACCCGCCTTCGCCGAATTGAACCGCGCTTGTGCTTGATCGAGGTCCGCCTGCGCTCCGATTCCCTGGTCGCGCAACTCCCGCGTCCGCTTATACCGCTGCTCGGCATCGAAAAGATCCGCCTCCGCCCGCCTCACATCGGGCGTCGTCTTCACGTCCTGCACCCGGTCGGTTTCCTTCGACAAGCCTAGCCGCTCCAGGCTCGAGCGCAGTTGCGCTTCGTTTTGCGCCAGCAGATAACGCTGCTCCTCGTCCGAGATATGCACCATCATCTGGCCCTTGTTGACAAAGTCCCCCAAGTCCACATCCACCCGGTCCACCCGCCCGTCAATCTCCGCGCTCACGATCGTCTCATCGAGCGGAAAGAGCGTCCCCACGCTCTCTACCGTCCTCTTGATCACTTTCTCCCGCGCCTCCGCCGCCTTCACCTTCAGCGGACCCGATTCCTTTCGCGCCGCCGGGGCGGCAGCTTCCTTGTTGCAGCCCGTGAGGCTCAAAAACATCACGATTCCGGTAATAGCAAGATGACGGCGCATTGGATTAAACAATTCTTACAAGTTTAGCCGCAGCTCCGCCAGTGCGAAATGCAATTTGACGCCTTGACGAAACTGTCACCACATCGTTGTGATGCCGACATTTAGCCAATGCATCCTCAGTGGAATCTCTATGAAGAGCCCTGAGTTGTCCCGTCCCGCTCCATTCCGCGGCGCTTTCGCCAAGGTCCTGCCAGAACAAGTTCCGCAACCCCTCTTTGATGCGCTGATGAAACTGCTACAGGTGGAAAAGACGGATTTTCTTTACCAAGAGTTACACCAAGGGTCGGCGGAAACTTTCTGCGACCGACTCCTCACCGCCTTAGACGTTCACATCGAACTCGGCGAACAAGACCGTCAGCGGATCCCTCTGACCGGACCAGTCCTCGCCGTGGCCAATCATCCCTATGGAATTGTGGAAGGCGTCGCCTTGGCGCGTCTACTGCCCCGCATCCGTCCGAATGTCAAGATACTCGCTAATGGCGTTTTGGCGGGCTTTGCCGAACTTGCAGGCCACATCATCTGCGTCGATCCTTTCGGTGGTCCAGCAGCAAAGCGCTCCAACGCGCGGGGAATGCGCAAGGCGTTGCAATGGCTTCAGCAGGGCGGCCTGCTGCTGGTCTTTCCTTCCGGTGAAGTTTCGCAATTGAAGCTTCAATTCCCGCGTATTGAAGTATCTGATCCAGCCTGGAACCCGATGATGGCCCGTCTGCTGCGCCGTAGCCGCGCTACTGCCTTGCCGGTTTTTATTTCGGGTCGCAATAGCGCTCTATTTCAACTCGCGGGGCTTATTCACCCCCGCTTACGCACGGCGCTGCTGCCCCATGAGTTGCTAAACAAACAACACCGCTCGATTGAACTCCGTTGCGCTGAGCCGATCAGTGCCCGGCGTCTGGCGGCCTTCACCGATGACCGCTCGCTGGTGGATCACCTTCGCTGGCGGACCTATCTTCTGGGCAAACGCGGACGCGCTCTTCCGCTACATCGTCCCTCCCCCGGGCTTCCTCTTGCAGTCCCAATAGCCGCTGAAGTGATCGAACGGGAGCTCCCGTCGGAGGTTCTTCTGCAAGCGGGAGGATTTCAAGTGTTTCTCGCCTGCGGCGCCGATATCCCCAACACCTTGCGCGAGATCGGCAGGCTCCGCGAACAGAGCTTCCGGCTTGCCGGGGAGGGAACAGGCAAATCCCTTGACCTCGACCTTTTCGATCCTCACTATCATCATATTTATCTCTGGGACAGCGTCCAGCGCCAGATCGCCGGGGCCTACCGGCTGGGGCTAGTGAGCTCGATCCTGCCGTTGCGCGGCATTGAGGGCCTTTATACGAATACCCTGTTTTCCTTCCAGCGTGAATTCCTCGATCGTCTTGGCCCTGCTATCGAACTTGGGCGCAGTTTTATTAGTCCTGCCTACCAGCGTGCGTTTCAGCCCTTGCTTCTTCTGTGGCAGGGAATCGGAGCTTTTGTACTCCGCCAATCCCCCGCCCATGTGCTCTTCGGCCCGGTCAGCATCAGTGCTGACTATACTCCGCTCTCCCGCAGCCTGATGGTGCGCATTCTCTCGCGCCACAATGGTCATCCTGAACGTTCACACTTGGTCCGTCCGCGACGTCCAACGCGTCCCGGTTCGGATCCCGTGCTGCCTCCCGGTTGCAGCCCCGAAGAGCTTTCTGACCTGATCGCGGGCATCGAGCCGGACGGCAAGTCGATCCCGGTGCTTCTGCGTCACTACCTCAAATTAGGAGGGCAAATCCTGGCTTTCAACGTCGATCCAAAATTCGGACATTGCCTCGACGGCCTAATCGTCGTCGATCTCGCTCAAGCAAACCCCCGGCTTCTCGAACGATATATGGGCACCCGCGGCGCAACCCTCTTCCTAGACCAGAATCGTGAACGCCGCCTCCGGTACGGCGCCCCGCTCCACCCGCCGGTATAAAGTGTCGCGCTCGACCGGCTCCCGGCCCGCTTCCCGAATTAAGCGCTCCAACTCGTCCCGCCTCAGGCTTTGGCTCGTCGTCGCCCCCGCGTCGTGATAGATCTTTTCCTCCACCACCGTCCCGTCCAGATCGTCCGATCCAAACCGCTGCGCAATTTGCGCCATCCGCGGCGTCATCATGATCCAATACGCCTTGATATGTGGGATGTTGTCGAGCAGCAACCGCGCAATCGCAATGTTCTTGATATCGTCAAAACCGCTCGTCGGCGGGATGTGGTGCAGCGGTGTGTTCGCCGGATGAAATGCCAGCGGAATAAACGTCTGAAATCCCTTCGTGTCATCCTGCAATGCCCTCAGCCGCAGCAGATGGTCCACCCGGTCTTCCTCCGACTCCACATGCCCATAAAGCATCGTGCAATTCGAGTGCAACCCCAGTGCGTGAGCCTCCCGCGCCGTCTCAATCCAGGCGTTGCCGTCGATCTTGTGATCGCAGATGATCCGCCTTACCGGCTCAGCGAAAATCTCCGCCCCCCCGCCCGGCAGAGAATCCATCCCCGCTTCCTTCAATTTCTCCAACACCTGCCGGATCGTCTGCTTCGTCCGCGTCGCGAAATACCCGATCTCCACCATCGTGAACGCCTTTAAATGCACCCGCGGAAACCGCTGCTTCAAGCCCCGCAGCAACTCGCAATACCAGTCCAGCGTCAGCGTCGGGTGCAGCCCGCCCACGATGTGAAACTCCGTCACCGCCTCCGTCCATCCCCTGCCAGCCACCTCCCAGGCTTGCTCGAGCGACATCGTATAGCCGTCCGGGTCCCGCACTTGCTTGCCAAACGCGCACAGCTTGCACTGTGCCACGCACACGTCGGTCGGATTGATGTGCCGGTTCACATTGAAAAATGTCGCATTCCCGTTGATCCGCTCCCGCACCACATTCGCCATCGCCCCCAGCCCCAGGATGTCCGGCGATCGGTACATCGTCACCCCATCCTCGAAGCTCAATCGCTCCCCGCTCATCACCTTGTCGTGTATCGGCCGTAGCCGCTGATCGTCAAACATTGCGATATACCTCGATTGCCATTCCGGCGAAATACGCGATCCCAATAAAGCCGTTCACCGTGAAAAACGCCAGATCCACCTTGCTCATATCCTGAGCACTCACCAGCGAGTGCTCATACAAAAGCAGCGCCGCCACCGGCCACGCCGGCCAAATGCTCAATCCATACACCCAGCTCAGCCCCATCAGCAGCAGCACCGTCACCACGTGAAATCCCCGGCTCAGCAGCAGCGCCTGCTCGATACCCCAACGCGCCGGTATGCTGTACAGCCCCTCCCGCCGGTCGAAATCCACATCCTGGCAGGCATATATGATGTCAAAGCCCGCCGTCCAGAACAACACCGCCCCGCTCAGCAATCCGATTCGCCAATCCAATCCGCCCGTCACGGCAATCCAGGCCGCCGCCGGTGCAATCCCCAGGCTCAGCCCCAATACCAGGTGCGCCGATGCCGTAAAACGCTTCGTGTAGCTGTAAAACAGAATCACGCCCAGCGCCACCGGACTCAGCGCCAGACACAGCCCGTTTAGCATCCCGCTTGCCAGAAAAAACACCCCGGCCGACAAACTCAGAAATCCCCACGCAAACGCCCGGCTCAGACTTCCGCTCGGGATGTGCCGGTTCGCCGTGCGCGGGTTCCGCGCGTCGATCGCCGCGTCCAGAATCCGGTTGAACGTCATCGCCGCGCTCCGCGCCCCCACCATCGCCGCCACAATCCAAACTAGCTTCCCCCAAGGCCCCGCCAGTGCAAATCCCTCTTCCCGCCACCCCAACATCGCCCCGGTTAGGGCAAACGGCAACGCGAAAATCGAATGCTCGAACTTGATCATATCGAGCGTCCGGCGAACTTTTTCCCAAAATCGCACGCTTGCGCCAATCGATGTTGTTTGTGTCATGCCGGAATCCACTACTATTTTATTGGATGCGCTTTTTTCTTCTCTGCTGTACGATTGCGGCAACTCTTGCCTCCTGTTCGCGCCAGGATCAGGCAGACCGCTTCCTGCTCCGGCAGGTTGATATGCCCAATGGCGGCAAGCTGTACGCCGAAGCTGCCGTCGAGCATGTCGAGATGATCCGTGGCCTCATGTTCCGCGACAGCATGCCTCAAGATCGAGGCATGCTCTTTTTGCACAACAAGATGGGCCGCTACCCATACTGGATGTTTCAGGTTCGCATCCCTCTCGACATCATCTGGCTCGACAAGAATAAAGTGGTTGTCGAAATCCTCTCCAACGTCCCCCCCTGCCCCCACACCAAGGCCAGCGAGTGTCCCCAACACGGCGGCAATCAGGACGCCCAGTTCGTCCTCGAGCTCAATGCCGGCCGTGCCGCCTACTACGGCGTCCAGATCGGATCAAAGATAGACTTTTAGGTATATGAATCAGGAACAAATTCTCGCCCTCTTCGAAAAGGTCCGTACCGGCGAACTCACGCCCGAAGCCGCCACCGTCCAGATGAAGCACATGCCTTTCGAGGACATCGAGTTCGCCAAGGTAGACCACCACCGTGCCCTCCGCCATGGCATGCCGGAAGTGATTTTCGGACAAGGCAAGACTCCCCCGCAAATTGCCGCTATTGCCGAACGCATTGCCGCCAAGGGCCACAACGTCCTCGCCACCCGTATCACCGAAGAGGCCGCACGCGCCATCCAGGAAAAATTGCCCGAAGCCGTCTACCACCCTCTCAGCCGCCTCCTCATCCTCAAGCGCGAAGTCAAAATGATCGGCAAGGGCCAGATCCTCGTCATCTGCGCCGGCACCGCCGACCTCCCTGTTGCCGAAGAAGCCCGCCTCACCGCCGAACTTATGGGTAACGATGTCATCGCCGTAGCCGATGTCGGCGTCGCCGGCCTCCATCGCCTCCTCGAACAGCGCGAAAAACTCTGGGCCGCCCGCGTTATCATCTGCTGCGCCGGCATGGAAGCCGCCCTTCCTAGCGCCGTCGGTGGCCTTGTCGGCTGTCCGGTCATCGGCGTCCCCACCAGCGTCGGCTACGGCGCGCACTTCAATGGCCTCGCTTCCTTGCTATCCATGTTGAATTCCTGCGCGTCTAATGTAACAACGGTTAATATCGACAACGGCTTCGGTGCCGCCTACGTCGCAACACTCATCAACCGCATTTAGGATCTGCATGAAATTTACCCTGCTGGCGTCCTGGGCCTTGCTCGCCGCCGCGCAAACCGCGCCTCCGCCCCTCGTTCCCCTCGATAAACTCAACATTCCCAAAGCGGAAGAAGGCGTTGCTGACGCGGATCAACCCCAGGCCGCCAGCCTGAACGGCAACGCGCTTTTTGGCGTTCGTGACAAGGAGGGCAAGATCACTGCCGCCCTCGCCGTCATGAACCAGGACGCCTCCAACCCCAATCTCCGCCTCGCCGCCGGACGCACCATCGACGCCTTCCTGCGCTTTAACGAATCCATTCCAATTTACGGCGATGGCATCGAAAAATTTCCCAAGGACTACCGCTTCCCTCGCCTCCGCGGTCAACGCCACATCTCGATCCGCTACTTCCGCGAGGCCATTGCCGACCTCGAAAAAGCCGTCCAGCTCGCCCCCAATTCCTTCGACGCCGCCTACTACCTCGGTCTCGCCTACTACTTCCAGGGCGAGCACGATCGCGCCGCCTCCTCCTTTGCCCGCTGTGAAGCCCAAACCGAAAAGCCGCTTGCCGGGAAAGCCGACCTGCTCGGCGGCCGCTCCTGCGAAACCATCCGTCAGGACCCCAATGTCCTCGTTCCTCTTCAGTATTGGCGCTACCTCGCCCTCCGCCGCAGCGGCAACATGGAGGCCGCCCGCAACTACCTCAACACCGTCGACCCCAATCTCACCGTCTCCTCCGCTCGCCCCTTCCAGGACGCCCTCCTCTTCTTCCTGGGCAAAAAAGATATCTCGGAACTCCTGGCCGGCGCCAACGAAGGCGGCCGCGACTTCCTCACCCGCTCCACCGCCGCCGCTACCTTCCTGTTCACCGAAGGCGAGCGGGCCCAAGCCTGCAGCATCTGGGCCCGCAACGCCATGGACCAGAACTGGGATCACCTCGGAGTCATCAATTCTGAAGCCGAATACTGGCGCAACAGCCGCGCTGCCTGCGCTCTCTATGGTCCCCCTCCCGCGAACAAATGAAAACCGGCCCTGTCACTTCCCAACACCGCTCCGGTGTGGTTGCCGTCCCGCCCCTGTGCCGCCGCGACGATGGCTCCCTCGACTGGCCTGAAAATTCCCGCCTCATCGCCCACCTCCGCCAAGGCGGCATTCGCCGCTTCATGTACGGTGGCAACGCCTTCCTCCACCACCTCACCCTGCTTGAATACGAAGCCTTGCTCGAATGGCTCTCCGCTCTCGATGACGATTCCTGGATCATCCCTGCCGCCGGCCCTTCCTTCGGCCGCCTCATGGACCAGGCTCCCCTCCTGCGCCGCCACCGCTTCTCCTGCGCCATGGCCCTGCCCTGCGCCGACCCGCGCGATGCCGCCGGCCTCGAAGCTGGCCTCCGCCGCTTCTCCGACGCCGCCGCCCTCCCCCTCACCGTCTATCTAAAGGAAGAAAACAACCTCGGCGCCGACCCCCTCGCCGGCCTCGATGCCCTCGCCCGCCTTGTTCAGGACGGTGTCTGCTGCGCCATCAAATACGCCGTTGTCCGCTCCGCCCCCCTGAACGATCCTTACCTCACCGCCCTGCTCGAGCGCGTCGACCGCCGCTTCGTCCTCAGCGGCATGGGCGAGCGTCCCGCTCTCGACCACCTCCGCCACCACCAGCTTCCCGGCTTCACCTCCGGCTCGGTCTGCATTGCCCCCGCTCTCAGTCAATCCCTCTTCGAAGCCTGCCAGCGCCAGGATTGGCCAGCTGCCGCCTCCCTCCGCCAGCGCTTCCTCCCGCTCGAGGATTTCCGCGATGCCAGCGGCCCTGCTCGCGTCCTCCACGCCGCCGTTGCCCTCGCCGGCATCGCCCACACCGGCCCCATACCCCCCTTCGTCTCGCTTCTGCCCCCCAACTCGCTCGCCGCCCTCCAGCCCATCGCCCGCGCTCTCCCCTAGGGCCGGATCAAATCAAACCGCTCCCGCGTGCAGCTGTAGCTCATCCCCCCCATGCGCCCCACTGCGTCCAGCTTCCCGGCGTCCACCCGATACTCCTCCACCATGCCCTCCGCGTAGTGAAAGCAAACCACCTCCCCCAGCACCAGAATCCCGCTCGTCGGCCGGTCCCCCATCGGTAGAATCTGCTTCAGCCGGCATTCCAGCTTCGCCGGCGCCTCGGCCACCATCGGTGCACTCACCCGCGTTGCCGCCACCGCCGTTACCCCCGCCAATTCAAATTCATCCACCTCCGGCCCTACTTCCGCCGCCGTCCGGTTCATCGCCTCCGCTAGTACCACACTCACGATGTTCACAACAAACTCCCCCGTCTCCTCCACGTTCCGTAGCGTGTCCTTGCGCGGATCCCCGGCCGGCTTGCGCGACGGCGCAAAGCACACCACCGGCGGGTCGGCCGACACCGCATTGAAAAAACTATACGGCGCCAGATTCCGGACGCCATCTCGCGAAATCGTCGATACCCACGCGATCGGCCGCGGCACCACCGTGCCGATCAGCAGCTTATACAACTCGCGCGCACTCAGTTCCTCAGGGCAAATGATCATACTTCCAGCCTATGATTGATTCGAGTGAACTATCTCGGGCATCTTCTCGTTCTTCCCGATTCCGGCCTCATCTCTCTTGGCAATCTCCTCGGTGATTTCGTCAAAGGCCGCCTTGACTCCATTGCCGATCCCCAACTCCGCCTCGGCGTCGCCCTCCATCGCGAACTCGACCGCTACACCGACCAGCACCCCCTCGTCCGCGCCGCCATCGCTCGCATCAGCAGCCCCCGCCGCCGCGTTGCCGGCGTCCTCATCGATGTCTTCTTCGATCACTTCTACGCCCAGTCCATCGACATTGATGCCTTGCGCCGCCCCCTCCTGCCTCACCTTGCCGCTCTCCCCGCCCCCCTCCAATCCCTCCCCGAACGCATGATCACCTCCCACTGGTTTGGCGCCTACGCCACCCCCAGCGGAATCGGCGCCGTCCTCCACCGCATGGAGCAGCGCCGCGGGCGTCCCCTCGGCCTCACCGGCGCCGAGCAGGAACTCTCCTCCCACTACCAGCACTTCGAGGACGCCGCTCTCGCCTTCCTCCCCGATGCCATAGCCTTTACCAGAGAAACCCTGCTTCGTCTCCAATCGGCATCCCTGGCGGGGCCTCCACCGGCCGCGGCAGCGGTATCGTCCGCGGATCCTCCTCAAACTTCCTGATCCGCGACCGCAGCCACGCATCCACCGCCCCCGTCTGTTCTATCCGCTTCAGGGCCGCGAACGCCTCCTTCCTCGCCCCCGCCGCCGCCTGATCCTCCCGCGCCAGCGCCATCAGATGATACACCAGCGCCACCTGCTTCAAATAACCGATCCTCCCTGCCATCCCCGGCCGCTCTTCGCCCGCGAAGGCGTCCCGCCACAGCCGCTCGATCACCTCCCGCAAGCCCAGCCCACGCTCATCCCGCGCCTCGTGCTGGTCGAGCCGGCTCGCCCGCTGCGGATGCAACAGCATCCCCACCACCATCTGAATCGCCGCCTCGGCCGGCGCCAGCGCATCAAAGCTCAGCCCCGTGCGCCCGCGAAAGCTCTCCCGCGTCCGCTCATAGCCCGGCGCCGGCGGCGGCAT
Organism: Bryobacter sp. CoA8 C33; assembly: GCA_019931185.1. Taxonomy (GTDB): domain Bacteria; phylum Acidobacteriota; class Terriglobia; order Bryobacterales; family Bryobacteraceae; genus Bryobacter. The sequence goes on from JAINDK010000024.1 coordinate 18,791, forward strand.
CCGCCGCAGCAGCGCCTCCGGTAAGCTCAATGCCTCCACCCCGATCGTCTCGAGCAACGCCTCGAGCGCCCTCCTCTGCTCGCCCGCCGCTACCACCTCCGCCACCGGCTCACCCCCACCGCGCAGCGCATACCGGTAGTTCACTCCCCCCACTACCTTCACGGCCGCCTCCAGCTGATAACGATGGCTCAGGTAAATCGGCACGAGCCGGTTCTCTAACTCCGACAACGGCGTCCCCACCGGAATCACCTTCTCGCCAAACCCCGCCAGCGCCCGCGCTCGCACCTTCATCATGCGCCTCAACTCATCCACCGCATTCGCCCCGTTATCCCAAAGATGGCCCACCGGGTGCGCTCCCCCGGCCGCCCGCGCATCCGTGTCCGAGATCAGGTAAAGCCCCCGTTGGTTCGCCCGCTCGATCACCTTGCGCAGTTCCCCGGCCTCGTTCGTCCCCGCCGGATAGTGCTGGTAGCCATACTCGATCGCTACCTTGTCCCATTCCCCGATGCCCACCGCATAGGCCTCCCTCAAATCGATCCCGCCATCGGCGCCAAACGTAAAGTAAGGCGCCGGATAATCCATCACACTCGCCCGCCCGAACGCGCTTGCCGCGAAGTTGTGCACCAGTCCCAGACAATGCCCCACCTCATGCACCGATAACTGCCGGATCCGCGCAAGCGACATCTCCATCATCCGCCGCGTCGAGGCGTCCGCCGTCTCATACGGCGCCAACATCCCCTCGGCGATCATAAAATCCTGCCGGATCCGCAGACTCCCCAGCGTCACATGTCCCTTCAGAATCTCTCCCGTCCGCGGGTCCGTCACACTCGCCCCATAACTCCAGCCCCGCGTCGAACGGTGCACCCACTGGATCACGTTGTAGCGCGCATCCATCGGGTCCGCTCCCTCCGGCATTAACTCCACCTGAAACGCATTCCGGTATCCGATCGCCTCAAACGCCTGATTCCACCACCGCGCCCCCTCGAGCAGCGCTCCCCGGATCGGCTCCGGCGCTCCCCGGTCCACGTAGTACACAATCGGCTTCACCGCCTCACTCACCCGCGCCGCCGGATTTTTCTTCTCCAGCCGGTGCCGCGCGATAAACCGCTTCACGATCGGCTGCTCCACCGGCGTCGCATAATCCATATACCGCGCCATGATGTAGCCCGACCTGGGATCATACACCCGCGGCTGGTATCCCGCCGGCGGCAATTCGACAAAGCTTTGATGCACCCGCAACGTCAACGCCGCCGCCGTCGGTGTCACACTTGCCACAAACCGTCCTACATTCTCCCCGGCGAAGGTGATCGTCGCCTCCATCTCCGTGTTCTTCGGAAATGCCTTCGTCCGCGCCATATAGAGCGCACTCCGCGCCGCATCCAGCTTGAAGTTCCCCTGCTTCTGCTCCGCCAGGGTCCCGGCCACATTCATCGCATCGCGCACCACAAAATTCGTGACATCGATCAATACCTTGCCCCCTTCCTCGGCCTCCACTGTAAAGCCATACAGCACGCTCCGCGCAAAGCTGTCCGCCACCGCTTTGCGCTCGGCCGCGTCGTCCGATACCGCCCGGTAGTCGAGGTTCTCCTGCACCAGCAATACCTTCGGGCCCACCCGCTCAAAATGCACTACCTTCTCCCTGCCCAGCAGTCCCCGGTCGAGCCCCGTGTCGTTCGAGCCCAACCCCGCCGGAAGGCTCTCGTAGTACAAAAACTCCGTATCGAACTTGTCCACCAGCAGATACAGCTTCCCCGCCCGGGCATCGTGGTAAAGCGGGAAGAAGCCATCCTGCTTCTCAAGCCCGCTCATCTTACCCGCCAGCGTCGTTTGCCCCATCAAACTGGCCCCGGCCAGCAACATCATTGCGATTGCGCGCGTCATACTGGCTATTATGCGGGCCCTCAGCATTCTTTTGTTTCTCGCCGTCGCCGGCGCGGCGCAAAACCCCTGTCCCGATACTCTCGTCTTCTCCACCTGCGACATATCCTTCGAATTGGATGCCGCCGAATCCGCCGCCCACCCCGATCCCTGGCGCACCGTCCAGCTCAGCGCCGAAGTCAAAAGCCCCCGCTTCCGCACCTTCATCGCTCATGCCTTCTGGGACGGCGGCCGCAAGCTCGTCCTCCGCGTTACCCCCACTGACGACGGCCTCTGGGAACTCAAACTCTCAAGCAACATCGCCCGCTTCGACAAACTCAACCTCAGCTTCCAAGGCCTTCCCGGCGAGCTCCCCGGCTTTCTCGAGCGCGCCAATGTCCACCACTGGCGCTACACCGGCTCCCGCCAGCCACACCTCTGGCTCGGCGCCGAAGTCTGGGATTTCCGTTCCGCGGCCGAGGAATCCTTCGCCGCCATCAAAGCCCAGGGCGCCACCCATATCCGTACCCTCCTCGAGCCCGCCTGGCCCCCCGACCCCGCCCGCTTCGCCGCCTTCGAAAAACGCGTCCAAACCCTCAATTCCGACGGCATCGTCGTCGACATCGTTCTCGCCGGCCCGGGCGGCGCCCTCCTTCGCGCCCTCCCCGACTGGAATACCCGCGAGCGCTACTTCCGCTACCTCCTCAGCCGCCTCGCCCCCCTCAACGTCACCTGGGAAATCGTCAAGGACTGGGAAACTTACCCCCAAGCCCGCGGTCTGCTCAAGGACCTCGGCGCCCTCATTCAAAAACTCGATCCCTATTCTCACCCCCGCTCCGCTTACCCCCTCTCGAGCACCTCCGCCTTCGTCAAGGACGGCTGGATGACCCACCTGCTCGTCAACGGCGAAGACCCCGCTATTCCCGCCATCGAGCACCAGCTCCACGGCCTCCCCCTCGTCTCCATCGGCAAACGCCAGTCCCTGCGTACCCTCTACAGCGCCACCTTCGCCGGCTCTTACCCCGGCTACGGCGCCACCCGCGCTCTCGCTTCCCTCCTCGGCAAAACACGCTACTGGGATCTCCAGCCTTACTTCGACGTCTCCAACGGCCGTTGTCTCGCCCTCATCGGCACCGAATACCTGGTCTATGTCGATCGCCCCGGCATCGTCGAAGTCGAGGTCGAAAAACATGGCTACGATGCCGCCTGGGTCGATGCCGCCACCGGCGAACGCACCCCCCTCAAGGAATTCAAGGGCGAGCACTTCATCGCCGAAACCCCCTCGAAGGACCGCGAATGGATCCTCCACCTCTCCCGCGAAGGCCGTAAAGAGGGCATGCTCAAAAGCTATAAATTCGAAAGCACTCCGGTCTTCCTCCAAGAAGTCGAAGTCGATCCCAAGCGCCTCCCTTTTTCGACGACCCTCAAGGACAACGCCAACCTCAAAGCCGGCTCCCCCGTCTCCCTCTCGCTCAACATCACCCGCGATACCCGCGCCACCCGCTTCATGCAGTACCTTGTCACCGCCGATGTCCCCACCGAAATGCAGGGCATGCAAGTCTTCTCCACCAACGGCCAGACGCCCGTCGTCTTCCCCGCCGCCCTCGCCGCCCGCCTGCCCGCCGTACTCAGCATCCGGATTCTCGCCATGAACTCCAACGGCAAACTCTACTCCCTCGACCGCATCGTGAGGCTCGAGCCTTGATTCTCGCCCTCGATACCACCCACGAACAAGGCAGCATCGCCCTCATCGACCAGGGGCGCATCCTCTGCGAATACCCACTCGACGGCGCCGACGGCTTCGGCCATACCCTCTTTGCCGCCATCGCCGCCCTCCCCGTTCCTCTTGACCGCATCGATGCCTTCTCCGCCGCCTGCGGTCCCGGCACCTTCACCGGCGTCCGCATCGGCCTCACCGCCGTCAAGGGCCTCGCCGAGGCCACCGGCAAACCCGCCTACGGCATCAGCAATCTCGCCGCCCTGCTTACCTTTGCCCGCTCCCCCCGCGCCATCCCCTTTTATGACGCCCGCCGCGGCGATGTCTATGCCCGCCGCCTCGATGGCGAAGAAGTCGTGATTCCCCTCGCCCAACTCCCCCTCATCGCCCCGCCCCCCGTCGAGTGGATTTCCCCGCAAAACTTCCCCGGCTTCGACCTCACCCCCGCCCCCTCTCTCATCGCCGGTGCCCTCGGTCTCCTCGCCGAAAAACGCTTCCTCGCCGGCGACCGTCCCGACCCCGCTACCCTCGATGCCAACTACGTCCGCCGCACCGACGCCGAACTGAATTGGCGCGATACCGGCGCCCTCCCCAACCGCTCCTGAATTCCTCGCCCGGTTTATGGCAACCTAGTAGTTGGTAATCCCGTCCTCTTTAGCTTGATCATGAATTCTCTAGTGCGTTTCCTGGCCCTTCTGCTCGGCCTGCTCACCCTGCTCCCCGCCCAAGCCCCCAGCTCTCTCAACTGGGCCAGCTACCTCCGCGGCGGCAATTCCGATACGGCCGTCAAGGTGCTCGTCGAGCCCTTCGGCGATATCTGGATCGGTGGCCACTCCGCCGGTAAATATGAAGCCTACGGCCCCAACGAACCCTTTCAGCTCAACAACGCCGGCCGTACCGATATCTTCCTGCTCAAGCTCCGCGTCAATCCCGACGGCAGCGCCACCACTCTGTTCTTTACTTGGCTTGGCGGCGCCGACATCGAAGAACTCACCGACATGAAGTTCGACGCCGCTGGCCGCGTCGTCCTCACCGGCCTCACCAACTCCAATAACTTCCCCATGGCGGGCAGCCCCTTTCAGAACATCATCGGCGGCGACTTCGATAGCTTCGTTTCCATCATCGACCCCAATCAGGGCGGTGCCCCCTCGCTTTTCTACAGCACCTACTACGGCGGCGTCGAGCGCGAATTCGCCCGCGCCCTCGCCATCGGCGCCAACGGCAACATCGCCGTCGTCGGCAATACTGCCGCCGAAAAAATCCCCGGCGCCGAAAACGGCGCCCAGCCCGTTCGCCGCGGCAACACCGACGCCTTCGTCTTTTGCTTCAACCCCTCCAGCACTACCCTGATCTACGCCTCCTTCCTCGGCGGCAACGGCAACGATACCGCCAGCAGCGTCGTCATCGATTCCACCAACAGAATCTGGTTTGCCGGCACTTCCAGCTCTGACGATTTCCCCCTCACCGAGAACGCCCTCCAGCTCAGCTCCACCGGCTTTGCCGACGGCTACGTCGCCGCTGTCGACCCCGCCCGCCGCGGTCTCGACTCTTTTCTCTTTGGCACTCTCATCGGCGGCAGCGGCAGCGATGAAGCCCGCGCCCTTGCCCTCGACCGCCGCGGCAATCTCTGGGTCGGCGGTATTACTTTCTCCTCCGACTTCCCCACCACCGCCCGCGCCATGCAGGGCGCCCTCGGCGGCGGCACCGATGCCTTCCTCCTCCAGTTTGACCCCCGCCTCCGCGGTAAGGATGCTCTCCTTTACAGCACCTACCTCGGCGGCTCCGGCTTTGAGTTCCTCTATGACATGAAACTCATCGATGACTCCCGCGTCGCCCTCGCTGGCTACTCCATGTCCGGGCAACTGCCCACCACCGCCAACGCCGTCCGCCGCAATCCCGCCAGCCCCTTCGCGGACGGGATGGTCGCCGTCGTCAATTCCGCCAATATCGCCAGCGAAGGCCTAGAATACCTTTCCTACTTCGGCGGCTCCGCCACCGATGTCGTCAATTCCGTCGCCTTTGACCCCGCTAACCCCCGCCTTCTCTACCTCGTCGGTTACACAACCTCATCCGATCTCCCCACCAGCGATAATTCCTCCCGCGCCAACCCCGCTCCCGCTCCAAACGCTTTCGGGGCTCGCATCATCCGTTAAATTTTTTACCTAGTAGCACGGTAACGCTAGCCCCCTCTTCGATTTCATGTCATAGTACACTTCAGAATTGCCGATAAGGCCGAACGGGGATTATCGATGACCATTAGACAGCGACGGCTCACCGCCGCCATTCTTTCTTTCTCTCTCCTTCCCGCCTCCATCGCTCAGGATCAGGACTCTACTCTTGCTTCCCTCACCGAGCCCAATGGAGCCAACTGCAGCTTCAAGTCCAATCCGGACGAATATACTTCCCGCGAGGCCAGCATTCGCGACCTCGTCGCTGAGCGCACTGCTCGTTTCCTCACCCCCCACTCCTCAAACACACCTCGCACGGCTGACCCCGGCTCGATTCGTCTCAAGGGCTTCATCGATGAGGCCATCTTCAGCCGTTTGCTTTCCGCTGGCGTGCCCAGCGCCCGTCTGTCCTCTGACGAAGAATTCCTCCGCCGCATCTACCTCGATCTCACCGGCCGGATCCCCACTATCGAACAGTACCGGGAATTTATGGCCGACAAGAGCGAACGCAAACGCTCGGCAGTGATTGACCGTCTCCTCTATTCCCGCGAATTCACCGACAAGTGGACCATGTGGTTCGGCGATCTCCTCCAATATGGCCGTACCAACTCCTTCCGCAGCCAATCCGTCAACGCCCGCAACCAGTTCTTCTTTTGGCTCCGCGACCGTGTTTCCAATAACACCTCGATTCGCGACGTCGTTTTTGAGTTGATCACCGCGAAGGGCAATACCGAAGATCCCGCTTCCTCCGGCGCCGCCAGTTGGATCAATCGCTGGTCCACCCCCGGTGGTCCCATTGAGGATACCTACGACACCCTCTTTTCCCGCAGCGCCACCATCTTCATGGGTATGTCTCATTACGACTGCCTGATCTGCCATGACGGCCGTGGCCACCTCGAGCAACTCAGCAGTTGGGGCCGCCGCGCCACCCGGCTCGAGGCCTATCAGATGGCGGCTTATTTCTCTCGCGTCCGCCTCACGGGCCGCCCCCAAACCGCCGCTTCCTTCCCCAATTCTTTCGATATTTCCGATGTCACTACCGGCAACTACAACCTGAACACTACCTTCGGCAACCGGCCTCGCCGCGTCGCCATCGGTGCCCTTCGCAGCGCCAACCCCATTTGGCGTAACACGGAAACGGAATCGCTTACCAGCGACTGGCGCGCCCAGTTCGCCAACCGCCTCATCAATGATCGCATGTTCGCCCGTAACTTCGCCAATCGCATCTGGAAGCAAATGTTTAACATGGGCCTTGTCGAACCCGTTGATCAACTCGATCCCGGCCGCCTCGATCCCAAAAATCCCCCTGCCGGAGAATGGACCCTCCAGGCCACCCACCCCGAACTTCTCGAACGCCTCGCCGACGAGTTGATTCAGGGCAACTTCGACCTCCGCGAGTTCCTTCGCACCATTGCCGAGTCCAACGCCTATCAGCTCAGCTCCGACTATGGCGATAGCTGGCGCTCAGAATTCGTTCCCCTCTTTGCCCGCCACTTTGCCCGCCGCCTCGAAGGCGAAGAAGTCCACGACGCCATGCAAATCGCCACCAACGTTCTCGGCCGCTACACCATCGGCGGCTGGGCCGACCCCGTCAACTGGGCCATGCAAATGCCTGAGCCGATCGAGCCTTCCTCCAACATTGCCGTGCGCGACTTTATGAGTCTCTTCCTCCGGGGCAATCGCGATAACCAATCCCGCTCCCAGGACGGCAGCACCCTCCAACAGCTCAACATGATGAACAATACCTTTGTCACTTCCCGTGCCAAGGTCGCCGCATCTCCCATCCTCCGCGCCATTGCCCTGCAAACCAATGCCCGCGCGATGTCCGAAGAACTCTTTATCCGCTTCCTGGGTCGCCTTCCCTCCGATTCCGAACTCATCCGCGCCGAGGCCTTCATCACCCGCGCCGGTTCTGTTCAAACCGCTAGAAACACTGCTGTCGAAGACCTCGCCTGGGTCCTGATGAACAAGCAGGAATTCATCTTCAGCTACTAGAGGAAATAGGAGAGACTCATCATGGATCGCATTCAAGAGCAGACAACCGGCCGTAAGGACCGTTTCGGTTTTGACTGGTCTCGCATCAAAGGCACCCAATTCTGGCGCGCTCCTCATCTGAGCCGCCGTGCCTTCTTCCGCCACGGCGCCTCCGCCCTCGGCGGCTATTTCCTCATGCCCTCCCGTCCGATGGAAACGGTCGCCAAGGCGGCTGTCACGCCCATCAACAAGGCCAAGAAGGTCATCTTCATCATGATGGGCGGTGGTCCCAGCCATGTCGATACCTTCGACCTCAAGGAAGGCGCCTGGCTTCCCTCCACCTATGAGCCCACCACCTACGGAGACATTCGCTGGCCTCGTGGTCTCATGCCGCGCCTGGCCGAGCAGATGGATTCCATCGCGCTGGTGCGCAGTATCAAATCCTGGAATGCCGCCCACGAGTTGGCCTCCGAGTGGCTGCAGATCGGCCGCAACCCCGTTGGCGGCCTCTCCGGCATCGCCCCTCATATCGGCTCGGTCGTCTCTCTCGAGATGGCCCAGCGCAGCCCCGACAAAACCCTACCTCCCTTCTTCAATCTCAATATCGGCGGCGGCCGCGGCAATGGTTATTTCCCACCCAGCTACGCCCCCTTTTATTTTGCCCCCGGCGGCAACCCCCCCAGCGGTAGCACCCACCCCGACGGCCAGCCCGCCTTCGAACGCCGCTTCGCTCTCCTCAATGACCTCGACGCCGAAGCCCGCGCGAAAGGCCACCTCGGCACCCGCGGAGAAGAGCTCACTTCCTTCAACAACTCCGCCCGCCAGCTCATGTATCGCACCGACATCGATAACCTCTTCCGCTTCTCGAACGACGAGCGGCTCCGTTTCGGCAATACCGGCTTCGGCAATGCCCTCATCGTTGCTCGCAATCTCCTCGCCTCGAATCGCGGCACCCACTTTGTCCAGGTCAATGTCGGCGGCTGGGATAACCACGCCAATATCTACACCGGCCCACTCAACCCCGCTAACGCCAATTCCCTCGGCCGCCAGTTCGACACCGCCCTCGGCGCTCTTCTCGCCGACATGAAGGCCTCAGGCCTCCTCAATGAAACTCTCGTTCTCGCCATGGGTGAATTCGGCCGCACCATCGGCCCCCTGAACACCACCGCTGGCCGCGATCACCACCTCCAGCAGTCCTGTCTCATTGCCGGCGCCGGCGTCAAGGGCGGTCGCGTCATCGGCGCCACCGATTCCCTCGGTCGCGACACAACCCATCCTGGCTGGAGCCGCCAGCGCAGCATCCGCGCCGAAGACCTGGCGGCCACGATTTATTCCGCTCTAGGCATTGATTGGTCGATTATCCGCCACGACGACCCCTTCGGCCGCGGTTTCCATTACGTCCCCTTCTCCGACATCGACCTCTACGGGCCGATCCACGAGCTCTGGCGCGACTAGCGCCGCTTGAATTCCATCAGGCTGCAAGCAAAACTGCCGAACGCTCCCACCGCAAACGCCACCGTTCCCTGAAACGCCTCTGCGTCGGGGAATTTATAGCCCTGCCAGAAATACCCATAAACCGTCAACCCAAACAGTGCCAGCGCCACCAGCGGCAGCAGCACACGGAACACATTCAGCACGGCCAGCACCACGCTCGCCACCCCCACGATCCCTACCGCGACCATCGCCTTCGATAAGTCTTCTCCCGTCCAGATGAACGTGTCAACTTTCCAGTTATGCAGACCCGAAAGATAGGCAACCACCCCCAGTCCGGTCAGGAATACCGAAATAAACAGGGTGTACAGGTAGCTGTAATAACGCATCACAACGTGCAGGATCTTCATGGCTGTTTCCGGACGAACACTTATCTTAAACCATACTCCGCCGCTTCGCTGCCCCCGCTTCCACCCATGTCCGGATGCGCCGCGCTGCCTCCGCTAGATTTTCCCGGCTGTTGGCATAGCTGAAGCGCAGATACCCCTCGCCGTAATCGCCAAACGCCGTTCCCGCCAGCGCCGCTACCCCCGCTTCCTCGAGCAGCCGTCCCGCCAGCTCTTCACTTCCATAGCCCGTCCCGCTAATGTTAGGAAACGCATAAAACGCCCCGTTCGGCATCCGGCAGCGAAATCCCGGTATCTCATTCAACATCCCCACAAACAGCCGCCGCCGCTCCCGGAACTCCTCCATCATCCTCTCCACCGGCGCCTGATCCCCCTCGATCGCCGCCAGCCCCGCCCGCTGCACCATGCTCGCCGTGCAGCTCACCCCGTTCACCAATAGCTTCTGCATCGCCTCCACCAGCGTCTTCGGCATCACCCCGTAGCCCAGTCGCCACCCCGTCATCGCATACGTCTTCGAGAATCCATCGAGCAGAATCGTCCGCTCCTTCATCCCCGGCTCGCTCAAGATCGACCGCGGCCGCTCGTCAAACCACATCCGTGAATAGATCTCATCACTGAACACATAAAAATCATGCTCCCGCGCCAGCCGCCCGATCTCGGCGATATCCGCGTCCGGAATCACGCCCCCCGTCGGGTTCGCCGGCGAATTCAGGATCAGTAGCTTCGTCCGCGGCGTGATCGCCGCCCGCAGCCGCTCCATGTCAAAGCTGAAATCATTCGCCTCCACCAACGGAATCGACACCGGCGTCCCCCCGGCAAACCGCACCGCGCTCGCATAGGTCGGAAAACTCGGGTTCGGCAGAATCACTTCATCGCCCGGCTCCACCAGCGCCAGCACCGGAAAGAAAATCATCGGCTTGCCGCCCGGCACCACGCACACCTCCCCGGGCTCCACCGCCACCCCCCGCGTCGCGCCCACATGCGCCGCAATCGCGGCCCGAAAATCCTCATAGCCGAGCGTCGGCCCGTAATGCGTCCACCCCTCGTCGAGCGCCTTCTTGCCCGCCTCCACTACATGCGCCGGTGTGTCAAAATCCGGCTCGCCGATCTCCAGATGAATCACGTGCCTGCCCCGCGCCTCGAGCGCCCGGGCCTTCTGTAACACCGAAAAAGCACCTTCCAGTTGCAGCGTCGAGACGCGCGATGCAGGCTTCACTTGCTCACCTCAAATTCAGGATATTCACTCGCGCTCTCTCGCTCGCGCACGCGCTCGCCCACCTCGGCCCGCTCCCCTCTTACCCTCACCAACAGCCGCCTCCCACCGCCCTGCAATTCCACCAGCGCCAATTGATACGGCTCTCCCATGCCGTGCACCACCGTCTCGCTCCACACAATCCCTTCGCGCATCATACCGTCCTCCGCAAAATTGTCACCACGCTCGTCGCCCCGCTTCCGCCCAGGTTCTGCGTCAACCCCACGTCCCGCCGCGCCACCTGTCTTTCCCCCGCCTGGCCCCGCAACTGCTGCACCAGGTCGCAAATCTGCCCCACCCCCGTCGCCCCGATCGGATGCCCCTTCGCCTTCAAGCCCCCGCTCGTGTTCACCGGCAGGCTCCCGTCGATTCCCGTCGCCCCGCTCTCCACCCACGCTCCGCTCTCCCCGGCTTCAATAAATCCCAAATCCTCCATCGCGATCAGCTCCGCGATCGTGAAGCAGTCATGCACTTCCGCCAACTGGATCTCCCCCGGCTCCATTCCCGCTTCCTCATAGGCCCGCCGTGCTGCCCGCCGCGTCGCCTCAAACGTCGTGATCTCCCGCTTATCGGCCAGCGCCAGCGCCCCGCTGGCCTGCGCGCATGCCACCACCTCCACCTCCCCCGGCTCGCTCGTCACCCATACCGCCGCCGCCCCATCACTCACCGGCGAGCAGTCGTATAGCGTCAGCGGATCCGCTACCGGCTTTCCCGCCAGCGCCTGTTCGATGCTGATTACCTTGCGCAAATGCGCCTGCGGATTCATGCTCGCATTCCAGTGATTCTTCACCGCCACGGCCGCCAGTTGCTCCCGCGTCGTCCCATACTGATGCATATGCCGCCGCGCGATCAGCGCAAAAATTGCCGGAAACGTCGCCCCCAGCCGCGCCTCGCTATCCGCATCCCCCGCCCCGGCCAAAATCTCGGCCACCCGCGCCGTCGTCTGCCCCGTCATCTTTTCCACCCCACACACCAGCACGTTCCGGTACAGCCCCGCCCGTACCGCCTGCACCGCATGAAACAACGCACTCCCCCCCGAGGCGCAAGCCGCCTCAAACCGCGTCGCCGGCACCCCTTCGAGCCCCGCCGCCCCCGCCACCAGCGGCCCCAAATGGTTCTGCCCCGTAAACGACGGCGCATCGAAGTTCCCCACATATACCGCTTCGATCTCCCGCCTGTCCCGCCCCGCCGCCCCGATCGCCGCCTCCATCGCCTCCCCGGCCAACTCCCGCAGCCCTCGTCCGCTTAGCACCCCGAACGCCGTCTTGCCCACCCCCGCAATATGAACCCGTTTCATATAATTCAATCGTAGTCTTCTTTTTTGCCTTTGCACGCTCCCGCCCTCGCGCGCGTCAGGTAATGATAGATGGCCTTTGCGTCGATATCTCTGATAATGTCCCCCATGTCGGCACGATCCGCTTCCAGTTCCGGGCCCGAAGCTGCCGAGCGTGAGCTTCAGGATCGCTTTATCAGTGAGAATCTTCGTCGTGTCTTCGCTTTGATCTACCGCATTGTCGGTAATGTCGCCGACGCGCAAGACCTCACCCAGGACACCTTCATCAAGGCCCTCCAGCGCAAAGACCAGTTGAAGGACCCCGAAAAAGCCTCCCAATGGCTCGGCCGCGTCGCCAGCAATACCGCGATTGATTTCCTCCGCCGCCGCGCCCGCGTCAACTTCACCGAGATTGACGCCCTCGCTGAACCTCTCGCCGACCCGTTGGACCGCCGCGCCGACGCCGCTCTGCTCCGCGCCGAACAATCCGCTTATCTCGACGAGTGCCTCGATTCCCTCAGCGTGCGCGAGCGCGCCGCCCTCGTCCTCCGCGATGTCGAAGAGATTCCCGCCGCCGAAGTAGCCGCCATGCTCGGTTGCTCGCCGGCCACCGTTCGCTCCCACATCGCCAACGCCCGCACGAAATTCCGCGCCCTCTACGCCCGCCGCCAGGAGTCCCGATGAAACACCTCGCCGACTCGCAACTCGCTCTCGCCGCCCGTGGCGAACTTCCTCTCCCGGCCCGCCTCCGCGCTCAGGCCCACTGCCTGCTCTGCCGTGATTGCCGCCATAGCCTCGCCCTTTACCGCCAGGACCATTCTCGCGTCCAGCAAGCCGTGGCCGACTTTACGCTCCCCCGTTCCACCTCCTGGCCCGCCCTCGAGCAGGAAATGCTCGCTAACATCCGCCTCGGCCTCGAGGTCAGCGCGCTCTGTCCTCCCCCTCCCGTACCCACGCCTGCTCCCGCCATTCGCTGGCGCGCCGGCGTCGCCGTCGCCGCCCTCACGCTGATTGTCCTCAGCGGCTGGTTCCTCTCCGGCCCCGGCTCCCGTCCCTATCTTCGTTCCCTCCCCGGTCCTGTCGCCATGGTCGAGAGCGGCCCGCTCCGGCTCACCGGCGGCCGCGAGGGCGTTAGCGTCGAAAATCGCGGCTCCGGCTTCATCCTCCGCCATGCCAGCGCCTCGGCCCGCTTCGAGGTCGGCCTCGAGGGCAGCGTCCGTGCCTCCGTCGTCGACCAGGATTCCGGCCAGATCACCGTGAGTCAAATTTATGTCGAATAGTGCCCTCCTCCTCCTGCTGGCGACCGCCGCCTCGGCCCAGGATGGCCTCCGCGTCGAATTCCCTCCCGATTCCCCCATCGCCGTTGTTCACTCCGGCTGGGGCGAGTCCCGCTCCATCCCCCGTGGCGGCGCCACTGTCATCGACCTCCGCACCTCGCTCAAGCTCAAGAATCTCAGCCGCCTCCGCCTCCGCGGCATCAGCCTCCAGGTCATCTCCCAGGAAGTCGCCGCCGGCGGCAAGGCCAGCGTCTCCGTGCCCAGCCTCGATGTCTACCCGGGGCAGGAGTTTCCCGTCAAGATCGACCTCCGCCTCCTCCAGCCCGGCTCCTCCGGCTTCACCCCCCAGGTCCGCGTCCAGCTCGATGGCGCTCTCTTTGAAGACCTCAGCTTCTTCGGCCCCAATCGCCTCGACAGCCGCCGCCAACTCACCGCCTGGGAAGTCGAAGCCCGGCGCGACCGCCAGTACCTTCGCGGCATTCTCGCCCGCCAGGGCGAAGAAGCCCTCCGCCTCAAGCTCGTCGAGATTCTTGCCCGCGATAACTCCCGCCCTCGGCTCGATGTCCGCCTCGCCCGCTCCGCCGCCGCCCTCCCCGCCGCCGCCCGCGTCGAGACGGCCTTCCTCGCCCAGCCTGACCTCGCCGTCGCCGGTCTCCGCGCCACCGCCACCGCCCAGGCCAACCAGTTACAAATTCTCGAGCTCGCCTTCGAAAACCGCGACCGCCGCGAGGTCCGCTCCCTCGAGTTGGGCCTCCTCATCCGCGATTCGGAAGGCCGCGAATTCTCCGCCGGCTCTCTGCCCGCCCGCCTCGTCATGCGTCCCGGCGCCTCCGCCACCATCCAGCCCGCCGCCAGCCTGACCCTCAATCGCGCCATGGGCCTGCCCGTACGCATCGAAAGCGTCACCAGCTTCATCCAGCAGGTCGAGTTTGCCAATGGCGATGTCTGGGTTCCCCCCGGTGGCTTCCGCGATGAGCCCCGCCTTGGCAAGCTCCTCCCCGGTAGCATCGAGCAGCAGCGCCTCTCGGAAATCTACCGCCGCAAGGGCCTGCACTCCCTCATCGAAGAACTCAACCGCCAATGAACTTTGCCGCCGCCCTCGGCCATGCTCCCGAAGAGCTCCCCCTCCCTCTCCGCGAAGCCCTCTCCGGCCATTGGGCCGCCTTTGAGCTCTATTCCCCCGCCCGCCAACCCCTGCGCAAAATCGCCGCCCTCGGCCCTACACCCGCTGCCTGCTTCGACCAACTTCGCTCCCGCGGCCTCGACCTCACCCTCTATGAGGTCGTCCAACTCCCACCCGCTTACTGATCCCGCCATAATAGTGTCTTGGACCTCGAAAAAAATCTCCTCCGCCAGGTCGGCGAAGCCGTCACCAAGTTCCGCATGATTCGCCAAGGCGATCGCGTCGCCGTCGGCGTCTCCGGCGGTAAAGATTCCGTCACCCTCCTCGAGGCCCTCCTCGCCCTCCAGCGCCGCGCCCCCATTTCCTTCAGCGTCTGCGCCTTCACCATCGAACAGGGTAAATTCCTCGCCCCCATCCAGCCCTATGGTCAGTGGCTGCTCTCCCGCGGTGTCGAATGGCATCACTTCACCGATGCCCCCAGTCTCCGCCTCATCGACGACGAGCCCGATCACGGCTGCGACCTCTGCTCCCGCTTCCGCCGCCGCGCCGTCTACCAGCACTGCAAAACCCTCGGCGCCAATGTTATCGCCTTCGGCCACACCGCCGACGACTTCTGCGAGACCCTCCTGCGCAACGCCATGTTCACCGGCGCCCTCAGCTCTCTCCCTCCCGTTACCTACTCCCGCCAGCGCGACTTCCGCCTCATCCGTCCCCTCGTCTTCACCCCCGAATCCCTCACCTCCGCCTACGCTGCCTTCCTCGGCTGCCCCGTCATCCCCTGCGGCTGCTCTCAGAAGACCGGCACCGTCCGCCGCAGCCTCCGCGGCTTCCTCGCCGAACTCGAACAGGATCACCCCAATCTCAAGGACTCCCTGCTCAGCGCCATGGGCAACGTCAAGCTCGACCGCCTCCTCGACACCCGCTACCTCGACCCCGACCAAAACGAAGAGGCCGAAGTCACTGTGTCCTCCGGCCCCTTTCCCATCCTGATCAATTCCTGATCGCTGCTTTACTGCACCTGCTCGAGGATCGCGAAGTCTCCCGGGTTCCACGCCTGCGCGATGATGTACAGCTTTCCGTTCATCTTCTTGATCGTCGCGTTGTGGATGTGCTGGAAGTTCGCCAGCCCCAGGTCCTCCTTTGGCATGATCGTCGATACCAACTGGTCGTTCTCCAGCAGATAAATCGGCGCTCCCTTGCTCCGGTCCGGTCCGTGCAGCGACCCTACCACCGCATACTGATCGAGGTAGGCGATGTCGCAGGGGAAGCTCCCGAGCGGCATTCGCAGCGTTCCCAGATACTGCCCGAACCGCGTAAAGCGGTCGATCTCCGAGTTCGGCCGGTCCGAGACGTCAATCCGCTTCGTCCCCGGCGGCACCGTGATCCCGTGCCCCGTGCCGAATTGCCCCGCGCCCGTCCCCCGCCCGCCGAATGCCAGATCATGCCACTCCGCCTTGAACGGATTCGTCGACAAAATCTTCGCCGTCAGCACAAAGTCGAGATTCGAATACCCCGTCGGTATGTAGAACATCCCGTCCAGTTGCTCCACATCGGTCGGAATAAAATTCCCCCGTCCCGCATAATAATCCGTCGCTACCGGGTGCCCCATGTCCGTTTTGCCGTCCGGCGCCCCCAGCGTATGGATCAGCTTGCCGTCCAGTCCCGTCGTGAACACCTTGCCCACGCCATTGCCCGGAAACGTGAGAAACGCCGCCCCGTCCGCCGCCTGCCAGAACATCGCATTGTGCATGTTCGTGTCCCGCATCGCCGGGTCCGTCGGCAGCATCTGCGTCTTCTTCAGATCCGAACTGATCTGTATGATTCCCGCTCCCGGCAGCGCAAAGTAAACTTCCCCCTTGCCCGCCCGGCGGTCGATCGCAAAGCCGCCATGCGCCGCCTTCAGTACTTTCTGTGCCTCCTCCGGCAGGTGCGATGACGTGTACGCCACGCGAAAACGGTACTTCCCGTTCCCGCTCACCGCCGAGTTACCGGCCTGTCCTCTCGCATCGGGCGCCATCTGCCATGCGCCCACAATCAGTCCCAGCCATACCGCTATGCTCGCCGCTTGTCTCATGCAGATTATTCAATCACATTCCCGATAGATTAGAGAGCATGTTTTCTCGCCGCCAGCTTCTTGCCCTCGGCCTTGCCTCCCCGGCTTACTCCGCCGCCCTGCCCGGTGAAACCCATATGGCCACCGGCGTCAAGACCGGCGAGCTCACCCCCCGCTCCGCCACCCTCTGGCTCCGCCGCACCGCTTCCTCCCTGCGTCTCAACAACGGCATCGTCCGCCGCGGCCACCAGTCCCAAGCCGTCTTCCTTGAGCCCGGTCTTTCTCCCGATCTCCTCGAAGGCGCCGCCCCCGGCGCTCCCGGTTACTTCCAGGTCCGCTATCAGTCCGGGGCCCGCCGCCGCTCAAGCCGCCTGCTCGAAGTCGACCCTACGGCTGACTTCACCGCCCAACTCCTCCTCGACGGCCTCCAGCCCGCCACCTCCTACTCCTTCCTGCTCGAAACCCGTGCCACCCGTAACGGCCGCGTCGACGGCGAACTCACCGGCCGCTTCCGCACCCTCCCCCTGGCCACCTCCCCCACCCCCGCTCACATCGCTCTGCTTTCCTGCCAGATGTATTGCCACATGGATTCCCCCGATGGCTTCGCCCTCTACCGCTCCATCGAACGCGACCAACCCAACTTCCTCCTCAGTTGCGGCGACAACGTCTACTACGACAACGAAAGCCCCATCGCCCGCTCTGCTCCCGTTGCTCTCCACCATTGGCAACGCATGTACTCCTTGCCCTCTCTGCATTCCTGCCTCCGTCACACCCCTGGCTTCTGGCAAAAAGACGATCACGACACCCTCTCCGACGATGCCTGGCCCTCCATGCCCCCCGGCAGGATGGCGCCTCTCACCTTCGCCGAGGGTCAGAAGATCTTCCGCGATATGGTCCCCGCTCCGCCTCCAGCTCGCCCCCTCTATCGCTCCATCCGTGTCGGCCGCCATCTCGAGCTCTTCCTGACCGAGTCCCGCGACTACCGCTCCCCCAACACCGATCCCGATTCCCCCGCCAAAACCATCTGGGGCGACGAGCAAAAAAATTGGCTCTTCTCGGCCTTGCGCTCTAGCGACGCCACCTTCAAAATCCTCGTCAACCCCAATCCCCTCGTCGGCCCCGATCGCAATTCGAAGAAAGACAACCACGCCAATGCCTCCTTTGCCTCCGAAGGCGCCGCGATCCGCCGTTTCCTCCGCGACAATTTCCCCCATAACCTGATCGCCGTCTGTGGCGACCGCCACTGGCAGTACCACTCCGTCCACCCCGATACCGGTCTCCACGAATTCGGCTGCGGCGCCGCCTCCGATGCCCACGCCGGCGGCACACCCGGCCTCGACCCCGCCTACCATCGCTTCCATCGTGTCCTCGGCGGCTATCTCACCATCGAAGTCGATACCAGTTCCCCCCAGCCGCTCCTCCAGTTCACTCACAAAAACGTTGAGGGCAACCCGGTGCACCGCCATCGGTTTCCGGGTCGCCCTCAAGCCTGATTGCCGCCTCAGCTAGAAGATCTTCGACGTGATCGCCCCTTCGCTCGCCGAGCCCACCGTCTTGATGTACTTGGCAAACACGCCCGTCTTATACTTCGGCTCCGGCACCGTCCACTTCGCCCGCCGCGCCGCCAGCGTCGCTTCCTCCACCTCGAGATCGATCGTCGCCTTCTCGATATCGATGCTGATGATGTCGCCGTTCTCCACAAACGCAATCGGGCCGCCGTCCACCGCCTCCGGCGCTACGTGACCCACCATGAAGCCGCGCGTCGCGCCGCTGAAGCGACCGTCCGTAATCAGGGCTGTCGAGTCGCCCAGCCCCGCGCCCATAATCGCCCCCGTCACGCCCAGCATCTCCCGCATGCCCGGTCCGCCCTTCGGCCCTTCGTAGCGGATCACCACCACGTCGCCCGGCTGGATCTGCCCGCCCGTCACGGCCTTCATCGCGTCTTCTTCCCGCTCAAATACCTTCGCCGGTCCGCGCTGTCCCTTCCGCTCAATGCCCGTTACCTTGATTACGCAGCCATGCGGCGCCAGCGACCCCCGCAGGATCACCAACCCCCCTGACTTCTTGATCGGGTTCGACACCGGCTGTATCACCTGCTGGCCCGGCGTCGGCACGGCCTTCATCGCTTCCGTGGCAAAGGTCTCTCCCGTCACCGTCATCGTGCTTCCATCGACAAATCCCCCCTCAAGCAGATACTTCGCCACCACCGGAATCCCGCCCGCCGTATGCACATCGGCCGCCGTATACTTGCCTGCCGGCTTCAGGTTGCTCAACAGCGGCGTCCGCTGGCTGATCGCCTGGAAGTCATCAATCTCCAGGTCCACTCCCGCCTCGCGCGCCATCGCCAGCAAATGCAGCACCGCATTCGTCGATCCGCCCGTTGCCGCCACGCTCGCAATCGCGTTGTTGAACGCCGCCCGCGTGCAAATATCCCGCGGCTTCAGATCCCGCTTCACCGCCTCCATAATCACCTGTCCGCAGCGGAACGCCACGTCCATCTTCGCCGGGTCCACCTGCGGCACACTCCCGCTGAAGAACGGCGCCAGTCCGATCAACTCCATGATCGTCGCCATCGTGTTCGCCGTAAACTGCCCCCCGCAGGCCCCCGGCCCCGGGCATGCCTTGTTCTCGATATCCAGCAATTCCTCATCGCTGATCTTGCCCGCCGCATTCGCCCCCACCGCCTCAAATACATCCTGCAGCGTCAGGTCGATCCCGTTGCGCTTGCCCGGCATGATCGTGCCACCGTACATGATCACGCCCGGCACATTCAACCGCAGCAGCGCCATCGCCGCCCCCGGTATCGTCTTATCGCACGCCACCAGCGCCACGATCCCGTCAAACATATAGCCCCGCGCACAAAGCTCGATCGAGTCCGCGATCACGTCCCGGCTCACCAGGCTCGCCTTCATCCCCTCGGTCCCCATCGTCACCCCGTCGGAGATCGCCACCGTGTTGAACTCCATCGGCGTGCCGCCCGCCGCGCGGATCCCTTCCTTTACCTTCACGGCGAAGTCGCGCAGGTTGTAGTTGCACGGCATCGTCTCGATCCAGGTATTCGCAATCCCAATAATCGGCTTGCGCAGATCCTCATCGGTAAATCCAATTGCTTTCAGCATCGACCGCGCCGGTGCCCGGTCGCGTCCCTGGGTTATCGTATGGCTTTGCAGCTTCATAAACTTCTGATCTTATCAACCGTTCCTCATGCGAAAATGAAAATTCCCTGTAAATCATGCGTATCCTGGCTATCCATGCCCACCCCGACGACTGTGAGATTCTCGCCGGTGGCACTCTCGCCCTCCTGGCCCGTACCGGTATCTCACTCACCCTCTGCACCATGACCCCCGGCGATTGCGGCTCGGCTGAAATGGGCCCCAACGAAATCGCCACCGTCCGCCGCATGGAGGCCGCCACCGCCGCCGCCCTCCTCGGCGCCGATTACCTCTGCGCCGAGTTCCGCGACCTCGCCATCTTCAACGACGACGCCGGCCGCCGCCGTGTCACCCAGATCCTCCGCGAAGTCCGCCCCGACATCGTCATCACCGCCAATCACCCCGATTACCACTGCGATCACGAGGCCACTCACGCCCTCGTGCGCGATGCCTGCTTCGGTGCCAGCGCCCCCAACTATCACACCGGCGAATTCACTGCCCTCGACCACATCCCCCACCTTTACTTCATGGATTCCGCCGACGGCATCGATCGCGACGGCAATACCCTCCGCCCCGAATTCCTCATCGACGTCTCCTCCGTCCTCGACATCAAGCGCACCCTCATCGGCTGCCACGAATCCCAGCGCTCCTGGCTCAAAAAACAGCACGGCATGGACGACTACGTCGAGACCGCCCTCCGCTGGACCGCCAAGCGCGGCGCCCTCCTCGGCCTGCCCGCCGCCGAGGGCTTCCGCCAGTACCACGGCCACCCCTACCCCCAGACCCCCCTCCTGCAGGAGATTCTCTCCCAGCTCACCGAACTCCACACCCTATGAGCCAGCACCCCACCCCCCCCAAGCGCACCGTCCTCACCCGCCGCGTCGACCAGTGCCAGACCCTAGACGAAGTCTTCCGCCACTGCCTGCCCGCCTTCGGCGGCGCCTTTCTCCGCCGCCTCTACTCCATCCTCGATACC
The DNA here is from genome assembly GCA_019931185.1 of Bryobacter sp. CoA8 C33. GTDB lineage: Bacteria > Acidobacteriota > Terriglobia > Bryobacterales > Bryobacteraceae > Bryobacter. The sequence continues at coordinate 39,451 of JAINDK010000024.1, forward strand.
GCCATCGGCATGGGCTGCCCTCTTACTGTCGCCATCGCCGGGCCCGTCACCGTCAGCGGCCAGCACCAGACCTGGCTCCTCCCCTTGCTCGAAACCGGTTGGGTCGCCTACCTCTCCACCACCGATGCCGTCTGCTACCACGACGGCCACCGCAGCTTGAATGGCCACCGCGATCCCGTCCACGAAGTTCCCATTTTTGGTGACGACGGCGCCCTCCGCGACGAGCGCACCATCCGCGTCACCGACATGGCTTTCGATGAAGACGTCCTGCTCGATCAGGACCGCTTCCTCACCGCCATGCTCCAACTCCCCGACTTCCAGCACAAGATGACCGGCACCGAGCTCCGCCACCTCCTCGGCCGCTTCTACAGCGCCCAGGAACGCTCAAACGGCGTCGAAGAAGGCCTTCTGGCCGCCTGCCACCGCCTCGCCATTCCCGTCTTCGTCGGCGCCCCCGGTGACGGCAGCGTCTTTCTCAATTCCATGAAGCTCTGGGCCATGCGCAAAGCCGGCCTCATCGACGAATATGGCTTCGATCTTGATCTCCACGCCGAAGTCTTCGAGGCCTGCGCCTACCACTACTGGGGACTCTTCCAGAACCCCGTCCAAGCCCTCGCCACGCTCGTGCTCGGCGGCGGCGTTCCCAAGAATTTCAACCTCCAGCCCGAACCCGCCCTCGGCCAGATCCTCGGCCTGCCCAACGTCCGCGGCTATAATTTCGACGTCCAGATTGTCACCGCTCCCGTCACCGACGGCTCCCTGTCCAGTTGCTTCCCCGCCGAAGCCGTCACCTGGGGCAAGGTCGACAAGGATACCTATACCGAAGCCACCGAGAGCCTCCAGTGTGATTACTCCCTGCTCATGCCCTTCCTGGTCAAAGCCTTGCTCGACAACCGCGCCCGCTACGAACATTTGGCCGCCGAAATCGGCGAAGAGCAGCTCTTCGCTCAGCACCCCCAGGCCCGCGGCTATCTCCGCCCGCGCTCTGGATACCGCCTCTTTGAAAAACGCGACGAACTCGTCCGCACCCTCACCGAGGCCGTCCAGCTCAATCGCGACTGGCTCATGGAAGGCCTCACCTACCCGCTGGCCCGCTAGCTAGCGGAGTTCAAAACCCGCCTCGCGAATCGCCCCGATCATCGCCTCCCTTTGCGCGGAAATTTCCTCCTGCGTCAGCGTCCGGTCCTGCCGCGCCACCGTCACGCGGAACGACAAGCTCCGCCTCCCGTCCGGCAGTTCGTACTCGGTCAAAAACTCGATCCGTTCCACCGCTTCCCCCCGTGCGCTCCCGAGCGCCTTCTCCACCGTCCCGGCAAAAGTCCGCTCCCCCGCCAGCACGCTCAAATCAAACTCGCTCGCCGGGTATCGCCTCACCGGCTGATACTGCTTCGCTATCCCCGCCATCGCGCACGCCAGCGGCCCCAGATTCAGGTCCAGCACCGCTGCCCGTCCCTCTTCCATCCACCGCGGATGAAACTCAAATATCCGCCCCACCAGCGCCTCACCCAGATACACGTTCACGCTCCGCAGCGGATGCTCATACGCCCGCACCTCAGCCGTCGGCTCAAATCGCATCCCCGGCGCCATCGCCCGCGCCAGCCGCTGCAACTCCCTCAGTCCCGCTACGCCATCCCCCCCATGCGCATACAATCCCGCCACCAGATGCCCCAATTCCCTCGGCAATCCCTCCGGCTGCTTGTGTATTTCCTTGCCGATCTCAAAGAACCGGAACTCGTCAAAGTGCTTACGGTTCTCCTCGAAATTCTTCAATACCCCGTGCAGCAGCGTCGTCCGCAGCAATCCCTGATCGCTCGCAATCGGGTTCAGCACGCGCACATGCCCCTCCACCGGCACGCCCAGCCGCGCCGCCTGCGCCTCGCTCACAAACGAATAGTTATAAACCTCGGTAAATCCCTGCTGGCTTGCCACTCCACGCAACTCATTGTAAAAACGCCGCTCCAGATTCACCGGCGGCGGCGTCACCGGCATCGCCGGCGCCACCGGCGGAATCGTCTCATAACCCACCATCCGCCCCACTTCTTCCACCAGATCATCGGGAATCGAAATATCCTTCGTCGCTCGCCAGCTCGGCACCGTTACCGCCAGCGCCTCGCCCTCGTCCGCAACGCCAAACGCCAGCCGCTCAAGAATCCCGATCACTTCCTGCTTCTCGATCTCGCGGCCCAGCTTCCGCTTGAGCCACCCCAGATCAAGGGGAATCACCGGCGCCGCCGCCAGCTCCCCATGTACATCCGTCGGCCCGCCCACAGCCACTACGCCCGGCGACACCAGCTCAAACAGCTCCGCCGCCCGCGCAATCGCCCGCAGCGTATTGTGCGGGTCCTGTGCCTTCTCAAACCGCATCGACGCATCCGTCCGCAGCTTCAATCGTGCGCTCGTCTTGCGCACCGCACTGGCATGAAAGTTCGCGCTTTCAAACACCACGCGCGTCGTCTCCGGCCCAATCGCCGAATCCTTCCCCCCGATCACCCCCGCAATCGCAATCGCCCCACCCTCATCGGCAATCACCAGATCCTCCGCCGTCAGCACATACTCCTCCCCGTTCAGTGCCAACAGCTTCTCGCCCTCTTCCGCCCGCCGCACAAGAATCCGCCCACGGATCTTGTCCGCGTCAAACGCATGCGTCGGCTGCGGCAGCTCCGCCAGAATCCAGTTCGTCACGTCCACGATGTTGTTAATCGTCCTCAGCCCGATGCTCTCCAGCCGGTACTGCAGCCACAGCGGCGACGGCCCCACCTTCACCCCTTCAAACAACTGCGCCGTATACCGCGGACACAGTCCATACTCGCGGATCTCTACCCCCACCGCCCCCGGCCCTTGCGGCAGCATCTCCAGGCTCACCGGGTCCACCAGCGGCTTGCCGAGAACCGCCGCCACCTCCCGCGCCATCCCGTAATGGCCCCACAGGTCCGGCCGGTGCGTCAGACTCTTGTTGTCGATCTCTATGATCGTGTCCGCCTCGAGATTCAACTCCCCCTCGAGTTCCAGAACCCCCTCGTCATCGCCGCTAATCCCCAGCTCCGCCGCGCTCGCCAGCATCCCGTCGCTGTCGATTCCGCTCACCCGCTTCACTCCCAGCGGCACATACACCGTCCGCAAACCCTCCCGGCAGTTCGGCGCCCCGCACACCAGCGTCTTCCGCCCGTACGCTTCCGTCTCCACTTCCGCCTTCCCGTTGTGGCTGTTCGCAATCGGCTCCACGCTCAACACCGTCGCCGGGCAGGCGCCCTTGAGCAGCGTTCCATGCACTTCCACACCCTCGCTCTCCGCCGTATGCAGAGTAATGCGCCGGGCTAATTCCTGCGCGTCAATGTCCAGGTCTTCGACCAGTTCCGACAACCATTGGTAGGAGAACTTCACGCTTTCCGGGCTCCTAAAACTGTTTCAAAAAGCGCAGGTCGCCACTCTGCAACCAGCGTATGTCGTCAATCAGGTACCGCATCATCACCAGCCGCGTCAGCCCCAGCCCGAAGGCGAAGCCCCCATACTCGTCCGGGTTGATGCCCCCCGCCCGCAGCACATTCGGGTGCACCAGTCCGCAGGGCAGCAATTCCACCCACCCCGAGTGCTTGCACACCGGGCAGCCTTCCCCGCCGCACACCATGCACTGTATATCCAGCTCAAAGCCCGGCTCAACGAACGGGAAAAAGCCCGGCCGCAGCCGCACCGTCACCTCGCGCCCGAAGATTCCCCCCAGCAGCGTCTTCATGAAGTACAACAGGTGCGCGATCGATACTTCGCGGTCCACCATCATCCCTTCCAGCTGATAAAACGTATGCTCGTGCGACGGGTCCACTTCTTCGTTGCGAAACACCCGCCCCGGCGCGATCATCCGCAGCGGCGGACCCAGCCTCTGCATCCCCCGCACCTGCACCGGTGAGGTGTGCGTCCGCAGCAGATGCCCCCCCTCCAGCCAAAACGTGTCCTGCATATCCCGCGCCGGATGGTCCGGCGGGATGTTCAGGGCATCGAAGTTATGAAATTCCGTCTCCACCTCCGGCCCGTCCAGCGCCGCGAACCCCATCGAGAAAAACAGCGATTCAATCTCGTTTTGTATCCGCGTCAGCGGATGCAGACTCCCGGGTACGATCCCCGGCGGCGGCATCGTCAGATCCACCCATTCCCTCGCCAATCGCGCCTCGAGCGCCGCGCTCTCAAACGCCGTCTTCTTCAGTTCATAGGCCGCCTCAAGCGACGTCTTCGCGCTGTTCAGCGCCTTGCCCGCCGCCACCCGCTCCTCCGGGCTCAGCTTGCCCATCAGCTTGCCGAATTCCGCCAGGCTCCCCTTGCGCCCCAGTACCTCAACGCGCACCGCCTCCAATTCCTCGGGCGTCCCCGCCTCGCGCACCCGCCCGAGCGTCTGCCCGGCCAATTCTTCAATCCGCCCGATCATGACGCAGGCTGGAACACCAGGCTATTCTCGTCCATCTCATGCGCCAGATGGTTCAGGTAAAACACCAGCAGCGCCGCCGGATACTCGCCCTTGAAACGCTCGTAGGCCGCTTCCTGCCAGCCGTCCTTCAGATAATTCCGCGGCTCCGTTTCCTTGGCGAAAAAGCCGTCTTCGTGCGGAATTTCAAAGAAATTCAGCACATCCACGATCAGCTTCATCTGCGATACCAGCACCGCTTGGCTCAGCTCGAGCGCCAGTTCTTCCTCGCCCGATTTCAGCCTTTCCCACAGCCGTCCGCTCGCTGCCCGCAGGTTCTCCGTGTTCAGCTTCGCCAGATGACAACGCGTCTTCACCCGGTCGAAAATCTGGTACGTCCGCAGCGTGCCCATCGATATGCCGCGCAGTTGGGAGCGGAAGGCTTCTTCCCCCAGTGCGACGAAAAGCTCATGTAACTTCATTTGGAGAGGTTAAACCTTCAGTGTACGCGATAGAATAAGAGATTTGGACTCATCCACATGGCAAATCTAATCGTGCTCGGCGCCCAATGGGGCGATGAGGGTAAAGGCAAAATCGTCGACCTGTTCTCAGACCGCTTCGACCTCGTCGTTCGCTACCAGGGAGGACACAACGCCGGTCACACCGTCTACATCGGTCAAAAAAAATTCGTCCTCAAGCTCATCCCCAGCGGCATCCTCCGCCCCGGCGTTAAGGCCGTCATCGGCAATGGCGTCGTCGTCGACCCCGCTGCCCTCATGCAGGAAATCGAAACTCTCGAAACCGCCGGCGTCGATGTCCGCTCCCAATTGCTCATTTCCAACCGCGCCCACGTTATTTTTCCCTTCCATCGCATGGTTGAAAAAGTCAGCGAGGCCCGCCAGGGCCGCACCGCTATCGGCACCACCGCCCGCGGCATCGGCCCCTGCTACGAAGACAAAATCGGCCGCCGCGGCATCCGCATGGCCGACCTCGTCTCACCCCAGGGCTTCGAGACCCTTTACCGCAACCTGTCTGAAGACAAGATGATCCTCGCCCGCGCTTTTTCCGTCTCGGAAGCCATCGACTTCGATCTCATCCTCGAGCAGTACCGCCAATACACTGAGCGCCTCCGCCCCCTCGTCTGCGATACCTCAAGCTACGTCACTCAGGCCATGCGCGCCGGCAAAAACGTTCTCTTTGAAGGCGCCCAAGGCACCATGCTCGACATCGACCACGGTACCTACCCCTTCGTCACCAGCTCCAATGCCAGCGCCGGCGGCGCCTGCACCGGCGCCGGTATCCCCCCCACCGCCATCAATGGCATCATCGGCGTCTCCAAGGCCTACATCACCCGCGTCGGCGCCGGCCCCTTCCCCAGTGAAATCGAAGGCCCCGCCGCTGATCACATCCGCAAAGTCGGCAACGAGTTCGGCTCCGTCACCGGCCGCCCCCGCCGCTGCGGCTGGTTCGATGTCCCCCTGCTCCACTACACTGCCCTCATCAATGGCTTCGACAGCCTCATCATCACCAAGCTCGATGTCCTCGATGGCCTCGACGAGATCCCCGTCTGCGTCGCCTACGAAGTCGATGGACAACGCGTCTCCGGCATGCCCGCCACCAACGATGAGGTCGCTCGCATCCGCCCCGTCTATGAATCCCTGCCCGGCTGGAAAACCTCCACCAAGGGCGTCGCTTCCCTCGAACACATGCCCCCTCACGCCATCGATTACCTCAAATTCCTCGAAGAAAAAACCGGCGTCGAGATCGGTTGCGTCTCGAACGGTCCCGAGCGCAACGAAACCATCGTTGTGCCCGGCTCCCGTCTCGCCCGTCTCCTCGGCTAAGCCGCTTCAGCGCCTTCCCTCAATCGGTCCGCTCGTCCCATCCCCCAGCGAGTAGGTGCCCTTGATTTGCCCGCCTTCCCGCTTCAACACCACCCTGACGGTCGCCTCCGGCAGTACTAGATCCACGCTCAACTCGTTACCGGCGATCTTCAGATCCCGTGCCCCAATCTCCTGCCCCTCCGCCGTCTTGAACGCCGCCGCGTCCCCCTTCACCTCCAATTCAATCGCCGTCTGCCCTCCATTCGGCCGCGTTGCCATTAGCTTCCATACCCCCGCCCAGTCCCCACCGGCCTTCACCCCCGTGATCGCTCCCTCATCGTCCCCCGCTCTCCACTTGCCCGCCAACTTTCCCTCCTCCAACGCCGCCAATTCCACCGCAATCAAGGCGTCCTCCCACGCAATCTCAAACACCACCTTCGCCCCATCCCGCTTGATCCGCTTCACCTCCATGGCCGCGTTGCGCAGCTTCAGCACACCCTTCAACTCCCCACCCTCCTCGCGGAGCGTCAACTCGCTGTTCACCGGGTTTCCGTCACCGTCCCGCGAGCTCAACTGCCACGTCCCCGCCAGATCCTGTCCCGCCAGCACGCCCGCCAGCATCATCATCCCGATCCAATGTTTCATTTACTTCTCCTCGTCTTTCTTCGGATACCGCATCTGCATCTCGACGCGCGCATTACAGCTAATGTCCATCACCGCCGATTCAAACTTCGGCGTCTTCAAGCCCATCTTCGGATTCCGCGAAATGCCAAATCCTTCCTTTGGCCGGCCGCTTGCCTTCTTGTCTACCTTCTTGTTCTCGTTCTCATCGTGCAGCGCCACCACTGCATAACGTCCAGGCTGGATTCCCGTCAACCTCAGTTCCACATTCCCCAATCGCGCCGGCGCCGCCCCCGACTTCACTCCCTGATCCCGGCTCTCCGGCCATCCCTCCGGCCCTTCAAACAGCACAAACCCCACCACGCCCTTGCTCCCGTTCACTCCCTGTGCCACCAGCGTCACCCCACAGGTCTGCGCCATCAACCCACTGGCCATCAATCCCGCTACAATCAGGTACTGCACACCACTATCATCCAACAATTTCGCACTCATTCCAAAGATCCACCCCCGTGCCACGCCCCATCCCAGCCTTCCTGCTCACCCTCCTGCTCACCGCCGCCCTCGCCCTCCCCTTGCGGCAGATCCGCTTCGACAACACACCAGAATCCTGGCTCCCCTCCAACTCCCCCGGCATGCGCGCCCTTGCCCAATTCCGCTCCCAATTTGGCGACGGCGCCCTCCTCGTCGCCGCCATCGAAGGCGAAAACCTCTACCAGCGCCCCGCCCTCTGGCGTCAACTCCAACAGCAAATCGCCGCCGTTCCCGGCGTCTCCCTCGTCATCGCTCCCCCTTTCGCCGAAACTGAATCCGAAGGCCCCTCTCCCCCCATGGCCGCCTTCCTCGAAAGCGAAGACCGCCGCCACGCCGCCTTCGTCATCATTCCCCAGGACGGCATGCCCGTCGCGCAAAAAAGCGCCCTCGTCGAGCGCCTCGAGCGCCTCCTCCACGCCACCCCCCTCGGCGCCTTCTCCCTGGCCGGCACCGCCGTCATCACCCACGACCTCGATACCGGCTCTCGCGATTCCCTCCTCACCATGGGCCCCATTGTCGCCCTCGTGCTCTGCGCCGTGCTCTATTTCACCACTCGCGAGTGGCGCGCCCTCGCCGCCGTTCTCCTCGTCATTGCCGTCGCCAGCACCTGGTCCCTCGGCTTGCTCGGTCTCTTCAGCCGCCCCCTCAACCTCGTCGTCGTCATCCTGCCCGCCATCCTCGCCGTCTGCGTCATCACCCAGGCCATGCACACGCTCTCGGCCTACCACCACCTCCCCGCCGGCACTCCTCCCCGCGAGGCCTGGCCCACCGCCCTCCGCCAGGTCTTCACGCCCAGCCTCTTCTGCGCCCTCACCACCGCCGCCGGTTTTCTCTCCCTCGCCACTTCCTCCATCGCCCCCGTCCGCGATCTCGGCCTCTTCACCGCCGCCGGCGTCCTGTTCTGCTTCGCCCTCAGCTTCACTCTCTTTCCCGCCCTCCTCTCCCTCAGCCCCCACGTCGTCCCCCACGGCGTCGAGGCCCAATCCTCTTGGACCCCCGCCCGCGCCCTCTCCCTGTCCCGCTTCATCGCCTCCCGCCGCCGCCTCATCCTCCTGGCATCCACTCTCGTTCTCCTCCTGTCCGTCTACGGCATCACCCTCATCCGCGTCGATTCCCACATCCTCGAGTTCTTCCCCGCCTCCCATCGCGTCCCCCAGAACTACCGCGCCATCGAAAAACACCTCCTCGGCCTCACCCCCGTCGACATCGTTCTCTCCGGCCCCCGCAACGCCCTCCTCACCGATGCTTCCCTCTCCACCTACCGCCGCTTCTTCGCGCAAATCCTTCAGGACGAACCCCTCGCCCGCCAGGTCGTCTCCGTCCTCATCGAACCCTCCCGCGGCCACGATCTCGAACTCGTCATGACCGCCGCCGAACTCCGTGAGGCCCTCGACGCCGGCGACCTCCCCCCCGCCCTCCACGCCTTCGTCCGTCTCGAAGGCAACCAAATCACCCTCCGCACCACCCTACTCACTACCACCGCCTCCACCAATGAGGTCTACGAACTCATCGAGCGCCTCCGCCGCCGCCTCGCCGCGGCCCCGGTTTCTCCCGGCCTCACCAGCTCCATCACCGGCGCTACTCCCCTGCTCATCGAAGGCCAGTTCCTCCTGCTCCAAACGCAGATCCAGTCCTTCGCCACCGCCCTCGTCATCGTCGCCCTCGCCATTCTCATTGCCTTCCGTAGCTTCCGCGCCGCCACTGTCATTCTGATTCCCAACCTCATTCCCATCGCCTCCACCCTCGGCATCATGGGCTTTGCCGGCATCCCCCTCAACACCGCCACCGTCACCGTCGCCGGCATCGCCCTCGGCCTCATCGTCGACGACTCGATTCACTACTATCACCACTTCCACAACACCCTCGCCCTCGTCCCCCCCGCCGAGGCCAACTACCAGACCCTCCTCCAACTCGCCCGCCCCATCGCCATCACCAGCCTCGCCGTCTCCTGCGGCTTTGCCCTCTTCGGCCTCAGCCCCTTCCTCCCCACCGCCTACTTCGGCATCCTCCTCGCCCTCACCGCCGCCTCCGCTCTCGTCTGCGTCCTCCTGCTGCTTCCCGCCCTGCTCGACACCGCCCACTCCTAGAACCCACCACACATCGAGCCTCGCTTTATTGCTCCGCTGCCCAGCGAAATAGGTTACAAATGTATACTAATGGTGTGCTTCAAACAGTCTGCCTGTTATTCAGTGCGCTCTGTGCCCGCATGACTTTGGCAAGGATATCCTGAGCGCTGGCGGTCCAGATGAAGGGTTTGGGCTCCTCATTGTGGTGGTCTACATATCCGTCGAGAGCCT